>NZ_JAWGOQ010000001.1:0-339514 GCF_032555305.1 Enterococcus sp.
TACTATACTTGATATAATGATCTGTTAGTTGACCTCTAAATCTGCTAACAGATTTTTTATTTCCTCTAATTTTCATCGGAAATCTCCGTTTCTGCTAACTGGTTTTAAACTTGCTGTAAAGAAAAATGAAATAGGCTGCATTTCATCCTTTATATACGAATAGCCAACTAAATCTTCTTTCAAAAATTATAATGCTCGATTTCGCCATAATCATAATAGAGAGTATTGAGACAAAGACAACCTCTCTATTTTTACTTTAATGTAAAGTAATCCATTTGTTGAGTATTCGAGTATTTATATTAATCTAGGTTGTAAACTTACTTTAATCAACGGAGCGAAACTAGACTGTGAGTATAATCTGATTTTCTTTAATAAAATAAAAGGAGTTTTTAGTTTTGCCAAACAAGCTGAAACTAAACATCTACCCTTAAAAAAAACGAAGGAAATAATACATTCAGCAACGCAATCTATTCAACTATCTGTGTTTCAGATAATCTCTTATACCAATATGCTGATTTTTTGGGATATCGTTTCTGATTTTCAAAATCAACATAAAATAATCCATACCGTTTTTCATATCCATTTGACCAAGAAAAAACATCCATCAAGGACCACAGAAAGTACCCCTTGATTGTAGCACCATCCAAAATAGCATCAGATAAAACTTCGAGATGTTTCTTAACGTAGTCAATCCTTGCATCATCATATACTGTATTATCTACAAATTCATCCTTGTAACCTAAGCCATTTTCCGTAACATAAATTTTCTTGTAGTTTGGATAATCCTTTTTTACACGCATAATTTGATCATAAAGACCTTGTGGATAAATCATCCAATCCCAGTCAGTACGAGGGACGTCTACATCGTATTCACGACGACCAACCCCTTTAATTTGATACTTAGCACCACCTTTAATTCCTGTTCCATTATGATTAATTTCAGTTTCTCCATCAAACTCAGTCATCCAATCACTCATATAGTAATTAATTCCGAGAAAATCGTTCAAATCTTTAGCCGCTTCAAGGGCTATAAAATCTTCCTCATAAAATTCCAGTTCTCCACCATTGTTCTCTAAGATATGGCTAACACCTGCTAAAGTTTTTTCCGAGTAATGACCCAGATAAGTAGCATCAAGGATAAACTTGTTATGGATAATATCTTCTAACTCCGCTGCTCGAACATCTCCTGGCTTATCAGGATTAACTGGATATTTTGTTGGAAGAGCATGGACAATACCTATTTCCCCCTTATATCCTTTATCTTTGTATAATTTGATTGCTCTAGCATGTGAAATCATCATATTATGATGCGATTGAAAAACCTTTGCCAAATCATTGTGAATGCCCGGTGGGAATTTACCGACCAAATACTGGCCATCTCCGATAGGACCTATTTCATTAAAAGTTGTCCAATAGTTCACCTCTAAGAACTCTTCAAAGCAAAAAGATGCATAATCTACAAAGTAGTCAATATTTTTTCTATTTAAAAAATCTCCATTTGAATGAAGTGCTAATGGCGTATCAAAGTGATGTAGTGTGACAAAAGGTTCAACATTACGTTTATGACATTCTGTAAAAAGATTATGATAGAATTCTACGCCTTTAGGGTTGACATCGCCAAAACCATTGGGGAAAATTCGAGACCAAGCGATCGAAATTCGAATTCCGTTTATTCCATACTCCTCTGCTAACTTTAAATCTACTGGATATTTGTTATAAAAATCACTGGCTGGTTCAGCTGTATACCAATAATTATCCTTTAAGTATTGATCCCAAGCCACAGCACCTTTCCCATCTGCTTGAATGGCGCCTTCTGCTTGGTAAGCAGCAGTAGCACCTCCAAAAATAAAATCTTTAGGTAACTTTTTTGCCATTTTTTTCACCCTTTCTTTTCAAGCTAAAATGCTTAATTAAACTGATCTTTTACATATGATAGTGCACTCTTTCCATCTCGAGTCAATTTGATATATTGAGCGCCCTCTGTTTTAGTGAGTCTTATACCCAACTTGCTTGTTTCAGCCTGCATATCCTCAAAATTTGATGCCACTTGAGGAGCTAGGATTACTAAATCAAACTCAGGCAATATCTCACGATGAGCACCGTAGCTACCAGCTGCTGCTTTAATTAAGACATCACATTCCATCGCCGCTTTATTCAAAGCGTTAGATAATAATCCGCTAGTGCCTCCTCCTGCACAAAGAACAAGTACATTAATTTCTTTTGCAATATTATCTTTACTAGAAGTATCTTCCTTTACCAGTCCTGCATCTGCTTTTTCAAGAATAGCCTCTGCTTTGGTAGTATTGAAATTAGATGCAACTTTCTCTTTCAAGGTGCTATTTGATCTACCTAGACGTTCCTCCTCAAGAATTTGTTCATCATATACTTTGATGAAAGGGTAGTAAATAATGACATCTACAGCAATTAATACTACTGCCAGAGCAAAAGAAAGAACTTGAAGATTTGTTCCTAGTATGATGCCTAACGGTCCAGGAGTCGTCCAAGGCAAGTTGGTTGTAAAACTATTCATCCCTAGTACATCGATGAAAACTTTAAAAATCCAAACATTCACAATCGGTGCTAAAATGAAGGGTACAAAAAAGATCGGATTCAGTACAATTGGAGCGCCAAAAAGAATAGGCTCATTTACACCAAAAAATGTTGGAACAACTGATGCTCGTCCAATCGCTTTATTTCGTTTAGACTTACAAATCCACATAAACATAAACGGAACAACAAGAGTAGCTCCTGTGCCGCCCATTGTAACGACAAACATTTGTGTTCCAGAAGTCAAAATCTTATCGGCATGTTCTCCAGCACGCAAAAGATTTAAATTGACATCAATATTAGCATAAGTGATCGCAGCAATTGCAGGTTCTACAATTGAAGGTCCATGAATACCAACAAACCAGAAGAAAGCATACGCACCGAAAATAATGGTAATACCTACATACCCGTCTGCCGCGGAGAATAGCGGAGCAAAAAATTGTCCAACTGCCTCTGCAACACCTGTACCAACGAACTGACGCGAAAGAATATCCAACACATAAAGAGAAGACACTGAAACTGCGAATGGAATAACATCTTTGAATACCTGCGAGATATTCGGTGGGACTTCTTCCGGCATGCGAATAGTTACATTATTTTTCACACACACTTTATAGATAGTAACGGTTACAAAAGCTGCAAGAAAAGCTGTTAGTAATCCTTTGGTTCCAAGAAATCCGGTTGCAACTCCTCCCTCAAGCGGGTCAGCTGCCAATAGTAAAAGGCCTACTATAGAAGCTAATAAGGTGGACATGTAGTTGATTTGATTAGTTGCTTCCATCCGTCTATTTACTGAATCAGTCAATGATTTAGCGGTTGTGCCTGCTACTAAAAGCGCTAAAATTCCCATTGAATAGTTGTATGGCTTCATTAAAAGCGTTTCAATATCATTAGACCAAAAAAATCCAAATGCATTAGGGACATAAGCTATTAGAATAAAAATACTTGAAAAAAGAATAACTGGCATGCCCGCAATGAAGCCATCTCGAATAGCTCGTAAATAGATATTTCGAGATAATTTTTCAAAAAATGGTTTTCCTTTTTCAATAAATTCAATTAATTTTTTCATTATTTCACTCCTCTTTTATATAGTTCAATCAAGTGGTGCATCAAGTCTTTCAATAGAAGTGTAGTCATCAAATGATCTTGACCATGCATCATAGTCACACTATATTCAACGGCTTCCCCTGATGCTTCCTTTGTCAGTAATTCGGTTTGTGCACGATGAGCCTCTACAATACAGATATTGGCTTCCTCGAATAAATCTTCTGCTTTCTGAAAATCACCAACCTCTGCCGCCTTCAACGCCTCCAATAACTTCGACCTAGCATCACCTGCATAGGCTACAATTTCAAACCCAAGTAAAGTCATGTCTTCTCTATTCATAGTAGTTCCTCCTTGAAATACATTATTTTAATAGACGCTGAATATGGATCATTAAATAAACTCTTTCACTTCGATTCAAATCAACATCAATTTCATGAGCAATAATTTCATAAATACTGTTACTAATCTCATCCGCTTCAGGATAAGCAATCCTCATCTGAGCCTCCATTTCTAATAAAGGCTTATTATCCCCACAACTTCTATCAATATAATCGAGAAAATAATTCAAATGAATCATGAATCGATCATAAAAATGGCTATTACTATTTGTTCTGCTAATACCTTTTCTTTGCAACTCGTCTTCAACTTTGTTTAGAATAGTTTTTCTCTTATCTAAGTTTTTTCGTTCTTTAGGATTATTTTCTCCTTCTGCATTCATAAAGTGATAGGCTATTCGATCTACTTCATCATCAGGAAAAGTATAAAGTAAACGTTCCCTAAAAATATCCACAGCTTCTTTGGCCATCAAATAAGGAGTTGGGAAGTTCTCTGAGACATCGGGTAAATCACTTTTCTTATAACGATCATGGATAATGGATTGATAACAATAGTAAACATGATCTGTTAGCGTCACGTAAATGTACTCTTGAACATGATAATCATATTTTTGGGTCAAGCTATTTATCACATCATAAGTTACCGTAATGAAATCAAGTGGTATATCTTTTAGCAAAGTAACGAAATTCTCCTTGGATTCTTCCGTACGAAGCCTGAAAATTTTCTCTATATTCTTTTCTACAACAAAATCCCCTCTCTTTTTATTGAAACCCATGCCGCTTCCAATTAACACGACCTCTTCACCATGTTCATTTTGCGCCAACGCAACATTATTATTCATAGAATGTATGATTCGGTACATGTCTACCTCCTTATTGATAGTTTTATTTGAGCGAGAAAACAAAAAGTGACCACAAATAAATCGAGGGAATGATCCAACATTCCTTCTCAACTTACTCATGATCACGCCTAATCTGACTTAGTAACGCTTACACTATTAATATAAAAACATATTAACATATTTTTCGATTTTGTAAACCTTTCCTTCAAAATAATTTTGGGGAATAATTTTCTTACTGGGTCTTTAGGAGTTATCGAGATTAATATTAAGAAAGGTGCACATCGATATAGGTCTTAAGAAACAGCTATTAACCTGAATAATTCATAGTAGATCTTTCAATGCCCCAAACACATACTGCCCCAAGTGAATAAAGATTTTTCTGGTTTCACCTTTTAGGTGCACAAAAAAGAACACTCTTATGTTATCGTTAAGTCGACAAAAACCAAGACAACAAAAAGGAGTGTTCCTCATGTCGACTTTACATCAAATTGATTTACAATTCAATCCTCAATTATCGCTTTCTAACAATGGCGGGCAATTATCTTCGGATGCGGGCCTTTTACTGGTTCAAGAATTTCTCAACCGAATTGATTTTGACAGCCTTGTTCAAGAACACAGTCCGTTTTTCGACCCTAGAAAATACTGCCAGCACACGCCTGTTGACTTATTCAAACAATTACTTTTCCAAACGATTGCTGGCTATAAAGCGGACTCAGCCAGCGATTGTTTACGCAACGATCCGATTTTCACGTTAACTCTGTCAAAGGAGCGTTTGGCCTCACAGCCAACGATTTCGCGTTTTGTTAAACACTGGGATCACCAAACTGTAAGTGGACTTCAGTCGCTGAATTTCCAGCTAGGTGAACGCTTTGTTCATCAAATGAATCGTCAAGAGATGGTGATTGATTTAGACTCCACGCATTCGGATACGTTCGGTTATCAAGAATATGCCGCTTATAATGGCCATTATCAAACGACCGGTTACCATCCCTTACTTGCTTTTGATGGGTTAACAGGACTTTTTCTCGATGCTCAATTACGACCTGGTAATGTCTACACATCCAATGGAGCGGCGCAATTTTTACGTCCCATTCTTGAACGGTATCGAGGTAGTTCCTGTGAGCGTCGCTGTTTGGTTCGCGGGGATAGCGGCTTCGCCACGCCTGCTATTTATCATCTTTGTGACGAACTTCAAGCAACGTTTCTTATTCGTTTGAAATCAACTGCGAAGCTCCAACGATTCGGTGAAGAACGAGTTCTTTATTCCGATGAAACCGACTTTACAAAGCAAGAGGTTCAATGGCAGTCTTTAGATTATCAGGCGAGCACCTGGCAGCGGCCCTATCGTGTAATTATCAAATCTACGCGAAAGGCAGGAGAATATCTCTTTCATCATGAATTTCTTGTAACGAATCTGGAGGACCTATTCCCCGCGGCAGTATTCCCTATGTACCAACATCGTGGGGTGATGGAGAATGACATTAAAGAAATCAAATATGGTTTCTTTTTTGATAAAACGGATTACTCGGGCTTTGCTCAAAATGCGACTCGGATGATGCTTAGCGGCATTGCGTACAACATCGTTCAAATGATGAAACATTTTACCTTTCCAAAAAAGGACCAGAAAGCGACCGTTTCAACGATTCGTTTCAAACTTTTTCATATTGCCGCGAAAGTGACGACCCATGCGAGAAAAATTTGTGTTCAGTTATCCAGCACAAATGTCTTTGATCGGCTGTTTTGGCAAGTCCTACATCGAATACAAACATTTCAACTTTACTAAACTGAAAAAAATCGTTTGTTCGTCCAAGGGATTCGTGCGTTCCTTTTTCAGTTAACGGATCTAAATGTTGAGAACTTACGAGTCCCACGGAGAAAGAACTGGAAGAAAACATGCTAAGTTCGATTTCACTGAAAAAGTTTCTCTCGAAAGAACCATTACTCAAAAACTATGAATCATTCAGGCGATACTTTTAGAACAAAAAAAATAAGTAAATTTCAAATATTAAAGAATCCGTTAATAAAACGCCACAGGAACTCAAATTAGCCTGTCTAATTAAACATGTCGCGGGCAATCGAGATCTTTATATCTACAATGGCATCGATAAATACATGTGTTTTGCAAAATAAAAATACACAGGATTGCAATCATGAATAGTTATTCATGGATTTGACATATGTATTGACTCTTGCAAAGTTATGTACATTTATTTTGAACTAAACATTAGTCGAAAATGACAGTTTATAAAAATAAGAAACGCATCAAATCAATATTCTTGAGAATGGATTTGATGCGCTTTTCTTTATTTTTGGACTTATGGATCAGCCTCCTCGTAACGCAATTCTAAAGATTCGTTTAAGATGTACCAACCCTAGTTGTTAAAGAGCCAATATTTTTATTGTGATACGTACCATAATTGAGCCATCAGTCCTATTTGACAAAGAGTCTTAAATGCACTTATTTTGTCTGTCCACATCATTTGACGTAGAGCCTAATTTTTATTGGCTAATTATTACAAAAAAACTCATTCAACACGTGCGCAAAATCTTCAGGACATTCCTCAGCTAATTGGTGTCCGTAATCTAATATGACTCCTGAAACATCTGTAGCTACCCGTTCCATCTGTCGTTGAACTTCATCAGCAATGAAATGTTTACTTCCCACTGCAAGTACAGGCATAGGTAATTTCGTTTCAGCAGCTTTCTTATTCCATTCTCCATCCTCTAATGTTGCTCGGTATACTTCGAACATAGAGCGCAATCCACCTGGTTGGGAATAGCATCGTACATACTCATCTAAAGCATCATCTGGGATATTCGGATCATACGTTTCATTTTTGAAAAATTTATCAAAGTATTGACGTTCTCTCCCTGTTATAAGAAACTCAGGGAAGTCTGGCACACTATAAAAGTTAATATGCCATAACCAACGATTAGAATTCACATTTTCTGTTGTTAAGAATGACCAATCTTCGAGTCCAAAACCTGGAAGAATCATCTCCACGAAAGCTAACTTTTTAACCTTATCTGGATATGCAGCAGCCACAGCATAGGCACAAGCTGCTCCCCAATCCTCGCCAGCAATATTGAAACTTTCATATCCCAATCTGCTCGCAAGTTGTACAATATCCTCAGCCATAGTACGCATATCATATCCATCATCAGGGCGAGTAGAGTCACCGAATCCACGGAGATCAGGTACAATAACAGTGAATTTAGAAGTTAGCATAGGTAAGACTTTTCGCCAATAGTATGAAGTCTTAGGAACACCGTGAAGAAGAATTAATGGTTCTCCATCTCCAGCCATGTAGTAATGGAGACGTACCCCATTTACCGTCTCTTTGCCATGCGTAACTTTTTTTCCATTGTGATCTAAAATATCCTGTTTCATTTTTTCACCTTCCTATTTTTTATAGACTAATAAACCCGATATTGGTTATATAACTGATAGAAAAAACTCAGTACCTTAATATAATCAATTACTTGTATAAGTAATTAATAAGTATAAATACTATCCATATTAAACATTCCAATAAAAGACACCTTAAATCAGCAAATGCTTACAACAAAATTCAAAGATTGCGGATTTCTAATACGTAGACTCTCCCTTTTAATGTAATCGATTACAAAAGGGAGAGTAACGAACTATACTTAACAAAAAGTTAAATTAATTAGATTTTTTCATAAATACTCTTGTTAAATTCTTTAACAGGGTCGATAAATTCATTATATGGATTGTCATATGGGTCTTTTACACCCCAACCCCTTGCTTTGTTTTCAACATGCGCACACCAATGCCATCCTATAAACCACGGTTCATTAATCACTTCATTAATTGAATCAATATAGTCTTGAGCTCGTTCTCCTTGCCCATTAAGATCACTTTCTCTATTTGGATTCATATGCGTTGCACAGTAGTTACCGATATCAGCTATAATTACTGGCTTTCCACATTGCTCTTGCCATTTCGTCAAGTCCTCACGCATCTCCTTATACCCCTCTTTGTTGTTGCCAGGGAAATATTGAACAGATAAAACATCCACATAAGGTTTCATAGCTTCTAAAACAGGTGCAGGTATTCCTTTATTCCCATTATATCGATCACCTAAAATGAGGTGGTTAGGATCATATTTTCTAATGTGCTTTGTTATCGTAGCGTAATATCTTGTTGCTACATCAAATAGTTTTTCATTTCTTTCTTCTTCATTTAAGTTTTTCAATGATTCAAAGTCTCTTCCAGTAGCATGGCGAATCCAGGCTGGGATATCAACTAAAAAGTAGCCAATTAAATTTTTGCTTTCAGCATGATCTGCGCAAATACTTCTAGCCAAGTATTCACAATACATATCAAATTCCTCAGTATAAACATCAGGAAATGCCGGCTGACCATTCCAATCCTCTATTTCCGAAACGCGAATTTGAAGGCAATAAGGCATGTCCGCAACCTTATAATCCGCTGAAGCCCATGCAGCCGAATGTCCAAGGTTGATTGGGTCTCCATACCAATCTAACGCTTTTCCCCAATCACCGCTGATATAGTCTCCAGTCCAACCAATTGTGTTAAAACCCCAATCTTTAAGTTCCGAAGACAAGCTTTTTAACCAATTTTCCCTAGATCCATACTTTTCCTTCCAAATATCAATGTTATGATCATACTTCAAGTTAGTCTCATCAGTATGATTTAAACCCACCGAAATAAAACCATTCCCCTCAGGGTCAACCAACATCCAGCGCCCTTCAGATTGTTCAAGTCTAAAGAATCCAGTGGCTTTAAACTTCACTTTCTCTGTTCCACCATAAGAATTAATTGTTTGCATAATCAACCACACTCCTAAGCTTTTTTTTAACTGATTACATTCATGAACGCTGTTTTATTTCTACTAAAATAGATCTACACTTTTATTGAACTGCGGATAGATGAACAGATTTCAGCTGGAATAAACCTTCCTTTCTCAGAAATATTTGTTGGAATCGACCACTTTTTTTCAATTATCCCTTGCGTGTCCATTAATGCAAACTTGATGGCCGTCCCGCCAATATCTACACCGATTATCTTTTTATTTTGCTTTTCCAAGGAAACCTCCCCTAGACAAAATTCCGCAAATAATGGGCACTTTGTCTGACTGAGCGCTTAACATCTTCATAATCAGATTCGAATGCACGATCTTCAACTTCGATACAGGTATATCCGTTGTAACCGATATCAGTCAATGCAGAGACATATTTTCCCCAGTCCACATCACCTAAGCCTGGCAATTTTGGTGACATATATTCCAGAGGTGTTGCCATTATGCCTACTTCCTTCAGTTTGTTTGGATACAGCTTGATATCCTTGTAATGGACATGGAATAGCTTTTCTTTAAATTCATAAAGGGGTTCTATATAATCTATGTGCTGCCAAACAAAATGAGAGGGATCGTAGTTAATTCCAAAGTTGTCACTATCCAAAATTTCAAAAACTTTTCGCCAATTGCTAGGTGTCGTCATCAGGTTTTGCCCACCAGGCCATTCATCCTCAGTAAAAAGCATTGGACAATTTTCAATCCCGATTTTGATTTCTTGTTCCTCTGCGTATTGGATAATCGGCGGCCAAACACTAGCAACCTCTTTTAGATTTTCAGATACACTTTTGCTCGGCATTCTTCCTAAGAAAGTGGTCACCAAGTTTACACCTAATAGTTTGGCTGCATCAATGAGTGTATACAAATGATCAATAACTTCTTGCCGTTTTTCCAGGTTTTCATCTAATGGGTTGGGATAATAGGCCAATGCCGAAATTTCTACCTGTTTTTTCTCGCAATAGGCCAAAATCTCTTGCGCTTTTTCTGCTGTTAAGTTCTTCGTATCAATATGAGAAACACCCGCATAGCGTCGTTCTGCTTTTCCTTTAGGCCAGCAAGCAACTTCTACACATTCTAAACCCGTCTCCGCTACGATATCAATCATTTCCTCAAAGCTGCTTTGATCAAAAATGGCACTTACAATTCCTAGCTTCATAAATAAAACTCCTTTCAACATGTTTCCTTATTAGAGGACCATTAACAGAATAAATGGTCCTCTTCCTTAAAATCGACTATTCCCCTACTTTAGTCCAAGCCTTTGTCTCAGAAGATTTAATAACTGCTTCTGTGACTAAATCTACTTTGTAGCCTTCCGCAAAACTAGTTGACGGTTGTTTTCCACTTACGACAGACTTGATGAATTCGTACGCTTCAATCGTTTTTAATTCTCCATAACCAATGTTCATTCCCGGAATGTTCCAGGTAACCTCTCCATAGAAGTGTGCCGGACCAGTATAAATCGTTTTGAAACCTTTTCGATCCTCTGGATCATCTGCAAACATAACTTGAAGCTCGTTTAAACGTTCATAGTTAAAGATCAACGAACCCTTTGTTCCGTGAACTTCAATAGAGATAAAGTTGTTTCGACCCCAAGCATTTCTGGTAGCTTCAATACTTCCGACTGCCCCGTTTTCAAAATTAACTAAGAATGACGCTTCATCGTCTACATCTACAGGTTCTTTCTTCACATCGCCGCTAAGTTTCACCGTACCTAATAAATCCACTCCGCCTTCTTGCACTGGGCGCTCATTGATATAGGTTTTCACTGTAGAAACGACTTCACTGATGTTCCCAGCTAAGTATTGAGAAATATCAATCACGTGAGTAGCAATATCACCTAATGTTCCTGCTCCGGCGATGGCTTTTTGGAATCTCCAAGATAAAGGTGAATCTGGATCAGCAGACCAGCTTTGCAGATATTGTGCTCGTACATTTAAAATTTCGCCGATTGAACCTTCATCAATAAATTTCTTAGCCAAAACTAAAGCTGGAACACGACGGTATTGATAAGCACACATTGAGATAATACCTTTTTTCGCTGCTTTTTCTGCGGCTTCACTCATTGCTTTCGCATCCTGATGGGTACTGGCAATTGGTTTTTCACAATAGACATGCTTTCCAGCTTCTAGGGCAGCGATCGCAATTTCTGCGTGAGCGTCGTTTGGCGTACAGATGCTGACAACGTCAATATCTGGATTATTCACAACCGCTTTCCAATCGGTGACTGCTTCTTCAAAACCAAAGCGATCCTTTGCCTCTTTAGCGATCTCTTCTTCAACATCACAAACTACCTTTAGTACGGGAACTGCTGGAGCTGGCCAAAAGAATTTTGGCATATTCGAATATGCTACTACGTGTGCCTTTCCCATAAATCCTGCTCCGATTAGTCCAACGTTAATTTTTTTGATCATTTCAATATCTCTCCCTTAAAATTTTAATTATTTTTTTTACTTGATAAATTGCTAAGTGCAACTGCGAAAACAATAATCACACCTTGAACAATGGTTTGTTGAGAAGAACTCAATCCCGCCAAGATCAAAGCATTTTTGATAATCCCCATCAATAATGACCCGACTAATGCTCCTATAACAGAACCTGAGCCTCCGTTCATAGCGGCGCCGCCAAGAACAACTGCTGCTATGACAGACATTTCATCACCATCACCAAAGGAGTATCTTCCTGACTGCATTCTTCCAGCGTATAAAATCCCAGCAAATGCAGCGAATGCGCCTGACATAATAAATACCTTTAACTTGATGAGATTTGTATTTATCCCACTATATTTTGCAGATAATTCATTACCGCCAGTGGCTAATGTATGTTTCCCAAATGGCGTTTTATTAAATAGAAATACACCGACTACATAAAACAGGATCGTCCATAAAATTAGAACAGAGATACCACCAACGCTACCTATACCAAAGACACTATTAAATTGATTATTCTTGATCGGAACTGCTGCGGTATTAGTAATCCACATAGCCGACCCACGAATAATCTGCATCATTCCCAACGTGGCAAGAAATGCTGGGATTTTAAGAATGGTAACTAAGAAACCATTCACCGCTCCACAAATGACGCCAAATCCTAAGCCCGTTAGTAAGGCTAAAATAATCGAATTCGTACTTTGCAAAACTAAAGACACACACATGGCTGTCATGGCTGCAACCGCACCCACTGTCAAATCAATCTGACCAGCCGCCAATACAAACGTTCCTGCAACGGCCATGATAGAGATCATTGATGTTTGTCTTAGAATATTGAACAGATTGTTGGAGCTTAAAAAACCTTTGTTTCCTAAAAAAATCGAGAAAGCCAGAAAAACAATAACAAATACGATGTAAACCATATATTTATTCCACTCGATCGTTTTCAAATCGATTTTAGTATCGGATGTCTTTTTTTCTAAATTAGCCTGCTTGGATTGCATGCTGTAGTTCCTCCTCACATGAAATTTCTTCTCGTTTAATGTCATTCACTATTTTTCCATCAAAAAGAACCAAGATGCGATCACATGCTGCCAATAGCTCTGCAAGCTCTGAAGAAACTAACAGGACACCGTTTCCCTTATCGGCATACTCGCGAATGATATTAATGATTTCCGTTTTAGCTCCTATATCAACTCCAGCTGTTGGTTCATCCAATAACATCACTTTAGGATTTGTGTTCAACCATTTTGAAATGACAACCTTTTGCTGATTTCCGCCTGACAATAGACTAATTTTTTTGTCTATGCTTGATGTTTTAATATTGAAGTCCGAAACGTTCTTTTTAGTTACTTCTTGTGATTCTTTTTCATCAATTACGAAATCAATAAAGGACAATTTCTTTAAAATAGGTAAAATGTTGTTATCTTTCACGGAGTGAGATAATACCAACCCCTGTTTTCTCCTATCTTCGGGTACCAAACCGAGGCCGGATTTTATAGCATCTCGAGCATTTTTAATCGTACTCTTTTGATTATCAATATAGATTTCTCCAGCCTCTATTGGACTAATGCCAAATAGTCCTTCCAAAATCTCCGTTCGGCCGCTCCCCATCAATCCAGCAATACCAAGTATCTCCCCTTTCTTCACTTCAAAGGATATCTCGGAAATGGCGTGGTTAATGGTTAAGTTATCAACCTTTAAAATTGACTCATCCTGTGAATACTCACGTTTTTTCCATTCAAAAGTCGGTCCGTTCTCGCCAACAAAGAACGAAACAATATCCTCTAAGCATAAGTTAGCGATTTCATCTGTTAAAACGTTAGTTCCATCCTTTAATATAGTGATACGATCCGCGATATTCATGATTTCATTCATTCGATGCGAGATGTACACCATCGTTACACCTTTATTTTTTAAGTCATTAATCAACTGAAAAAGCTGCTTTGACTCTCCGTCTGACAAAGAGGCTGTTGGTTCATCAAAAACCAGAATTTTAGCATCCTTAATAACCGCTTTCGCAATTTCCACCATCTGACTTAGTCCAACACTCAAACTTTCGACTTTTGCTTTGGGATCAATATCTATTCCCAAATTAAGTAGGGCTGCTCGTGCTTTCCTGTTCATTTCCTTTTCATCAATCAATCCACTTTTTTGCAGTTCACTCCCAAGAAAAATATTTTGTGCCACTGTCATCGATTGAACGAGAGACAATTCCTGAAAAATCATTTCAATCCCGTTTTTTGAGGCATCTTCGCGATTCTTAAAATCGACTAGCTGATCCTCGATCCGAATTTCCCCACCATCTTTCGAGTAAACGCCTGTCATTATTTTCATAAGTGTCGATTTACCTGCGCCATTGCCACCAACCAATGCATGAACTTCTCCTCTTTTTAAGGTAAAATCCACGTCCTTTAGAACTTTTGTTTCGCCAAACTTTTTCCCAATCTTGTTCATTTTTAAAATAGAATCAAGCATGCGTTCACCCTCTACTATCATTTGTCTAATTCTTCAGTAATAAAGCCTGGTACTTTCTTGTGGTAAACCATTTCATAGCCAGAAACAATGGTATTTCTTTCCACCTTTGTTGCCGGTACAGCCACATAAGAAGGTGTCTCTTTTCCTAATAAAGCATAGGCTGCCATCGTTGCTTCCGCTACACCTTGATCGTAAGGTAATTGAGCGCCCACACCTAAAACTTTTCCTTGGGCAATTTCCTTGGCAATGTTATCGCCTAAGTCAATTGAACTGACAAAGACATCTTCGCGCCCAGCAGAGGTAAGCGCTGACAATACACCCTCGGCAGGAATATCCCAAATTGCGAAAATAGCTTCCAATTCTGGATTTTGCGTCAGCATAGCGTCAGCAACTTCAGTAGATTGGTTGACATCTGAAAAACCAGTTTTTGCAATAACTTCAATATCCGGATATTCTTTCTTAATCGTTTTTTCAAATGCTTCTAACCGTTGATTCGTCACAAAATAGTCAACATCGTAGTGAATAATTCCAATTTTGCCTTTGCCCTTCAGCTTGTCTCCGATCAGTTCCGCTGCAATTACGCCATTGCCGTAATTATCGGCTGAAACAGCCCCAACGTAATTTTCACCAGCAACAAAATTATCAGGTACGTTATCCATAAAGACTAACTTGATTCCACGATCACTTACTCGCTTGAAGGCATCAGATGTCGCTTTGGCATCTGTGGGAATGCTAATCATCACATCTGGATTAAGAGCAGTTAAGGTTTCCAAGTCGGATACCTGTTGTTCAACAGAGAAATTTGCATCAGTTGTTCCTACAATATTGATCCCATATTTTTTGAAGGTATCTTCAAGTCCCTTTTGCTGAGCTGAGGACCAGTCATTTCCAGCATAATGAAACGAAATTGCCGCTGAATAATTGCCGGCTTTTAGTTTTGCGATTTCTTCATCTGTCAGCGTTAAAGAACTGGCGGGTGCAGCTTTTTCACCGTTCGGTCCGGTCGATTTTATATTGTTTTCATCTAACACTATTTCGTCTTTTCCATCTGTTTTTTCTAACGAATTTTTGTTCGCTGCCGAATCAGATCCACAGCCAGTCGTAAATAGTAAAACTAATGAAAAAACGATCATCTTCTTGATAAACTTCATAACTATCCTCCTATACTTCAAAAAATTGTTCTAAAAACTTGTAAGAAGCTTCGCAAGCGTAGCTAGAATCCCCTGAGTAACCATCAATTTCTACTAACCAATCCCCAGAAAAACCATCCTCTTTCAAATAGTGAATTATCTCTTCCAATGGGATGTCTCCTTCGCCAAGTGGAACAAATTCTGATCCCTTCAAATCCTTTAAATGAACATATTCGATTCGCTGGCGATATTTTTTGATTAACTCTAACGCATCGCCACCGCCAGCCACAAGATGAGCAATGTCTGGACAAAAACAAATATTCGTTAACGAAAATAGCTGATCAATTTGTTCAGGCGTCTCAACTGCTGATCCTAAATGAGGATGATAACTTGCAATGATGTCATTTTCCTCTGCAAATTGTGCGACTTGGTCAAGATTTTGAGCTAACAGCTGATAGTCTTTAGCTCCATTTCCCTTTGCGCGGATCGCTCCGCCTCCAAGAACTAAGTGTTTTGCTCCAAATTTTTTCATATTTTCAATCGTTTTTTTAATACGGAAAAATTCATCTTCGAACGCATCAGTATAAATATAGTTTGCCCCGGTATAAATCCCTAAGATCTTCGTGTTTGTTTCAGCTAAATACGCTTTCAATTTTTCTGGCGAATCATCAAATTTTTCCAAATTTCCATCAAACAATTCAATATAGCGATACCCAACTTCAGAGATTTTCTTCATCACTTCGGCTTCGTCGATTAATGAAAGATATTTTGCCTCTCTAACATTGGTGACGCCTCCGCCTGTACCTACTAACTCACCGAAACCATTTGTCATGTATCCAACTTCCAAAATCACCACTCCTTTTTACGTAAATTTATTTGTGTTAGCGCTTACCACAAACATACTCTACCATCGTACTTGTTGTTCGTCAACGTTTTTTTCGATTTTACGACTTTTTTAGCTAAATATCGTAAATAGAGTAGAAAAACATTGAAAAAACTTTCGATCCGTTGTATCTTTGAGATGCAAATATAAAATTTACGTAAAAAGGACGTGTTTTTATGGAACTAGGATTTTTGACAAGCTGTTTTGACGGGGCTTTGTTAGATAAGGTCCATTTGGCTAACCAACTCAACTATTCTCAATTAGAAGTTTCCTTAACGCCAAGTTCGATCCAATGTTTGAGCTTTTTCGATACCCAACTTTTAAGTTCCGAGCTCTTTGAAAATGAGGTTCGTATTTCATCTCTGGCCTATTATCAAAATATTTTGACCGAGCAAAAACGCTTAAGACAGATGCATATTGACAATTTGTATGCGCTTATTGACTTCGCTTTTGAAAATGGTATTCCACAAATCAGTACTTTTATAGGTCGGGACACCAGTAAATCAATCGCTGAAAACTTTACTTTGCTAGATTCACTTGTGCGTCCCATCGTGGACCATGCAGAACAGCTAAAGATTAAAATCGCGATTGAAAATTGTTCCATGCCTTCCTGGGACAAAAATGGCTTTCCTGCAACCATTTCCTACAGTCCTGAGCTTTGGGACGAAATGTTTTCAAGAATACCAAATCAAAATTTCGGACTAAATTTTGATCCTTCTCATCTAATTTGGCAAAAAATCGATTATACGAAAGCACTCACTGATTACTATGATAGAATTTTCAACATTCATGTAAAGGAAGTTTTTGTTGAAACTGATAATCTCAGCAGATATGGAATTTTTGGAAAGCAGATAGAACGGGAGCATCCTTATGATTTTGGTTGGTACAGACCAGCCCCATTAGGATTAGGAAGCATTGACTGGAAAACGATTTTTGAAACGTTGAAAGAGAAGAACTATTCAAAGGATCTTACTTTAGAGTTCAAGAGTGAGAACAAAAGCGAAGCTGAACAAACACTTATTCACTCTAAAAAATATATTGAAGAATGTTTTAATAGAAAGGATGTTTTAACATGAAAAAAAGAGTTGGCTTAGTAGGCTTTGGCGGGATGGGCAAACAGCATATCAAACGTATCAAGGAGAGCCAATTAGTTGAGATCACTGGCATTTTTGATATTGATTCAGACAAGGATTACTCAACAATTTCATCAAAAATCAAAAAGTATGACTCATTATCAGCTCTATTAGACGATTCCACCATTGAGATCGTTTTGATTGCAACACCAAACGATACCCACAAAACGATCGCCATTCAGGCTCTGCAATCAGGAAAACATGTCATCTCAGAAAAGCCTGTTACGTTGAATACTTCAGAATTAAAAGAAATTTTAACAACTGCAGAAAAATGCGGAAAAAAATTTACCGTCCATCAAAATAGACGTTGGGATGAAAATTTTTTAATCACCAAAAAATTACTCGAAGAGAAAAAGCTGGGTGAGCTGTTATATGTTGAAAATCGCGTACAAGGTTCTCGCGGGATTCCAAAGGATTGGCGCAGAAATAAAAATCAGGGCGGCGGCATGCTACTAGATTGGGGTGTTCACTTAATAGACCGAATACTATTTTTATTTCCAAATCAAAAAATAATCAGTCTACATGCTACTTTAAACTATTTTTTGAAACATGAGGTGGACGATGGGTTTAAAATAGAAATTATTTTTGATTCATTGAAGAAAGCCTATTTAGAAGTTGGAACGACAAACTTCATTGAATTACCTGAATGGTATGTTGTTGGATCGATTGGAACAGCTGTCATTGAAGACTTTGAACTCAACGGAAAATTTGTAACCTTGACTGGAGAGTTAGCAAAAGAAGCCGTCC
This sequence comes from Enterococcus sp., assembly GCF_032555305.1. Classification (GTDB taxonomy): domain Bacteria; phylum Bacillota; class Bacilli; order Lactobacillales; family Enterococcaceae; genus Enterococcus_A. The sequence continues at coordinate 18,410 of NZ_JAWGOQ010000001.1, forward strand.
CGGTCGAAACTGGTGCCGGTCTCACAAAAACCATGGCCCCGAGAAATGATAATTCTGTTGAAACGTTTCCTTTGCCTTATGTAGAAAGTAACGTCGTTGAGTTTTATGACAATTTCGCCCAAGCAATTGACGGGAAAGCTGAGCCTTTTATCAAAAATGAAGAACTAATACGACTAACGACAATTATCGATGCTTGTTTTGAGGCCTCAAGAAAAAATGAAGTCCTCCATTTTCCAAATGGTCTTTAGTAAGAAAACGAATCTGGTAAAAGCAGAAAACACTTTAACAACAATGGCTAAGTGTTTTCTGCCAAGGACATTTTCCAAAAACCTTTACTAAAAAACCGATTTGCTTTCAGTATTCTTCAAGGTAAGTATTCATTACTGTCGCTCGTGATTCGCTGACTTCTTTGTCAATAATAAAAACGTTCACTTTACTGATTCCTTGTAGTATGATGTGAATTAGATAAAAATAGAAAATGGTGATTTTTTGACGACTATTAAAGAAGTAGCGGAAATGGCTGGCGTTTCTGTTGCTACAGTTTCTCACGTTGTTAGAAAAACTAGATATGTTAGCCCTGAGCTAGAAAGAAAAGTAGAAGATGTCCTCTCTTCGCTTGATTCTGTTCCAAATTTTGTCCTAAAGCAAAATAAAAAAAATGAGAACAAAGTACAAATCCTATTGGTGTACGTACCAAACTTTTCTGACAAATTTCAAATGGGTGTGCTAGCAGAAATTCGCCAGCAGCAAACAAATAAAAATGTCGTAGTTATTCCTGTCGAATATCAAGATATAACGAAGGAATTTGAGGTGATGTTTGATAGCTTCGCTGAAAAAATTATTGGTCAAATTTTAATCTACTCAGAAGAGGTTGAACCAGTATTTCCTAAAAAATTTTACAAGATTCCGTTTGTAATAATCAGTACCAATAACTATGAAACGATTACTCTGCCATCCATTTCAAGTGATAGTCGTGCCGGGGTAGAACATGCAACCAATCATTTAATAAAAAGTGGTCATTCTAGAATTGCCTATATAGACTTTTCTGATAAAGTGGAGAACGATTCGCTTCTAGGCTTTAAACAGGCTTTTCAAAAAAGCCAGTTGGAGATTGATGAGGATATTGTTTCAACTAGACGACTTTCCGAAAAGGAACTGCTTGAAAAGCTACATGAGTTATTTTCACAGGACAATCTTTATCCGCCAACTGGTATCTTTGTTGATCCAATAATTATCAATGAAGTCATTGGTTATTTTAGCAAAACAGGTTATCGTATCCCAGAAGATATTTCTGTCATTTCCTTAGGCAGCGAATCTTGGTATTCACTATGCAATCCAGCCATTACTAGTATTGAACATGATTTTTCTAGCATCGTTTCTGAAGCTTTGAATATCCTCCACTCGTACTCGGCAGATTTGCAGGTAAAAAAGGTCGTTCCAACTACCTTCCATTTACAAAATTCCACCTCAGGAATTGCCAAGGGACCGTTTGGTGAGAAAGCCTACTCCATTGACAGTATTATGCTCACGGAAAAAGAGATCGCTGAGATAAAACAAACGAAAAGAACCGCAGTCATCTCTTTCCACTATACGGGAGCTTCTTGGATGAACCTGCATGAAGCCGGGATAAATAAACTATTTAATGAACTTAACATCAACATTATCGGTGTAACTGATGCTCACTTCGATTCTGATCTACAAAACAAACAGATCGACAGTCTCCTGTCATTAGAGCCGGATATTTTTATTGCGATTCCAACTGATACCGCTAAAACCGCCGAGGCCTTTAAAAAGATTGTTGACAGCCCTAGTCAATTAATCTTGATCACCAATGTTCCAAAGGGGTTAACCCCTAACGATTACGTGTCGGTCGTATCAGTAAATGAGCTTACCAACGGAAGACTTGCTGCCAGAGGCTTGTGCGAACAAATGGCTGCTAATGGAAAAACTAAAGTCGGTTTAATGACCTTCGACTCTGATTTTTATGCCACCAATCAAAGAGATACCTCGGCACAACAGCTGATTGATGAGGATTTTCCGGCAATGGAAATAGTAGCGAACTCCTCCTTCAAAAGTGAAAGTGAGGTCTTTGATAAAACCTTGGAGCTGTTGGCTGAACACCCGGAAATAGAAGGTCTCTATATCTCATGGGATGGACCGGCGCAACAAGTCATCAAGGCATTAGCTACTCTTGACCGTTTAGATATCATTGTTGGAACAGTCGATTTAGACTTTTCTTCCGCGTTAGTGATTGCTAAGGATGGACCGATAAAATGCGTGAGTGCGCAACAGCCCTTCGAACAAGGAAAAGCCATCGCTTTGGCCGCAGGGCAATCGATTCTGCAAAAACATGTACCTAGCTTCATCGGAATAGAACCACTTATGGTTAATAAGGGGAATTTACTCAACTCATGGCGGACTATCTTTAAAGAAGAACCGCCCAAAGAATTACGAGAGCTGCTTGCTAGAAAGTAAATTTTATACACAAAAACGGAGCGCCTCTGAGACTAGTTTCAGAGGCGCTCTATGAGTATAAAAATATTTTGTCACCTGCATCCGATTGACCACCCGGTCATAAAATGTTACACTGTACTCGAACGATGAAAGAAATATTTTTTTAACGACAAAATGACCACGTGGTCAGGAGGGCTGTGTATGGCAATAGAAACTTTTTTTAACTTACCATTGGACAAGCGAGAAAAGATCACGCAAAAAGGAATCGAGATTTTCACGAAGTATTCCTACGGAGAAGCGAGTACCAATCAAATCACAAAGGAATTAGGCATTTCAAAAGGCAGCTTATTTAATTATTTCGGCAGCAAAAAAGAATTTTACCTCTATCTATTACGTGATAGTATTGAAGACTTGATGTCAGTGAAGCAGGATATTACGGCAAACAATTTTTACGATATTCTCTTTGAAAGCATGGAGAATAAAATGACTCTGTACTCTTCCAAAGCAAAAGAAAAGATTCTTTTTGTAAACCACGCGTCGAAGGAAACGAACATCGAGGTTGTGAAAGAAAAGCAAGAAATCATTCAGAAGTATATGCTCCAAGCTCAGCAGCAATCAGCACAGGTTCTTCAAAAAGCGATCGCTACTCTGCCAATCAAAAAAGACTCTGAGAAGCTTTTACAGGGAATGACACTTTATATCAATACAATCGTTATGCAATATCTGGCTCGGTATAAAGATACACCAATGGAATTCTTCCAAAACAAGGAAACGATTGAAAAGGAAATCAAGGAATACTTAGACATCTTACTCTATGGGGTGATCGAAAATGAGCATGATTAATGTTGAACATCTCTCTAAAAATTATGGTCATTCGCGAGGAATCGAGGATATCAGCTTTTCTGTAAAAACTGGAGAGATTATTGGATTGATTGGTCCGAATGGCGCTGGCAAATCAACTTTGATCAGGCTTCTCCTCTCCTTCATTTATCCTGATAGCGGCGAAGCTCAGATTGATGGGATCGATTGTCTTCGCGAGGCGAAAAGGATTAAAGAAATAGTGGGCTATGTCCCTTCTGAGATCAACTTCTATGAGGATATGACGGTTGCCGAACTGTTGCGCTACTCCGCCCGCTTCTATAAAAAGGACTGTGGGCAACGAGCTGCGGAATTGGCTCAACTGTTGGAACTGGATCTGACGAAAAAGATGACCGCCCTATCCTATGGGAATAAAAAGAAAGTCGCGATCGTACAAGCATTGCAACACCAGCCGAAAGTATTGATCTTAGATGAACCCACTGGCGGACTTGATCCACTGATGCAAAATAATTTTTTTGCTCTTTTGGAGCAGGAGAAAGAAAAAGGAACGACCATTTTGTTTTCTTCTCATATATTAAGTGAAGTGCAAAAAGTATGCGATCGGATCGCGATTATTCGCGAAGGGAAGCTTTTGAAGTTTGAAAGGATTGATGCGCTGCAAGAAAGTCATTTCAAGCAAATTGAGTTAGAGTTTTTTGACCAACCTGACTCATTCAATATACCAAATAGTTCGAATCATCAGATCGTTGGAAACCATGTGACCTTCTTATTCTCAGGAAATATCAATGATTTGATCGATTCTTTACACCACGAAGCAATTAAAGATATTTCTATCCTTGATCCATCTTTAGACGATGTTTTCTTACACTACTATGAAAGGGCTGAAGCGAAATGAACCTTTTGTTAAGAGAATTAAAACGTAATCTTGTTGCTTCAAGTATTTGGCTGGTTCTCTTGATTGCCGTCAATGCAATGATGCTCGCCAGCTTTGAATCTGTCGCGGAAATGACGAAAAACACGGAAGCCATGTTAGCCCAGTATCCAAAGGAATTTGTTCAGGCCTTAAGTCTCGATCGTTTGAATATGACGAATATTCTACACTTCTACGCCAGCCGTTCCTTTTTAATAGTGACAATTTTCGGTAGTGTGTATGCGATCCTACTCTCTTCTTCCATTTTGTCAAAAGAGGAAAGCGAAAGGACGATCGAATTTTTACTATCAAAACCGATCAGCCGTGCCTCGTTGATAACATCTAAGTTGTTGTGCCCCTTGATCTATGTCACTCTGTTCGATCTTCTCTTCTCGCTTAGTAACTGGCTTCTTTTGAATCATTTCAAAATTTATGATTTTGACACTAAGGGATTTCTGTTAATCTCTCTTGGTGCTTGGGCGATCCACTTGATTTTTATGTTTATTGGTTTTGTCTTATCTGCATATATCACAAAAACACGAACCAATACTGCCATTGCATTAGGTATCGTTTTTTTAGGTTACTTCCTTAGTATTGCCGCCTCGTTAAAAGAAAAGCTTTCCTTTTTCAACTATCTTTCTCCCTTCAGCTACTTTAATACGGAAGATTTAGTGATTGGGAAAACTATTCAAACACCGTATCTTTTCATCACACTCATAATGATTATTCTCTGCATTGGATTAAGCTATTATCACTATGGGAAAAAAGACATCGCTGTTTGAACGCGGCTAAATAGCCTATCAACTTCATGCTGATAGGCTTTCCTACTGAAAATGTCCTCATCTAGTTTTCAGACGATATGAGAATGTTTCTTTCATCATTTTTGAAGGAAAACTATTTTATCATTATCCACCCATCCCAATAAAAATACCCAAAACAAACGGAATTAACCAGATTGCCCAGACTAAAATACTGAATTTATGAAAAGTTTGCTGCGCAGAACGATCTTTTTTTACCAGAATAACGGTTGCCCAACAAGCATGAAAAAACATTAAAAACAACGCTACCGCTCCGGTTATTCCGTGTAGATTAAAGGAAAAGCTAGCGCCCGAAAGCTTACTCATGATGGTTGTTCCGGTAGTGTCAAAAATGAAGCCGCACCAAAATACAATTGCGTGCCAACGAAGCAGTATCCCTTGTCTTCTTTCCGCAAACACGCCGATGGTATAAAAAGTTAATGCCAAGAGCATGCATACAATGGCGGCTAATAATAAAGTAGACATCCTATTTCTCCTCCTCCATTAATTCTTTTTTTACTGCTCTTACAAACAAGAACAACGCAATAGCAACCCCTATATGGGTTAATCCTGAGATTCCTGAGATCATGGCATTTATCCCATTACTGATGGTGAGCTCCTTTACTTGAACAATTCCTCTGACAATCATCATCGTCACCATCAATGGCAGTGAAACATTGTAGAGGACGAAAAATCTTCTAAACAATCGATTATTTTCTAGATTGGTTACTTTAAAAAGAATTGCCGTAAATAGAAAAACTGCCACCCCTAATGCCAATAGATGGGTATGAACAACTCCCAATACCGTTTGACCAGAAAATGCATTTAACTTTGTAAATTCACGGTAAAAAACGCCCCCTACCATCGCTGCGACAAAATATATGATTGCTGTGTTCATGACTTTTTTCATTTTTTCAACTTCCTTCTTTCAAAATAGTTATAGCCAAAAAGGACTCCAGCTAAAAAGAGCGCCGACCCTAAGCCTGTATAAAAAACAGCGATGAAACGATCTGGCAACAAATTAAATTTTCGAATGATTAAGCCACCAGATATCATGAATGCCATGATCAGAAAAGACTTCAAATCAAAAAAATTGAGAATAAACTGCCGCTCCTTTGTGTAATTACAGATCCTCTTCGTGTGTTTGATCGTTAGCTTATGAAAGACCATAAACCAAAAAATCAAGAAAACCAGTATTGATAATAAAAAATTGATGACTGATAAATAATTTGCGTATGTTTCAATTCCTATTTTTAAAACATTAAAGCCAGCAATGAGCCATACAATACTAGCTAACAATAATAAAGTTCTTTTTTTAACCATCATGTGACCTCCTACAATATGAACAATGTTCATGTTGAGATAAAAGATGACTCGTCCGTTATTCAGCATAGATCGAATTTCGAACGAGCTTTAAAATACCATCACAATTCTCATCATTAGTCATCGTATATAAAAATAATTCGAAGACATACTCCACATAGCGCTCAGGAGTCAAATGACTATCAAAGACATTTTCACGTATCTTTTTATCCTGCGTTAATGCACTTAGCAATGCCTGCTTAATATGTTGCCAATATCTCTCCATCATTTTCGAACCCATGATCTTATCATCAAAAGCCATAACTAGTGCATGGGAGGAAAAAAAGTCTGGATAGAGTACTTTCCCCTGTTCAACACTTTGTAAAAGAGCTTCCAGACATTTTGTAAAATCATCAAAATGAAAGGTCTCTTCGGAAAAATGAAAAATCTCTGACCAAATACTACCAATCGTTTCCGCCAATAATTCCCCTTTTGATGGAAAATAATTATACACCGCGCCGACGGACATGCCGGCTTTTTTAGCAACAGAACGAATACTGATCGCTTGAAGTCCGTCCGCTCGAACGATTTCTTTGCAATACCCGATGAGCTCTTCTTTTGAACTTATTTGATTGTTCATGATACACCTCCTCACCAAAATGAACGATGTTCACTTTGGATAATACAACGCTTTTCTATTTCTGTCAATTCCTTTATCCGCGAAAAAAGGCTCTCAACTATTTTCGTTGAGAGCCGAAGAAACTTAATTTTTCTCTTTCACTGCTTTTGGTGCTACTAACAATGTACACATTGCTAAACCTAATACGATAAACAAGACTGCACCCATAACATTTCCTTTAGTAAGCATCGCAAAGGCGATTGTTCCGAAAAGACTTGCTACGGTTAGAACGATGCCTGATTTTTGGATCCCTGTCAGTTTGGCGAAAGTATTTCTAAAACCGATCGTCAATAATAATGAGCCGACAAATGAAGCGATACCAAAAATAATGTGACCAACTAGAATAAGATTTTCCATGTCCTCACCTCCCTCAGGACCACTATACTAGAAAGACTGAAGGAAGACTAAAATTGTGCCCGAGAAACAAAAAACTGGACTGCTCATGCTCGCGGAAGTAAGTTCTCAAACAACGCTAAAACAGGGTTGGGTTAGAGAGAGGTTGAGACTTAACTATTTTACGATTCATGAGTAATCCAGAGCTTGTCCAAAGGGAAACGAATAATCCTTTCCCTTTGTTCATTTATAGTATAAATGATTTTTTTTGCTAAACCTTCCCCATTTTGGGTGATGGCAGTACTTTCATTTTTTTTAGATTCTATTAAATTATAAGTTTTTTCTACTATTTTTCGATTACTTTACTTGATACCGTAAGAGGGTTTGTCGTTTTTCCGGTACAGTCTTTCTAGCGTCATTCAGATAGATTTCACGATGTTCGAAGCTACTACGTTTCAGACCATTATCTTCAACGAACTGATCCATCTTTCTAAAAGAAGCCGGTTCATCATCAAAGGAGCCCCGATGCAGAACTTGGACACATTTTCCATCTTCGATCGTTTCAAAATTCAGTTTCTGCAGTAAAGCGTTCGGCTCCTTTTTTGCTACAGCTGATACTGCTGTTTCGAACATTTCTTGTGTGATCCAATCCGGCTGCCGCAGCATAATTTTGTATTCGAAGCTTTCTTTATCGGTAATATCAGCGGTATTTTTAGTGGACCAGATACCTTCTAACGGAAAAATCGCAAATTCTGAATACTCAAAGTCCCCCTGTAATTCCTGATGTGCCTTATAGAATTTTTTGAAGCCCATCTTGATGCTCCAGGCTACTGGATAAAGCACACTTACTCGTTCTGAAAAATCTGGATTATTCGGATTTCCTGCTCCCTTGATTGTGAGAAATTTCTGTGGCGGAACAACAACGATCTCCGGCTGTTTTTTCTTTCCATATAAGTGCTTTTCTTGTTTTTTCCAATCATACTTCATTTCATTTCCCTCGCTTTCAACTTTGACTTCATTATAGCGAGTGAACCCTGTCAGCCCGTGTCAGGTTTAGTAAATTGTTTTTAGTTGATCGATTTTTTTGATCAATTCGTTTCGCACAGTCTCAGGGGACAGGACTTCCACTTGTCCGCCGAAGGAAAGGAGAAAGCTATATAGACTATCATTCATCGGATATTTTTGTGAAACGAGTAAACGGCCATCTGCTGCCTGTTCAACCCGATCATAATTTTCGTAAACCCGGTACGCCATTTCAGGAACAAAGGCTAGCTGAACCAATTGCTTATCAGCAGAATAAATCTTTTCCGACTGGAGCACCTTCTCTGGCGCTGCCCGTTCGAAATGTTCTGTTGTCAGCTGCAGGTCTTTGATTCGTTTCAACTTAAACAGCCGATTTGCCTGCCTCTCACAGCAATAAGCATACAGATACCATTCTCTTGCTTTAAAAATCAGCTTCAGCGGCTCAACTTTGCGATCAGAGCCTGGTTTTTCTCGGCTAAAATAATAAAAGCGAATACGTGTCTTTTGAAAGATTGCTTTTTGCAGAATTTGGAATAGCTCTTCATTTTGCGGATGCCAATCTGAGAAATCGATCTCGATCCAGTTAGTCGTCTGCTTCTGAAAGACGCTGCCTAATTTTTTTAACAGCGCTTGATTACTTTTTTCATCCACTCCGCTTAATCCTTGCAAAGCTGTCAATATCTGCTGCTGTTCCTCCTCTGAAATCAGTGATCGATTCAAGACAAAATTTTCCGGCAGAAAAATCCCGCCACCTTTTCCTTGCGTCGTGTACACAGGAATGCCCGCGGCACTCAAAATATCTATATCGCGATAAATCGTTCGAATCGAAACCTCAAATTTCTCTGCCAGCTCCGGTGCTGTGGTACTCCCCTTATCCATCAAATAATAAACCATCTGGAATAAACGATATTCCGCCACTGTATTCACCTCCATCATTAGTATAGCATCGTAAACCAGTAAACACGTGTCAGGTTATAAAAAAGCCCTTCTTCACTGATACATATGTGAAGAAGGACAAGCGAATAAGTCTATCTATTAATAAAAGCTAAGACGAAACAGATGACTGATATGCCGACACACGCATACCCAGAATATCTTCCTAACTTAAGTTCAAAAGCTATATATGCCTCACCCTTTGAACTAATCAAGTTAGCCAGAAAATAGTACTTTTTAAAAAGAATCAAGACTGATGCCACACCTGAGACTATTCCGAAGATCAAAAGTTCATAAAAAAATTGTATGAAGCCCGTGTAGTTAAGTACGATTGGAACAATTATAGCTAATGCAAAAAGATACTTAATGATCGCCTGTTTTGCTTTACTCATCCAAACATTCCCCCTAAAACTACTACTTTTTCTTTAATGATAAAGAACGTTGAATTACTTTTCAATAGATTTCGACCCAGCTCCCAGCTAAAAACACCACATGAAAGAGCATGTGGTGTTTGCTTGATGAGCTTTATGGTTTCAACAATACTTTCCCGATACTCTTTCCAGTTTCCAAATACTCATGAGCCTGTTTGCCTTCTGAGAGAGAAAAGATGGTTGGTTCGCTGATTTGAATCTGTCCTTTAGTGAAATAGCTGAATAAGCGTTCACTGCGAGTCTTTCGTTCATCATAGCTGATCAAGTAATCCCATAAATCTCCGGTCAAAAGGCTTTTCGATTCAGACATCAACGCAACCGGATCAATCTTTATTGGATCACCGCCAGCCATACCGAAGAAGACGACTTTGCCCCGATGCTTGATCAAGTCCAAGCTTTGCTGAAGGGTCAACCCGACGCCATCATAAGCAGTCGCAAATTGTCCTTCAATCGTTTCGACCCAAGCATTTTCTCGGCTTGGATAAACTTCCTTCACACCATGGGACAGCGCCAATGCCCTTTTTTCTGCTGATGAAGCGGAACCGTAGACTTCAATGCCATCTGCAACAAGCATTTGCGAAAGTATTTGTCCGACACCGCCACTAATGCCTGTGATGAATACTTTTTCATCAGGATGATTTTTTCCAAGATCATGGGCAAGGAAATCGGCAGTCATTCCCTGCAGACCGATACTTGCAGCTAGTTTGCTGTCGATACCGGCTGGTAATTGAATTGCTTGATCGCTGGGGACTGCTACATATTCAGCATTTGCGAATGGGACATCGACAAACAAGACAGTCTCTCCGACTTTTTGCTTTGTCACATCGGCTCCGATTTCTACCACCACTCCCGCGCCTTCGTAGCCATTGATATATGGGGCATGTTTTTCAATGTGGTACTCGCCGCGCCGGCGATAGATATCTGCGAAATTCAACCCGATATACGCCACTTTTACTAATACATCATTTTTTCCGATCTTTGGTTGAGGTAGTTCGCCGTATTGCAGAACTTCGCTGCCGCCAAATTGTTCAAAGTACAAAGCTTTCATTCCTAAAATCCCCCTTTGCTGATTTTCTCAAATATACTATGGAGTCTTTTTTTCAGCAAAAAATCAGATTGCATTCCTACAACACCTCTGCTAAATTTAAATGACTATGTGCCAATGAGAGGAGCTTTTCAATGAAATTAGTAACTTTACCATTAGAATTATCCATCTATCAGGTCGCTGACCTAAAGATGGTGGATCTGACACAGCAGCCGCTTTTTATTGGTGTGACGGATGAAGAAACGTCGATCGTTTCCGCAACGGACAAGGTGCCTACTGACACGATCGAGCGAGAAGATGGCTGGAAAGGCTTCAAGATCGAGGGTGTATTGGATTTTAGTTTAGTCGGGATTCTAGCCAAAATTTCATCCTTGCTGGCTGACGCAGGCATCAGTATTTTTGCCATCTCAACCTACAACACCGATTATATCTTAATCAAAGCCAATAAATATGATGCTGCCGTGACGACCTTGCAAGAAGCCGGATATACTGTCGCTTAAATCTATCTAAAAGAGCCCTTTGCAGGCTCTTTTTTCATCTATTTGTCATTCTTTTTATTATTCCAGCCTTTTTTCCGAGAAGAAGATACGACTTTGGTAGGACGAAACGCTTACGTCTTTCTCTTATTATGAGAGTGTAGTAATAAATCGGAAAATAAAAAAAGTATTTTTGAAATTAGCGGATTTAGCCAGAGGCAGAATAAACCAGGAGGTATAGGAAATGAAAAGAAATCGTTTAGATGTTACTGTATTAGTATTAGGACTTGTTTGTATTGGAATGATCACGGTCAATCGCTACATTCTTCGCCCTATTTGGAAGAGCGAGTTTCGAACAGAGATGCGAGAAGTGAAAAAGGAGATTCAAGAGGATTTAGACGACAGCAAAGATGAAATAAAAGAAGCTTCTAAAGAAGTCAAAAAAGAGTTGAAAGAAACTCGTCAGGAAGTAAAAGAAGACATGAAAAATACCCAAGATGAAGTGAAAGATGAGTTGAAGCTTTCCTATTAGATAGATAACTGCTAAAAAGACCTCTCTTGGTAAAGGTCTTTTTTTATTCGACTTGCTGGCGAAATTTCTGCTTCAGTCCTGTATGCAAAAATAAAGTAGATAAGGTCATCAGAATAGCACTGATGAATAGTGCGCTTTTTAAAATATTCATTACTTTTGCATCGGCAAGAACTCCTATGTAGGGTAGATAAAAATGAGGTCGCCCAATCAAATTCCGTTTATGGACCAATCCCATCTCGGCTTTATCGGAGTTATCCCCCTTGACAAAATAGCCATCGATTTTATTATCTACTGCTAATACGCGCCGTGTTTTGATGGCCTTCCCTTGGTTCTCATAATAAGTGATTGTATCGCCGACATGGATGGGATCCATCACATCCTTCACAAAAACTAAACCACCCTGATGATATTCTGGAGCCATTTTATTGTCCGAAATCACATATGGCGTGACATCCAGCACCTTTGGAATAACAATTGTCAGTATTGCTAGCAGAAATAAAGAAAAAATTGATATCGCATATACAATCGTTATTTTTTTATTCTTCATCGCCCTCTTCTACCTCCCTAGAAAAAGAAAAAAATCTTATCTCCATCATATCACATTAATCAAAAAAATCGAATTTTTAGTTGTTAATTGAATAAAAAATTGAATTAATTTTGACAGATTTTCTCAATATGTTACTATTATTGTAGATTATATTGCTAATTATTTTCTTTTTTTGAATGAAAGGGTGTTATTCCATCATTGCTAATCTAGCCGACAAACAACTGTCTCACTTGCGGACAAAAGCAAGCTATCTATTAATAATAGCTGTTATTTTAATTATCGTTTCAGTTAGTATATTCACAGTTAACAATGAAATTAAAAAAACGAATATTTCTGAATTGAAAGATCGTTGGACCTTTATCGTAAAAGACCATTCCGATCATTATATTTTTGGTAAAACGGAGCAGCGATTGAAAAATGTTCAGCCAAATAATGCGCTGATTATGCAGCAACAGCTGGAAATGCCCCTCAAGGATCCTCAGCTGGTCGTTCGAACCAATCACCAATGGGTCTCGGTCTTTATGGGAGAAAAGCTTATTTACAAATACGGTGCTGCTGCAAACCACAGTGAACCAGGCCTGCTGCAAACGACAATTCGCCTGCCACAGGATTATCAGCAGCATAAATTGAGGATCGTCACGAAGACTCCGTATGAATACTACGCTGGAATTCCCGCTCAAGTTTTTATTGGTGAAGGCGCGGAGGTCAGCCGCTATTTTATTCTCCGTTCTTTGCCGCAATTTTTACTTTTGATTCTTTGCTCCACCTTAATCGTTCTCTTGCTGGTCCTGCTCTTTTTAAGACCAAAAAGATCGAAAAGGCAATTTATCTCCGCACTGTTGTTGATTGGCTTCACGGTTTTGGTGGGATTACAGTCGATCGTCCTAAATGTTCCTGCTGGTACATTATTTGGTCCAAAAACCTTGTCGATTATTTACAATCTGACGGCTATTCTGATTCCTGTCTTTTTAACCAACTACTATTTACTGCGGGCAAAAAAATATCAGCATTATTATCTTTATGGAGTTGCTTCACAGGTTTTTCTTTTAGTCGTTGGTTTACTTTGCATCGCCGCCGGCAAATTATCCTTACCTATCGCGATGCAGATTTTCAGCGGGTTCAACGTCTTCATGACCCTGTTTACCTCAGCGGTCGCTTTGGCGGAGTCTGCTGATCATAATCGCTTTTACACCATTTGTTCACCGGGAATCATCATGGCTGCCTTTATCCACTGTTTCTTTTATATCCAGCTGTTTGCTGGAGCAGCTAACTTAACAACGGATTGGCCCTTGATCCTGTTCAGTGGATTGATGATCCTAATCTCCGGTTATCAGTTTGAAGAAGATATTACGTTTATCCAACATTACCGAGCGAAACAGCAGGAAAATACTCAACGATCGATTGTAATCAGAGAAAAACAGCATAATTTACTAACGACCTTCACGTTGCTGGCTGAAAAGGAAGCCTATAGCAACAATCAAATACCTGCATTAACGCATCTGCTTCAAGAGATGCAGGCTTACTATCAAAAAGAATTTCGCAAACAAGCCAAATTTTTCTCCTGTCAATTGCTTGTTGAACAGGAAACAGTCATGTTAGTTGAAGAAAACATCGCTTTATTAATCCAGCTGTTCGAGAAATTTCTGAATGATCCAAATTTTGGCAGCATCGATATTTCCATCAAGCAGGAGCACACACAGTTGATTATCGAAAGCAGTACGAGTGCCTTCACGCGCCATACCTTCGATGAAGCAGTCGCGACAACGGCTCCCATCGATCACCATCCGGAACTAGAACAGGCAGTCAAACGTTCGAATGGTGAATGGCATTGGCAAAACAAGGAAAAGCAACAATATTTTAAAATTACTTTGGATATATAAAAAAAGGAAGCAATCCTATGAATGATTAGGATTGTTTCCTTTTTACTAACGTTTAATTGCTGCACTATTACTTTTGCTGAATTGCAGCACTTCGGATTCATTGAATTGATTGCAATCACCTTTTACTGAATGCTTCAAAACAGCAGCGGCTGTCGCAAATTCAATTACTTCTTCTGGGGAGAAGCCTTTGAGCAGACCATGTAGCGTTCCCCCAGAGAAAGCATCACCACCGCCAATCCGATCAATAATCGGATCAATCAGATGATTCTTGGAAGTATAGCACGAACCATTGAGCCATAGCGTTCCCTGCAATTCATTGATACAAGTCGAATGAACGATTCGATTCGTTGAATAAAAGGCTTCGATGTTAGGAAACAGCTCTTGCATTTTTTGATAATAATAAGTAATATCCGTGCCTGCTTCTGGAATGCCTAATAGATGAATCGCGTCCAACTTTCCTGCCGAACAGTAATCAACAAGCGGCAGGACTTTTTTCAAAAAGTTAGCGGCTTCAGATTGGCTCCACAGATTTTGCCGATAGTTACAGTCGAAGCTCACTTTGCAGCCTGCACTTTTAGCCGCTCGGATCAATTCTAGTGTGAGCGTCTGCCACTGTGGTGAAAGCGCCGGAGTGATGCCGGATACATGGAAAAGATCAGTCTTGTTGAACAATGTTGCCAGTTCCCATTCAGGCTCGGTCATCCTCGCAAACACAGAATCTTGTCTGTCATAAATCACCGAAGTTGCTCGCTGACTGGTTCCCTGCTCCACAAAATACGTGCCTAATCTGCCATCTGCTTTCAATAAATAATCCGTTGCTACCCCGTAACTTCTCAAATGCTGTTCCGCGGCTTGTCCGAAACCATTCTCCGCTACTTTACTAACAAATTGCACTTGGTGTCCGTAATTGGCAAGGGAGACAGCGACATTAGCCTCGCCGCCTCCGTAAAACACTTCTAGCTGCTGTGTTTGCTGCAGCCGAACACCGGCTTCAGCAGATAGTCGCAGCATGATTTCTCCTAAACAAACAACCTTAGGCATTTGCTCCTCCTCGAATCTCTACAAGCTTAGCTGCATACTGTTGTGCGATTTCGGTTACCTTTGTGAAATCACCTGTTGCTGCTGGAGCTAGTAGATTACCACCAACACCGACCGCTACGACACCTGCGTCAAACCAAGTCTGCATATTTTCAAGACTCACACCGCCGGTCGGCATCAGGTTGATATGAGGCAGTGGTGCTTTGACAGCCGAAACCATACTTGGTCCGCTAACACTGCCTGGAAATAATTTGATAATATCTGCTCCGCTTCTTAGTGCTCGCTGCATCTCAGTAATCGTCATACAACCTGGCAGGTACGGAACCTGATATAAATTACACAGTTCTGCTGTCTCCTGATCAAAGCTCGGGCTGACAACAAACTCCGCACCAGCCATGATTGCTAATCGAGCTGTCACCGCATCCAGTACTGTTCCAGCGCCGATTACTACATCCTGACCTTGATAGCCTTCAACCAATTCTTGGATCGCAGCTTGAGCATTCGGCACGGTAAAGGTTACCTCGATCCCTTTCAATCCACCAGTGATGATCGCTTGGCTAGCCTTCACTGCCTCGACCGAATCTTTTCCGCGAACCACTGCAATCACACCGGCTTTTTCTAAACGTGACAAGATTTCCATTCGTTTCATCTGTTCCTAATCTCCTAACCGTTCAACAATGCACGTTCTAAAACGACACCTGCTTGATGCTGTCCTTCTAAGTCTTTCTCACCAGAGAATTTCAAGATTCGATCCATATTGGTAATGACCACAATGATCATCGTTTCTTTTCCTTGGCTGTGAATAAACTCAAGATCCATTTGCGCAATTTTGGTGTCCGCACTTACTTTGTCGCCTACTTTAACAGATACTTCGAAGCCTTTTCCGTCCAACGATACGGTGTCGATTCCCATGTGAACCAAGACCTCCACTCCATTACCTGTTTTGATTCCGATTGCGTGCTTCGATGGGAAAACCGTCGTCACAGTTCCGCTAACCGGAGCATAAACAGCACCATCTACTGAATTGATCGCAAAGCCGTCACCCATCATTTTGCTTGAGAAGACTTCATCAGGCACATCTTCTAAAGGAATATAATTGCCTTTTGCTACAGCATGCAACGCTACTTCATTGCTCAGCTCATCTGCGTCTGCTTGTTCAGCAGGAACCATCATATAGGTGATAACGAATGAAGAGATCAGAGCAATCAAGATACCTAATACTGCGAAGATGAAGTATTGGCCGATATAAGCTGGCAAGCTGAAAATACTTGATAAAATATAGCCGTAGATCCGAACACCAAAGAAACTGATAAATGCTGAAGCAACTGAACTGCCGACTGTTGCCGCAATAAACGCTTTTTTGTATTTCGATAAAATCCCAAATAATGCAGGCTCTGTAATGCCTAACAGACCAGAAACAGCTGAAGACAAAACAAGTGATTTATCTTCTTTTGATTTTACTTTTGTATAGATTGCCGCTGTTGCACCAGTGATCGCCATGTTCGCCATGAACATCATCGGCATCAACATGTCATATCCTTGATTGGCAAAATTCTGTAAGGCGATCGGTGTCATCGCATGATGCAATCCAGTAAAGATCGCAATTGGACGAATCGCTCCAACGACCACTCCCGCTAATACTGGTGAGATTGAGAACAACCAAGCAACTCCTGCCGCTAGCAAGTTTCCTAAATGAATACTGATGGGACCAATGACGGTCAACGTAACTAAACCAGCAACGAATAATGAAATCGTTGGGGTAAAGACCGTTCGTAAGACCTGCGGCAATACCTTATCTACCCAACGGTAAATATAGCTTAAAGCCAACACTGCGAAGATGATCGGAATAACCGTGCCCGCATAGTTGAAGACCGGAACAGGTATCACACCAAATAACTTGAAGGCTGAGACCGAGCCTTCTGCTACCGCGTTGGTCATGGTTGGAAATTGCAGCGTTGCTGCGATAGCGACGGCTAAATATTGATTCGTTTTAAAGATACGCGCAGCCGATGCCGCTACGAAGAACGGCAAGAATGTAAATACACCGCTGGCGATCATATCGATGATCAGGTACGTGTCTGTTTGGTTGGAGATCACATTTAAAGCGACCAACCCAGCCATCAAACCTTTGATCATTCCAGCACCGGCGATCGCTGGCACGATCGGACCAAAGACTCCTGAGACAGTATCCATGAATAAGGATACGGCTCCTTTTTTCTCCGTATCACCTTGTTGACTGTTTTCATCAAGACCCAGCTCTTTTGCGATTGGAGCGAAGTAATCTGCCACATCGGTTCCAATGACCACCTGCAGCTGATCGCTTTGATATTTCGTCCCGACGACCTTTGTTATCTTTTCCAGTGCTGCATAATCAACCTGCTTCTCATCCTTCAAATTGAAACGCAGCCTGGTCATACAATGCCAAGCATTATTGATATTATCCGCACCGCCAACATTTTTAATGATTTGTTTCGCTACATCCTCGTGCTTCACTTTTTCTTCCTCCTTATTCTTCGAAACACCTTAAAAACGTGTTTCCGTTTTCACACACATAGTAGCATGCTCGACAAAACTTGTAAAACCAGTCCTTTTTTATAAAATAATATTATTAAGCCCGTTGTATCAACATTTCTTAAGTAGATATTTAAAAATTGGACTGTTTTTACATGCTTTTACTCCTTTTTTTTAGACCAAATTGACAGCCCTATCATTGGCGTGTTTCAATGAATGTGCAAATGAAACATATCTATGTACATTGGAGTGAAAAACATGACACCTACTATCATTACGGATATAAAAAGCTTCGCTATCAAACCTGATCGCCACAATTTGTTGGTGGTAAAGGTAGAAACGAATAAAGGTATCTCCGGCGTCGGCTGCGGAACCTTCCAATTTCGTCCATTAGCTGTTCAAACAGTCGTAGAAGAATATTTAAAACCATTACTTATCGGGAGAGATGCAAATCAAATAGAAGACATTTGGCAAGTGATGAACGTCAATTCCTATTGGCGCAATGGTCCGATCACCAACAATGCAATCTCAGGGGTCGACATGGCACTGTGGGATATCAAGGGCAAGCTTGCTGATATGCCCCTTTATCAATTATTAGGCGGCAAAGCTCGAACCGCTATCCCAGCCTATACTCATGCGGTGGCAGATGACCTAGAGGACCTTTATAGCGAAATCGAGAAATTTCTAGCAGAAGGCTACCGCTACATTCGCTGCCAATTAGGCTTTTATGGTGGGAATCCCAGCAATCTGGAAACACCTGAAAATCCAATGGAAGGCTCTTACTTTGACCAAGAGGATTATATGCAGACGACATTAAAAATGTTCGAAAGCATTCAAAACAAATATGGCAGCCGCTTCCAAATGCTCCATGATGTCCATGAGCGTCTGCATCCAAACCAAGCGATCAAATTTGCCAAAGCAGCGGAAAAATATAATCTCTTCTTTTTAGAGGATATCCTACCGCCCAACCAAAATGAATGGCTGGCTCAACTGCGCAGCCAATCGGTAACACCGATCGCGACTGGCGAGCTGTTCAATAACCCAATGGAGTGGAAGGAATTAGTACGTAATCGTCAAATCGATTACATGCGTGCCCATGTCTCACAAATCGGTGGGATCACTCCCGCTTTAAAATTGGCTCATTACTGTGAGGCGATGGGTATCCGAATCGCTTGGCACACCCCATCGGATATCACGCCGGTTGGTTTAGCAGTGAATACTCATTTGAACATTCATCTCCACAATGCTGCGATCCAAGAAAATATCGATGTGCCTGAAAATACTCAAAAAGTCTTTGGTAACATCCCAGCGCCAGAAAAAGGCTTCTTCTATCCAATTGAAGAAAGTGGCATTGGTGTAACCTTCGATGAAGAACTAGCAGCAGAATATCCGGTTGTCTACCGTACCCATGAGTGGACCCAAAGCCGGACACCAGATGGAACGATCGTGACACCATAAGAAAAATTAACGACCTACACTTCAGCATAAAACTGAGGTGTAGGTCATTTTTCGCATAGATTAAACCTATTAGTCAATCCGTGATCGATGAATCTCACGGTCAAAGGGACGAATATAGGTGACCGAATAGTCGATAGCGACAATACTGCTATATTCAAAAACTTGTCCATCTTCCAAAATAGCGCGATTCGTAATCTGCATCGCAGGAGTCCCGCGCTTACACAGAAGCAGCTTTGACTGCTCCTTAGATGTAGTGATTGGATCATAGCTGGTGATGTAATGGGAAATCCGAAAGCCCTTCTGCTCGACATAATTTTGAATCGAGTGCTCCACGACTTCCTGTGAAAGATCCGGGAACATCGAGACCGGCAGTTTCGATATTTCTAATTGTTCAATCTTATAATTAACGATTCGAATCCGCTCAAAGGTCCAGACTTCTTCGCCTTGATTGATTTGAAAAATTTTTTGCTCGTCTAAAGTGGCGGGGGCCTTTTTCAACTCAATCATCTTTGAATCAATCCGGTCATAGGGCGTGCGCGTCAACGAATTAAAGATCAGCGGATTCTTCACCCATTTTTCATGGACAAAAATTCCCGATCCCTGAACAACCCGCACGATCCCGATTTCTTCTAGATTTTTAACCGCTTGCTGGATTGTAAAACGAGAAACCCCATAAATTTCGGCTAATTTCCGTTGATTCGGCAATTTTCCATCATTGAATTCTTCTTGATAGATTTTACTTAATAGGTCTTGGACGATGAATTCACGCTTTTTCATAGTAACTCCTTTGTCTGATTATTTCTATACCCTATCTTAACAAAAGAACCTGAAATTAACAGTCCGCTTTTGACTATTGAAGGCTATCTCGTAATGCGACAATCATTTTCGAAAAATGCGAAAAAAACGATCTCCCCGTCTAGGAAAGATCGCTGATTTTTAATAGATTAATGATAAGAAATCTTCTTTGCTGATATTCCCAAAGTAATGGGTCAGATCAATTTGATCGATGCTGTCCTCCAAAGCTTGTTTCTCATAGCGCGTACCGATCAGTTGATTCTCAACATCCTTGATTTCGCCTAACCCGAAGAAATCGCCGAAGACTTTGGCTTTTTCGATCTTGCCGTCAGCCACATCCAGACGGACTTCGATCGAGCCAATCGGGAAACGTTTTTGCCGTTCTAAGTTAAATTCTGGTGAACGACCATAATTCCAATCCCAGTTCCTATAGTATTCATCTGAGATTTGATTGATGGCTTTCCAATCTTCCTCATTCAACTCATGGGTCTTCACTTGATCGACACTGTCGACACCAAAAATTTGTAATAAAATCGCTTGGCGGAATTCTTCTGTTGTCATAGCTTGTTTATCAGCTGGTAAATAATCTTTGATATTCGTCACACGAGAACGAATCGATTTGATGCCCTTTGATTCGATCTTATCTTTTTTGACTTTTAAGGCATTCACAACTTCATCGATATCGCTATCAAACATCAACGTACCGTGAGCGAACATCCGACCATTTGTCGAATACATCGCATTACCGGAGAATTTCTTGTCGTCGATCACTAGGTCATTACGCCCTTTTAATTGTGCGCCTTCGATCCCCAGCTTGTGCAATGCCTCAACAATAGGTTCCGTCAATTTTTTGAAATCTCTAAAGGAGTTGCCATCATCCGGCATAATGAAGCTAAAGTTCAAATTTCCAAGATCGTGATATACGGCGCCTCCGCCACTTAAGCGACGAACGACATGAATGCCTTTTTCGTCCACATACTCTTTATTGATCTCTTCGATCGTATTTTGATTGCGACCGATAATGATGGATGGTTCATTGATGTAGAAAAGCAAGATTGGTTCATCTAATGGCATATTCTGCAACAGATAAGTCTCGATGGCAAGGTTTACTCGCGGATCACGTTCTTTGTCATTTGGTACGTATAGCATGTTTCCAGCTCCTTATTATGAAATGAATTTTTCTTAAATCTCGAACACTTTATGTGGCTGAGCCAACTCAACAGGAATCCCTGCACTCGCAGCTGCGGCCTGTTGACGTAATTCTTCCAAATCACCATGCTGCGGCAAATGAGTCAAGACTAATTTTTTGACTGACGCATTTTTCGCAAAGGTACCAGCTTCGCCTGCGGTAAAGTGGGCCTTATGCCGTTCGTGGCCATCAAATAGATACGTATCCGCTAAAAACAGATCGGCTTCTTTGGCAAATTCATTGAAGGCTTCCAAATAACCGGAATCTCCTGTGAAGACAAAGACAGCTCCGGTTTTTTCCTCCACGAAGCGCATCGCATAGCAAGGTACTGGATGAATCGTCTTCATAAACGTAACAAGAAACGGTCCAAGTTTCAATTCTTCTGCTTCAAAGTAGGCACGTCCTTCAGTAACACCTTCCATGGTTAAATCATTGAAATGAAACTCGTCTTCCGTGTGCCCATAGATTGGTAGGATGGGCTTCGGTGTTTGCGTCGGATAAAGCTGCCAATAATACTGCAATACACCGAGATCCGCAATATGATCATGATGGTAGTGAGTCAAAATCACCGCATCCAAATCTAACGGATCAAGTTCCTTTTCCAACTCTACAAGTGTCGAACTGCCGGCATCCAATAATAAGTTAAAGCCATCGGATTGCAGCAAATAACTGGTCGTTCCTTGACCTTCATACGGATACGCACCAAGACAACCGAGTACGGTCAGTTTCATGCTAATTCCCCCTGATCAATCTTTTCCTTCAAGGCTTGGTCATAGAAAGCCGCGCTCGCAGTGTTCACATAGACTGCCACGAAAAGCAGCCCAACAACCAAAGCGACTAAACCTAAAATATACCAGCCGATGAATGACAATTGTAATAAGATATATTTCCCCCAGCGATCTTTCAACAATGACCATGCACGTTTGATACAATCTCCCACACTTAAGTCGGGATAATCAAATTTCACCCAAACAGCGAATTTGAAGATGATGCTGATAATGGTCGTTGCAAGTAAGAAGGCCAAAGTCAAAATAACATAAAGCCCTAATACGCCAATGTTCAGTAAGGTAGAAACATTCGCCGTACTGGTAACCCCGCCTGATGAAATCAATGAGAAATACACACTGCTTCCAGCTTGCAGCAGCAATGGAATAAAAAAGATCGCCGCTAATACGTATTGTACGATTTGCGCAAGAATATTGATCAGCATCAAGGGCACATAATAGCCCTGCTGAAAGACTACAAAAATTTGTCCTAATTCCGCTCTGCCGCCTCTTACCACATACAAACTGATGTAATAAAGCGCATAGCTGAAGGCAAAAGTTACCAGAATACTCAATAAGAACGAGATTCCAAATTGAAGATTCGTATTGTTGGTCATCGTTGAAACATTACCGATCGCTCCGGTTAATAAGCCAACAATCACCACTAATCCTACATTGATTCCCCATTGACCGTTTAATCGGTCTTTGGCTCTTTGACGATATTCACTTAGACGCATAAATTCACTTCCCCATCCTATTTCGATTCACTCACTGCCAAAACTTCCCCTACCGTAAAGGCAGAGGTCAGCAAGTGTCATTTCGTTCTTCATTCATTTATTGTAACGCTTCTATTTCTTTGGTTAATTGCTGTATTTTCTCTTTCAATCGTTTTGCTTCAAGGGCAACCGAGACATTTGCACCATTGAGTCGTTTAAATGTTTTCAACTCTTTTTTTAAATGATCTAGTTCTGTACGTTTTGTATCTATCTTATTCAAATCACATTTCTCCTTTGATATGAACCAACGGACATAAAACAAACAACAACTCGCTCTGGCTGAAGAATTTTTAATAGTTCTTGATTTCTCCCACCGTGTCGTAATCTAAACGAGCAACGACTTCAGTAACCAATTTGACTGTATTGAAATAATCATCTTCATGGATGACCGACGTATGTGAATGCAAATAACGTACCGGCACCGTGATGGCTAACGATGGCACACCATCACGGGTCAGATGCATTTGTCCCGCATCTGTTCCGCCGCCGGCAATCACCGTGTATTGGAATGGAATGTCTAATTCTTCGGCGATATCAATCACGAAATCCAATAGCTTTTTATGAGGCACCATTGATGCGTCGTAGATCAAAATCTGCGGTCCTTTTCCAAGAACTGAATCTGCCTCTTTCGGAGTCATTCCAGGAGTATCACCTGCTGTACCTGTATCCAAAGCAAAAGCGATATCGGGATTTACGATATGAGAGCTTGTTCTAGCCCCTCGTAATCCGACTTCCTCTTGCACATCACTGCCGGCAAACAGTACATTATGATGTTCACGTTTTGATAGATTTTCTAGGACACGCAGAGCCACAGCCGTTCCGATCCGATTGTCCCAAGCCTTCGCCAACAAGAATTTTGAGTCATTCATTCGTTGGTATTGGATATAGGGCGTCACCATATCGCCAGGGCGGATGCCCCATTCTTTGGCCTCATCGGCACTAGTCGCACCAATATCGATAAACATATCTTTGATTTCAAATGGACGTTTACGCGCTTCCGGTGTCAACACATGAGGTGGTTTTGAACCAATCACACCATGGATAATTTTTCCTTTGCGCGTTTTGATCTCAACTTGTTGCGCCAGCATCACTTGATTCCACCAGCCGCCGATCGTTTGAAATTCTAGAAACCCTTTTTCTGTGATCTTTGTAACCATGAAGCCGACTTCATCCAAGTGACCAGAGATGAAAACTTTTGGCCCACCTCCGCCACCATGCTTCGCGATGACGCTGCCTAAGCCATCAAAGAAAATATCGTCAGAAAACTCCTTCGCATAGCTTTTGAAAACCTCTCTGACTTCGTCTTCATTGCCAGCGATGCCGCGCGCAGAAGTTAAATCAATTAATAATTGCTCTTCCTTTTTCTCCACTATTACTCCTCCTAAAAATGCTGCTACATAAAAATAAGGGCAGTACCCTTTTTCGTTCTTAAATTAGTATACCATTGTCAAAAAAATCTGCGTAGTATGTTGTATAATCACTACGAGGTGATCAAATGGCGCGTTTATTGGCAATTGAATTAACGATGATGGTAATGATCGAGAATGAAGCAGGAGAAATCTTGGTTCAAGATCGGAGGAAAAAGGATTGGCCCGGCTGGACTTTCCCTGGCGGACATGTGGAGAAAGACGAAGGCAGCTATGCAGCCGCTTTGCGGGAGATCGAAGAAGAGACTGGGTATGCAATTCAACCAATCTTGAAAGGCACAGCAGAGTGGAATAACGTAAACAAGGAAACCCGAGAACTCGCTTTTCTTTATACTGCGATAGTCAAAAAGCAAGCTATTCCTGAAAATCTTTTTTGGGTTAAAAAAGCTGACCTGCAATCACAGCAGTTAGCGGGAACCTTAAATGAGCTGCTGCCGATCTTTTTTGGCGACGAACAGCAAATCTACTTTGAAGTATAAAAAATCAGCGTATCCAAATTCAGATTTGGACACGCTGATCTTTTATTATGCGTGAGCCTTTTTCAATGACCACGCCCCTTTTTCCCGCATTGTAATCATGTGGATTACCCAGAATGCTGCGGCAAATGCCAGCAGAACGCCAGAGTTGAATAAAAATTTATTCAAAAAGTGTTGATTGAAATTCATGGTTTTCCCGATCAGCTCATTGTTTTGGGCGAACCAATAAGTCGGTGTAAAGGCCGCTACTTTGTTGACGATATCTGGTAAAAACTGGCTCGGAACAAAGACCCCGCCGACAAAACAGCTTCCCATGATGAAGATATTGTTGATTCCCGTGATCGCGTCCTCATTTTGCATGACGCTGGTTATCATTACCGAGAAGCTGATAACCGCAATGAAAAATGCCACCGTATTTAATGCGAAATACCCCGTGACTTGGTCTAAACTCCCCTGAGTAATGAATACTACGAAGGCCAAAAACAGGACCAAGCAAAAGACCGAATAAATTAAATTTCCGATCGAGATCTTCCGAGACAGCTTGCGGCGAGAAATTGGTGAGCAGCTGTTCCGTCGTCGGATTTCTTCACGATTGAAGGCCAAATTCACCGCAGCATATCCACTAAAGATCGACATGAACATCCCATAAGCCAATAGATTATAAATTTGTCCTGTCACATTTTGTTTTTTCTTTTTATGATAAGTCGTATCAAAATGGACCTCTCCATCCTTGCTCAAGGTCGACTTTGTTTTCTTTAACAGAGTCGTTTGACTTTCTTGCGGCATTTGCTTTTGGTAGGTTAAATAGGTGTTGAGATAGCTATTGACAGTCGTATCGACTAACGATTTTGAAAATGTTGCAGGTCGAGTCTTACTGGCTAACTTGACTTGTTCGCCCTTTGCCAATTTTTCGGAGAAATCCTTTGGAATTTCTAAAATATATTCCACCTCGTCAAAGTACAACGCATCGTCTAATCTTTTTTGTGATGTGTCTTTTAATTTAACGATCGTATGTTGTTTACCTAAATAATCCACAAACTCCTTTTCAATCGCTGAATCATCTTTTGAAAGAATCGCAATTTTCGCACCTGTCAATTCTTCAGCATCTTGGGTTAATTGGCCGGCATAGAAAAAGGTGATCACTCCCATGATAATGACACCTAATAAAAGGCTGCCTTTTTTCTTTTTTAAAATTTCCAGGATCGCTTTATAAGTGGTCATATTGAACCTTCCTTTCAAAAGAGTAATTTAGCAGGATAAATACAACGCCAAACCCGGCTAACCACATCAGATTTATATAGAATGGACTCAACGATTGATAATAGAACAGCTGGTACAAGCTTTCACTAATCAGATTGACGATATTGATCCGACCTAAAAAGGGCAGATTCACATCGATCCAATATTTGATTGATTGAGAGCCCATCATACCGGCTAGGAAACTCATGATCATGGAGATGGAAATACCGATCGAGATCTTTTGCTGAAAATCTAATTTTGACAAGGCATTGCCGATCAAGTTTCCAAAGGAAATGGCGGTGAACGCGCCTAAACCGCAGACAAGTAAAATGTAGTTCCAATGGTCACCGAATTCGACTTGATAAACAAATCGATAGAATAGTAAAATCAACACGGTTTGGACGTAGAATAAGACAAAACTAGCCAGCATATTGGCAGTAGAAACAAGTAATTTATTCCGCGGAATCAAACACAGCCGCAGACCCTCTGGCGATTGGTTCGCCTGCTGGTCGTTCGCATTTCTAAGCCCCCACATAAAACCGTACATAATGGTCATCCCAACTAGGGTAAAGAAATAGAAAGACTTCAGATTAAAATTACCCGTTCCATTGCCATCCTTAACGTAATTTTCTTGCTGGAGTAATTGCCCCACCTCTTGAGGCTGAACTTGCCCTGTCGCCATCAGAGTCTCGACTTTATCCGTATTTTGCAAATATTGATTAAGCACTTCTTTTAAAACAGTCTGTTGAGTATCGCTTTTGCTGACGAACAGCTCGATATTTTTATTATCGATCTCAAAGTAGCCTGAGATTTTATCATTTGAAAGCTGATTTTGTGCCTTTTTCTTCGTCATTTCTTTGCTTTTAAAGATTACCTTGTCATCCTGCTTGATTTCTTTTAAGACAGCTTCAAAGCGTTCCTGATTTTCCTCGCTTGACGAAACGATTCCTACCGTTGATTGTTCCACTGTCCCAATCTTATCGAGATCACTGAAAGCAAGATTGAATAGCAATCCCAATACGACCGGAAAAGCGAAGGTCCAAAATAGCAAACTGCGGTTTCTCAACAAAACCCGTAGTCGATACGTAAATAAACGAATAAACATTTTAGCTCCTCCTAATCTCTCAATTCTTTTCCAGTAATTTCTAAAAAGACATCATTCAATGTCGCCTCTTGCGTATGGATATTGGCATACATGATTTTTTCAGCTTCGAAATAATTTAAGATCGGCAGCAACGCTTCCTTCAGCTCTTTTGTCGTTACACTTAGATAACTTTCATCATATGTAACATCAATAATTGATGGAAAAACACCGACTGCTTCGACTTGCTCGCGCGTCAATCCTGGCACTTCAATAATCAGTTTTTCATTCTCACGAACCATGTTCTTCAATTGTTCTTTACTGCCTTCTGCAATGACTTGCCCTTGGTCGATGATGACGATGTGGTTACATAAAATCTCGACCTCTTCCATATAATGGGTCGTATAAACGATTGTCGCACCCTGGCGATTCAACTCTTTGATGCTGTCTAAAATTTTATTCCGACTTTGTGGATCGACTGCTACGGTTGGTTCATCTAAGAAGATCAACTCAGGCTTATGCACGATCCCGCAAGCGATATTCAGTCGACGCTTCAACCCGCCACTTAGCTGCTTCGGATAAAATTTGCGAAACTCTTCTAAACCTACCAGTTGGATTACTTCTTCAACGTATTGTTCACGCTTATTTTTGTCTTGAACATACAGACCGCAAAAATATTTGATATTATCCGTGACAGACAACTCTTCAAAAAAAGCAATCTCCTGAGGAACGACACCGATTTTTTGTTTGATGGCATATTTTTCCGGTCCCATTTCTTCTCCGAAAATCTTAATTGAGCCGCGATCATACGTTAACAACGACAATACACAATTGATGGTCGTTGATTTACCGCTCCCGTTTGGTCCCAGCAACCCTAAGATTTCTCCTTTTTTTACTGATAAGTTCAAATGATTTAATGCGGTGAAGTCACCGTAGCGTTTCACTAAATTTTCGATTTCGATCAACATTTGAAAAACCCCTTTTCCTTTTCTTCTTACATTTACTATAATAAAATTAGAAACTTTCCAGTAGTGAGTTTGCGCCAATCATAAGATGACAAATGTCATTATATGCATAGCGACCGTGACGAAAATCTCTAATCGTTTTTTACGATCATTAAAAGGAGCGGCAATGAAAAATTTAAATAGTTATTGGACGGATTTTTTCTTTTTAGAAATGATCGGCATCCTGTTACTTTTTCAACAAAATTTTCAACAGCAAATGGTGGTCTATCTCTTGGCGAGTATTCTTTTAGCTGGTCCTGCTTTACTGCTCAAAAAGTCGTTAGGACAAGTATTTGGTGTTTTTCCGTTATTGATTCTGAGCTTTTTCTGGCCGACGCTGCTCGTTTTTCTGCCGGCAAACTTAAGAATTGCCTGGCGTGAAGAAGTGATTTGGAGCTGGGCACTCATTGTTTTAGTCATCCCCTTGCTTCAAGACGCCTACTCATCCCCTGAACGACTGCTAGTTTTATGCTTAAATTGCTTTGCCATCCTGCTAGCTTGGCGCGGCAAAAAAAAAGAAGATATTAGAGAAGCCTTATTGCAGCTGAAGGATGATAGTTGGGAAAAACAAGAGCTGTTAAAACAAAAAAATCACGAGCTGGTGCAGTCGCAGGAAACCTTCATTGATTTGGAGATTTCCGAAGAACGGAATCGAATTGCTCGTGACATCCATGACAATGTTGGTCATTTATTATCCAGTGCCATCATTCAACTAGGAGCGATCGAAGCCATCAATCAGGCAGACAACCTAAAAAAACCGTTGAATCAATTAAAAACAACGATTCATACGGGTATGGACAATATTCGTGAGAGCGTTCATGATCTCCATGAAACTTCTCTCTCTTTCTCAAAGGGGTTAGACTTATTAATAGAAGATTTTCAGTTTTGTGATGTTGAGATTCGGGGAAATATTCCAGAAAAAATGAGTCAAGAACAGGAACGGACATTATTAATGGTTCTGAAAGAAGCCTTCGCTAATGTGATGAAACACAGTAACGCGACGAAAGTTACACTCTCTTTCAATGAATTACCCGCCTTCTATCGCTTGCAGATTCTTGATAATGGAACGCTGACTAAAAAAAGCGGCAAGGGAATTGGTTTGAAAAGTATGCGACAAAGAGTGGAACAAATCGGTGGACAGCTCCATGTCTCCCAGACCCTAGATAACTTTCTAATCCATGTGGTGTTGCCAAAAGATACACACTCGGCTTTTCACAGCATCCACTAATCAAAAAAGCACTTTAAACGAGGAGGTTTGCCATGATTCACGTTGTCGTCGTTGATGATGATCCGTTAGTAACGGAATCATTGAAAACTATTTTAGAAATATCGG
Organism: Enterococcus sp.; assembly: GCF_032555305.1. GTDB lineage: Bacteria > Bacillota > Bacilli > Lactobacillales > Enterococcaceae > Enterococcus_A. Next base: position 47,662 of record NZ_JAWGOQ010000001.1, read on the forward strand.
ATGAGATCCAAGTTGTAGGCACAGGAAACTCTGCCTCAGAAGCAGTCAAGCTGTACTTGCAGGGACGCCCTGATGTTTTGCTAACAGATATTCGTATGGGAGAAAGTACTGGAATTGAAGCGGCAAAGGAAATCTTTAAGCAAGTACCAGATGCTGTGATCCTGTTGCTGACAACTTTCTCCGATGATGAATATATCCGAGAGGCCTTGCAAATCGGTGTCAAAGGTTATTTGATCAAACAGGATCTTGCTAGTATCGTTCCAGCAATCAAAGCTGTTTACAACGGGCAAACCGTGTTTGGAACAGAGATCGTCGGGAAACTAGCCTCGATTTTGACAGATCAATCTCCGCGTAAACAATCGACGATCGAATTGTCCGAACGGGAAGAAAGCATATTGATCGCTGTTGCCAATGGAAAAAACAACAAAGAGATTGCCCTAGAGTTATTTTTAAGTGAGGGCACTGTACGTAATAATATCAGCCAACTGCTGGAGAAATTAGAAGTCCGTGATCGCACACAGCTGGCGATCTTCTATTATAAGCACTATTAATAAAACTACCGTCGGAACCTAAGGAGAATTCTTCTGCTTAGGTTCTTTTATTAGGTTCATCGGAGGTACGGCAACTAAATCGAATGCGGAAGTAGCAGCTTTACTTCCTTTTCTTTTTATTTTTTTTGCCATTCTTATTTTTCTTATTTTTACTGTTGCCTTTTTGAATATTATTCTCTCTATTCTCAATCAAAGATTGGGCGTAAGCTTGTTTTGCTGTAAGCCGTTTACGCTTTTTAGGTTTCTTTTGATCCGTGGCTGGTGGATCAGAAACCCCAGTTGAACTCTTCGATTGGGAGCTATCATTTAACGCTGGTTGTGGCGAGTTCGAGTCTATCACAGGCTCCAATATTGGCTCTTGCATTTCTACATCTTCATCCGACTGCGTCACTTCCGATTCTTGTTCAGTAAAGACTACATGAACATCCTGCAAACTAACCACATCTGGATGACCCACTCGGATCATGGCTAATAGCTCCTTTTCGCTTAAGACTTCGGGATCAAAGCTTTCTGAGACAACGATTTCTATCGTCTTCCTTTCTCTTGATTCGGCTTCCGAATTTTGAACAGATTCCACCTGTGACTCGTCTTGCACTTCCTCTTCGTCTAACGTCTCTATTGTTCCTGGACGATTCGCTTTAACAAGCGTCATAAAGCGTCTTACACCGGTAGCGGTTTCAAAAAGATCCACGGTTGTCATGATTTCTAGAATTTTATTGATTTCTGCTTTTGATCGTCTTTCGTCCGCATCTCGGAGCGTCAGGGTATGTTTTTTTCCGGCAGCATCTTCAAATACTGAGACTAGACGAATGGTATGATCCGGGTTCTTGACTTCATTTGTCCCTGGAGTATCTAAAATTTTTTTATATGAACGAGCTTCCTCGGATAAACGATAATATTCCTTCTTATCTGCAAATAAGCGACGGATAACTTTATCCCAATCGCCTCTTTTTTTGAAATAATCTTCAAAATAACTACAGTATTTCCGCATCACGTCATTAGGTCCGGCCGTCATGAATAAATCACAGATTAGCTCTCTACAGAGAAACGAAAAGTCCGTTGTGACAAGGGCATTTCGCATCATGGTAATAACGAGATATTTGATGACAGATGACACATCTTGAGAAAATTCGAAATAACTGATGATTTTGGCTTCAAGTGTACTGGGCTTCATGCCTAGTAACTGTCTCTGAGATAGTGGTGTTTTCTGCTCTTTTGCTTTCATGTAAATCCGCTCCTTCTTTTCCAACAATGTATGCGTTTTATTTCTTCAAAAAAATCATAACGCTAGATGCTAGAATTGGCGAGATTTTAATTAAGCGATGCTAGAAGCCAAATAAAAAAGAACCCATTTTGCGGCTATTTTTAAATTAAATGGATTTATTAAAAAAAACAGATCAATCTTCCTGTTTTTCTTCCTTGTTATACTGGTTCTCAAATAAAAAGAACACCGATAAACTGTTGTCGATCATATCGCTGCTCATTTTTTTGTTTGTGAAACGAATAAATCAGGCGGAAAAATTTCAGCATTAAATGATGAAAAAAATCATCCAGTTCTTCAGAATCGTACTTATAAATAAGAAAAGACAGCCACAAATTTAAAAATTGTGACTGCCTCATTTTTTATTTTATTGCTTCTGGATTCATCTCTTGCCATTCTTTGCTTAAGAAATATTGATTATTGATTCGATAGTCTTCCGCTTTTGATTGATGATCCTTCAAATATGGTGCGATTTTTTTATCTGCTGCTAACCAGCCCTTCCAGCCTAAGTGGATCGTATCTTGCATGAAATACGGGGTGTTTTGCTGGTTAGAGTAATCAGCGATATGGTTAAATCCTTGCGAAGTCAATTGATATTTGATCTTAGCAGAGAATTGCTGCAGCATCTCATTTGAAAGCCCAGTGAATTTCGCCCAACGTCCATTGACTGGCGGAATAATAAAGAGCGCATCACTATGTTCTTTCGCTAATTGATCTAATGCCAATTGAAAATCAGAGAACTCTGGCGAGTAACGATAATCCCATTCCTTTTGCGAATCAGCAAAACGATTCATATGCGGTTTAATCCGTTGCTTATAGAAATGTTGCTGAATCCCAAACTCATTTCCTTCAGTTGCCCGCTTTCCTAAACGATCAGCTAAAGTATTCAGTTCACTTTGATTATAATCTTCAGGTAAGGCCTTAACATTTTTATCGATCGCGTCCTGCTTGCTGATCATTCCGATCGTACTGAATAGTTCATCTTCTCTTTCCAACATGTTCATTTTTAGTTTGCTAAAGGCGATGTCGGTCTTGTCTGGCAGATCGCCCTTCATGACCGCATTCAGCATCCGTTCTAAACGATTATCTTTTCTTACCACTCCATAATGGGTCAAACGTTGCGCCAAATATTGATCGCTAACTTGAACCTTTTTTAGATTCAACAGCCAGTTCAAGGTTTGTTCTGGGGAATAGTAGGCATCAAAGTAATCGCGTTTGATGCCGTTTTTAACAAACCACTGTGGTGAAATGATGAAAACGACCTTTCGATCCTTTAACTCATTTCCCAACGACTGCATCATCATAAATTGTGTTAGTGATTGAGTTCCTGGTGCTCCCATCAAAAAAGGCGTATAGCCGCGATCATACTTTTCGGCTAGAACCGAAGGATGGAATGGACTAATCCGGCTCAATTCAGAGGAACCAAAGAACGGTACATAATTATCGGTACTAAGAGCTTCTTTTGTAATACTGTTTCCTCGCAGAACATTTCCCGCCATCGAACTTGAAGCAGCTTTGATCAGCTTTGGATCGTTGCTGTTAATTTTAAACGGTGAAAAAAACAGAAGAACCAATAATACTGCCGCTAAAACAATCGGCCCAAAGATACCGAAGAGTTTCTTTTTCATTAGGCTTGCAAAGCTTTCACTTGTTCAATAATTTTATTTGGTGTGTTCCATTGAGCGCGGTCAAACTCTGAAACAGGAACTTGCACGCCTAATTGCCCTTCAATCTCAACCAATAGTTGAACGGTCGCTAATGAGTCCATCAAGCCTTCTTCAAACAGATCTACCTCTGGATTGTCTCTTACTTCATCCGTTCCTGTGATATCTTCTAAAATACTAAATAATGTGTCTTCCATGTTACTCGCTCCATTTCGTGTTTTTGTAATTAGTAATTGTATTTCTTTTTCTATTCTTTCTATCATTACTATCCGTGCCATGTCGGCTAGCTCATATCTAAATAATCATTTTTTAAGAGCAAAAAATGTTTTTTTCGTTCGCATACCATCCGGCTAAACTGTTCACACTATATCTAGTCTTTAAATCATTACATCAGTTTGAATTTTAACAAACTGCTAAAAGCCGGACTGGCAGCTAGCTCATATTTAAGGAATCATTTTTTTAAGAGCAAAAATGTTTTTATTTTCGTACGCATACCATCCGGCTAAACTGTTCACGCTATATCTAGACTTTAAATCATTACATCAGTTTGAATTTTAACAAACTGCTAAAAGCCGGACTGGCAAATAAGTTGTGAAATAATAACTTATCCAAAAAGCCTGAGAAGATTAAAAAGCTCAAGCAGACCGCATTGAAGGTTAAGAAAATCGCCAACGCGTGGGTAAATTTATTGGATGGAATCTGTTTTTTGTGCTTCTTCTTGAAGCGCAGCCACGCATCGGTTAAACAAATCAAGGCAGCGTGGTAGAATCCATATAAAATATAGTACCAAGTCAAGCCATGCCATACGCCCATGATCAAGAATAAGGCAAAGTAGCCAACATTTGACGCTACGATTCTGCTCTTGAAGGTTTTCTTTTTGATCAAGGTGAACATCAAGCGCATATAGATGTAGTCACGGAACCAGAAGGACAAGGTCATATGCCAACGATTCCAGAATTCCTTGATGTTCCAAGATAAGAACGGCTTGTTAAAGTTTGGCGGTGTTTCGTATCCCATCAATTTGCTGGTACCAACCGCAAACAAACTATAACCGGCAAAATCGAAGAACAAGTACATGCTGTAAACATACATATACCCGACTAAGCCCCAAGAGATTCCGCCATGCTGCATCGCCATGCGATCAACAATTGGCAGCAGAACTTGACCGAAGTAATAGCCGATCACGAATTTATATAAAAAGCCGACAAAAATATCATGAACACCAGCGCCTAATAGGTCCACGTATTTTTCTGGTGCAGGCGGTTCCTTTAAATCCTTCTCAAAGCGACGATAACGGTCAATCGGACCTGAAGAGATTGTTGGGAAGAACAGCAGGAATTTGATGTAATTCAACGGGCTGTATTCCTTGATCATGCCATCGCGCATTTCCATAATAATTTGAACCGACTTAAACGTTAGGTAAGAAATACCCAGAAAGCCAAAAATGGAATTTTGTCCATCTAGAAAGGGTGTCACCTTGACTAGAATCAACGGTACGATACTTAAAAAGACCGCGAAGTAAAAGACACCAGCTTGATTCTTGTTCTTACGATAGTGGTTGTAGCACCAAACTAAAATACTTTGGAAAATTACATAGCCGATCAGCGCCAATCCTTGACGATAATCTTTTCCACCAAAGGAAATATAAAGAAAGAACAGCGTGATTAGTGATTGATACCAGCCGATTCGTTTGCCTCGTATCAGCAAACTTAAGATCAGCGGCAGCAAGGTCACAAACAAAATAATGAAATAAGTCGGTGACGCATAAGGTACCATGTGAGGGATCAGCATTAGCTATTCACCTCGTTGATTAGTCTCTTGCGGTCAATCTTGCCATTCGCTGTCAGCGGCAATTGATCCACATAGATAAATTTTTGCGGGATCATATACTCCATAACGCCTTCTGCCAATTCTTCTTTGACTGCTTTCGTTAACTGATAGGCTTTTTCGAACTCGTTGTCGTTGGCAACGACATAGGCGACGAGTTGTTGGACCTTGTGATCTTGATATTTCGGAACAACGGTCGCTTGCTTTACATAAGAAACCTTTTCCAAATGATGATCGATGTCTTCCAATTCGATTCGGAAGCCGTGTAGCTTCACTTGAAAATCAATTCGCCCCTCATATAACAGCAACCCGTCATTCTGAAGACGTCCGGCATCGCCAGTGTGATACGCTGGAACACCGTCAATTTCAAAGAAGGCCGCTGCGGTTTTTTCCGGATTGTTCATATAGCCTTTAGAAACGCTTGGACCTTTGATGATGATCTCGCCTGAAGCGCCCTTTTCCGCTACTTGATCTTCGTCGTAGATTAATACTTCCGTGTCTTCCTTGATGTAGCCAATCGGCACACGATCATATTTTTTCAATACCTCTTCTGTCACTTCAATTTGCGTCATGGCAACTGTTGCTTCAGTTGGACCGTAAGTATTGAAGACTTTCGCATTCGGGAAGCGCCGCAATAATTCTTCGGCTGTCTTACGTGGTAGCTCTTCGCCGCAGAATTGGAAGATTTTCAAAGAAGGAACATGCTCACCGTCAAAGGCCTTTTCCATTAAACAAATATCCATGAATGATGGTGTTGAAACCCAAACCTCCAAATCTAACTTCGGCAGAAAGCTGAATAATTTCTTGAAATCGTTGATGACTGTTTTTTCCATTGGTATCAAAGTTCCTCCGCTGCAAAGCGCCGGATAAACACTCATCACAGAAAGATCGAAGGAGTAAGGCGCTTGTGATAAGAAACGCATCCCCGTTTCGATCCCAAAATCCTTCAAATCCCAATTGACGAAGCTCAACAGATTCTTATGGCTAATCTGAACACCCTTTGGTACACCAGTCGTACCAGAAGTGAAAATGATATAAAAAGTATCGTCATCCACGACTGGCTGCAACGCTTCTTTTTCATATTCTGTTGCAAAGATCTCTGCGAGTTCGGTTGGTGAAACGACCGGGATGTCTACATCAATTTCTTCTGGCCATGGCAAAACACTTAAGACCATCGCTGGCTGTGCTACTTCTAAAATTAATTGAATCCGATCTAGTGGTGTGTTTGATTCGATTGGAATATAGGCATGACCACTTTTAGCGGCTCCTAAGAAGCTGGCGATCATTTCAAATTCCAATTCACCAAAGACGACGATCGGTGTCTTCGCTGCTGCGTTTTTGTTCAAATACTGTGCCAAGTTATCTGACCATTGACTCAAGGTCTGATAACTGAACGCTGCTGTTTCTGATTGATACGCAATCGCCTCTGGTGTTTTCTTTGCCCATTGGTCGATTGCTGTGATGATATTTTGCATGATTGTCCCCCCGTTCAGTTCAAGAACGAACTCTTTTCAATCCCTTAAAATTCGTTATAGATAAAATTACCGCCTTGGATACTCTTGTAATGGTATAAGTAAACTAAAATCAAAAGGACGGCAAAGTAGAAAAGCGTCTTTCCAATAAAGCTTAACCAGTAACGAGTAGCCGGGCGTTTAAAGTATTCCTTCATTCGATCGCCCTCTCCTTTATTTAGTACTCATTATAGGAGCTTGCCAAAAATCTACCATTTCTTCCTCTTACATAGAACGCTTTCAAACGAACAGTTTTGTCACATCCACAAAACGAAAAAATGACTATTTGGTATAGTTGAAACCAACCTGGATAATTAAAAAAGAGCTGCCTAATTGCGAAACACACAACAAGGCAGCTCTTTTTATAAAAATTTTTTCGTTTTCTATAAAACCTTTTTCTGATAGACACAAGTCGCCCAATAGAACAATCCATAGACTATCATCATCAAGCCGCAAAATAAATAAACAAAACCATAGTTAGCATCTTTAGCGATGTGGGAGATGACCGAGATGGCTAAAACACTATGGATCAAAGCTAAAATCGCCGGAATGAAGAAAACGACTCGATTCTCGCGCTTGATCTCTTGATAGATCGTTTTATCTGGAATCCCCATTTGCCGCAACAAGCTGTATTTTTTCCGCTTTTGCTTGAACTCAGAGAGCTGCCGCAAAGTTACCATGCTGGCTGTTGCAATAATGAAGGTCGCAGTCACAAAGGTCACTACGAATAGAACCAGCCCCATGCTGCTGCGAGTCGCTCGATAGACTTCTTGACGAGAGCTATATTCCGATCGATAAATCGTTGAACCATCTTTTTTCGTTCCTTCCCCTTCAGTAATATTCCCGACAATCTGATTGTTTTTCCAGGAAAGATCATAATGGATCGGATAGTCCCAATCTCCTTTAAGATTTTGGTGAACCAGCTGATTTAGTTGACCCTCAAACGATCGCTCCACATCGATCGCTTCAATAGTATAGTAATGTCCTTGAATCTCTGCAAAAACTTCATCAGAAACAACGATCATCCCCGTTCCGTACCGCAGGCTAGGATCACCAAAAAAGTTTGGCAAGCTCTTTTGAACAGTCAAGTTTCGATGCTTCAGATAGATTACTTTACTGTAACGAACGTAATCGCTGAAGTAGCGCTGATAAGAACTCAAAACAACCGTCGAATGAGGCGTTTTCAGTTGGATATCCTGCAAGGTCGGATTCACTTTTTGAAAGGCACGATAATCAGAAAGAGAGATCATATCCATGACTTCTGGCTGCGAATTGATTCCCTCGCCAGAAATCTCCACACTTTGCTTAGCGGGAACGGCTTTGAAATGCAGGGATTGGCTCTGATAAGGTGCCACATCTTGTAGCTTGGGGGTAAACTTAGCATAGCTTTCACTGGTAAGCATCAATGAAGCTGGCGCGATTTCATTAACTGAACGCATTTCTAATGAAACGATTGCTGCCATCCCGCCTAAAATTGCTAATGCCAAACCCAGCGCAACAGTGATCGAACCTAAAAACCGCCATTCACTAAATAGCCGCAGCTGCCATTCGCTTCTTGATAACATGCCCAGATTTTTATTCAAACGCTTCGGCCGATAAGAATTGTACCAGCGCAGTGTGAAGGCAAAAAACAAATAACTGCCCACTACACAAAATAAAAAGATGAGCAGCATCAATACTGCGTTGCCCTGTAATAAGCCGAAGGAATCACTTGCCCAACGAGCCAGGCTGATATAGACCAGCGCCATTCCCCAGCCAGTCAGCAACAACAAAGCCCCGATGGCTCCCATGATTTTCTGCCAAAGCGGCACCTTCATTGCTTGAATCTTTCGCAGTTGAAGTTTCTTCAAATGGGAGAATTTATAGCCTGATACTAGCCAGAGAATTTGAAATGAAACAACTGCTAAAATAAAGAGCACCACTAATCCTGTAGCGACGATCGCATCGGTCGATAAAAAGAAGTGGACTTGCAATGGCAAATCCATCGCTTTTACTAAAATCATACTAAAAAGCTTGGATAGCAGAACGCCTGCTCCGATCCCGATCACAAATGAAAAAATCCCGATGAAAAAAATTTCCAAAATGAACCAGAGACAGATTTGATAATAACTCAAACCATAGAGATGGAAAATGCTGATGTCCTTGCGGCGATTCTCAATAAAAAAGCGATTGGTATTCGCCATGAAAAATAGCAAGATCAAAACAACAGCAAAGCTGCCGAAACCCAGCATGCCCACCAGCTGCGTATTTTTCCCGGCACTGCGGATCAAGGGCTGCTCATAAGTCATCGCGATAAAAGAGTAATAGACCATGACCGCAAAAATCAGACTAAAGAAAAATATTAAGTAATTCGACAGCTGTTTTTTGAAGCCTCGCCAAACAATACTAATCAGCATTCGCCTTTCCACCTCCGCCGATTGTAGCCTGCATATCGATAACCTTTTCAAAAAAATCCTTCCTAGATGAGCGCCGTACGATCTCCGAGAAGAAGCGCCCATCCTTGATGAACAAGACTCGATTACAATAGCTTGCTGTGAATGGATCGTGGGTCACCATCAAGATAGTTGTTTCTTCATGCAAATTAACCTCATCTAAATAATTCAAGAATTCTGTAGCCGCCTTCGAATCCAAAGAACCTGTTGGCTCATCCGCAAATAGAACCAACGGACGACTGATCAAGGCGCGAGCTGCTGCCGTCCGCTGCTGCTGGCCGATCGAGATCTCCTCTGGATAGCGCTCCAAAATCTGTTCGATCTTCAAGATTCGCGTTAAGCGCTGGACGCGTTCTTCAATCTCTTCATAAGAAAGCTTGCTGACAGTCAGCGGTAAAATAATGTTATCCCTCACTGTCAGACTATCGATTAAATTGAAGTCCTGAAAAATGAAGCCGAGATTTTCCCGTCTAAAATCAGTCAGACGATTTTCACGCATTTGCGTGATATCCGCACCATCGATTTTTACTGAACCCATCGTTGGCAATGAAATCGTCGACAGAATATTCATCAAAGTCGTCTTACCGGCTCCGCTAGGTCCCATAATTCCGACAAATTCACCTTTTTCTACAGTAAAGTTCAAATCATTCAAAACAGTGACCTTATTATTACGTGTGCCGAAGCTTTTACTAAGATGCTGCACATCGATCATTTTTTTCATTGGTTCCTCCCATATTCGTTCTATTCGAATGCCATATAGCTTACAACTAGAGCTTGCTAGTTACACGAATCATCTTTCAGTAGAGCATTCAGGTGAAAATTTCAACAAACAATGAAACAAAAACCTATTTTTGATATCCAAAATTTTTTCTTTATGGTATCATATTTGGGGCAGATTCCCATGTGAAACGTCCTTCAATAATCTTACAAATTTTTCACTTTTTCGGTAAAATATTTTTAAGTTATTTTATCTCAAATAGAAGCTTGACCTCATCAGCTTTCTTTCATCTTTCAGTAAACAAACACACTATATATGGTGTGTTTTTCTTTTTTATCCGAAAAAAGATACCATATATCGTTGCAACCACGTCAGAAATACTATATGATTGATAATGAACTTTAGAGGAAATGGAGTGTTTGCAATGATGGAAATCCACACAAAAGATTCGTTAATCAACGAATATCAGCCGTCGCTAAAAAATATTAAGGTCGTAAAACGTGATGGTCGTCACACAGCCTTTGATGATCAAAAAATTTATGATGCTTTGATCAAAGCAGAAACGAAAATTAAAGGATCAGTCGATCCATTGGCTCATGAACGTATTCAGTCAATCGTTGAACGCGTAGACGCAGAAATTTCAGAACGTTTCACTAGCGATATTAAAATTTATGAAATTCAAAACATTGTGGAGCATACATTATTAGAACACAACGAATATGAGTTAGCAGAAGAATATATCAATTATCGGACACGTCGCGACTTCCAACGCAGCAAAGCGACCGATATCAACTTTACGATTGGTAAATTGATCAACAAGGATCAAACTGTCGTGAACGAAAATGCCAATAAGGATAGTGATGTCTTTAACACACAACGCGATTTGACAGCTGGAATCGTTGGCAAATCAATTGGTTTGAAGATGCTGCCGCCACACGTGGCGAATGCTCATCAAAAAGGTGATATCCATTACCATGATCTGGACTACCATCCATATACTCCGATGACCAACTGCTGTTTGATTGACTTCAAAGGCATGTTGAACAACGGCTTCAAGATCGGAAATGCGGAAGTTGAAAGTCCAAAATCAATCCAAACAGCGACTGCCCAAATCTCGCAAATCATCGCCAACGTAGCATCAAGCCAATACGGCGGATGTTCGGCGGATCGTACTGACGAGCTATTAGCTCCTTTTGCGCGCCTAAATTACGCAAAACACTTAAAAGATGCGGAAGAATGGATCGATGATCCTGAAAAACAAAAGGCTTTCGCAAAACAAAAAACCCGTAAAGATATTTACGATGCGATGCAAAGTTTAGAATATGAGATCAATACTTTATTCACATCAAATGGACAAACACCATTCACTTCTCTAGGCTTCGGTCTTGGAACAGACTGGTTTGAACGTGAAATCCAAAAAGCGATCCTGCAAATCCGCATCGAAGGTCTAGGCAGCGAAAAACGCACAGCGATCTTCCCTAAACTGATCTTTACTTTACGTCGTGGAACAAACTTGAATCCAACTGATCCAAACTACGACATTAAAGAATTAGCATTAGAATGTGCAACAAAACGGATGTATCCAGACATCTTGAACTACGATAAATTGATTGAATTAACCGGCAGCTTCAAAGTGCCAATGGGCTGTCGTTCATTCCTACAAGGCTGGAAAAATGAACAAGGTGAAGAAGTCAATGCGGGTCGTATGAACCTTGGTGTAGTTACGTTGAACTTACCGCGAATCGCGTTAGAGTCTGGCGGCAACAAAGAAAAATTCTGGTCATTATTAGAAGAACGTCTGCAAATCGCAAAAGACGCACTAGTCTTCCGGATCGATCGTTGTAAAGAAGCAACACCGGCAAACGCACCGATTCTTTATCAATATGGCGCATTCGGCAAACGTCTGAAACGGACAGATGCAGTCAATGAATTGTTCAAAAACAAACGAGCAACGATTTCTCTAGGCTATATCGGTCTTTATGAAGTTGCCAGCGTCTTTTACGGCGGCGAATGGGAAGGAAATCCAGAAGCGAAAGACTTCACTATCGACATCATGAAAGACTTGAAGGAACACGCCGATGCATGGGGCAACGAATATGGGTATCACTTCAGTGTTTATTCAACACCGAGTGAAAGTTTGACAGACCGCTTCTGCCGTTTAGATACAGAACGCTTCGGGATCGTTGAGAATATCACGGACAAGGACTACTATACAAATAGTTTCCATTACGATGTTCGTAAAAATCCAACACCGTTTGAAAAATTAGACTTTGAAAAAGACTATCCTAAATATTGCTCTGGCGGCTTCATTCATTATTGTGAATACCCTGTTCTGCAACAAAATCCAAAATCATTGGAAGCTGTTTGGGACTACGGTTACGATCGTATTGCATATCTTGGTACGAATACACCAATCGATCACTGCTACGAATGCGGCTTCGAAGGCGACTTCAAGCCAACCAAACGCGGCTTTGAATGTCCACAATGCGGCAATCACGATCCAAAATCATGTGATGTAGTGAAACGGACTTGCGGCTACTTAGGAAACCCTCAAGCACGTCCAATGGTTCACGGTCGTCACGAAGAAATCGCCTCACGTGTAAAACATATGTAAAAACGCTCAATGGATCTTGTCCATTGAACCAAACAGAAATACGATTGACAGGGACGGCGCTCTTTGCCGCTCCCTGTTTTACTTGAAAGGGGAAAAATATGCGTAATCCTAAACCAAAAGAATGGCTGGCCAGCGAATTGAGCCAACAATACATTGCTGATTATAAGGCCTTTAACTTTGTCGATGGCGAAGGCGTCCGCAATAGTCTCTATGTTAGTGGCTGTCCCTTTGCCTGCGAGGGATGCTTCAATGCTGCCTCGCAAAATTTTCGTTATGGCAAGCCCTTCACCCAAGAACTAGAAGATCAGTTGATTGCGGATACTGCTCACGATTACGTCCAAGGGGTGACCTTCTTAGGCGGTGAGCCTTTCTTAAATACGCAAGTCTGCTTAAAAGTAATCGACCGTCTCCGCGCTGAATTTGGCGATACAAAAGATATCTGGTCATGGAGCGGTTATACCTTTGAAGAACTGCTACAGGACAGTGAGGACAAACTGGAGATGTTGAGTAAGATTGATATTCTCGTAGATGGTCGCTTTGATCTCTCAAAGAAAAATCTGATGCTGCAATTCCGCGGCAGCTCCAATCAACGAATCATCGATGTCAAAAAATCATTGGCTCAAGGTGAAGTCGTGATCTGGGAAAAGCTGCACGATTCGGAAAAGGCCTTTGAACAAATCAAAAAGAGCGAACTAATTTGATCGCTCTTCACGTTCTTCCCATAGCGGGAGGACAATATTCTCATACGCAACGGGATCTAGATTGGTCAAGGTAATACCGACTAATCGGATCCCTTTTTCTACGCCGCCGATCTCTTCCCAGATCAAGCTCGCTTGAGAAAACAATTCTTCTTTCTTTTCTATGTAATACGGAAGTGTGACTCGCCGCGTAACTGTTGTATAATCCGCATAACGAACTTTCAGGACGACCGTTTTTCCATGCCGCTGGACGCGCTTCAATGAGCCTTCAACTTTTTCAGCCAACTGTCTTAATTGGCTTAATACCTCATCATCTGTCGCTAACGGACGACCATACGTATGTTCCTTGCCGACAGATTTTCGCTCACGGGTGATACTAACCGGTGAATCGTGGATACCTCGAACTTTTCGATACAACGAATAACCCATCTTGCCGAATTCCTGAATCAAGAACATTTCACTCTTCTCGTAAAGATTCTCGCCAGTAAAAATACCCAGCTCGTTCATCTTAGGTACGGTCTTCTTGCCGACCCCGTGAAATTTTTCGATCGGCAATCGCTTCAAGAATACCACTGCTTCTTCCGGTGAAATCACTGTCATTCCCTGCGGTTTTTGATAATCCGAAGCCAGCTTCGCTAAAAACTTATTGTAGCTGACACCCGCAGAACAGGTTAATTGCAGCTCCTGCCAAATATCCTGCTGGATCAAGCGAGCGATCTTGATCGCGGAACGCGCGTTGATCTTATTTTCCGTCACATCAAGATAGGCCTCATCAATGGAGACAGGTTCGATGATATCGGTATAGCGATGAAAAATTTCTCGTACCTGCTTTGAGACCGCACTATATTTCGCATGATCACCAGGCTTAAAGATCGCCTGCGGGCACAGCTCATAAGCTTTCTGGGCACTCATCGCCGAATGAATCCCATAGATCCGCGCCTTGTAATTAGCCGTCGTCACGACGCCTTTACCGCCTGTATCAGAAGGATGACGAGCGATCACCAACGGATGCTTTGCCAACTCAGGATCATCGCGCTCTTCGACAGAGGCGAAAAAGGCATCCATGTCGATATGAATAATTTTTCGCGATGTATCATTTTTCAAGGGAAAAACCAATTCAGCCATTTGACTCGCCTCCTTCAGCAGTTTTGTTACTCTCATTATAACCGAACGTTTGTTCACGGACAATTATTCATGCTGAAAGTAAAAGGAATTTAAGAATCCACCTCTGTCATCAACGTTTCCGCATGTTAATTACAAAAAAACGATCTCTCTTTCATCACTAGCAATAAAAGAAGATCGTTCAGTTTCATTTTATTCGGTATGAAAAAAATTGAGCATCAACGCTCAATCAGATTCACTTTACGGATCATTAGTTTATCAGCAGAACCCCGTTGGAATTCCTGCGGTTCGCCAAAAATCTCGGCATAGATGACCTTATTATGCTCCCGACGACGCAATTGATAAATAATTTTCCCAGTGTCTTCTAGTTCTTTCATCATTTCCGTTACACCGCCAAAGCCGGTTTTTTTAGTGATAAAACCAGTTGCCACCATACGTTCATCTAAGTAGCGGGCTGATATAACAGAACCCTTCGCCAATGTCGTTCTTAAAGCTGTAGCCAGCTCTTCTAATTCTTCTGGAACCGGTAATTCACGCTCCACTGGTTGATATAAGGTATCTCGTAAAGTATCTAATTCTTCTACCAATGCTTCATATTGTTCTTTTGTCAGCATCACACCAGCAATTTTTTCGCGATTAAAAATATAAACCCCGGTCTCTGCCTTACGAGCTTGAGCAAAAACATCCATTGGAGATTTTTTTACTTCTGTAATTGAAGATGTCGGAACATCTAGTTTTCGTAAGCCCATTCTGCTCTCCTCCTACTTTCTAGCCCTTCTGCTAGAAGAACTACCCCTTATTTTCAATTGTTCCCACTCTATAAATCACGTTAGTCACTAAACAACATGCTAAATAGAATGATACTCTTATCGTAGTCCTAATCATTATAGCATAACCTTTCTTGAAGAAAAATCTTCACCTTAGTTTCCACCATCCGCTAAAAATGTCTGATACCTTTCTTGAATTAATAGCGAAGATTCTAAGTTAGGTGTCGTTTTAAATACCACCTGATGGCTTGCAAACACGATATTTTTCAAAGCTAAGGCCAGTTCATCTATTCGGGAATTATTCAACATAGGTAGTTGTCGTTTTAATTCTTTACTTAAATGTTGATAGTCTGGCGTAACTGCTCCCTGCTGCCGTTTTGCATTGAAGAGCGCTAAAGGCAAACCTTGATGTATTCCGATAAAAAGATCAAAGAGCTTCACTCTGAATATATTCTTTAATAGTTCACTTTCCCAAGCAATTGCATCTTCAATAATCCGACTTGCTTTCCTAACTTCCAGATATAAGACAGTTTGGTGCTTCTGATGACAATGATAAAATTCAGTAAACAGCACAAAATGATAACGCAGATGATCAAAGAAGAAATAAACCGCTAGTTGCTCCTGGACTTTATATTTCTCAATGAAATGGTTAATCATCAGGTTGTCTGGAAACAACGCTTTGTCAAACGATGCAGCAGATTGATGTTTATAATACTGATCCATTTGTTGATAAATCTCCCATTCATCAAAATAATAAAACTCTCTCAAATAGCGTAATTGTAGAAATAGGATAATAGCTGGATCACCTAGCAAATTCCCTGTTCGTCCTTTTGCCCAGAGATTTAAAGAAATCAAGCGTCGATTTAACCTTCTTACTTTTGTATACTTCATTTCTGTAGAGGTTAATCCCCAAAGAAATTGTTTAAACAATTGAAAGAGCGGGTCCTCAGTCAATATCGTCCGATGAAGCTCTAGGTAATGTGGATAATGTTGGCGATTAATCCGCCACGAAGTTTCTTTTACAACATACCCTTTATGCTCCAAATCACCAATAGAACGTCTAACGGTTTTTATACTTATTTCTAGTTTTTTAGCCATTTCTTTTATCTTGTACTGTTCATCATTTATTAATTCAAGCAGTTGCAAATATTGCTGCGTTTTCTTACTGATTATTAATTGCCAGATCATCTTTAGCATCCCCTCTTCTACTCATTGTAATTCTTCTAATTTAAAAGTATCACAAGTGCTATCCAAGTTTATTCTCAACTTTTTTCCGAAAAAAAAAGCGTCTGAATAATCAGACACTCAAGGTCATGGCATTTATCGCCACAATAATCGTACTTAAAGACATCAAAATCGCGCCAACAGCGGGACTTAGCAGTATTCCGATTGGTGCCAAGACACCAGCAGCAAGTGGAATTGCTAAAATATTATACCCTGCTCCCCACCAAAGATTTTGAATCATTTTGCTGTGTGTTTTTTTAGCTAAACGGACAAATTTCAAAATGTCCTGCAAATTACTGTTCGTCAAAACGACATCGGCGGAATCGATCGCGATATCTGTTCCAGCGCCAATCGCCATCCCAATGGTCGCTCTCGCTAAGGCAGGGGCATCATTGATTCCATCACCTACCATCATGACTTTTTTACCATCATCAGTGTAACGCTTGATGATTTTTTCTTTATCATCCGGTAACAATTCACTGTAAAACTCTTTGATATCCAGATATTCAGCCACTGCTTTCGCAGCCTCCTGATTATCCCCGGTCAGCATCACTGGTTCGATCCCGACATTACGCAAGCTCTTGATGAAGTCTTTGGCTTGATTCTTTAAGGTGTCTCCCATCGCAAAGAAAGCGATTAGCTGATCATCTATTAATAGGAAGGAAATCGTATTGCCCTGCGCTTGATAATCCGATAATTTATTCGGATCAAAGCTTAGCTTTCGACGTTCGATTTCCTTTTGATTGGCTAAAATGACTTGATGTCCTTCCACCATCCCACTGACTCCGATACCCTTTAAGGTTGAAACGTCTTGCGCTTGATAGGGTTCGATGTCTTCGGATTTCAAGTAATTCATCACACCGACTGCTAATGGATGATTCGTTTGGGCTTCCAAAGCACCAATATACTTCAGCGCTTCCTCTTTGTTACTGTCTGTTAGAACTTCAACGCCTGTCACGGTGAACTTACCTTCAGTCAATGTTCCGGTTTTATCAAGAAAAACATAATCCAATTGATTTCCTTGTTCCAACGCCTGACGACTTTTCAGCAGCAGTCCATTTTTAGCGGCAAGAGAAGTTGAGCGAGCGATCACCAATGGAATGGCCAACCCCAAAGCATGGGGACAGGCAATAACAAAGACGGTCACCATACGATCTAGAGCCTGCGGTAAGTCAGCTACAACCAGCCAAGCAACAAAGGTCAATATCCCAGCAGCTAAAGCGATGTAAAAGAGCCACTTCGCTACCTTATCGGAGATAGATTCCAATCTCGATTTTTCTTGCTGAGCCTGCTGAACCATTGTCATGACTTTGGCTAAATAACCATCCTCGCCAGTACCGGTGACCTTCACTCTGATGGTGCCATCACCATTGACGGAACCGCCGATAACTGAATCACCGACATTTTTCTGAACCCCTTTTGATTCACCTGTCACTGCCGACTCATCGACAATTGTCGACCCTTTGATGATCTGTCCATCCGTCGGCATTTTATCTCCCGCACGAACCAATAGTAAATCACCGCTTTTGATTTCCTGCAATTTGACTTTTTGTGTCGAGCCGTCTTCTTGAATCTGGTTGACTTCATCCGGTAATAATTCCGCCAGCTTCTTCAAAGCATTGCTGGCATTTGAGACAGCGCTCATTTCCACCCAATGCCCCAGCAGCATAATCACGATCAGGGTCGCCAATTCCCAGAAGAAATCCATCACATGTTCATGAGGATTAACCTTGTTAGCAATAAAGGAATAAAGGCTATAAATATACGCTACTGAGATCCCCATCGCGATCAAGGTCATCATGGCCGGACTCTTCATCTTCAGCTCCATTTTGGCACCGCTCAGGAAGGGCTGTCCACCATAGATGAACAGAACCGTCGCCAGAACTAATACCAGCCACTCAGAGCCGGGAAAGGTAAATTGGAAAGGTAGCTGCATCCCCATCATCGGTGAAAGGACAATGATCGGGATCGACAAAACAAGGGAGAGCCAAAACTTCTGTTTGAAATTTCCCATATGCATCGAATGATCCATCCCGCCATGGTCCATGTCGTGATGCTCATGCCCATCCATTCCATGATTCATATCGTGATGTTCGTGTCCGCCCATTGAATGATCCATTTTTTGATGGTCATGCATAGTATGGTCTGTGTTCATCGATTCATCCATTTGATCTTCTTGTTTCATGTTGCCTACCTCCTAATTCATTTCACAGCCATTCCTTTAAAGAAGGAAAAGCCGCTTGCACCAATTTCTCCTACTAAAGATTAAGCAGTAATTGGCACATCTATAATTTTTTCTGATTTAAGCTGAGGGAATTTAACAGCACACTGACCGAACTAAAGGCCATCGCACCGCCCGCAATGATTGGATTCAAAAAGCCGACTGCGGCGAAGGGAATCCCAATCACGTTGTATAAAAACGCCCAGAATAAATTCTGTTTGATTTTTCTTAGCGTCAACTTAGATAAACGAATACTTTTTTCAACTGACAATAAATCACTGTTCATCAAGGTGATATCTGCTGTTTCCATTGCGATATCCGTTCCGCTGCCCATCGCAATCCCGATATCGGCTAATGCTAATGCGGGGGCATCATTGATCCCATCACCAACCATGCCAACAGATTCGCCTTTCGTCTGAAGCTCTTTAACAACCTGAGCTTTATCCTCCGGCAACACTTCGGCAACGATATCTGATGGCTGCAGACCAACCTGTTCCCCAATGTAATGAGCTGTCTGAGGATTATCTCCCGTTAGCATTTTCACATTGATTCCCAGTTGATGCAGCGCTGCGATAGCGGCTTTAGAGGATTGCTTGACTTGATCTGTTACTGAGATCATTGCAAGGACTTCCACTTTGTCAGTCAGAAACATGACTGTCTTGCCCTCTTCTTCTAACGCTAACACACGCTCTTCGGGAAATAAAATTTTCCGCTCGCGAAGTCCACGCTTAGACCCGACAAAATAGGATTTCCCAGCAATCGTGCCGGTAACTCCTTGTCCAGTTAAGCTTTTAAAATTCTCAACGGACAAAATCTCCGTCTGGTCTTTACCATACTGATAAATCGCTTTGGCTAATGGATGCTCCGATTGCTGCTCCAAACTTGTCAGATAGGACAAAGCCTGCGGATCAAAAGCTTCAAAATCCGCTACCACTGGTTTGCCCTCTGTGATAGTGCCCGTCTTGTCCAACACAACCGTTGTCAGATGTGCGATTTTTTCCAATGCGCCGCCGCCTTTGATCAAAATCCCTGACTTCGCACCTAAACCAGTACCTACCATAATAGCGGTCGGTGTTGCTAAACCTAGCGCACATGGACAGGCAATTACTAGAACCGAGACACTATGAACGATGGCCTGCTGCCAATCGCCAGTCAACAGACCCGTCGCGATCAATGTTAACAAAGCCAATCCTAAGACAGTCGGGACAAAAATCTTCGATATCTTGTCAGCGATTTGTTGGATCGGTGCTTTTTCACCTTGCGCGTCCTCCACCATCCGAATGATTCGGGAGAGAACCGTCATACTACCGACTTGCGTAGCGGTAAATTGAATACTGCCGGTGGTATTGACCGTGCCGCCAAAAACTTGATCCTCGGCTTGCTTATCCACTGGCAGACTTTCCCCCGTCAGCATACTTTCATCAATCGTGGTTTGTCCGCTAAAAATCTTCCCATCTACCGGAATTTGTTCCCCAGGACGAACACGTAAAAGATCGCCAACCTGTACGTCTTCGATCGGTACTTCTCTTTCTTCGCCATCCGCCATTACAGTAGCTGTCTTAGCCTGTAAACTCATCAATTGTTTAATAGCATCACTAGTTTTAGTCTTAGCCTTTTGTTCTAAATACTTTCCTAGCAAGATCAAGGTAATGATCATGCCGCTGCTTTCAAAATACAAATCAGAATTATAAGGATTGAAAAAGCCATTATAAACACTCAGCGCAAAGGCCGCTGAGGTCCCCATCGCTACTAAAACATCCATATTTGGTGCTTTGGTTTTCAACGCATGATAGGCGCCGCGGTAAAAGCGCTGACCAACTCCGAATTGGACTGGCGTAACCAAGATCAGCTGAACCAGCGGCAAATGCAGGAAATGCACCCAACCCGCGTGACTGCCTAACAACATCGCGATCATGGCGATCATCAGGGGTGCCACTAAAACAGCACTCATAATCAAGTCACGCTTCATTTTTTTCAAATGCGCCGCTTTTTCCTGTTCAATTTTTTGCTTGTGCTCCTCATCAAAGAGGATCGCACCATAGCCGATGGACTCGACCCGCTGGATCAAATTTTCCGCGGTCAGGGTGTCATCAAATTGAACGGTGGCCTTTTCTGTAGCTAAATTGACATTTGCTTCCAGCACGCCTTCTGTTGCCTTCAGTTCCTTTTCTACGCGAGCAGAACAGTTGGCGCAGGTCATCCCGGTGATGGCAAATGTTTCTACTGTTGCGTCTGCCAATTAGATCACCTCAGTTTCATACCCTGCTTCAGTCACTGCTGCAGCGATTTGATCTGCGGAAACTTGTGCTTCATCAAATTTTACGGTTCCTTGATTTTTCTTCAAATTGATTTTTACTTTGTCGATGCCATCCAATTGATTGATCGCTTTCTCTACGTTTGCCACACAGTGATTACAGCTCATTCCGTTGATTGCAAATTGTTTTTTCATTTTAAATTCCTCCATCGTTAAATTAATTTTTTTATTTATGATGATTGCATTCACATTGTCCAGGAATACAATTACATTCGATTGATGCTACTGTCTGCTTATTGATTAATTGCTCCTTGATCAAGTCAACATCCGCATCAGTCAGCTCAGCCTCCGCGACCAACTCAGCGATTGTTTCACCGATCCGTTTTGCACAAATATGAGAAAATAGATTCTCCGTCGCACTCTTGACTGTTTCACCTTCGCTGATTGCCGGATAGTAAATATATTTTTTCCCCGATTGCTCCGTCCGAACTGCTTCCTTTTTCACCAAGCGACCCAGTAACGTTTTGATTGTCGCCGGCTTCCACTCCATCGTTTGCCCTAAAATATCAATAATTTCTTGTGCGGTAGTTGCTTCCTGTGTCCAAATTACCCGCATGACTTCCCATTCCGAATCACTGATTTTAATTGGCGTAATCGTCATAGCCATCCTTCTCACCTCTTTCGTTTACAAATGTAATCTACATGTTTTAGTTTACATTTGTAATCGTCATTCGTCAACTAAAAAGATAAAATTTTTCAAACTATTTCAGTCTAAAGGAGGAACTTGTTCATCATCCTGACAAGCATCGTATGGTCTTACTCTAAATACTGCAAAAAAAATACCGTCCTCAAAATGAAGACGGTAAGAAAAAACTATTTAATTCTCAAACACCGCATCGCGTTCAAGACAGCGATCACTGTCACGCCGACATCAGCAAAAACAGCTGCATACATTGTCGCAAATCCAAGTGCACCTAAAATCAACACTAATACTTTTACACCAATAGCAAACACGATATTTTGCTTCACAATACCCATGGTTTTACGCGCAATGCGGATGGCTACGGGTATTTTGGCAGGTTCATCATCCATAATGACAACATCCGCCGCTTCGATCGCTGCATCTGAACCAAGCCCTCCCATGGCGATTCCAATGTCAGCTCGAGCCAATACAGGAGCGTCATTCATGCCATCACCGACAAAGGCCGTTTTTGTTTCTCGTTTTAATTCATCCTCTAAATGAGTGACTTTGTCCTCTGGCAGTAGTTCGCTGTATACCTGATCAATGCCGATCTTCTTGCCGATTGCATCAGCAATTCCGCGATTGTCTCCAGTTAGCATGACGGTCCGTTTCACACCAAGTTTTTTCACTTCGGACAAAGCTTCAGAAACATGCTCCTTCAATTCATCAGCAATCACTAAATGACCGACGAACTCGCCATCCATAGCAACATAGACGATCGTCCCGATTTCATTAACCGCTTGGAAGGGAATAGCATATTTCGCTAACAGCTTTTCGTTTCCGACTAAGAATCGATGCCCTTCAATCTCGACCGAAATTCCAAAACCAGCAATTTCTTCTAATTGACTGACTGAAGCTAATGGCTGATGGACATAGTTTACGATTGATTGGGCAATTGGATGACTCGAGCTTTGTTCCGCGCTGGCAACATAGCGTAAGAAATCTTTCTTATTAATCGTTGTGTCAACCGTCTGAACTTTAAAAACACCCTTCGTCAACGTTCCTGTTTTATCGAAGACGAGCGTTTCAACATTGGCTAATGTTTCGATATAGTTGCTGCCTTTAATCAAGACCCCGGCCTTACTTGCGCCACCGATCCCGCCAAAGAAGCTCAATGGAACAGAAATGACCAATGCACACGGGCAAGAAATGACTAAGAAGGTCAATGCGCGATAGACCCAATCATAGAAAGGTTCACCAGTAACAAGCGGTGGGACAATTGCCAACAAAGCTGCTAATCCGACAACAATAGGTGTATAGTAGCGGGCAAAGCTGGTAATAAAGTTTTCAGCCGGCGCTTTCTTACTGCTGGCATTTTCGACTAGATCTAAAATTTTGCTGACAGTCGATTCACCAAAGGTAGTAGTGACTTCTACAGTCAGCTGTCCACTTTGATTAATGAAGCCGCTAAGAATTTGTTCATCAGGATGAATACTGCGGGGAACAGACTCGCCAGTCAATGCGGAAGTATCCAGCATCGAGTTTCCTTCCTTAACGATACCATCCAACGGAACCTTCTCACCGGGTTTGATTAAAATACGATCGCCGACCTTAATTGTCTCAGGAGCGACCTTTTTTACTTCGCCATTTTGAATCAAGTTCGCTGAATCTGGTCGGATCGCTAATAAGGAACTGATTGATTTTCTTGATTTCGCCACAGCATAATCCTGGAAGAATTCTCCCACTTGATAAAACAGCATGACCGCTACCGCTTCCGGATATTCGCCAATTGCAATAGCTCCAACAGTTGCGATCGCCATCAAAAAGTTCTCGTCGAAGATCTCACCATGGAAAATATTTGTAATAGCTGTCTTCAATACATCGTAGCCGATCCAAAAATACAAAATCAAGTAAGCGATCAGCTTCCACGGCGTTGCCGGAGTAAAGATCGCTAGAAAGACTAATGCGATGATTGCGACAAGAATCTGAATAATCTTTCCCTTAGAATCTTCTTCCGCCTTTTCAGTCTGCACACTGTTGACTTCAACATCTGGCTCTAGCTTATATACGATCTCTTTCGCCTTGTCGCTGATCCGTTCGATATCCTTTTCAGGCGCCACAATCGTCAACTTCGTGCTCATAAAATCGACTTGAGCCTGCTCTACTCCCTTAATTTGCTGGACGGACCGTTCAATCTTAGCCGCGCAATTTGCGCAATCCAACCCATCTAACCGATATACTTTTTCCATGAGATACCCTTCTCTCTTTATTACATATGAATGCTCCCTCATATTTATTATATATGAGTACATAATCATATGTCAAGGCAATAAAGAAAGCTTTTTCAAAAAAATATCTCTTGAAAAAGCCCGCTGTAATAAGCTTTTTAGAAAAATAAAAATTTTTATTCGAAAAAGTATTGACAACTAGACCGCGGGTCGGTATTATAAAGATACAAACAACGACCGACAGTCGGTTCAGAGAAAGGAGAGAAGAAATGCGAATCGTAAAAGAGCATGATGAACGTAGAAATGAGATCATCACCACAGCAGAAGAATTCTTCTTAACCAAAGGGTTTAATAAAACAACCGTTAATGATATCTTGAAACGAATTGGGATTGCCAAGGGAACCTTCTACCACTACTTCGTTTCTAAAGAAGAAGTTTTAGAGGCTGTTATCGGACAAATCATCGATCAAGAAATTTTACGAGCCAAAGAAATTCAACAATCAAACGACACAGCATTAGAAAAACTGATAACCTTCCTTTCACAAAACAATCAAGAAGACACACGGAAAGAAGAAATCGTCGACAAGTTCCAGATGCCGGAAAATGCTTTAATGAAGCAGCGAGCTCTGGAAGAAACAATCAATCAAGTTTGTCCAGTCTTAGCAGAGATCATCGAAGTCGGCAGACAACAGGGAGAATTCCGAACAGAGCATCCATTAGAAAGCATCCAATTTCTGATTGCAGGAATTCAAACAATGTTTGACAATATCGAAAAACTTTCACCAGAGACGATTCAAAGCCGGGTCATCGCTGCAACTGATTTGATTTATAAAGTCCTAGATATTAATCCAAATGTCCATCCCTATGAACAAACAGTCACACAATTACAAAAAATCTTTCTTTCATAGCTCAGCAAATTCTGTTGAGTTTAACTATTAAACTAAAAATGACCGACAGTCGGTCAAGAAAAGAGGAAACCATTATGAACAACACACAAACAATCAAAACTTTAGCAGGACGAACAAACGAATCCATTCAAACAGTCGAAAGTATCTTAAACAGCTATGAAAACTATTGCACTAAGAACATCACTCGTTACTCAAGAAAACATTTAGCAGCAATTGTTGATTTTATCGCCAATGAAACATCGGTACCTTCAGAAACCTGTTCAAAAGTAATGACCCACTTCTTTGATTTAGTAAAAAACGAAGTCAAAGGTAAATTTTACAACTAAACCAAACCTACAAAAAAAGGAGAAAACTAAAATGAAAAAAATTACGATTATCGCATTGACTCTCATCACTCTAGAAGCTACTTCTCAGATTGTTGAAAAGAACATCGACAAAGAAGAAGTTAAAACAGTGGTGACTTCGAACCTCAAAGAAAACGATCAAGAGAATGAGGAGCTTTATTTTCAACATGAAAATGACGAGAAAGCCTCTTTAATTGAAAAAATTGGGTTTTAAAAAAGCGTCGAGGGCAGCCTCGACGCTTTTACTCTAGTTACTATTAAGGATAAATACGGTTTAACAAACGTGGGAATGGAATCGCCTCACGCACATGATCAATTCCAGCGATAAAAGTGATTGTCCGTTCAAGCCCTAAACCGAAGCCTGAGTGCGGAACGGTACCATATCTGCGTAAATCCAAATACCATGAGTATTCTTCTTCACTAAGGTTATGTTCACGAATTTGTTCTAATAAGAAATCATAATCCGTCGCACGTTCTGAACCGCCGATAATTTCACCATAGCCTTCTGGTGCAATTAAATCAGCACAGATGACAACGTCGTCGCGGGTTGGATGTGGTTTCATATAGAAAGGTTTGATCGCTTTTGGATAGTTTAAAATGAAAACTGGGCGATCAAATGAATTAGCGATAAAGGTTTCGTGAGGTGAACCAAAATCATCGCCCCATTCGATATCGTCAAAGCCATTCTTCTTCAATAATTCCACTGCATCATCATAAGAAATACGTGGATAAGGAAGTTTCGTGTAGTTCTTCAAAATTTCTTTATCACGACCTAAAACGTCTAACGCATAATCACAATTATCCAGAACGTTTTGAACCAAGTAAGCTACGTATTGTTCTTGAACTTCTAAGCTGTCCTCTTGGTGCATGAAGGCCATTTCTGGTTCGATCATCCAAAACTCGATCAAATGACGACGAGTCTTTGATTTTTCTGCCCGGAAGGTTGGACCAAATGAGAATACTTTGCCCAATGCCATAGCAGCTGCTTCCATGTATAATTGTCCACTTTGAGATAAATACGCTTTATGATCAAAATAGTTTGTTTCAAATAAATCGCTTGTACCTTCGGGAGCTGAACCTGTTAGAATCGGTGGATCAACTTTTACAAAGCCATTATTATTGAAGAATTCATAAGTTGCTCGGATCACTTCGTTACGAATCAGCATGATTGCATGCTGTTGTGATGAACGTAACCATAGATGACGATGATCCATTAGGAAATCAACACCGTGTTCTTTTGGTGTGATTGGGTAATCATGACTCTCACCGATTACTTCAATCTCTTTCACGCCTAATTCATAGCCAAATTTTGAACGTGTATCCTCACGAATTTCACCTGTAACGATGATCGAAGTTTCTTGCGTCAATTCTTTGGCTAAATGAAAGACCTCTTCTGATACTTCACTTTTGACTACGACTGCTTGAAAATAAGCTGTTCCATCGCGTAATTGTAAAAATGAGATTTTTCCGCTTGAGCGCTTATTAGCGACCCAGGCGCCGATTTTTACTGTTTCGCCAACATGATTTTTGGCATCGATGATTTGAATTTGTTCCACAAATGTCTCTCCTAACTTATTTATCCCGAATTGATGATTTTACTTTTTACTGTTTTCAATAAAGCGACGAATCCGCACAACCGCTTCTTCTAAGTCTTCCATGCTGGCTGAATAGCTCATCCGCACGCAATCTGATGAACCAAAACCCTCACCTGTTACCAAAGCAACATGCTCTT
Source organism: Enterococcus sp. (assembly GCF_032555305.1). Lineage (GTDB taxonomy): Bacteria > Bacillota > Bacilli > Lactobacillales > Enterococcaceae > Enterococcus_A. The sequence goes on from NZ_JAWGOQ010000001.1 coordinate 74,420, forward strand.
GTTCCAACAAATCATTGACCCAAGTCGTTACATTATCATAGCCGCCCATTTCCATTGCACCTTTGATATTAGGAAACAGGTAGAACGCACCTTGAGGTTTTTTCAACTTGACTCCCGGCAAAGCAGCGACTTTAGGATAAATGTTGTTCAAGCGTTCTTCGAAAGCTTGACGCATTTTTTCCGCCATCTCTTGTTCTCCGGTCAAAGCCTCAATCGCTGCAATCTGACTAACGGATGTCGGATTACTAGTTGATTGTGAGGCTATCGAAGTCATCCCGCGAATGATCTCAGGATTCCCAATCGCATAACCAATTCGCCAACCAGTCATGGAATAGGTTTTTGATACCCCGTTAATGATCACTGTGTTCTGGAAAATCTCGTCAGATAAAGAAGCGAGATGCGTCACTTCGTTCCCATTATAAACAAGATGATCATAAATATCATCTGAGACAATCAATACTTCATGACGAACGGCCCACTCGCCGATCTCACGCAATTCTTCTTCTGTATAAATCGTCCCAGTAGGATTGGATGGAGAACTAATAATGATTGCTTTCGTACTCTCTGTTCGAACCTCGTCAAGCTGATCAACCGTGATCTTAAAACTATCCTCTTGCTCACTAGTCACAAAAACCGGGTTCCCTTGTGCCAATTTGACCTGCTCGGCATAGCTTACCCAAAAAGGAACCGGAATGATTACTTCATCCCCCTCGTCCAAAATAGTTTGGAACAATGCATACAACGCAAATTTCGCGCCACTAGTTACGATGATATTTTGGGGTTCCACACTCTGACCATAATTTTTTTTAGTCACTTCGATAATCGCTGACTTCATTTCCGGTGTTCCACCAGCAGCAGTATAGAAGCTGGATTTACCGCTTTTAATTCCTTCGATTGCGGCTAGTTCGATGTTTTTAGGTGTACTAAAATCCGGTTCACCGACAGTTAAACTGATGACATCTAATCCTTGGGCTTTCAACTCTTTGGCTTTGGCTGTGGCTGCTAAAGTGACGGACGGTTCTAAGTTTGTTACACGCTGTGATAATTTCATAACTGATAACTCCCCTACCAAGATTTTTTAGATTCCTTTGATGACTTTGATCTCCTTGCCGTCATTGAATGCCAGCAAGTAATAATAAATCGCGCCTTGATTGTCTTTTGCGGTGATCTCCCAAGCTGTTTTATCCCGATAGATTCCGAGATTTGCTTTTTCAAAAATCAACTCTGGGTTCTCACTCTCAAAGCGTTTTTCCACTTGTTGTTCTGTCAGACCATCTTTTTGATTAAGGACGCGAACCTTTTCTCCCGAATTTGGCACGATCACAATGATCGCTTCACCAGCGTTGTTTTCACCGGTGACGGTAAAATAGGTTTTATCCCGATTAAACCAATAGAATTGATCCGCTGTTTTTAAGTCGGCATATTTTTCTGCCATTTGAATCGCTTCTCTTTTGGCTTGCTGCATCGGACGATTTGAACGAATAAAAATCATGGTCGCCGCCACGATGATGATTAGTAAAAAAGTCACGATTCCCAACAGCCAACGATTAAGCTTCCGTTGTCCTGCACTATTCGTATCCAAAATCATACTCCTCTCAGACAAGCTACATTATACCAAAAGAAAGCCGTCCCCTCATTAATTCTCTGTACTTTTGTCAGAATTTAAAAATTGATCCATCTCCGTAATAATTTCTGGTAACGGCAATTCTTTGATGGGTAATTCTTTTGGCAGTGCCTTTCGCAGTTTTTCACCATAACCCGCAGTGATAAATCGCTGATCTAGCAGCAGCATGACTCCTTTATCCTTCTCAGAGCGAATTAGGCGACCTAACGCTTGGCGCAATCGCAGCGCCGCATGAGGAACAGCCTCTTGGAAAAAGGGATTGATCCCTTCTGAGGCTAAAAAGTCATTACGAGCCTTCACCTGCAATCGTTGCGGATTCTCAAACGGCAAACGTGTCACGATCAAAATCTGCAGAATCTCTCCTGGTAAATCAATGCCTTCCCAAAAGCTGTCGGCTCCAAACAAGAGCGCATCCTTTGAAAGCAAGAATCGCTTCAGCAGTTTTTCCCGACTGCCGCCTATCCCCTGAGCCAAGACTTCTCTTCCCTCATTTAATAAAGGTACCCGAACACGCTGATAAACCCGATTCAGAATATCATGGGAGGTGAACAACACTAAGATCGGACGTTTCTGGTTTTCTGCAATTTTATGAACCACTCCTGCGACATAATTCGCATATTGATCAGGTGAAGTCGCCTGAATACTGATACTGTTCGTTGGCAAGTATAAACGAGCCTGCTCCGCATAGTCGTAAGGACTGCTGATGATCTTTAATGATGCTTCAGGAATCCCCCAACGTTTGGCAAAATAATGACGGTCACTGCCGATCTTCAGGGTTCCGCCTAAATAAAGAATCTGCTGATAACGGTCATACCACTTTGTCTGACTGATCAGCGATGCTTCTAGATCCTGCACCTGAAAAGTCTTACGTTTCGCATTGAACCAATGAATATAACGTGCATCCCATTTTTCGCTAAAGGTTTCAAAAGCCATTTGTTGTCCAGCTAAGCGATCTAGCAATGATTGAAGATCGCTCCATTCAGCCTGTTCCTTGATACCAAATGTTTCTTTATAGGTCATGAAATATCTTTGCAGCTGATCCCCAAGCGTTAAGGCATCTTGATAGAGTCGTCCAATTCGCTGCAATACCTGTTCGCCAGCTAAAGATAATTGATCAATCATATCCTTAGTGATCAAGCGCTCATCCTCAGTCGGAAACTCGTCTTTGAAAATTTGGTAAAAATCCGTTAAATCTTCATTCAGTTCCTGCAACACATCTTGGAAAATCTCCAGTGTATGCTGAGTTTGCTGATCCTTTTGAACGAGTGTCTGCCAGACAGAAAATTTTTTATTCTCCAGCAAATGATTAAATGTACGTTGAATCGCCAAAAGGTTGAACTGTTGCGTCGTGATTTTTTCCAGTACACGATTCAAATGATGAGCTTCATCAATGATCAAATAGGGACTCTTAGGTAGTTGTGGAACTTTTCGCTGATCTTCCTGAGCTAAGTAGGCATGATTCGTCACAATCAAATTGCTTTGCGCCAGCTTTTCCTGACGGTGACGAATAAAGTCAGCAGAATAAAAAGGGCTATTGGCATTCAGCGTATGCGTTCCTAAATGACAAACTTCTTGCCAGAATGGATGCTTCAGGCTCGTCATATTCAACTCGTCAAAGTCGCCTGTCTCCGTCTGTGTTAACCAAACAAGCAACGCCATCTGATAAAAAGTGTATTGCTTTTGCTCCGATTTCTTTTCGAAGCTTTGATAAAAACGCTCTAAATCGATATAATGTCGACTGCTTTTCATCACTACAGCCTGCAACGGCTGATCTAACAACCGATTAATCAGCGGCAAATCGTGATTCAGAATTTGCTCCTGCAGTAGCAACGAAACAGTACTGACAACGATCGGTTTTTCCGGTGTTGCTAAAAAGCTCATCGGCAATAGATAACCTAGTGTCTTGCCGATCCCAGTCGCCGCCTCTACTAAAACATTTTTGTCATCCTTCTTATTGAAAAAGTCGTACACCAAATTCATCAAGCGGGCCTGTTCTTTTCGAAAATCTAGTTCTCCTTGGTACACTTTTTCCTTTGCTTTTCGTGAACGAGGATACGCCTTTGTCCCAAAGTAGCTTTCAGAAAAGAGTGGAACACTTTTTTTGCGTAAAGCCAACCCGTGAATAATCGCCAGCTCTTCTGATAACGGCTTAGGCTCTGCTTGCATTTCTTTCAGGCAGTCTTCTAAGAAATTTTTTGTCTGAAAAGCCATTTGATCAGCTGTATCAATAATTTTTTCCAGAGTAATAATCGGCAGCTCTTTTATCTTCGCTTCTAGATGAATTAAAAGTTGAGCCGTCACATCCGCATCACTATCCGCTTGATGCGGGTTCTCATGCACCAAATGCAGCTCCTCTGCTAAATCCTTTAAACGAAAACTCAAAGATGTGGGCATAAACACCTGTGCCAGCTCTACTGTGTCAATACCGGGAATGGTCAGCGGTGGCATCCCGCAGCGTTCCAATTCATTGCTTAAAAAGGGATAGTCAAAATGAATATTATGGGCTACGAAGATCGTATCCTCCAACAAATTCGTAATTGTTTGTGCCACATCTTCAAAATAAGGGGCTTTTCGAATTCGGTGATTGGTGATACCGGTCAGCGTCTGGATCTGTGCTGGAATCGTTTGATCTGGATTAATATCTGTCGAAAAATGCGTCACGATTTTGCCTTCTTCGATCAGCACACAGCCAAATTGAATAATCCGATCCGTTTTAGGATCCGTTCCAGTCGTTTCAATATCAACGACCGCATAATTTTTCTTCACTCTCGCCCCTCCTTCCTCGAAACGGTGAACGTATTTCTATATAAAACTCGATTTATTCTTCCTCACGCATTATATCTGAATAGTACCACTTTCTACAAGGATGATCTTTAGACAAACCTTTTCTCAAAATAATTTCAACAAAAATAATACTTCAATTAGGTAGTCCAAAACATTACTCAAGCAACAGCCATTTTTTCGTAGCTATAAAGTAAAAGCCTGAAAGATCCATCTATGTGATCTTCCAGACTCTTATTTATACCCAACCTTTTTCTTTAGCCTTCGCAGCAGCTTCGACCCGATTTTTAGCCCCTAGTTTGCTAATAATCTCAGAAATATAATTACGAACCGTTCCATCTGTTAAGTAAAGTTGGTTAGAAATATCCATGGACGTAGCTCCTAAAGCAATCAATGTCAGAATTTCTTGCTCTTTTGGGGTCAAGGGATTTCTTTGATTGTTCATGTAACCTGTAATTAAGGAAGGTTCATAATAAACCTTGCCCTTCATTGTCGAGTGAATATGTTCAATCAACTCTTCGCTAGGAGTATCCTTCAATAAATAAGCAGATACTTTAGCATCCACTGCTTTTTCAAAATAACCATCCCGAGCGAAAGTAGTTAGGATGATCACCTTAATTGTACTTTCTTTCAATTCCTCAGCCAGTTCCAGACCAGTTTTGTGAGGCATTTCAATATCCGTTAATAAGATATCTGGTTGCAGTTGTTTCAACATTGATGTCGCTTCTACCCCATCTTTGGCTGTTCCAACAACTTCCAAGTTATCCTCCAAATTCAAGATCGTCGCCAACACTGATGACAAAAGTCCTTGATCTTCGGCAATAAGTATCCTAATCATGCAAAGCCTCCTTCAAAGGAACCGAAATACGAATGGATGTTCCTTGATCATCCTGTATTAAAATTGTCCCTTGTATATTCTCAATTCGTTCGATCATTCCGGTAACTCCATTTCCAGCGATCATTTCCTTTGCACCAATCCCATTGTCCTCAATCGAAAGCTTAAACCAACCAGCGTCAATCGTAAAGATGATTTTACAAAAGGTCGCTTTACTATGGCGGATAATATTGGTTACCGCTTCTCGCAGAACATTACTGATTTCGTTTTGCTGATTAGCAGACAGATCGTTAGCTATCTCCTCGTTTTCGGTAATCAAAACAATTTTAGCCGTTGTTAATGCTTGATTTATTTCAATTAGCTCTTCCCTTACGGAACGCTTTCGTATATCTGAAACAATTTCACGAACAGTTTTTAAGGTAGAACGAGAAAGTTGTTCTATTTCCTGTAACTCTCCAGTAACCATCTGTGGATCTTTTAATAAAACTTTTTGTGCCAAATCAAGCTTGAGAGTCATTACAGACAATGATTGCCCTAAAGAATCATGTAATTCTCTTGCTATACGAATACATTCCTCTCCTTTAATCACAGCTTCCATCCGTTGATTCGCCTGATACAATTGTTTTCGCTGCTCCATCGATTTCTGAAACTCCCTGCCCGGCAATGGAGCAATGATAGTAAACAACCCAAAAAGACTTGATATAACCAACTGATCGCTTACAAAAGAGGATTTTTCAAATGACCTCAAAAACAAGCTCACGACAATAAGAAGTGATTGACCAAAAAATAATAACCAAAAGGTTGTTTTTTTTATTTTAGGAAAACCAAAGCCCAGCTGCCATGCAGGAAACATAAATAGATAGATATATCCTAGATTCAAAGCATAAAAAATAGCAATCAAATATTGACCCATTAACCAGTAGATAAAATACCTTCCTTGAAAAAGAGTATTCCTATAAAACCAGCTAAACAGCACTATTAGCATACCCAAAAATTGTTTTTCAAAGGTGTCGAATGGAATCAAGGATATAATAGGGATTAGTAGAAAAAGCATCCAGATAATTGAGCTAAGTATCTCACCCTTAGGAAATAAGCAGAATTTATGCATATTTATTCCTTTCTGTGTTACTCACAATGTTAATTTCGATGATAACATAGTAATTAGACTTTTTTTCGACTAAATAAGAAGTTGGCAATTAAGAGGAAACTAATAATATACACTAGATTACCAATTAATAATTGATTCGTCGCTAATTGCGTTAACTTTTCTATTCTGTTATTCGATAACTGATTGCTCAGATTCAACATGTTTAATGGATTCCAACGCAACCAACTGAATTGATCCAACACCATAAATTGTATTCCTGCTAGCATTGAAGAGATGAAATAAGCCGCAATTCCTAATATGCTTGCCAGTGATTCATTCGGCACCGCTAAAGAAATCATTAATGACAAACTAGCAAATAACCACATTCCAATAAAATTTCCAAGTAAATTAGTAACTAAGACGCGGAGCACTTCTGTTTGATTCAATGAAACTTCTGGAAATAAAATCATACTTATACAGATGGTAGCTGTCATCGCTACTACATTTAAATACAAGGAGTATCCTATTAAGGTAACTAGTTTACTAAAGAAAATTATTCGGCGTTGTTGGTTCTTTTTTAGCAAGTTTTTAATTGTACCCAGCCGGAATTCCATAGAAAAAGTTTGACTAGCAAGATACACCATAAAGAAAACAATCAACCAACTACTATTAAAACAAGTCACCACTAAACTATCTGCCGATAGCACATCCAAGTTACCAAATTTAGTTACCATGGCAAAAAGTAATATCAACCCGCTCAAAATCAATGATTGTTTCAAAATAAGCTCTTGCTTCATTAGTTTGAAAAATTCTTGTCCGACTGCGATTTTCATTTTTATCATTCTCCTTAGGCTAATTTAGCTAATAAATCATTTTCGAAATTTTCTAATCGCTCAGGGTGTTCTATGTTTTCCACCACTCTACCTGCTTTTAACAGAAGGACACGATCCACTAATTGCTCCAACTCGCTAAGTATATGGCTAGAAATTAGAAAGGTAGTTCCGCTTTTTCTGTAAGTTATAATTGCTTCTTTCAGCAACTTGACTGAATATGGATCCAAACCATTCATCGGCTCATCTAAAATGACAACCTGCGGACGATTCAATAGAGCCAGCGCAATCCCTAAACGCTGCTTCATTCCTAACGAATACTCTTTAGTTTTTTTCCCGATGAACTCATTCATGTCTAATAGTGAAATTAAGTAATCAATCTCAGTCGTTTTCCGATCTTCAACAAACAGTTGCAGATGATCCAAGCCAGATAAAAAAGGATATAGCCCAGGCTGCTCAATCAAAGCTTCGATCGCAATGTCTCTTGTTTTCATTATTCCACCTTTACTTATAGGAATAAAACCAACCATAACTTTCATTAACGTTGTCTTTCCAGCACCGTTGGGACCAACTAAACCAACTATCTCTCCTTGTTCTAAATAACAATCGACTGCTTCTAGTACGTGCTTTCGTTTAAAACTAATACTCACATTTTTTACATCAACTAGTTTATTCACTTAACTAACTCCCTCTTTCTTCATTTATTAACCAATTTTATCGAAGCATTGATTAGCATTTAAGAGGAATTCGTCATGATTACTCATGACATTTGTCATAAGAAAGCTTTTCAAAACTCACTACACATTGAAGCATCGGTTGAGTTTTATTTCATGTTAACACGGTGACTATAGCAAACATCAATAGGATAAAAAAATGTTAAAAAGCCTAGTTTCATCAGATTTTGAACTCTCAATTTTATATTTATTTTCATTAAAAAAAGTAATCAAAACAACCTGTGTGAATGCCCTGTCATTAACTTAAGCACATTGACAAAGTACAAGTCTGTTACAGGATTAATACACGACTAAATAGGAACTACTTGATTAACTATTTCATTTAGACTTAATTGATCACTTTGATAGCCTTTAGCTAATTGGCTCTTGATATAGTCCTTATCTATCCTCCTTTGGCTGAATATGATTGGTGGGATATCCTCTTTCATCTCAGCGTCTAGGGCAATTTTTTACCCTTATTTGGAAGTTTTCCTGAACCACAGGTTGATCCTGAGGTTTTCAAAACATAAAAAAAAGCCAGATGCTTTCGCATCCGGCATAAAAGTCTACTATTAATTAAGCTTTGTTAACGTTTGTAGCTTGAGGTCCACGTTGGCCTTCTTCAACGTCGAAAGTCACTGCTTGACCTTCTTCTAAAGTTTTGAAGCCGTCGCCTTGGATAGCTGAGAAATGTACGAATACGTCATTTCCGTTTTCAGCAGTGATAAATCCGTAGCCTTTTTCTGAGTTGAACCATTTTACTGTACCTTGTTCCATGTTAAACATCCTCCTAGGATAAAAATTAATTTTGTAATTACTTGAATGGTGAAATAGGAAAGATGTTGTCTGAAACAAACTTGCCAATATTACCGTACAAAAACTACAATTAGAAGTATAACATAGATAAAGCGATAACACTAGGTTATCGCTTAAAAAAATTTTTCTTAATGTATTTGAAATATTTGCTCACTAATACCGCAGAATCGCCAATAAGCTTTTTTCATCTGGTGCATCTTTTTGGTCTAGAACAAAGACCTGTCCACCATTTTTGATAACATTGTCGGTAATTTCATTTAGTACTTGACGACGATCATACTCAATATCAGGGTCTTCTCCGTAGCCATCAACAAGGTTTGATGTTGCGATAAATAAATGAGAAATTTTCCCTTCTATTGCTGCCGGTACAATATCTACCAATTGATCGATAAATTTTCGATTGATCAACTTTTGATTGGTTTGTGTTTCTACCTCAGCTAGCTGATCCGCTATTTTTTGTGTTTCTTTTTTTATATCATTGATTGTTACTTGAGCAGGAGATCCGCTGATCGCTGCTTTATCCGAATAAAAAGGATTCTTAGCAATCTTTTTGAATTGTGATTGATTTTCTGGCAAAGCAAAAAGATAGATAGGCAACTGTTCTGGATTATCCAGTTCCTTCAGAAAGTTGTCAACCGCTTGATAATAATTTACCCAGTCAATTTCGACTTCTTCATCCTTAGTGCTGACACCATGAACACTGCCAACATCTCCGCCCCTGGATGAGGCGCTTAGATTTCCACCCGTTAGTTCATCACCTAAGGCTGTCACGATATCTTTCGGTGCGCCTTCTGGAAGCTCGATCGCCTCTACTTCTTTGTTGCGAACAAGGTAAAGTTTCATAGAGTCTCTATTTAAGGCCATTAAATAGTATGAATAGTTGAATTGCGCGTTTTTGATGATTGCCAATAGATATGGGAGATCACTGACATAATATTGATCGTCCACTGCGATACTTAAACGATGAATATATGTTTCATCTTCGGTCAAGATTACCGCAACACTTTTGGTTCCGCTGCGCCAAAAATCTCCATCTGCTAATAATTGATCGATTTTTTCTTGGAATGGTTCAAAGCTGTGATCAGTGTACTTCTTTTCAAAGCGCCGTTTCGCTTCTTTAGCAAAGTTTTTAAACATGATTTGATCTTTTTCAACGTCTTGATGCGCATGGTGAGTATTCAACATAAACGTGATAAACGGACCGGTTGCCTCTTCTGAAGTCAATTCAGTTAGTAACTTTTTACTGATATTTGCCATAAATGTACCCTCCTAATTAAATCTTCCAACCCAAGTGTACCATAGCAATCAATATCCTAAAAATGAAATGCAACCCTTTCATTGTGAAATAAACAGAAAAATTTTACTGTAATTTGCATAAGTCTTTTCTAATACATTTCTTAGCGATTAACAAACAGCTATTCATGATTTCATTTACTGAATGCTTTATCATGAATTCATACCAATTATCCCGAATTGGTTTTTCATACTTACTCCTACCAAGAGTAAATAACAACCTTCATTTCCACCATAGTGACGGCTATGGTGGTTTTTTTGTCAGTTCTACTACCTGCTTTAGCAGGTGTAGTAGAATGATATGCGTGACGACAATCCAATTCATTTTTCACGTTTTCCGAAAAATGATTTCCTTATACGGAGTTAGCTGTCAGTCCATGTCCACTCAGACCACCAGACTCACAGACACCTTCGAAAAAGCTCGCTCAAAAATAAATTTGTTTGCGTTTCCAAGTTTTGCTACACTGAAACTAACACATCAAAGGGGTGGATCATGAAAACTGCTGAGGAAATGTATCAATTCTGTCAAGAAGTCGGATTCTTCTCAGGGTCAGACCGCCAATGGGGCGAAAGGCTTTTTTCGGTACTTGAAAATCATCTAGGACCTGATGAAGAAGTCTTGATTTGTTTTATCGGTCTGCATAATCGGACATCTGCTACAAAAAATGACGGCTTTTATGCTTACGCGTTGACGAACCACCGTTTTATCATGGGGCAAAAGAGAATCATCGGTGATGCGTTCAAGGTTATTCCATTGGCAAATCTGCAGGGACTTCGTTTGACCAAAGAAACCAGTTTAGATATATTGGAGGTCACCTCTTTAGAAGGAATGATTAAAATTGTTCTAACAGAAGATGAGGCACCAAAGATATTAGCCAGCTTAAACGAAAATATTCAACCTGCTAATCAAGAGAAAGCATCCGAGAACCAACTAAGCAAAGCCGAACAACTTTTGAAGATGAAAGATTTACTGGATCAAGGAATCCTGACAGAAGCGGAATTTGCAAAAATAAAAGACGACATTCTAAAATAAAAAAATCCTGCCTAAGAAAATTCTCAGGCAGGATTCTTTTATTGAATCGCCGCTTTACCAAATTCACGGGTACGAATACGAATTGCTTCTTCAATCGGATAAACAAATATTTTTCCTGTTCCACATTCCTCCGACTGACAAGTTTCTAAAATCAAATCAATCACTCGCTCCACATCTTCATCAGCTAAAATAAAACTGACTGATACTTTCGGCAGCAGAGTTGTGATAATCTCTTGCCCTCTAACATGGGTCTTCTGACCTTTTTGCAAACCACAACCAAGTACTTGGCTGACGGTCATTCCATTAACTTCAATCTCTTTGTCGATTGCTTCCTTAATTGCCTCTAATTTTTCCTGTCTAATGATCGCTTCAACTTTTTTCATCGCGTCCTCCTCATACTGATATTCTTATGAATCCATTCCCATAAATGTTGGATATGCATTTTCATCATGCTCAATCTGATCAAGTCCTAATGCTTCTTCCTGTTGTGATACTCGAATTGGCATGAAGACTCTGATAAATGAAATAATCAAGTAACTAGCTACACCAGCAAATACCAATGTGAATAGTACACTTTCTACTTGCGCGATAAATAAGTGTGTTTCACCATAAATCAGACCAGTTCTTCCTCCAATTGAAGGATCCGCGAAAATTCCTGTTACGATTCCGCCGAAAATCCCGCCGACTCCATGACAACCAAAGGCATCTAACGCATCATCAAATCCAAGCTTTTGTTTAATAACTGAAATAAAGAAGTAGCAGAAAGGACTTACTAGCGCACCAATCAGAAGGCTTGACCAAATCGATACAAAGCCTGCTCCAGGAGTAATTGCCACCAAACCTACGACGGCACCAGTACAAGCACCCACAACAGTTGGCTTGCCATTTAGAATTTTCTCAATCAGCATCCAAGATAACATAGCACAAGCTGCAGCTGTGTTCGTAGTGATCATCGCATGAATTGCCAATCCATCTGCTGCCAAAGCAGAACCCCCATTGAAACCAAACCAGCCAAACCATAAAAGACCTGTTCCTAATACTACGAATGGAACATTATGTGGCCGATAATCACCAAGATGATACTCACGACGGCGACCTAATACGATTGCTAAGACTAAACCTGAAATTCCAGAGCTGATATGCACGACATTTCCGCCGGCAAAATCGATCGAACCAATCTTATCAAGGAAACCGCCGCCCCAAACCATATGAGCCATTGGCGCATAGACTACGATCAACCAAATCGCGATAAATAGGAAAATCGCTGAGAATCTCATTCGTCCGGCAACTGATCCTGTTAAAATTGCCGTTGTGATCAAAGCAAACATCATTTGGAAGAAGGCAAATAGTCCTTCTGGGATTCCATCACCCTTCGTCATGGAAACGCCGTTGAAAAATGCTTTATCTAAGTTTCCGATAAAATCTCCGCCGCCGCTGAATGATAGTGAATACCCAATCACTACCCAAATCAGGGAAGCTAACCCCATCACACAGATTACCATCATCATTGTGTTCAGAATATTTTTTCTCCGTTCCAATCCGCCATAGAAAAACGCCAATGCGGGGGTCATGAGAAAAACCAAACCTGAACAAATCAAAATAAATGCAATATTTGCTGCCATCAAACCACTCCATTTCTCTTTATGTTAAGTATTCTAACATCAAACTCAAATAAAAAAAGTGTTTTTACTCATTTTTTTCATTTTATTCTAATTTTATGACTTTTTATGTCAGAAAACTTCACATAAAAAGAGTAGGAACAAATTCCTACTCTTACAATTCGTGATATTCTTTATATACATCCTGCTTCTTCAATCCATGTCGTTTGGCAACTGTTTTAATCGCCTCTTTAGCAGGTTGCCCCTCTTCCACTAATGCATCCACTTGCTCTTTCAGCGTTCCTTCAAATATTTCCTCTTCTACTGGCTCCGTCGTACCGGAAACCAGCAGACAGCATTCCCCTTTTAAAGAGTGCTCCGACAAATATTCGATCAACTCTGCCGCTGTTCCTCGCAGATATTCCTCATAAAGTTTGGTCAACTCACGACAGATCACAACGTTTCGGTCACCTAAAACTTCAGAGATATTTTTCAACGTCTCTTTAACCCGATGAGGAGACTCATAGAAGATCAAGGTCGCCGTCTGATTTTTTAAATCAGCTAATTCTTTTTTTTGCGTACTCTTCTTTCGTTGCAGGAAGCCGTAAAAATGAAATGGCTGCGGCATTAATCCAGAAGCAATCAACGCGGTCATGCCGGCAGTTGCTCCAGGCAAAGCGACGACAGGAATATCTTCTTCTATACAAGCAACAACTAATTCATGACCCGGATCGCTGATCGATGGCATCCCAGCGTCACTGACCTGGGCAATGGATCGGCCGTTCTTTAGAAAATCCAACAATTCTGGAATACGTTCGTTATAGTTGTGTTCATGCAAACTTTTTTGCGGTACTTTCACTTCGAAGTGGTTCAACAACTTTTGAGTATTGCGCGTATCCTCACTAGCGATTAAATCGACCGTCTGCAATGTCTTGACCCCGCGAAAAGTCATGTCCTCTAAATTACCGATTGGTGTTGGGACTAGATAAAGTGTTCCCACTTCCTGCGCGAAACTTTTTTGGATCTTCATGCTCGCTCTTCCTTCCATTTAAAAAGGCTTGCGACAGAATTATTGTCACAGGCCTCATTTACTCAGACTTCATATTCTTCTGATTATTTCTGCTTGCTTTCACGATAAATAACATCTAGACAAAATGCACAGGGCTCATCCGCTTCACGTCTTGATCCATAAAGCAGGTTGCAGACATGAAAGCCGTCCTCATAGATTTTCTCTAGATTCAAGCGGGATTCCGATAGTTCTTGGCGTTCATCCAAGACCGGCGATTTCTTCTCATCAATCTCACGAATCCGCTCCCGTAAGCGTTCATTTTCCATCTCTAATGTGGCATTTTTTTCTATAAGCTCTAACAGATTTTCTTTCATGGAAACTAAGTCCTCAAGATTCTTCTGCATGTCTAGCTCTAGTTGATTCAAGCCGTCGTATAATGAGCGTCGATCCATCATGACAAGTCACCTGCTTCAACTAATTCTTGGTAATCAAAATCAATCGTTGCATCGCGACCGAATAAGCGGACCTTCACCACTTTGCTTAGCAGATTCAAGCCGATCACTTTCCCACGTCCCTCTGGCGTATTGATCTCTTTCCCATAATCAGGCATTTCTTTCTTTGCTGCTTCATACTCGCCGTTTTCGTATTTCAAACAGCACATCAATCGACCGCACAGACCAGAAATCTTTGTTGGGTTCAACGACAATCCTTGATCCTTAGCCATCTTAATCGAAACCGGGATAAAATCACCTAAAAATGTCGAACAACATAACGGTCGACCACAGGGGCCGATTCCACCAAGGATCTTGGCTTCATCACGCACTCCGATTTGCCGTAGCTCGATGCGCGTCCGGAAAACGCCAGCTAAATCCTTGACCAGTTCACGAAAATCAATTCGTCCATCCGCTGTGAAATAAAAGATCATCTTACTGCGATCATAGGTATATTCAACTTGGATCAGCTTCATCTCTAACTCATGTGCACGAATCTTTTCTTTAGCCGTCTTGAAAGCCGCTTCTGCATCGGCCTCGTTTTGAGCTACTTTTTTTAATTCTTTGTCTGACGCTTTATGTAAAATCGTTTTTAAGTCATCGGACAAATCCTTTTTATCAATCTCTATTTTTGGAATTGCCACTGTCGCAATCTGGTGCGCCTGCTGCGACTCGACCAAGACTTTATCATTATAAAAATATTCGTTTTTGCCCGGGGCATAATAATAGATATGTCCTGCTTCGCGAAAACGAACACCCACAACTTCAACCATGGTTTTCCCTACTCTCTTAAATAACGTTAAGCAAATACGATGCGCAACGTTATTTGTTCTGCGATATTTTGAAATGATACGTTTGCTTCTAGTTTCTGACTAGCGGATAAAACTTCCTCCAGCAGGTAATTGTACGTGTTTAGGTCTGCTTGGTTTTGCTTCATCACTTGATCACGTTTCTCTTTGACAAAATATGCCAACATTTCGAAGGCAAATTGCTGCTGCGTTTTGTCTTTAAATGTCTTGACCAATTTTTTCTGAACATAGATAAACGCTTGCGGATCATTTTTTTCGAGATAATTAAACCATTGAATAACAACATCTCTAGCTTCATTAAACCATTCATCTTTTGAGATTTCAACAGCTTTTGTATAACTATTTGTTAAATTCGCTAAGAGTTTCGCAGTTTTTGCAGGGATTTGTTCCGCTTCTAAACGAGACTGCAAGCGTTCTGTGGACAACGCTTGGAAGTGAATGATCTGACAACGAGAGCGGATTGTCGGTAAAATTTTTCCTAATGATTGAGTTTCCAAAATAATCATAAAGTTGGCTGGCGGTTCTTCTAAAAACTTCAGCAAACTATTTGCCGAATTTGTATTCATTTTCTCCGCTTGATGAATGATCACGACTTTTTTTGCAGACTCAAAGCCGCTCTTAGTCAATTCACTTTGCAGGGCCCGGATTTGGTCGACTTTGATGGATTGACCATCTGGCTCAATCTCAACGACATCGGGATGATCTTTGCTGGTTATCCGCAGACAATTATTACATTTTTCGCAAGGCATGGCATCCTGTAGATTCAAACAGAAGAGATGCTTCGTAAACCACAGAGCTAACTCTGCTTTGCCGGTTCCCTGGTCGCCTTCAAAAAGATAAGCATGGGCCAAACGCCCATGCTCAAAACTGTTTTGTAATTGGCGAAAAACGATTGGTTGGATTGTCTGGAGTTTTTTCGCTTCTTCCATATTAATACTGATGGAAGCCTTCGACTGGCAACACAAAGACTGTCGCTCCGCCGACTTCAACTTCAACAGGATAAGGGACTTGACCGTCTAACGAAATGTCTAAAGTAACTGGCGTTGTGACATATTGCGTACGTGCTTGGCAGGTCTCTTTGATCAAAGCCAACGCATCTTCCACTCGTTCATCTTCAATACCAATGATAAAAGTACTGTTGCCAGCTTTTAGAAAGCCGCCAGTGGAAGATAGCTTAGTGGCCCGAATATTGGCATCGATAAATTCATTGGCTAAACGATTTGAGTCTTTGTCTTGGACGATCGCTAAAATAAGTTTCATAGTTTACACCTCTCATGATTGAAAATAGTCTGGATAACGTGTCAACAACTCGTAAAAACAATCTCTCACGACTTCGTCTAAACGCTTCCGAGCGTCGATTTTTACGATCCGATCTGGATTTTCTTCTGCTAATTTTAGATAAGCGTGTCGGACCCTCTGATGAAATTGTAACCCTTCTGAGTCCAAACGGTCAATTTGATTGGTTCGATTCTTCATGATTCGTTGTAAGCCGGTGTCGGAATCTACATCCAGATACAATGTAACATCTGGTGTTGTGCCTTCGATCGCAAACTCATTGATCTTGGCAACCTCTTCTATGCCGATGCCTCGTCCAGCTCCTTGATAGGCTAACGAGCTGTCAACAAAGCGGTCGCACAAAACGATTTTATCTTCATCAAGTGCTGGCCAGACCTTTTCCACCAGATGCTGCCGACGCGCTGCCGCATAGAGCATCGCCTCAGTTCGATCATCCATTCGGTCATTACTAGGGTCAAGGATGACGTGACGAATTTTTTCTGCGATCGGGATGCCTCCGGGTTCTCTTGTCTTGACGATGGATCTTTTCGCCGTTAATTGTAGTTTAGGATAGAGTTCATTCAGGACGCTGGTTTTCCCAGCCCCATCAGGCCCTTCAATCGTAATAAATAATCCGTTCACGTTCTTGTCCCCCAAAATTAATTATGATCTATCTGTATCTTTTTTAAAACGCCGTGCATGCTTATAATTCACGACGTCCTTCCACAGCTTTTAGCAAAGTAATCTCATCAGCGTATTCAATGTCGCTCCCGACTGACAAGCCATGAGCTAGGCGAGTAACTTTGATTCCAGCTGGCTTAATGAGACGCGATAAATACATCGCAGTCGCTTCGCCTTCAGTGGTGGCGTTAGTTGCAATAATGACTTCCTTGATTTCATCATCATGGAGACGTTTGATCAAAGGCGCGATATTGATATCCTCTGGCCCTGTCCCCTCCATCGGTGATAACACTCCATGAAGAACATGATAAAGTCCGTGATATTCACGAACCTTTTCCATCGACATTACATCTTTAGGTTCTTCCACCACGAGAATCGTGCTGCGGTCACGAGTCGTATCAGAACAAATCTCACAAGGATCTTCCTCCGTGATATTCCCACAAACACTGCAAAAACGCAAATCTCTTTTGACACTGATCAATGAGCGTGCAAATTCATTGACTGACTCGTCTTTCATATCGATCGTAAAAAAAGCTAGGCGAGTAGCGGTTTTTTGACCGATCCCCGGCAGCTTCATATAACTTTCAATCAACTTCGCAATTGGTTCTGGATATTGCATGGTGTCCTTCCTCTCTGAACAAAGTCGCTTACATTCCAGGAAGTCCCTTTGTATATTTGCCCATTGTTTGATCTGTTTCCTTCGTGATCTTCGTGATTGCATCATTAACTGCCAAGACGATCATGTCTTGCAGCATTTCTGGATCTTCAGGGTCGATCAACTCTGGATTAATCGTCATTGCTTTCATATTTTTGTCACCAGTAAATGTTACTGTTACTAAATCATTGGTTGAGCTGCCAGTGAATTCTTTTGCGTTTAATTCATCTTGAGCCTTCACCATTTCTTTTTGCATCTTTTGCATTTGTTTCATCATGCCTTGCATGTTTCCCATTCCGCGCATCATTTTATCTGCTCGCTCCTTATTTATATTAATGAATTAATTTTTCCAAAAAATTAGTTTGATTTTCATGCCGTCTACCATTTTACTAACTTGCTAAAGCAAGAAGAAAAACTGGCATCTCTCATTAATCATCTTTAATTGTCACAAGATCGCCAAACAAACTTTTAGCCTGTTCAACAACTTCATTGGTTTCTTCGGGTATCAGACTAATCTCATCAGCCGTGTCATTTTCTTCAGCCGCTACTGGACGGTCATGATGTTGACTGACAAAAGCTTGGCGCAAACGCGGCCAACTTTCACGAGTGATGAAGACAAAGTCGGGTGTATAATCCTTGATCATCATACTTAAACTGTTCTGCATATTCAAGCGTAACTCATCGTTGCCATCTGCCCGTTGGCACACAATCTCATAATCAAAAGCAATCAGCAGTAAGCCCGGTCCTGCCGCCATCGGTTCGCTGGCCTTCAACATCGCCCGCTGGGTAACTGGTAATGCCATCAGTAAATCTTCCCAAACATTCTTCACATTGACTAAGTGATCTTTCGTCGCTTCACTCAATACTTGATAGACACGTTCAGTCGGCACACGATAACTGCTGGCAGTCTTCTTCGGTGCTGCTCTGCGTTCTTCTTTTTCTACTGTTGGGTTGGCTTTTAACTGCTGCATTTCATTCTGTAGCTGCTGAAGCTGCGTTTTTAGAGCTGTCAATTCTGATTGATCGACTGATTGTCCCGTTGCTGGTGCTGTTGAATTTACCGGCTGAGCCACTGGCGCTGAATCGATCGCTGTTGTTGGTGTAGCCAACTTCACTGTTGCTACTTCTAAATAGACATTCGCATGATTGGTAAAGCGAATCTCGTTTTGTGTCTCGCTTAATATTTTGATCATGCTATACAGTCGTTCAGAAGCAGTCGACTCTGCTAATTGTTTGAAGGGATCTGTTAAATACGCAGCACGATTTTCCAACAGCTTTGGTGCCTGCTGATAAATCAGCAGATCACGACAGTAAAGTAGCAAATCTTCTGTTAAGCGGCGTGCTTCTTTCCCCTCCGCTAAAATACTTTCCAAAACTTCTAAAGCGCCACTGACATCTTGCCGCAGACAAGACCCGATAAAGCTGTCCATCATCTCAGTAGTTAAGCTGCCTGTCACAGCCAATGCATCTTCTAACGTTATTTTTTCATTACTGAAAGAAATCGCTTGGTCTAAAATACTTAGCGCATCACGCATCCCACCTTCAGCTGCTCGTGCGATTACAGACAACGCTTGTTCTTCGTAAGGCTGATTGCTCTGCTCAAGAATATAAGCCATTCGTCCAATGATTGCTTGGACATCGATCCGTTTAAAATCAAATCGTTGTGTTCGTGAAATGATTGTTGCCGGAATCTTATGGGGCTCTGTCGTTGCTAAGACGAAAATCACATGTTCTTTAGGTTCTTCTAATGTTTTCAACAATGCGTTAAAGGCCCCAGTAGAAAGCATATGAACTTCATCAATGATATATACTTTATACTTTGCCGTAGTTGGTGCGTAATTCGCACGGTCACGGATAAAGCGAATCTCTTCTACCCCATTGTTGCTGGCCGCATCGATTTCGATCACATCTTCTTGTCGTCCCTCAGTGATCGAACGACACATCTCACACTCGTTACATGGTTCCCCATCAACACTATTAGGACAATTGATGGCCTTGGCAAAAATTTTCGCCGCACTGGTCTTCCCTGTTCCGCGGGGACCGGTAAATAGATAGGCGTGGGAAGTTTTCTGTTGTTGGATCGCATTTTTCAGCGTTTTCGTGATTGCTTCTTGTCCGACTAAATCATCGAACCGCTGCGACCGCCAAACGCGGTAAAGTGCTTGATACGCCATAATTCTCCTCTTTTCCTTCAAAATCACTGCTTTCTATTATACGTGATTTCGTGTAAAAAAACTATAGAAACCGATTGTCAGAAGTAATTGTTTAGTGTCTTTTAATCTGTGGAAGTTCATCCTTTCTATTTCGAAAAAACCCTGTGGTATAATAGAAAAAACGTTTTTATGGAGGGATATTCATGGGACTATTTAAAGCAGCAACTAGCAGTATAGGCGGAGGTCTGGCCGATCAATGGCTTGAAATTATCGAACCAGCCAACATGGGACAAACAACAGTTATGACAAAAGGCATTGCCGTTCGAAAAGATGACAAACGCGGCAGCAACAAAAAAGGTACCAGTGATGTGATTACAGATGGCTCTGTGATTCATGTTTATCCAAATATGATGATGCTCTTAGTAGATGGTGGCAAAATCATCGATTACACGGCCGAAGAAGGCTACTATACAGTGGAAAATAATTCTGCTCCGTCTATGTTCAATGGTTCATTAAAAGATGCTGTTGCAGAAACCTTCAGTCGTTTCAAATTTGGCGGGGTAACACCACAAAAACAACAAGTATTTTACATTAATTTACAGGAAATCAAAGGAATCAAGTTTGGTACCAGTACACCGTTGAACTATTTTGACAATTTTTACAATGCGGAACTATTCTTACGGGCACACGGAACGTACTCAATCAAAGTAACAGACCCGATTTTATTTTTCGCTAACGCTATTCCACGAAATATGAACCAAGTCGACATCAGCGATATTAACGAGCAATACTTGCAGGAATTCCTGACTGGTTTACAAGCGTCAATTAATCAAATGTCTGCTGATGGTCAACGTATCTCTTATGTGCCATCAAAAAGTTTGGAGCTAAGCAAATATTTATCTAACGCACTCGATGAAAGCTGGAAAGAGCTCCGCGGCATGGAGATCGTATCGGTGGCTGTTGCCAGCATCTCTTATACTGATGACTCGACAAAATTGATTAATATGCGAAATGAAGGCGCAATGCTAGGCGATCCAAATGTCCGAGAAGGTTACGTGCAAGGTTCAGTTGCTCGCGGCATGGAGGCTGCTGGAAAAAACGATGCCGGTGCTGCTACTGGATTCTTCGGCATGGGCATGGGAATGAACGCTGGCGGAGACTTTTTAAATCAAGCTTCGCAAAGTAATAATCAGCAAATCAAACAAAATCAACAGTCGCAGCAAAAGCCTGCTGGCGATCAATGGACCTGTCCAAAATGCGGTCAGGAAAACACTGGAAAATTCTGCAGCAATTGCGGTGAAGCAAAACCTGCTCCGGCAACGGCAGCAAAAATCCAAATGAAGTGCAGTGAATGCGGTGAAGTGGTTGACTTGAGCAATGGTGTGCCAAAATTCTGCCCACATTGCGGCAAACCCTTTAAAGGAATTCCGTTAGACTAAATTATTATTAACCTTAGGAGGACCTGCAAATGGCAGATGTATTGACGCATCATTGTCCCAACTGCGGCGGTCCCTTGACTTTCAATCCTAGTGATCAAAAATTTCACTGTGACTATTGCTTAAGCATTTTTACAGTGGAAGACATCGAAAAATTTGAAGCCAAAGAAGCAGCTCCAACCGCGGACGGACAAGCAGAAACTGCCAATGCTGAGGAAACAAGCACGGGTGATGTCGATCTCTTTCTCTGTCCCAGCTGTGGCGCTCAAATCGCCACTGATCACACTACCGCCGCAACCTATTGCTACTTTTGTCATAATCCCGTCGTATTATCAGGACGTTTAACGGGAGAGTTTTTACCGAATAAAGTTTTACCATTCAAAATTGATCGTGAAAAAGCGGTCGCAGATTTTTTAGCCTGGACACAAAAGAAACGTTTTATCCCAAAGGATTTTTTCAACAAGGATCAAATCGAAAAAATGACCGGTGTCTATTTTCCTTATTGGGTAGTTGATGCGGAGACAGCCGGCAATTTGACTGGTAAAGGTACTTCGTTACGGGTCTGGATCGTCGGAGAGATAGAATACACTGAAACGAAAGTCTATCAAGTTTATCGTAAAGGAAAAGCAAAAATTAGACATCTTACGAAGAACGCCTTGAAGAAAAATTTGCAGCAAAAAATGGTAGAGGGTGTTCAGCCTTTCCCGATTGATCAAGCAGTCGATTTTCACACAGAGTACCTGTCCGGGTTCCAGGCGGAAAAGCGAGATATCGAGATTAAGGACCTGGCTGAGCAAATCGATCATGAACTATCTGAATATACGGAAGATCTGCTACGAGATACAGTTTCGGGCTATACAACCTTCACACGCAGCAATCAGTCAGTCGATGTTGAAAAGCAAGATAATCACTATATGCTGCTGCCAGTCTGGCTCGTGACTTATCAGGATGCTTCAGACAAAACCTATTACTATGCCATGAACGGTCAAACCGGCAAGGTCAGCGGTATCCTGCCGATCAGCAATAAACGTTTAGGCTTATTCTCAGGTGGTATCTTCGCGGCAATCATGATACTCGCAATGATCGTGGGGTATCTCATATGAAAAAAATGCTATTATTCATCGGTTTCTTGGCACTCTTCAGTCCGATAAGGGTTTTGGCTGCTTCCGATACAGTAGATGATCAAGCCAACCTGCTTACGCCAGAAGAACGAACAGAGTTGTCCAATCAAGCCGATGCCATCAACAAAAAGATCAAAGGTGAAGTCTTTATCTTGACCACTAATACAAATACAGAAGAACCACGAGACTTCGCAGATATGCAATTAATGGACCGTGTAGGCAAAAATAATAATGGCGCTCTTCTCTTGCTAGATATGAATCAACGAGAAATTTATCTATCAACTTCGGGGAATATGATTGATTACATTAATAATAAGCGGAGAGATAAACTTTTAGATGATGTTGAAGCAGCAATGAGAGACGGCGATTATTATCAAGCTAGCGCGAATTATTTGTTCAATGCGAAAGATTTCGTTGATGCTGGGGTACCAGGTGGTTCTTATCGAGTGGATGAGAAAACTGGCAAAATCACGCGTTACAAGTCCATCAGACCGTTTGAGTTTATCATTGGTTTGGTCGTTGCAGCAGTGGCGGCTATTGCCTTCTTCGTTTCTGTACGATTGCGATATCAATTAAAAACTGGAACCTACCGTTATCCTTATCGCCAAAACGCTCAATTAGATTTGACGGAAAGACAAGACCAGTTAGTCAATTCTTTCGTTACGACCCGACGTATTCCAAAGCCTTCCAACAACAATGGTGGCGGTGGCGGTGGCGGAAGCTCAACACATTCCACAGGTGGCGGGACCTTTGGCGGTGGTGGACGCAGTTTTTAAGTAAATAAAATAAAAATCGTTATCATTTTTCCCAGAGTCTTTTAAAACTAATGAAAAACTCTGGGGTTTTCTTGTATTTTCTTGAATTCACCCCTTGATTTTGCTAAACTTTTAGGGTTAATAGAAATAAAGGAGCCCATCAATGAATAAAAAGAAAAGTTTCCCCCTTGTTTTGGTTGTTTTGGTCCTCTTTTTCCAAAGCCTCATAGCGATCCCCGTCCATGCGGCAGATGAGTTCTCAGTCAATGCGAATGCAGGCTATGCCATTGACGCCGACTCAGGAAAAGTTTTTTTTAACCAAGACGGCGATACTCCCAAAGGCGTAGCATCTATAACTAAAACAATCACGGCATACCTCGTTTTAGATGCAATCAAGCAGCAGAAGATCTCTTGGGAACAAGAAGTACCCATCTCTGAGTACGCTGAAGAATTGAGTATAGTCCCTGAATTATCAAATGTGACTCTAGTTCGTGGACAGAAGTATACGGTCAGGGATCTGTTTGAAGCCATGATCGTTCAATCTGCCAATGCGTGTGCTGTTGCTTTAGCCGAACTTGTTGCCGGCAATGAGCATACTTTTGTCAATCAAATGCGCGAACAGCTCAATAAATGGGAAATCACAGATGCTACTATCATCAACTCTTCGGGATTAAGTAATGTTTATCTAGGTGACCATATTTACCCCGGCACCCAAGAAAACGATGAAAACTTAATGTCTGCAAGAGATGTGGCGATCGTGGCTCAGCATTTGATTAAAGATTTTCCTGAGATTTTAGAAGTTTCGAAGATCAAGGAAAAAACTTTCGCACCTAATTCCAGTCAACCAGGCGAAATCAAGAATTGGAACGTGATGTTGTTCGACGGTCCTAATTACAAAGAAGGCGTTGACGGATTGAAGACGGGAACCACTGATTTAGCCGGGGCATGTTTTGTCGGTACAATCCAAAAAGATGGGCGCCGAGTAATCACGGTGATCCTAAACGCCCTAGATCAGCCAAATGACGAAAATGCCCGATTTGCCGAAACTGGTAAATTAATGGATTACTGCCTGAACAATTGGAGTCAGCAGGATGTGACTACAGCAGGTCAAACTCCATCTGACAAGAAAGAACTAAAAGTGACAGAAGGTAAACAAAAAACGGTTGGTTTGGTCATGGAAAAACCTGTCAAACTTTGGGTACGCAGCGACATGGATCCGAAGAATCTGACAATCAAAACAACATTGGATCAGTCTTTACTAGACAATAATTCGATCATCGCTCCAGTCCATAAAAATGAAAAAATCGGCACTGTTAGTGTTGCACTAGCCCAAGATACATTAGGCTATGTGCAGAAAAATGAAGGTGCGACAGCCGATCTTGTAACGAAAACAGACGTTGAGAAAGCCAGCACCTTTGAATTGATCTGGCAAAAGATCACTGGCTTTTTCGCATAAAAAAACTGGCTCTTCGTCAAATCGTGTTGGTGGAGACAAATCTGAATAAAATTTAGTCCCGTATGCGGCACGTTTTGTGCGCCGCATACTTTTTTTAGTTTTCAAAGATTAATCCTTGTTGTAAGTAAATCCGTGCGCGAAAGTTATAGAAATTACGATAGCCAAAGGCGATTCGTTTGATCAACTTGATTTTATTGTTCAAGCCCTCTGTAACACCGTTGGAAAGCTTCACCTTGAAAGCATTCGTAATCCCTGCCTGATAGCGTTGAAAGACCTTAAACTTCTTTTTAAATGCTTGGGGAAGACTAGGGTTCATCATTTTTAACGTATGACGAAAGCCTGTATTATCCCGCTTCGTAAAGTAATAGCGTAAAAGTTGGACAAATTTATACGCCTTTCGTAATTCTTCGTTGTAGCTTAGGAGTTCATCGATGATCTCTGTTTGGCTGCTCTCTTTTTTGAAAAGCCGATGGTAATGCCGTTTGAGGGGCTCCAGTTTGTCCGAATCCTTAAGTAATAGTTTCCAGTACCGCTTCAGCCGACGGTATTTCTTTTGATCTTTGGAGTTAGAAGTACGAAAGCGATTCATGATTTGAACGCGTAATTGGTTAAAGCTGCGATTAATGTGTTGCACGATATGAAAGCGATCCGTCACTATCTCGGCATTTGGGAACACTTTTTTCAACAGCTGATTATAGCTGGCATTCATATCCATCACGAGGTATTTGACATTCAACCGCGCCTTCCTTGGAAACCGCATGAAATATTGTGTGAGTTTGAATAATCGGCGATCTTCAAGGATCGTGAACAACTTATTGGTCGGTCCCATCCACACAAATAAAACTCATGGCTCCAGCGACGGATTTCATGGATTTAAACTCGTCCATGCATAAAACAGAGGGCAGATATTTTTTATTCGGTTGATAATCTTTGGTCACTTCGCGTAAGATACGCGTGATCGTTCCATCAGAAACAAAGTACTTCTTTGCGATCAATTTTCGTGATTGGTTCTCAAATAATTCCATGAGGATCGCCTGTTTCAGTTCTTTCGTTAGATGATGATGGTCATCGACTAAGTCTGTTTGAGCAGAAAAAGTTGTTCCGCAAGCGTGACACAAGAAACGGCTACGCTTTAGTTCTAAAATAGTCAGCTTTTCTTTGACTTTCAGCATCTGAGAATGGGTTGTATACGACCCATTGTGAATAATCTCTGCAGAACCGCAGTTTTCACATCGGCTAGGTGAAGTCACTAGTTTTCCTTTGATCACTTGGGCTTGGATGCCTTTATAGTTTCTTTCTTCCAGCCAATCATCATCGAAATGTAAGTGTATGTCTGTTAATCCAAGTAGTTTTCTAGTATGATAATCCATTGAGGGGCTCCTTTTGATTGAGTTGGTTTTAGGCGACTAAATTCTATCAAACGGTAGCTCCTTTTTGATTGGATGACAAGAAAAAAGTGTTGGTAGAAAATCGGCTTCGATTTTCCACCAACACAAAATATTATAGAACCAAAAAACTTTCGACTTTGCACGAATGCTAAAGTCGAAAGTTTTTTTATTTTGATTTGAAGGGAAAATACAATTCGACTTCTCCTTCTGCAAAATGCGGCAAGTAATGCTCATGAATGGCACCAGCAAGCTCCAGTTTTTCTAAGGGAAAGATCTCACCCAGCATTAGGTTTGTTGCGTCTTCGATTTTTTCCGCGCTGGCTTTGACAGTCAGATAGCTCATTGGCGGCAACTCCCAGCGAACCCAGCCTTCAGGAGCCTCTGCTTCTGCTGGCACTTGGACTCCGGCTAAATAGCGACCTTCTTTTTGCCACGGCTCTAACCAATGCTCTCCATCGCTCATCAATCCCCATAATTGCAAGTCCTTCATCTCTTGTCCCGCTAAAATACCGATCACTTCTTCAAAATGAGCATTCATCTGATCCCACAACAGTGGTACCCATGACGGTCCCTCTTCTGCTAATCCGCGTCCTTCTTTACCAATTACATAAGTTGTCGGCAAATCAATCCGATCGACTCCTTTGATTTCCATACAAATCCCTCCAAGTTCGTATCAATGAATTAAAGAGTGTTTTTCTTTCGCCTTGTATTGTGCACCGCAAAAATAAAAACGATATTCTTTCTTTCAGTTTACTAATCTTATGAAAGAAAACCAACTGATAGTTCTTAACTGCGCATTTGACCTTTTCTTTGATATACTGACATAGAAATATCGAGCTGTTGAAACAGAAAGCTGCCAGTTTCTCCTTGCTAATTAGGTTCAGTGAAAGGTCGCTTGATCTCGAAAAAATAATACTATCTAAAAACGAAAGGTGTGATGAGATGGACCTACAACGAGATTTTATTGCTCTAGCCATTTATTTTGTCATTTTAATTGGTTTAATGGTTCGCTTCAAGCAAAAACGATTTAGCAAATTTTCACTATGGACAGGAATTTTTTTGATCCTGTATTTTTGTATCTTAGAGATCCAAAATAAAACGTTCTATATTTTAATTCCGCTATTTTTCTTTTTATTATTCAGCTATTTCTATTTCAAAGAAAAATGTCGACTGCGCAACGGCTGGCTGCTCAATCTAGCACTGGTCAGTTTTATGGGATATGTGGCGCTCGTCACAGCTACTGAAGGCTCCTTGATTGGCGCAGGGATTCTTGGGTTATTGGCTGTCTTATTCCTGGTAACAGTTCTGTTCGGTATCTATGCGGCCATTATTTTTTTGATAGGTAACAGTTTTATCGTTTTGCGGCATGAATCCCGCAGACTGCCAAATTTATTAACCCTGATCTTAGGCTTGGCTATTATCGCATTAATCACTCTACAGACCTTTGGACCTCGATTATTACCGGATTGGTCAGTCATTCTTTTATCGGCTCCAACAACAATTGCGATTTATTTCTTTATCGTCTTTTGGAATTTTTTATCGATTTCTTTGCTCTATCAATTCAATCAGCCAAAATATAATCAAGATTATGTAATCGTTTTGGGTGCTGGCTTGACTGGTGGTGAAAAGGTCACTCCCTTATTAGCAAAACGGATTGATCGGGCGATTCAATTTTACCGTAAACAAAGTGAAGAGACCCTATCGCCGCCGCAGCTTTTGATGTCCGGTGGGCAAGGTCCTGATGAAAAAGTCCCAGAAGCTCAAGCGATGCGAGAATACGCCCTAGAGCAAGGGATTCCTGATGAAGATATCATTATGGAGGCCCAGTCTACTAATACATTAGAAAATATGAAGTTCAGCAAAGAGATCATGGAACGTGAAAAACCAGGCGGTTATCACGCTATTTTTACCTCGAACAATTACCATATTTTCAGAGCGGGTATGTATGCTGAAGATGTCGGATTGAAAATCGACGGCATCGGTTCAAAGACTGCTCGTTACTACCTGCCAAACGCTTTTCTAAGAGAATTTATTGCGGTAGCCTTAATGAACAAACGTCTCCACCTTATTATTTGCGGATTAATCACGTTTGGATTTGCAGCTATAGCCGTGATTAATTACTTTTTTGTTGGCTAACAATTTTTTATTCAAAAGACCAGATTTTTTCTGGTCTTTTTTGCTAGTTTCGCTTGAAAAAAGTGGCGTTTGACTATATACTTTATTAACCAATTGCCATTAAATTTTAATATTTTTTTAGTTATCGGCTCTTTTGCACACTGTCCGTCCCCTTCAGTGTTTCCAAAGAAAGGAGCAGAAAAAATGAAAAAATTATTTATTGTTGGCTTGTTCCTGTTGGTTTTAACTGGTTGTTCCAATCAAGTGTCTGAGCATTCTAAAGCAATCGATAAGCTCTTTACTAGTGAAGAAACAGCAAGTTCCTCCAGTTCCTCATCAACTGATACGTCAGAATCAGCTACTACGCCTTCGTCTAGCAGAACGACACCCTCGTCATCACGCAAATATTACATAACCACACCCAGTACGAACACTACCGTATCTCCTGCTGAACGAGAAATGATGACCGATATCCTTAGAGAAAGAGGGATCATCTCAGATTCGACCATTCTACCTGATGCCGTCCTCAAGCAACTTTATAATTCGCAGGGAATCTCCCAACTTGATCCAAAGCTTTGGAAGGCTGTTTTAGCTAAACGTGACTTCAAAGACCTCGATGAACAAATCAAACCACAGTATGAAGAAGCGGACAAAGATCAAAAGAATTATAAATACAAGGTAAATGTTTGGCTGCCAGCCCTTGAAGAGATCGATCCAGAAGAGCTATCGATCAAGATTGATGAGATTGATTACGCGCGCTTAAACTCAGACAGTGGATATTTGATGAATTACTCCAAATCGATTGATGAGGCGGTTGAAAAAAGCTTAATCAAACAATTGGAATCAGACAAGAAAGTAAAAATGAAAAAATTCACCGTCAATGTTACCGTCAAAGATGACAATGAAAAAGTTACTGCAACATTCAACGATGACGGTTTAACTCCGGTCCAGCAAACCGTCAGTAATTCTAAAAACTCTTTTATGACAGATTCAAAAGATCTCGACGCTCACCAGCAAGTAAAACTCCTGAGTAACTTAAAAACGAATTTGAAAAGAGATGTTCCTTCAGCTGTAGCTCCAAAAATTTCCAAGATCACTAAACAAGATGACGATCAATACAAAGTAAAATTGCTGTTGGTAGATAACTTGGAAGAGACTTTGAAAAAAATCAAAGATACAACGAACGAGGAGTATAAAAAAAATAATCCCAATGGACTATTTACTACTGTTCTGGATACCTCAATCCGCACCAAATTGAATCAAAAATTACAAAACGAAAAACTGAAGCACACCATCGAAAAAGAAATCATCGTCAAACCCGAGGGCGATGCCATGAGTCTTCCTCAAACAGGAACCAATGAAGCAAATATTGAAACGAAAAAACAAGTCGATCAAACGATAACGGATATTAAGACCTATGTTCAAGATAACGTCATGAAGAAACCGGAAGAACGGCCGGCAAGTGGTGTTCTCGTGGGTACAAATACGGGGACTCCAGTCGCAATTCACACATTGGCTAGCGCTACGAATGATTATTATGTCAAATTCAATAATACAGACAACACTGACACGATTTTATCAGCCTATATCAGAGGCGGTGAGCAGCTAACAGTCAACTTGCCTCCAGGTACGTATAAATTGCGTTTCTCACGAGGACAAGGAGACAAGTGGTACGGCGCAGTGAATGGTTTTGGTCCGACTGCTCGCAGCTCCCAGTCAAGAAATCCAATCACCGTAGGCAGCGGCGGTTCTTATACTTTACGTTTATACAGTGTAACTGGAGGAAATTTACCGATTGATGGCGTGAATAACGGTACCTTCTAGAAATTGAAAAGGACAGCTTCCCAAACAATTTGAGAAGCTGTCCTGCTTTTTACTCTGCTCGCAATGCGATCGCAGCGTCTTTCTTCGCTGCCATTCTTGCTGGGATATGTCCACCGATCATCGTCAACACTGTTGATACGACGATCAAAATGATTCCGTGAACCGGATTTAATTGTGCAACATTCTTCAAATCAGTCATGTTGTACAAAATCGCGTTGATTGGGAAAGTCGCTAAGTAGGCGATCACCACGCCCAACGTTCCTGAAGCAACACCCAAGATACACGTTTCTGCATCGAATACGCGGGTAATATCTTTCTTCCGTGCCCCTAATGCCTTCAGAACACCAATTTCTTTTGTCCGTTCAATTACTGATGTGTAAGTGATAATACCAATCATAATCATGCTGGTCACTAATGAGATTCCGGCAAAGGCGATCAATACATACGTGATGGCGTCCATCAAACCACCAGTCAACTCAGTCATCGTTCCTGCCAAATCAGTATAGATGATTTTGTCTTCTTTCTTCTTTCCCTTATTGAAATCATCTAAATAGCTTAAGATTTGTTCTTTATCTTTGTAGTTATTTGGATAGATCATGATACTGCTGGGAATACTATCTCCGCCTAAGTAAGCCAACGTACTTTCTTTCGTCGCATCGTCTAATTTTTCGTTCGTCATGACATTATTATCGGTCTCTTTTTGCGCTTTGACGATCTCAGAATTTTCATTGTCCTTAACAATCTTAGAAGTCAATTCATTACTATAAGCAATTCCAGATGCTAAAAGATTCATTGTTGACGATTGTTTTACTCGTAAAATACCGGAAATCCTTAATGTATCATTATTGGCATTGTCGTACATCGCTTTGTAGTCATTATTCGGGATGAAATTACCTGTTGGAATTTTTGAATAATATTCATTGTTGTTGATTAATTTGAATTCAGTACCGACGATTTGATCAAAATCCAGTTTTTCACCGTCTTTGACATCAAAGCCGAGGTTTTTCAATGAGTTAATATTGGTACTGTTGTTCGCATCAACAATCAATACGACGTCTGTATCGGCTTTTGGATACTCGCCGGATAACAGCTTATAGTTGTCTTCTAAAAAGTTGCCAGAATTTTTATCCAGCTGAGTTGGAAATGAAGATACGCCCATTCCTGTCATGCTTGACATCGCGCTCATCATTGAAGGACCGCTGTCCGGTGCTTCATTCGATAGTTTCACTGGTTTTACATCGCCATCTACATCACGCAACAGATTCATACCAACCACACGGGTAAAGCCGATGTTGTTGCTCAGTTTTGGATCAATATCCTCGATGTAATCTACGTACTCTTGATTGATTTTATTTGTATGCTGGGCTTTGTCTTCATCGCTGATTTTTGCGACGACACTATTTTTCGTGTCTTTGGTTGAACCACTGGCTTTTTCTGAACCGAGCGCTCGGTCGCGATTCGCCGTTTGATCGGTTGTGGTTTTCGAAATCGTGATAGGATACTTCGCCATCGTCTCAGCTTGAGTACTATCGATTTGTTTCTGGAATCCACTTGATAAAGAGAGGACGATTCCGATGCTGATAATTCCGATACTTGAGGCAAACGCCGTTAAAAAAGTCCGACCTTTTTTGGTTCGCAGGTTATTGAAGGACAGCTTCAACGCAGTCATGAATTTCATCTTTGTCCGTTTTAGCTGAAATTGTTCGCCTTTCTTCCCTTCAATATGAGGATGTGAATCATCCATGATTCGACCGTCAGAAAATCTGATCGTCCGATCGGCATATTTATTCGCCAATTCAGGATTATGGGTCACCATGATCACTAGCTTTTCTTTAGACAATTCCTGAATCAGGTTCATAATCTGGACGCTGGTCTCCGTATCAAGAGCACCTGTTGGTTCGTCACAGAGCAAAATATCAGGATCATTGGCTAATGCTCGTGCAATCGCCACCCGTTGCATTTGTCCACCAGAAAGCTGATTCGGCTTCTTGTGCATATGATCAGCTAGACCTACTCGGCGCAATGCATCCTCTGCTCGCTGTCTTTTTTCTTCTTTCGCAACACCACTCAAGGTCATCCCAAGTTCCACATTGTCGATGATTCCTAAGTGACTGATTAAATTGTAGCTTTGGAAGACAAACCCGATAGAATTATTTCGATACGCATCCCAATCGGCATCCTTAAAGGTCTTCGTGGATTTCCCATCAATGACCATATCACCAGAATCATAATTATCTAAGCCACCGATGACATTCAGCATCGTTGTCTTACCAGACCCGCTGGCTCCTAGGATCGCGACAAATTCTTGTCTCCGAAATGCGACTGATACACCGTCTAAAGCTTTCGTGGTGGTATCACCCACATGATAATATTTCTTTATGTCTTTTAATTCTAACATTGCGTCACCCTTTTCTTTCTGTTTACATCGTAAAGATAGCATGGCATTATTAACTCAAAATGAACAAAAATTCACACTAGGTTCACAGTGATTTGCTACTATTATTAAGCAAAAAGGAGGGCAACGCAAATGAATCGAATACTTATCGTAGAAGATGATGAAAACTTATCATTACTTTATCAATCTGCATTAAAGAACGAACGCTTCGAAGTATTTCGCGCGATGAACGGCGTAGAGGCCTTAGATATTTTGGACAAGCAATTCATTGATTTGATCATCAGCGATATCATGATGCCAGACATGGATGGCTATGAATTAGCCGAAAGCTTGCGCGAGGCAGATTATGATTTGCCGATTTTATTTATTACTGCGAAGGATTCGTTTGAAGATAAAAAACGCGGCTTTACAATCGGTGTCGATGACTACATGGTAAAACCGATCGATGTGAATGAAATGATTTTACGCGTAGACGCATTATTGCGGCGGGCGCAAATCGTTCACACGAAAGAACTGGTCGTAGGAAATACGCGACTGGATCAGGAAACTTATCAAATCAAGACTTCTGAACAAACCGAAACGCTGCCGCAAAAAGAATTTTTACTACTATATAAACTACTGGCCTACCCCAATAAAATCTTCACGCGTCAACAGTTGATGGATGAAATTTGGGGATTGGACTCCGATACTGATGAACGAACGATTGATGTACATATTAAACGATTGCGGTCGCGCTTAGAAAATAATCCTGATTTTTCGATTGAAACGATTCGCGGATTGGGCTATAAGGCGGTCATCCACTCATGAGAAAAAGATTGTTTTCCCAATTATGGATGTATTTTGTCGGAATCATTTTTTTGATCATGGTCATTGTATTAGGTGTCTTTGTTTCTTTGCTTTTTGTATGCAATCATTTTCAGCTTCTGGAACCGGAACGAGATTCCCATTTTTTCCCTTTAGGAATCATCTTTATGATCAGTTTGATTTTGGGATTGGTTCTTTCATTTTTTGTGGGAAAACGAATCTTGCAGCCGATCGGTGACTTGCGACAAGCCATGAGTAGAGTGGCTAAAGGCGACTTCACGATCCAATTAGATGCACAGGATCAAATAGAGGATGTTGAGGAACTTTACCATGATTTCAATGTCATGGTAAAAGAATTGAGTAGTATTGAAACATTGCGCAATGATTTTGTCTCGACGGTCTCCCATGAATTCAAAACACCGATCGCGACGATCAAAGGTTATGTCCAGCTCTTACAAAATGAAGACTTATCAAAAGAAGAACGACAGGTTTACTTAGAACGCATGCTGGACGGTACTCAACAGCTGACTCATTTGACCGACAATATTTTAAAATTGAGCAAACTGGATAACCAAGGGATCGGATTGGACTTTCAAACCTTCCGCTTGGATGAACAGATTCGTGAAGTGATTCTGTTCTTACAACCAAAATGGGAACAATTAAACTTGTCTTTGGATTTGGATCTACCATGGACAGAGTATTATGGCAATGAGGAGTTTCTTTATCAAGTTTGGCTGAATCTGATGGATAATGCGATTAAATATAGCCAAGAGAACAGCAACATCCACGTGCATTTAAAAAATGAAAAGGACGGACAAACCATTACAATCAGTGACGAAGGTATTGGGATGACAAAAGAAGTTGCTAATCGAATCTTTGATAAGTTCTATCAAAGTGATACCAGCCGTAAAACCAAAGGGAATGGACTTGGCCTGGCCTTGGCAAAACAAATCGTTGAGCTACATCATGGGACAATCAAAGTCAACAGTTCACCTAATAAAGGCAGCAACTTTAAACTTTTTTTGCCAAATAACCCAAAAAATTCATAATTAAATGACGCAAAAAGCAAATTAATTCATCATTAGTTAATATTTATCTTGTAAGCTATGAGTAACTTAAAGAAAGGGTGACTCAAATGATAGAGGAGCAAAAAGTTACTAAATCGGTTTATTTTGTTGAAGAGACGCAAAATATCGAAGGTGCATACGTTGAAGTAAATACACTTTTTGTTGCAGAGAATCAAGAGCAGGCAACCGAAGTCTACGAAAAATTAATCAAAGAACAGCCAAAGAAATCGTTTGGTCTTTTATTGAACGAATATATCATCAATGCAGATGGCGGCTTTTTCCATAATCTTTTGCAATCGTGGAAAAATCTACCAGCTGAATTTTATCGCAAGATGCAGGTCCTTACTTATCGTCCGATCGCTGAGTATCAAAACTAACAATTAAACAGGAAAAAACGAGGCACTCCTTTTCTGAGTGTCTCGTTTTTATAGCATTGATAATAAAAAAACAGCCGCTAAGCCAGTAATAACTGAAATAGCCATTGACCGGGTTTTGTACGCAACTCCGGCTACTAAAAACATCGCGATAATTCTGACATTGCCAATCAAGTCAAAATGATTGCCGCTAATAAACACATCCTTAAATACCAAAGCCGCAAATAATGAGATCGGTACATATTTCATCCAATCACTGAACCACTGCGGTACCTGCCGTTGTGAAAAATACAGCATGGGAAAAAGACGGGGCAAATAGGAAGCGCCAAATAAGCAAAGAATCAGCAGCAGCAAAGAGGTATTACTCATGGTGAACCTCCCCACCAGTCAAATCATAATGATCTGGCCCGTCGTTTTCTGTATGAGCGGTTTTCCAAAAGCGCTCGATCAAATAGCCGGTAAAAGAGGCCAGCAAAGTTGCTAAGATCAAGCCAAAAGTATTTTTGAAGACTAGCATGAAAATAACTGCTAACCCGCCAGAAAACAAACCAGTAGCTAATAACAGACCGTTGCTCAGCTGCATCATAAACATAAAGATAAACATCGCCGTCAAAGCAAAGTGAACCAGTTCCGTATCAACATGGATCACAGAACCAAAAATAGTTCCAAGCACCGTACTACCTGTCCAAGAAGCCATTGAAAACCAGTTGACGTATAGGGCTTTTTTACGATTCCAATCAGGATCGGTGGAGTATTTCAAATAATTCACTGCGTAGTTTTCATCATTCATTGATTGTGAAAACAGTGCGATAAATGATCGTTTTTCTTTTTTAAAAAATTGCGACAAACTGGAACCTAGCAATGCATAGCGCAGTTCCAAGAAGAAAACCA
The DNA here is from genome assembly GCF_032555305.1 of Enterococcus sp. Classification (GTDB taxonomy): domain Bacteria; phylum Bacillota; class Bacilli; order Lactobacillales; family Enterococcaceae; genus Enterococcus_A. The sequence continues at coordinate 109,729 of NZ_JAWGOQ010000001.1, forward strand.
TTAGGATGGTGGACACAAATGATGCATGCACACTGATCATCGAGACGACTAAAAATTGCGCGCCTCCAGAAAAAACGAGCATCGAAAGCAAGGCTGTTAATAAGATGTTGAATCCAGCTTTTTGTAAGAGCATTCCACAGGCTAAGCCAACCGGAATATAACTAAAACAAAGCGGCATAACCGCATATAACGCCTCTAACCATGGTGTCCTTTTTTTTACAGACATGGTGAGTTCTCAATTCCCTTCACGTTCACAGGATAAAAAGCATTTTCATTCTAACACATTCTTCCGAAAAAGATAGCACTCCACGAACATCTTAACTCCATGCAAATCAGCTCTCAATCATTCGGAAAACCGAGTGTTGATCTCCATTTCCAATCGTCTTAACGATTGTTTTCGCCGACAATCCGAATTATTTTTTTAATAATAGAAAGAACATCTGCTTTCCACCACAAAAAGAAGGAAAGTCTTAAAATATTCTTATGGAAAATTCATGTACGTTTTCAACTATTCCTGCTTCTCAGTTCCTGTCGAATCCGATCGTCAGCTGAAGCATGCCTTCAGATTCTTCCCAAAAAGCAGTATGAGAATTTCAAGTTTTCGCTGATTAGGTCTCGGTTTGATCAGCTTAGTAGCGGCAATCTATTTATTGTATAAAGAATTACCGTGAAACTGATTATCCATTTTCTGAAAAAATGTGGTAAGATAATCAGCGAAAAGAGTTGAGTAACAAATGGATAATAGTTTTCATGAGAATCGTTCGGTTGGTTTGCTACTGACTTTCATCGGCGGCATGATGGATAGTTATACCTATATTCGTTATGGTGCTTTTGCTTCGGCTCAGACTGGTAATATCATTTTAGCAATCATCCAAGCCTACGAACGGCAATGGAACATGGTTGGAAAAAAAATGCTTTCCACCCTCTTCTTTTTTATTGGTATTCTTTTAGCAAAGTTTATGATTGATTATTTTAAAAAGAAAGAGTTGCACTTTTGGCGATTATTCCTGCTTTACTTTGAGGCAGCGATCTTTTTAGTGATCAGTTTGGATTTCTTACAGCCCCATCCGGCCCTCATTACCATCATGATCGCTTTTACTGCTGCGATTCAATGGGTCTCCTTTGATAAAATCAATGGACTAGCCTACACGAATTTATTTACCACTGGCAATCTAAAAGGCGTAGCAACAAATCTTTATGACTACTTGAGTACAAAGGATCAAGGAGCAAAAACGCGCTTTATTCATTTTCTTTTAGTGGTCACGGCTTTCATTGCGGGTGCAATCGTCTCCGTTTTCTCTTATCGAATGATTGAGACGAAGGCGGTCTTGATCATTGCGGGATTGTTTCTTTATTTGGCACTTTCCGAAACGTTCTTAGTGTGGCGGTTTCAGCGAAATACGAATATCTTGCATAAAAAATAACACTTCAGCATAGTTACTGAAGTGTTTTTCTGTATCTTTATACTAACGGTTCACAAACAATATGAACATGACGAGTCCAAAACATAAAATTCCGAATGCTGTACCTATTCTTACTAGCCATTTATCCAGCTTAGCTTCCGGTACAACAAGCTTCAATCCTTGATAGATCATAAGCCCTACGAATCCACCAGAAAAATTCATTAGTATATCGGTCACATCGGTAGCTCCGATTCCCAAAATGAATTGCATTCCTTCAATAAACAATGAGAGCAACAGGATAAAGGCCAACTTCTTTATGAAGGAAGTGTTTTTTTCTGAGATTCCTAAAATAACGCCCAAGGGTGCAAAAATCAATGCGTTCGAAATGATTTCATTTATAGCAACTTCACCATTCACAATCGTTGAGCCCTGAAAAGGAACAAGGTTGAGAGACCTCATCGGATGTTCTAAACTTGCTGCAATGCTAGAAAAGGAAAGCCTCAATTTAAATAGTAATATCCAAATTAGTATCAGCGAATAGATTACGAGCAGTACTTTGCCAAGTTTTTTATTGACCATTCTTCCTCCTCCTTTAGAGAAATCTGTTACCGGACAAACACGACTTCAATATCTCCATTACTAGTCCTTACTTCCAATTCTTTTGAGCCATCAGCATTATTGCCTAAGCTGTTCGAAGCATTGCTGGTTTTAGAAGTGATTGCGAAATCATCTTTGTCTCCAATGATAGTTCCACTAACTTTAGCGTTGCTGGTAGTTAAGGAAAGTGACTCGGCAGGTTTCAGATTCATCAGATCGATCTTACCGTTCGATGTTTGGAACTCGCCTTCTTTGAAGTTCAAATCTTGCAGGTTCATCTTGCTGTTACTCGTTTCAAATGATCCATCATCGAAAGTCAGATGTGTCAGATCCACTTTACCATTACTGGTTTCAGCATCTACTGTTTCGGCATCCACCTTATTGATTGTCATTTTACTGTTGCTTGTTTCCAAATCCAAATTGTCTAACACAAGGTTTTCTGCGTTGATCTTACCATTTGACGTTTCAACTTGTAAATCTTTCAACTTTGCTTTCGGCACTTCAATCGTCACTCTAGGATTGCGGTTGCCAAAATTGAAGAAACTAAAGTTAAAGCCAATACTTCTTTTACGTTCTAATGTCAACGTATTACTTGTTTGTTTGATATTATATTTAATATCTCTGCTTCTTTTATAATTGATCTTAGTTTGATTTCCAGACACTCCAACGACATCCACCGGCATATTGCGATCATCCACGACTAAGCGCTGTACATTTTTTGTTGTTGTGAATTCTTCATTTCTTATTCGATTATTAAAAAATAAACTGCTCATACATACCAACGCAGCTCCTACTAGAATTAACCCTAAAACTATCTTTTTCATACTTATACCCCTCACCTGATTTTCTTACCTTTATCATAAAGAATTTCTCAACCGTTTACATGGGACAAAAGACTGATTCTTTCTCATTACTTCTTACGAGTAAACCCAGCTTTGATCTCAATAAAATCCTGAAATAATTGAAACAACTGGAAAAGCATCGCGCGTTCTTCGAAAGCTTGACGATTTTCCGGTAATTTCTTTTGCTGATACCGTTGATCTGTTTCGGCAATTTTCGTTAATATCGCTGAGCCATCGTTGTCTTCTGCCAAGGTCTGAGCTGTAAACTCAAACAATTCCCGCAATTCTTGCACGTCTTCTGGTTCTGCATCTAGTCGATTCAATATTTGCAGCATGTCGGATAGAACTTTCAACTGTAAACGACGCATCGCAAAGTATTCAAAATAATAACTATTACCAGAAAAGAAACGATTCTCTTCGAATTCCTGCGCTCGTACCTGTGCTTCACGAACAAAGTCCCGCAAAGATAAGCATTCTTGCCGCAGCTGTTCTTCTTTGGCCGGCTGGTTCAAATAGCTAGACATTTGACCTAGCATTTTTTTCATTGAAACCTCGACAACGGTCTGATCTTCTTGAATTTTTTTCTCCGTGTTCGGCATATAGAGGTTCGCTACTAAAGCACAGCCAACACCGATAATCATCAACAAATACTCATTCATGATCAAACTCAATGGCATCTCCCCTGCTACTAAATAATGGGTGATCAGCACAGAACTAACTGCGACACCATCAGCTAAATCGAACTGGATCGACAACGGGATAAAGCCTAATAAATACAAGCCAAACACAATCGGATGGAAACCCAAAAGTAAAAAACAAAAGGCCGCAATCACTGTTGCTAAGGTTAAAGAAAAAAGTCGATTCAATGCTGTTTTTGCAGTAGAACGCTTCGTATTTGTGACCGTCAAGATGGTTATGATAGCCGCCGAAGCAGCAGATTCCAAGTTTAGACCGCTGGCCAACAACAACGCAACAGGTGCAGCCACTGCGGTTTTAATCGTACGTAATCCTATTTTCATTTGTTTCTCCCTTCCTTTAAAAGCTTACACTAAAGTTGCTTCGGAAAAAAGTCGCAACTTATCGAAATATCTTGTATAGTAAATACGTTGTGGATATCAGGCATATTTTCCGGAAGAAAAATGAATTCATTAATGCGAGGAGTGAGAAGATGGAGAGTTGGCTTTTCTTAGGTGTCATTTTATTGATTGCCTTGATTGCAAAAAATCAAAGTTTAATGATCGCGACACTCGCGATTTTAGTGCTCAAATTAATTCCCCATTCAGATAAATTTTTATCGATCTTAAACAAACAAGGAATCAATTGGGGAGTTACGCTGATATCAGCGACGATCCTAGTCCCGATCGCCACTGGGGATATCGTCCTGAAAGATTTGTTAAATACTTTAAAATCTCCGCTTGGCTGGGTAGCGACACTATGCGGTGTTTTGGTTGCGGTCCTATCTTCTAAAGGGGTCGGACTAATCAATCAGTCACCGGAAGTAACCGTGGCCTTAGTCTTCGGTACGATCATGGGTGTAGTCTTCTTAAAGGGAGTCGCTGCGGGACCTGTGATCGCTGCTGGTATTACTTATTGCATCATGCAGGTCATCCAAGTTGTGACAAATCACTAAAATAAATGAATGCCACCCCTAATTCTCTTCTGAAAAGAATAATTAGGGGTTTGTTTGTATATCGCAAAAATCTCTTGTAAGATAGAAATGAACGTTTGCTGATTCTATTTCTGAATAAAAACATAGTTGACTTAGTGCGAGCTAGGAGGTGTAGCAATGAGAGGTAAATCGAGAGCAGCACGACTGCGTCAAATCGTTAAAATCATCAACCACTATAGCGTTGTAAAAAATATTACTCAACAAAAAAATCCTGAAGAGGTCAGAAAAGCCTTTGAAGAACTTGGCCCCACTTTCATCAAAGTAGGCCAAATGATGTCAGTAAGGACAGACATTTTCACACTGGACTTTACAAAAGAACTGCGCAAGCTGCAGGATGATGTAAAAACGGATGATTTTGAATCAGTTAAAGCTTTGGTTGAAAAAGAGCTGGAGCTGCCGTTGACAGAGATTTTCGAGAGTTTTGATGAGCAACCCTTCGCCTCTGCGTCAATCGCTCAAGCACATCACGCGCGTTTGAAAAATGGTCAGAAAGTCGTGGCAAAGGTCCAACACCCTGGGATCGCTTCTGAAATCGAACTAGATTTGTCCTTGTTCGAAAAGGCGATTCCGATCGCGAATTGGGTACCTGAAAGTAAAGTGATCGATCTCAAAAACATTTTGAAAGAGATTCGGGTGTCGCTAGAAAATGAATTGGATTTTCAAAAGGAACTGGTCTTAGCTGAGGAATTTTATCGTTTGAACAACGAATGGAAAGAAGTTCGGGTACCTAAGATGGAGCCCGCTTACTCTTCTAAAAAAGTCATCATAATGGAATTGATGCCTGGCACGAATTTAAGAGAGCTGATCAATACCGAAGACGACAAGATCGTTCATGGTGAAACGACCTATAAAGATCTGAAAAAGACCATCAGTCAGTTATTAATCGAACACTTTATGAAAGAAGTTTTCGAGGACGGTTTCTTCCATGCCGATCCCCATCCGGGCAATCTTTTATTACAACTGATGAGTGAAGAAGAAAATCGAAGAGATCAGCTATTCAAAACCAAGGAGCGCAAGGGAAAAATCGGTAATATCCCCTATGAGATCACTCTTTCTCGAAATGAACGGCTGCAGCCTTTCAGACTGAACTTTATTGACTTTGGGATGATGGGCACTATCAATCGTGAGATGCAGTCCAAAATGAGCAATACGATCATCGCCATCTACAGCAAAGACAATCAGCGGATCACAAACGCTGTTCACTCGATCTGTAAACAAGTCGGCAGCTTTGATGAAGAAAAATTTACCTACGAGCTGGATGATTTCTTGAATCGCTATTTGAATTTGCCCGTTAAGGAGATTGACCTGCAAAAAGTATTTTCTCAGGTGGTGATCATTTGTCATGATAACAATCTCCAGATCGATGATTCCGTTACGATGCTGATCAAAGCATTCGGTACACTGGAAGGCGTGATCGAGGATCTTAATCCAGATCTATCCCTGTTCGAAGTGGTCGCGCCTTTTGCTCAAAAATACTTCCTGCAACAATTAAATCTCAAGGACGAGCTGCAAGAAACTGGCATGGATTACTTATCTTCATTAAAGGCTCTGCCAAAAATTCCAAGCCGTACACTGAATGTCCTCGATACCTTTGCGAAGGGCAAAGGAAAGTTGAATCTTGAGGTTAAAAACCAGCATAATTTTCTAGAACGGGCAGAAGCAATGGTCAATCGGCTGGTGATTGGCTTGATTCTATCCGCTTTAGTAATTGGTTCTTCGATCTTAGTCCAAACCTCTCCTCAAGGGGATACTTTGATCTCAGACTTGGGCGTCTTTGGCTATTCGGTAGCCGGACTTTCCATCTTGTTTTTAGTCATCGAAAGTCTCTATCGACGTTACCGCAAATGGAAAGAAAAATAATGATTTTTCATAGTTAGAAGTGTGTCTGATTTATTTAGCACACTTCTTTTTTTTATTCAAAAGTCCTGCTCCCTCTTTTTTTTCTACAATGATAAAAAAAACGAAAAAACGTTAATTAAATAATTATTCTTCTAGTTATAACGTTTTAATCAGAATAAAATAGTTCATCAAATCAAAAACCAAGCATATTTTTTTACAAAAAAGGGGTAACATTTTATTATTTTACTGTAAACAATTTAAAAATATTGAAGTGAGGAGGTGCGGTATGAACAAAGTTCTCAAAACCATCCTAATTATTTTTTCATTGGTTTTACTTTCTATTTTTCTATCCGTCGTAGCAATCTATTACTTTATCGCTTCAAATCCGTTAGATTTCAGTTCACTGCAGCAATTTGTACTAACTAATGAATATGCTCAGCTCTATTTATTCTGGGTAGCAGCAGCTTTAGCGATCTTAACGGTGATCGGAATCTTCGTGATCCTATTCTATCCGAAGAGAGTAACCAAATTTGTTTTAAAAGAACAACGCGGAAAATTAGCTTTGGATAAACGAGCAATCGAAGGTTATGTTCGGACAAGTATCAAACAGGAAGACTTTATGGACAATCCCAAAGTTAATGTGGCAGCGACGAAAAATAAAATTAGAGTGAATGTTCGCGGGCAATTGAAGAAAACATCAGGCTTAGTCGGTCAGACAGATCACTGGGCAAAGAATGTCGAAACTAAGCTTCGGGATTTATTAGGACCAGAAGAAAAGGTTTCGATCAAAGTAAAGCTTCAAGCGTTTGAACCAACCCCAATGGAAACAACGGTGACACAGCCGCGCGTAGAATAGGAGGAACAGCAATGCAAGAATTTTTAACACGAGACAAACTACCTGTGATCTTTGGTATCCTCGGTTTTATCTTAGCTGTGCTATTCTTTACCATTGGCTTTTTTAAAACGATCTTACTGATTTTGATCACAATCATCGGTGTAGCTCTCGGCATCTATCTAAAGAACAATCATGTATTAGATGACTATTTAAAAAAATAGTCAACCCAATCAGATCTGGATGAACTTTTTCTTAATGAAAAGGTTAATACATTAACAAAATTAGGAGGAAACAAAAATGGATAACACAACAATCAAACCAACAGAACCAAAAAAAGATGTTAAAGGTGAATTAACTTATGAAGACAAGGTAATTCAAAAAATCATCGGGATTGCTTTGGAGAATGTAGACGGCTTATTGACTGTAGATGGCGGTTTCTTCTCTAACATCAAAGACAAACTAGTGAACAGCGACGATGTTACTTCTGGAATCAGCACTGAAGTTGGCAAAAAACAAGTTGCAGTTGATATGGATGTGGTCGTTGAATACGGTAAAGACATTGAAAACATTTATGACCAAATGAAAAAATTGATCTCTGAAGAAGTCGACAAAATGACTCACCTAGACGTGATCGAAGTCAATGTCAACGTTGTAGACATCAAAACACGCGAAGAATATGAAGAAGACAGCGAAACGGTTCAAGATAAAGTAACAAGTGCTGCTCAAACAACTGGTAAATTCGCATCAAAACAAACAAATCGTGCGAAGAATGCCATTGGCAATCAAACAGATAAAATCAGCGACAGCATGGAATCTGAACCACGTGTCCAATAAATCAAACTTCCCCACTGACTAGCCGAACCTTGGCTAGTCTTTTTGTATATTACGCTTTTCGCAGTTTATTGCGAAGGCGAGTGCGGATCAGAATTTTGTACTAAAGCTATGAACGTTACTGGTTAGCAGCAACGGATATCCGAAAGAACCAAGTAAATGACTAAAAGGAAACAGCCAAGACAAAAAAACGTCTCGGCTGTTTTCTGCTATACATCCTGATAAGCCAAATAATCCCCATAGGTCTCTGCTGCTTGCGTTCCTTTTACAATCGCCTGACGAACAGCTTCAACAGCAAGGATCGATACCGCCTCAAAGCTTGCGTTGATTTGATTGGCTCCTAGAACAAATAAAGTATCCCCATCATAAGTTGTATGGGATGGACGAATCGCTCGTGCAATCCCATTATGACTGATATCTGCTAATTTATTCATCTTCGCCTTTGGAAAAGTCGCATTGGTCATTACGCAGCCGATCACCGTATTGCCATCAAATAAAGCTTCTTCATTTTGATAATAGTCAAGAAACAGTTCTTCTGAAAAACCAATTTTACTTTCGCCGGGCTTGCGTGCACCAGCAATAATTTTCCCAACTGATTCATCGTAGACATCGCCCACAGCATTAACTGCGATCACTGCAGTGACCCATAGATTTCCATGACGCATCGTGTGGAGACCGATTCCGCCTTTCATGGCGTTTTTCGCACCATTGATCGTGCCAACACTGCAGCCAGTTCCAGCACCGTAATTACCTGCCTGAAAATACTGTCCGTTAAAAGCTTCTTCACAGGCTTTTTGACCAGCTTGATAATTCGGACGAACATCGGAACGACCGATCCGCAAATCAAACAGGCTAGCCCCTACGACATTGGGTACAAACGTGATTCCCATGTCTCGTCCAATGCCATTTTTCTCCAAAAAGTCTACGACCCCGGCATTTGCCGCTAAGCCGAAGGCGCTGCCGCCGGATAACGTTACACCGTGGACAAATTTCCGATTGTTCTCAGACTTCAAAGCATCCGTGTCGCGTGTATTTGGTGAACCGCCTCGAACAGAGACACCGCCTGTCACGCCATCCTCACAAAGAATCACGGTACAGCCTGTCATCGCTTCAGGATCGGTATATTGTCCGATGCGAAAAAATTCTTGATATGCTTCCATCTTTTTCCTCCAGAGATATTTTCTCTATTCTAGCCTATTCCCATAAAAGAAAACAACCGCCTATTACAGACGGTTGATCACTTCATCGACATTCTTGATAGTCACAGAGATCGTGCCGTCAGGATTGTTGATAAATTCGATTAATTCGGGATTGCGATAAACATCTAACGGTACGATCAGCTCAATCCCATTTGATAGTTTTAGTTTCTGTTTGCCGTATTTCTTCTCGGTGATCTCACGGACTTCACGTAAAAGCGGTGCTTGGTCTACATAGCCCTTTTCCACCACTTCCTCTTGAAAAGCCATTTGAGCTGACACATTGTCCTTGAAGACTTTTTGTGCAACGACTTTCGCATCGATCTGACCGCTTTCTTCGACTACATCGTAAACAGCTTCCTTCACGTCTGCGATCACATCATGTTTTTGATTTTCAAACTTAGCTCCGATTTTTTCCGCTACTTTTTTTATCACGCGAACATTTTCTTCTAAAGAAGGAGCTGGACGGCTTTCGATTACCTGCGTTGAAAAATACAACCGTTTCTCACCAGAGAAAGGATATTTCTTCTCAATCATTTCATAAGTCAAATTACCCAAGTTAACGACGATGCCTTCATCGGCTTTTTGTGTCTTACTTGATAGCAAGGCACGATGCACAATCAATTCATTTTTCAATCCAGCATCGTCGGAATCAACGATATGGGTATAGCCTTCATGATAATTAACCTTCAAAAAAGCCAGATACATTTGTGTATCTTCTTCATACAAAGCGACAAAAGCATCCGCGCTAGGCGCTTCTTCACTTTCTTTATATGCTTCGTACCAGCGAGCCACGATTCTTTCACTGACAGATAGAAAATCATGTTCTGCCTGTTGGCTCAATAGAGCAAAGGTTGAATCCTCTGTTAAGGTTCCCGTTTTGGTTTGGGCAGAAGATAATTTTTGAATTTTTTTCGTTAAATACTCGCGAACATATTCTTTGGTTAAATCTAGTTCGCTTTGGCTGTAGATCGGATCACCTGATTCTCGATCAACAATATGAAGTGCGGCCTTTTTTAAATAAATATCCATGGATTCCCTGCTTTCTAAAAAAATGGTGCTCTCATTTCTGTATTTGCTAATCCTGCAAAAGCTAGAAATAGAACTGCTAGTTCATTACTAAAGAAGCTTTTTTAAAGATCGAAAAGCCTTCTCTTCCTACGCATGCCCTTCTACTAAACTGAAAGTTATCTATATCTCTAAAATCTTTGGTTACATCTTAGACTTAGTAAACTGGCAACTAAACTATCATACACAGGAAACAGGGAGAATGGCAACTATTGTTTCACTAAAAGTTCGCCATCTTTCATTTGATAGACTTTGTCACTCCACTGAGTCATCCGTTCATCATGGGTGACCATTACGATCGCTTTACTGCGTTCATGGGCTTCCTTGGCTAATAGCTTCACTACATCAAAAGCATGATCTGAATCAAGACTCGCGGTTGGTTCATCAGCTAATATCAACTGCGGATCATTGAACAAGGACCGAGCAATAGCCACCCGTTGACGTTCACCACCAGATAACGCTTTAGGGTATTGCTCCCGCAGTTCCCAAATATCTAAGGATTTCAGCAGCTCCTCGATTTTTGCTGAATTTTTTTCCTTCTCAATCTTTTCTACCAATTGAAACTGTTCTTGGACTTTTAGAAAGGGAATCAAATTAGAACTTTGCAGAATAAACCCGATCTCTTTGAAACGAGCTTTTGAACGCGTTTTTTCATTCATTTTTCCAAAATCAGATCCATTGATGGTAATCGTTCCTTCTGTCGGTGTCTGCAAGCCGCCAGCGATCGTCAAAAAGGTGCTCTTCCCAGAACCCGAAGGTCCGATCACGCTGACAAACTCGCCTTCCGCTACGTTAAAATCAACATTTTTTAATGCTGTTACTTCTGTATGTCCTTGTCCGAATTTTTTTACGATTTTTTCCATCATTAATACATTGCTCATCCTATTCTCCTCCAATCGCTGTTACTGGGTCGACCTTAGTTACCGTGCGCATGGAGAATAAGCCGCCGATCATTGCAACAAATACTAAAATGACACTATACAACGCCCACTCCGTCCAATGAACCGAAAACGGCATCGCACTTGGTAAGACTAAACTAGTCCCCACGCTTAAAGCAACAGCAACCAAAACACCAATGATCCCTACTAGAAATGCCTGCGCTAAAATCGAACGAACCAAATAACTCGTTGAGACTCCTTGAGCCTTCATCACGCCAAAGATCGCGTTTTTTTGCAGCGTAATTACATACATAAAAATCCCGATAATCGCTGTTACGACAATGAATAAGAAATAGATCATCGTGTTCAATGTTAATTTTTCTGGCGTATATCCAGGAATATTTTCGATAAAGGTTTCAGGCGTCATTTTATCTAGTTTTGTCTGCCCATTTGGATTATCGATGGTCGTTTTTCCTTTTGTCACAATCAAGTTGATTGGCTCATTTCCAGTCGGTTGAGAACCGTATTTCAACGCTTTAAATGTTGAGTGATCCAAATAGATCACGGGTGCCAGTGTATAGGTCGTTTCTTTTGTAACACCGACAATTTTCAATGTCTGATCATTTATTTTTATCTTTTGATTCAGTTTGTACCCCTCTGACAATAGGTTTTCAGATACGATCACTTCATTATTATTTTTGTACAATCGCCCCTTAATAATTTTCGGAACGATAAATGCATTATTATCTGTGCCGAAAATAGAAACGTTCGTCTTTTCTCCGCCTGATTTTTCCTCAACTGCGGTGGAATAGATACCAACGCCCGCTTTTTCTTTGGCTGTTACCCGATCGACATCCTTTTTCTGGAGCTGTGAGGCATTTGCGATTTTATTGCTATCTTCCGATAGAATAATTGTCGAAGCCCTCCAATCATCGATCGCTGTCCGATTACCATCTGCCAATCCATTGGCTAATCCTGACAGCATGAAGACCACATACCCCACAAGAATCATGATTCCAACGATCAATCCATATCTCAATTTCGCATAGCGAATTTCTTTCCAAGCTAAAAACATCTCTCTCACCCTTTCTGAAGAAAGAATACTCTCCTGGTGACAAAATGTCACCGATTTTGCTCATATGCTATACTATAGAAAATACCGATAACCATTTGGGGAGGTCACCCATGCCGAAGAAAACATTTCTAAACTTACCAGAAACACGTCAGGCGGAGATTCGAACAATACTTCTGACGATTTTTTATGAGAAACCTGTCAGTCAAGTCAAAGTCAGCGAAATCGTTGATGCTTTGCAAATGTCCCGAGGCATTTTCTATAAATATTTTGAAGATTTGAATGATGCTTATGACTATTTGATTCACTACTACGCTGGGCAGATTCATGGCGAGATCATTGAATATATGACCCGACAAGAAGGCGACTTCTTCCAAGGAATCGAAGCCTTTCTGCTGTTGTATGTTGATCTAGACCATGATTCTTCTCGATATCGTCAACTAGTTCTCTTAGCGCAAAACAGCTACCTCTTTTCTTATCGACCAGAAGCAGATCATGGTGTCGCTGCTTGGGAGGAGCTATTGGTGAAAAATGACTTTCAGATGAAAACCTCAGATGAACAGATCAGTTTTTTATATTTCTCTATGAAGCTAGTGATTGACTCATTAACAGATATGCTTGCGAACAACTGGGGTGAAGAAGAGTTACTCAAAGATTTTCGTTTTAAAACTCGTTGGCTGCTTGAAGGCATCAAAAAACGCTGAAGCGAACTTCAGCGTTTTTTTAATGTAATTATTAGTAATAGTGATGATTTTTCTCCTGAACCTGCTGTTTTAGCAGGCTCATGAATTCCGTTTTAGACATTTGTTTTATCGTATCACTGCCGTGTTTGCGAACTGCAAAGGTTCCTTCCTTCAGCTCTTTGTCACCGATCACTAAAATATAAGGAATTTTTCGCAACTCAGCTTCGCGAATCTTCTTGCCCAGTTTTTCATTGCGCAAATCTTTCTCCACACGAATTCCTGCGGCATGAAACTCCTGGAACAATGCTTCTACATCCTCTTCATGAGATCGAGCCACATTAATCAACGCGACTTGCTTCGGTGCTAGCCAAAATGGAAATGCTCCGGCATAGTGCTCGATCAAGATACCTAAGAAACGATCCAACGACCCAAAGACTGCACGGTGAATCATCACTGGTTGTGCCTCATTGTTCGTTTCATCTATATACGTCAGATCAAATTTCTCCGGCATTTGAAAGTCTAATTGAACCGTCGCACATTGGTGGCTGCGATTCAAAGCATCCTTGATATGGATATCGATCTTCGGTCCGTAAAAAGCACCATCGCCTTCATTGATATTGTATTTATAGCCCAGATCAGTCAATACTTTTCCTAATGAAGCCTCCGCCTCATCCCACAGCTCGATCTCCCCCATAAAATCATCTGGACGAGTCGATAACTCGACGCCATACTCAAAACCGAAAATCTTATAAACCTCATCAATGATTTTTAATGCCAAAGCGATTTCCTGCTCAATTTGATTCCGCCGTACAAAAATATGAGCATCATCTTGACAGAAGGTTCGAACTCTCAATAAGCCATTCAACGCTCCGCTGAACTCGTGACGATGGACTTGACCAAACTCTGCCATGCGCATCGGCAAATCCCGATACGAACGTTTGCGGTCTTTGTAGATCAAACAATGCCCCGGACAGTTCATTGGCTTCAAGGCATAATCCTCATCAGCAACTTTGGTGAAGTACATATTGTTCTTGTAATGATCCCAGTGACCCGATTGCTCCCACAGACGCTGATTCAAAATCAAGGGTGTTTTGACCTCTTTATAGTCATACTTGGCTTGCAGCTCACGCAAGAATTTCTGCAGCTCATTGCGAATAATCAAGCCATTTTCCAAGTAAAAGGGCATTCCTGGAGCTTCTTCGGAGAACATAAATAGATCAAGTTCTTTGCCCAATTTCTGGTGACTGCGCTTTTCAGATTCCTCTAAATAGTCTAAATGAGCTAACAACTGCGCCTTTTCAGCGAATACAACGCCCATCACACGCTGCAGCATCTCGTTTTCCGGATTTCCCTGCCAATAGGCCCCTGAAACTTTTAGTAGTGAGAAGTATCGCGCTGTCGTTAATTCCAATGCCATCGGTTCAAGGAAAAACTCTGTCACATCTCCAAGAGAATACACAAAAACGATTTGGTCTGCAGCTAGTTCACTTAGAGCAAATAGCTTCAGCTCATTGTCTTTGAAGATTTCTTTCGCCTCGGATACCGTAAGAGCAGCACTTTGGATGCTTACATCTTCCTTGATCTTCTTTTTGATGTGATGTTCTAGATCCTTTAAAATCAACGCACTTAAAGGCTGCTTCACTCGCAAATCGACCCAGATCGTTTGATCCTCACGCTGAGATTTGGCAAAAAGGGCCTCCGGATACGTGGTCTTAATTGCTTCTTCCAGCAACAAGCTAACTAGCTGACAAATCGCTGTTGTCCCTTCAGGAGAAGAACAATCATAAAAAGCGATTTCGGCATTTCCCTTCACTGGAGTTGATAAATCAACAAGCTCGCCATCAATACTGCCGATGACAGCTTCTTCCATCAATTGACTTTTTATCTCGAACAAGGTGGTATTTTCCTCCACCATTTGTTTGCTTCCATCCGGTAAAACAATTTCGATTTTTTTTGACATCCAACTCAACTCCGATCCGCTTTTTCAAAACATTCTTTCCTGCGTACCTTTTCTAACTAATTCTAACAAAAGGATTGAAGGGTTTTCAATAAAAAAACGTCCCTATAAAAATAGGGACGTGAATAAACGTGTTACCACCCAAGTTCCCAAAAAGAATGAACTTCTTGGCTTGTAAGATAGATAACGGCTATCAACCGGGTCGTTTGCGACCGCTCAAAGGGAGTAATTTGTTTATCTCGATCAGAAGCTTCCAGCCGCGACTTCTTTCTCTAGTGACGAGGACTAAAAACAAATCTTATCCTTTTCAACGCATTTCGTTATTGCTTAAAGCATAGTCTTGCATAAAATATTTGTCAACGCTTTTCTCTTTAGGCACTATTCATTTGATTTCAAAGCATCGATCATGTTGATATGCCGCAAACGGAAATGTGTCGCGACCATCACGATCACTGAGAACAAAATCGTTAATCCACCAGAAATCAGATACGCCCCTGATCGAACGACTAGTGGAAATGTGATCGTCTCCATTGATGCCTGATCCAAAATAAATTTAGTCAAAATGATCCCCAGACCATAACCAAATAGAATCCCCATTATGGTGAAGACAAAGTTCTCACGGAAAATATAAGAAGTTACTTCACGGTCATAAAAGCCTAGTACTTTGATCGTGGATAATTCCCTTAATCGTTCCGAAACGTTAATATTCGTCAAATTATACAGCACGATAAATGCTAACAAACCAGACAAGACCACGAAGATCCACACGATTCCATCGAGATTATCCATCGAGTGTTCTTGTGTTTCGATCTGTGTAGAAATGAAGGAGGTATTCGTTACCTGATCTGAACTCAAAAGTTTTTTTGATAAATCCTTCTCTTCAGATTTCGTCAACTTCTTACTTTTCAATAAATAGCTATTCACTTCGAAATTTTTTCCACGTGCTGCTTGGTAATACTCTTTTGATAAATATAGGAAGTTGCCTAAATAATTATCTGCAATATTAGTGATTTTCACTTCAAAGGTTTGCTGGTCTTCGTCGTAAATAGTTAGGGTGTCCCCCTTTTCCAAATCAAAAAGTTCAGCTAACTTTTGCGTGATTACTGCACCATCATTTGACAAACTAAATTGCTTATTTTGATTTTTCAAATGCAGATAGTGCTTAAATTCTTTACGGTCTTCAGGGACCATCATGGTCAGCTTTTGATTGGCTTGTCCTTTTTTCTTCAGCTCGATTGTTTGGTTCATGGCAGCCAAATCACTGGTAATCTTTTTATCATCTGTAAGAATCTTTTCAACCGCTGATTTCTCAGGATCATCCTTTAATGTGACGATCGCATCATAATCAATAATCGGTCCAAACTGCTTATCGCCCACAGAACCCAGTGAATCCTTTAGACCCACTCCCGCAACCATCAAAGCCGAACAGCCAGCGATTCCGATTACCGCCATGATCATGCGTGATTTATAACGGAACAGATTTCGGTAGCTAACTTTTGAATTGAAGCTCATCCGGGACCAAATCGGTGTCAGTCGTTCCAAGAAAATCCGTTTGCCTGGTTTTGGTGCTTTTGGCTGTAATAATTCCGAAGGCTTCTCATGCAGTTCTCGTAGTAAGACGAGTAATGCGGCTCCCAAACTAGCAAACAAAAAGGCGATGGTGGCTTGAATGATCGGACGAGATAAATAGAAAGCTTCTACACCAGGGAAATTATAACGATCACTGGAAAGCTCAAATACTAAACGTGGTAAAGTGTTCGTCCCGATCACGCTTCCTAAAACGATTCCGAGTGTCGCTGCTGACAAGGCATAAATAATATACTTGATCGATATTTCAAACCGTGAATAACCTAACGCTTTCAATGTCCCAATCTCTCTTCGATTTTCTTCGACCATCCGAGTCATTGTTGTAAATGTGATCAACGCTGCAATGAAAAAGAAGAAGACGGGAAAGACGTTTGCGATTGCTGCGATCCGATCAGAGAGATCGCCATATTCTTGAAAGCCTGGATTATCGGCGCGCTGGTCATAGGAATAGCTGGGTGTTTTCAAGTCATTGATTTCTTTTTCGCTATCGCTGATTTTTTGCTGCGCAGACTCTAACTGTTCTCGATTGTTGGTTAGTTCCTTTTGCTGCTGGTCGAGTTCAGCTTGCGCTTGGGCTAATTGCGAATTACCATCAGGTACCATCGCTGCTTGCTGTTCCAGCTGCACTTTCGCCTGATCCAATTCCTCTTGTCCCGCATCGATTTTGGCTAGATTATCAGCCACTTCTTCTTTTTTAGGAAGCAGCTCTTCTTCTGCGTCAGCTTTGATTTCTGCCGCCCGTTCTTCAGGACGAGCCGCAAAGATTTTTTCAACCTTCTCGATGTTTTGATCCATCTTTTTTTCATAGGCTTTGCCGTAAGTTTCTTTCCCAGCGACATTGGTAAAGCGAACATAGATCACTGATTTTACGTCACTCGAGAAATTGTTTTCCGGCAAGTACGCGAAGAAATCAACACTGCCGTTTCCAACATTAGAAAGTCCGCGTTCTTCCGTGCTGATATACATCGGTGATTGAACAAATCCGACGATTTTAAACTTTTTACGTTGTAATTGATCGGATTGATTGATGGTATAAGTCTGATTTAGCCGATAACCTTCCTCTTTGGCCTTTTCATCCAAAACAATCTCGTTGTCTTTTTTGGGCAGATGCCCTGATTTTACGATCAGTTGATTTAGCTGGTTTTGCTTATCATAAGAATAAAGCTTTACCACTTGGTTCTTATTACTGTCGGCATAAAACAGTTGATGCCCGCTTTCGACTTCAGCATTAGGAATTTCTTTCGCTAGTCTTTCATCGTCTTCTGTCAATCCACCAGTGGAAATAATCTGCAAATTTGCTAACTCCTGCTGATCGACATATTGACTAGCAGAATGATTTAATATTGGACCTGTTGCTTTTATTCCAACATACAATAATGTGCCTAATAAAATAATTAGAACGATTGAAATGAAGCGTCCCTTAGAATAAATAATTTCACGTAAGCTTGCTTTTAGGTAGGTTTTGTTTTTCATTTATCTGCTCCTGTTTTTTCATCCATTTCATTCTAACACAAAACGTTTTCATAACTGTCACAAAAAAATTCCACAGAAATGACGAAAAAGAACGATACAAATGAATCATTTGTATCGTTCTTGTTGAAATCAAATTTGGTGCATACTTAGTTTTTAAATGAATGAATCGGTGCCGGAATCCGTCCACCACGAGCGATGAATTCATCAGATCCAGCTGCATTTACTTTCATTACTGGTGCTCTGCCAAGTAGACCGCCGAATTCAACCATATCACCAATCTTTTTGTCTTTAGCCGGTATGATCCGAACGGCAGTGGTTTTATGATTGATCACACCAATCGCCGCCTCATCAGCAATCATAGCCGCGATGCTGCTAGCTGGTGTATCTCCAGGAATCGCGATCATATCTAGTCCTACTGAACAAATCGCCGTCATTGCCTCTAATTTTTCAATTGATAATGACCCATTATTGACCGCATCGATCATCCCAGCATCTTCTGAGACAGGAATAAATGCGCCTGATAAGCCGCCAACGTGATTACAAGCCATTACTCCGCCTTTTTTCACCGCGTCATTTAATAATGCAAGTGCTGCTGTTGTTCCATGAGTCCCGACTGTCTCTAGTCCCATTTCTTCCAACACATGGGCTACTGAATCCCCTACTGCTGGCGTTGGAGCTAATGATAAATCGACAATCCCAAATGGCACGTCCAAACGTTCAGAAGCGATTTTACCGACCATTTGGCCCATGCGCGTAATCTTGAAGGCTGTTTGCTTCACCGTTTCAGCAACGACGTCAAAGGATTCTCCTTTGACTTTTTCTAATGCCCGTTTTACAACCCCTGGACCGCTGACGCCGACATTGATGACACAATCTGCTTCACCAACACCATGAAAGGCGCCCGCCATGAAAGGATTATCTTCAACTGCATTAGCAAAAATTACCAATTTTGCACAGCCCATGTCGGAAGCTTCTGCTGTTTCCTTCACAATTCGTCCTGTGTGTGCGACAGCATCCATGTTAATTCCAGCTCTGGTTGAGCCGATATTGACCGAGGCGCATACAAAATCTGTTTCTGCTAACGCTTGAGGGATCGAATCAATCAAGATTCTGTCACCATGCTGATAGCCTTTTTCTACTAAAGCAGAGAACCCACCCAAGAAGTTAACACCGACGTCTTTCGCCGCTTTATCTAATGTTTTCGCAAATTTCACATAATCTGTGTCTGGAGTCGCAGCCGCGATAATCCCGATCGGTGTAACCGAAATACGTTTGTTAATAATTGGGATTCCATATTCAGCTTCGATCGATTCACCAACCTTCACCAAATCTTTGGCTTTCGTAGTGATTTTTTGATAAATTTTTTCACAGGCGCGATCGCTATCGCTATCAATACAATCTAGCAATGATATCCCCATGGTAATCGTCCGAATATCCAAATTTTCTTCTTCAATCATTCGGATCGTTTCCATTATTTGATTGATTTCCACAAAGAGCCCTCCCTATAATTTATGCATCGTGTCAAAAATTTCTTGATTTTGAATGCTGATTTTTACACCCAGCGTTTTTCCTAATTCATGAAGTTGCTCACGTGCCCCTTCAAAATCTTCTGTAGCATTGGTTAAGTCTACTAACATCATCATCGTGAAATAGTCCCCCATGATTGTTTGAGAAACATCTAAAATATTAATTTGTAATTCCGCTAATTTTTGACTAGTACCTGCTACGATACCAACCTTATCTTTTCCGATAACCGTTACTACGCCACGCATTTGCATAACTCCCTTCAGATAATTGTTTCTCATTATAGCACAGCGATGGCAAATTCATGAGAATTTTATTAATAAAATCGTATTTTTTTTACAAAACGTTCGTGATTTGCCAGTTCTGCTTTTTGCAGTTTACTAAGTTTGAGACTTAGTCATGTTTTATAGAATTAAAGAAATCGAGCCGTCTAGCAGAATGGTATGCGTACGAAAATAGAGCTTTCTTGCTCTTTGAAAAAAGCTTCCTCAGCTATGAGCTAGCTGTCAGTCCAACTTTTCACAGTTTGCTTAATATTGAGTTGGATCGAGTATTAAGCAAACTAAGTTCATAAGATAAGAAGTCTAGTTGGATGATATGCGTACGAAAATATTTCGATTTTTTACGTTAGGAAAAATCGCTCCTTACTTGTGAGCTAGTTGCGAGTTCTATGAAAAAAAAACCTTCACTGTGAGTTAACCAGCACAATGCCTACACGACTCCTTATCATAAATACACGAAAGTTTTCCTTTTTTATGCAATTCGCTAAATGATAAGTGTAAGAAAATCTTTGTCGACTGCCGTTTCTCTCATCTTGCTTTACTTCCTAACATATTTTTCCTATGATAAAGACAGTGATTAAACTTTGTGAAAACTAATCATTGAATTGTACTAAAGGAGGCTTTTTGATGGAACTTTTTGAAACGATGCTGCAACACACCTCGGTCCGCTCATTTACCCAGCAAAAACTATCTAATGAATTGAAGGAACAATTGATTCTATCTGCCCAAAGTGCCAGCAGCTCTAATTTCTTACAGGCCTTCTCGATCATTGAAATTGCCGACGCTAAAAAAAGAAAAATGATTGAACAAATCGCTAATTTCCCAGTCGACAATGGTGAAAATGGCTCGCTTTATATTTTTGTCGCTGATTTGAATAAACATGCTCAGGTGCTAGCTCTAAATGGTGATTCAATGGAACACTTACGGACAATGGAATCATTAGTAGTGTCAATAGTAGATACTACCTTAGCCGCTCAGTCAATGGCTGTTTATGCCGAGTCTGTTGGCCTCGGAATCTGTTATGTCGGCGGTATTCGAAATAACTTGTTCCAACTTAAGGAAATTCTTGATCTGCCTGAATTGACTTATCCGGTTTTCGGGATGTTCGTCGGTTATCCTTCAGAGAAAAATGAGGTCAAGCCACGCCTACCCATAGCCTCTGTGCTTGGAACTAATACCTACCAAACGCTGACGCCTGAGATGATTCGCAGCTATGACGAAAAAACAGCTGCCTACTATCAAGCCCGCAGCTCCAATACACAAGAAACCAACTGGTCAGAAAAAGTCCGGCAGCAGTTTAGATACCCGCGACGCATTAACACGGTAGAATTTCTTAAAAAGCAAGGCTTCGTTTTTTAACGAGACCTTGCTTTTCTTTATTCCGCTGGTACGATTGCAATCGCTCGTACATTAAATCCTGGAGCATCTTTGACTTTTGGTACGCCAATCGAGATCGCTCCGCCAACAGGTGGAAGCTCGGTTAGGCGATTCAATACTTCGACTTGAAATTTATCTTGCCCTAACCAATACAGCTCACCGATCAAGCCGCCATTTTTCGTGCAATCCACTGACGAGTCTGTGTCTAGTGTTTCATGACCAACTGCCGTTACATTTCGCTCTTCGTGTAAAAACTTCAATGCCTCCAAAGACCAGCCAGGCGTGTGCGCTTGTCCATCTTGGTCAACATTGTAGAAGGCTTCTGTATCCTCCCAGCGTTTGGACCAGCCGCTGGCAAATGCTACGAAGCTTTCAGCTGGAATTTCACCATATTCCGCCTCAAACGCTTTGATATCCTCTACCGTCAAAGAATAATCATGATTTTTTTCGACTTCTTTTTCCTTGTTGATGACGATCAATGGCAATAAGAAATCTTTAATGGCTAATTGATCGACAGAAATACGATCTTCAACGAAATGCACAGGTGCATCAATGTGGGTGCCGTATTGAGTTACCAATTGATATTCCTTCGCGAAAAAACCATCCTTCGCTACTGTAACCAAGGTTTTTTCCTGCATCGGCTGAAACGATTGAAAATAAGGAATTCCACCATAAATACTATGACTCAAATCAACCCATTTTTGCTGCTTTAAAAAGTTAACACTGTTTGTAATTTCATTCATACTACTCCTCCTCGTTATAAAACGTTTTCATTTTTATCTTAACGATACCGATAAATAATTTCGCTGTCAAATCGAGGTTCGATTAGAGCTATTTTCCCTTTCAAAAATAGAGAAAGCCGTACCTATATTTACAGGTACAGCTTCTAAACTAATTATTGGTTAAAACAATTTTTCCTTTAGCGTGATGGGTCGCACTCAATTCGTGTGCTTCTTTGACACCTTCTGCCGTGATTGGATAGGTATGCCCAATCACACTTTTGACTTTTCCATCAGTCATTAAATCGGCGATTTCTTGTAGCTGTTTGCCATCTGGTTGAAGCCAGATGCTTTCTGCTACCGCAACGCTTTTGGCTAATTCTTCATCCGGCTGGCTGACGATCGAGATCAAACGACCATTTTCATTCAATACTTTAAAGCTGTCTTTTTGGACATCCCCACCCATTGTATCAAAAACCAAATCAACATCTGCTAAAACTTCGGAAAAATCAGTCGTATGATAATCAATCACTTGATCGGCACCTAACTCTTTTAACAGCGGATGATTTTTTTCACTTGCTGTTGTGATGACGGTTGCTCCGGCATTTTTTGCTAATTGAATGGCGTAAATACCAACACCGCCAGCACCGGCATGAATCAAGACCTTTTCACCAGCTTTTAGTTTGCCATGGGTAAATAGCGCTTGATAGGCGGTCAAGCCTGCTAGTGGAACTGCGGCTGCCTCCTCAAATGACACGGAGTCAGGTTTGTTCGCTAACAGATGATCATCTACGATCGTATAATCGGCATAGGTGCCAAAACGAGTCGTTTCTGGACGAGCAAAAACTTTTTGACCTACCTGCCAATCCTTGACCTCTGAACCAACTTCCACGATTTCACCGGCAACATCCCAGCCTAAAATAATCGGAAATTCCCAAGGCATCATTTGAGCTAGATACCCTTCACGTAATTTCCAATCAATCGGATTGACTGATGTCGCTTTTACTTTGACTAAAACTTGATGTTCGCCAAGCTCTGGCAACGTTACTGTGCTTTCTTTTAATTGGTCAGCATGACCATATTCTTCTATTACAATTGCGCGTGTATCCATTTATGTATCCCTCCATATCGAACCATTATAAAAGTTCGTTCAAAAATTCGGAAACGATTTGCTTTAGTCAAATAAATGAGACTCTAAGAGATAGGCTGTTTGATACTTTTCGGCTAGCTCTTTTAAATAAGAAAGTGCTTCGTCTTCAGTTTCTGTCATCTGATTCAGCAAGGCAAATAAACGTTGCCTTTCTTCTGGTGTCGCCACTTTTTTGAAGTAGCCCCAGACATGTTCATAGGCATTTCTTTTTGCTTTCAAGTTAACCGGCATGTTTTTCACCGCAGCCAAATGCTGGTAAAACTGCTCCGTTTTTGCTTCTGACCATTGATTGCCAGAGAAAAGCTGCCGCAGCGCCAGATATTCCTTTTGCGACCGAGCCATCACAAAATATTTCCACTGTGCCCATTCTCGCTGGATCTCATGCATCTCGTTCACCTCTATTTAAGCTTAACACCTAACAAGTCCGTTATAGAAGAAATGAGCTCGCAAACTCTTAAGCAAGACATAGTTCGCTCAAGCCAAAAAAACAGACAGCCTTAACTGTCTGTTAGTAAAGCTGTTATAAATCAGCGACTGTCGTTCCTTCGCCGAAAATTTCTTCCCAATCACCTGTAAAATCTGTGACTGCTTGTGCGATTGACGGCATTGCTAAGGCTTGCTGAATGATATCAACCCCCATTGTTGCCGCTTGGCTGCCGTTTTCTAAAGCCGCGTTGACTTGGCCGACGTTCTTGAAGCTGGCTGCCAAGATTTTTGTTTCACTCTTCGTACGAGCGATTTCTTCTGCTATTTCAAAAATTGCTTCCCGCGGATCGATGTTCAAGTTCTCCATTCGATTGAAATAAGGCGCGATGTAATCAGCACCAGCCGCGATTGCTAAGTAAGCCTGAAACTTGGTATAAATGGCTGTCGCAGTAACATTGATGCCGCGACGCTTTAATTCTTTGATTGCTTTTAAACCAGGTTCGTTCACAGGAATCTTAATAAACACTTTTTGGTCGATATTGGCTAAGATCGTTTCTGCGTCCTTGATGATTCCATCATAATCGGTAGCTACGACTTGTACGTGTAATGAACGGTGTTCTCCGATGATGCCCCGAATCTCTTTCATATGTTGGAAAAAGTCGATTTTCCCTTCTTTTTTCACAATCGATGGATTTGAAGTGACGCCTGCGATCGGCATAAAATCAGCAAATTTTTTAATATCAGCAAGATTGGCTGTGTCTAACATAAATTCCATTATTGAAAACTCCCTTACTATTTTCTATAGAACAAGCATAGCACCTCTGATCAATTATTTCCGCACTCTCTCGTCAAAAAAAGCGAAAAGCTTTACAGCAAGCCTTTCGCCCATCAATCTTTTCGAACAATCGCACAAATGTGCATTTTACATAAAAAAACTACTTTCGTTGATTTAGTCGTAAAATCTCTTGCGCGGTCTCTTGATCGGTGATCAATGTTTTGAGATAGCCTTTTTTTAGCAGCGGAACGATCGAGCGGGCTTTCGAGATACCACGAGCAATCCCCACAGACTGAGGGACATCTGCTAACTCATCCAAGGTCAAACCGATTGTACGCTGATTCAACTCTCCCTTCAGCAGCTTCCCCTCTCCGTCATAAAAGCGGCAGCAGCAATCCCCGACCGCTTCCCGCAATTTCAATTCTTCATAATCGGCGGGCAACAACAGATCACGCCACTGACTTTTATGGTAGCTCAAGGGACCACCGACACCGACGATGACTAAGTCCAGCCGTTTCCAATATTCTTTTAAATCGTGGAAATATTTCGAATTAAATATTCCTTCAGCGAGCTCTTTGCTTTCTTGAATCACCGTCGCATTAACAAATAGACTATTGCCGTTTAGCTTGCGGGCCAACTCATAGACTAAGGTATTGACATGATAGCGGGAATTTATATGGCTTGGACCGCCGACTACCGGTACGACTGAAACACCTGATAATTGTTTCTGATCGATCTTGTTTACCGCTCGCCCCACACTGGCACCCCAAGACAAGCCAACAACCATTTCATCAGCTAATTGACGCCGAATCCAAGCGCCGGCTGATTCTGCCAATTGCTCTTCCTTGGCTTCTTCACTCGTATCACTTTCGGTCGGGACCAATTCAACCGCCGTCAAGTCAAAAGCGTGCTTCAACTGTTCCTCCAGCTCAAACAAACTGGCATCAAAATGATTGATTTTGATCTCGACGATACCTGCTGATTTCGCCTGACTCAACATCCGGCTGACTGTTGTCCGATAAATCGCTAATTCTTTAGCAATCTGAGCCTGGGTCAATTCTTGTTCATAATACATGTAAGCCACTTTGGCTAATAATTTCTTCTTGTCCTCTTTCATCTCTGATTCCTTCCGTAAGCGTCTCTTCTTCTATTCTAACAAATACCATTTACTACCTTCAGCAAAGCGTGTATCATTATTAGTTAATAAACAAGGAGGAAACTGTATGTCTGTTGAAGCTGTAAAAAAATATTTCTCACAATATGGAATGGCCGAGCGCATCCAAGAATTTCCCGTCTCCAGTGCTACGGTCGAATTGGCGGCACAAGCACTGAACTGTGCACCAGAACGTATCGCAAAAACACTGTCCTTCAAATTAAAAAAAGCCGACAAAAGTATCCTGATCGTTACTGCTGGGGATGCAAAGATCGATAACCCAAAATTCAAAGCCGCTTTTGGCGAACGAGCGTTGATGCTGAAAGCCGATGAGGTAGAAGCAATCATCGGTCATCCAGTCGGCGGTGTTTGTCCTTTTGGGATCAACAAAGGGATCGACGTGTATCTAGACGAATCCTTGAAACGCTTCGAGAGCGTCTTTCCCGCTTGCGGCGATTCAAACAACGCGATTGAATTAACGATTCCAGAATTAGAAAAATACACGCAATTCAAACAATGGATCGATGTTTGTAAAAATTGGGAATAAGAAACGAGGCAGAAATTTTGCCTCGTTTTATTAAATGACCCCTTGTTCAATAACTTGGCAATCAGACAGGTAATTCCCTAAAACCGCTTTTACTTCTGCTTGATCAACCACCGTTTCATCCTCAAATTGATAGCCAACCAGTAAAGCCCGTGTCGTCTCTTCAGCGATCATTCCTCGTGTCGAATCCGCTGTTGGACTACCGAATGGTCCTGCTTCGTCAGATAATACCAACAGATTCTCAATATTGACGGATTTGTTGCCGATCCCGGCATACCGCGCCTCTGCTGCTCCCACTGTTAATTGGATCGGTTCCGAGACCTTTTTTAAATCGTAGGCACCAAAAGGCAGCTTCCATTTTAATGAGAAGTAATTATTCAAATCAACTAGTGCATTGATCTGATAGAGTCCTTTTTTCTGAACGACCCGTCGCCATAAACTGTCTGATGAAGGTCGAAAACGAGCAGGGTCTTTTCCTAAAACGCGATAGATTTTTTTGGTTGCAGTTATTTGCGGATCTTCCTTGATGGTATCCAAGGTATCATTCAATTCAATTTCTCTAAGCAATGGATTTAGTATATCCTGCCAGAGTTTTTCATTGTGAGCGTCATTTTTAAACTCGATGACACTGTAAGCTATTGATACGCCTTGTTCTTTCACTTTCGGATCAATCATCAGTTGCATACTTTTCCCTCCGTATTCTATATCTTTCTTATAGTTTATCTGATTTCAGTGTAAAGCAAAAGCTTACATTATATCGGCGGTCTTCGATATAATGATTATGTAGAAAGAGAGGAATGTGATATGAAAATTACTTATCATGGTCACTCAGTTTTATCAATCACTATGGAAGATGGTCAAAAAGTCTTGTTCGATCCATTTATTACAGGGAATTCCTTGACTGATTTAACAGCTGATGAAGTGGAAACAGATTGGCTCTTGATCACCCATGGACACAGTGACCACATTGGTGACATGGTTCCGATCGCAAAGCGCAACGATGCCACGGTTATCAGCAATGTCGAAATTTGCAGCTTCGCTGAGAACAACGGTGTGAAAAAGACCCATGGCATGAACATCGGGGGCAAATTTGATTTTCCTTTCGGTCGCGTGAAAATGGTCCACGCCCAACACAGCTCAGGGTACGAAGTAGATGGACAGATGATTTATATGGGAGAACCAGCTGGCTTTATTGTACAAGCAGAAGGAAAAACGATCTATCATGCTGGTGATACCTCAAACTTCGGCGACATGGCACTCTTTGGTGAAGCCTTTGGTATCGATATCGCCTTCCTGCCGATCGGCGATAATTTCACGATGGGACCTGAAGAAGCAGCCAGTGCAGCTAAACGTTTAAAGGCTAAGCAAGTCGTACCGATTCATTACAATACTTTCCCAGTCATCAAACAAGATCCGGAAGCATTTATTAAGCTTTTGCCGGAGAATGTCGGTAAAGTCATGGCTGTTGGAGAAACAATTGAACTATAATTTCGACAAGGCATGTGAACAATTTTGGTTCGCATGCCTTTTTCTCTATTTTCGCCACCTTCCAATCTGCTACAATACAATAGAACGAAACAGCAACGGAAGGAGCTCTTTATGTTAAATTTTGAAAGCGATTATTTAGAAGGTGCCCATGAAAAGATTCTACAGCGTTTACTTGAAACCAATGAAGAAAAACTAAGTGGCTATGGTCGAGATAAGTATTCAGCTTCCGCTGTCGAAAAAATTCGACAAGCCTGTTTATGCCCTGAGGCAGATGTCTATTTCATCGCTGGCGGCACAATGACCAATGCGTTAGTCATCGCCTCTTTATTGAAAAAGATCGAAGGCGTGATCGCTCCTGAAACAGGACACATCACAACCCATGAAACAGGCGCGATCGAATTTTCTGGGCATAAGGTGTTGAGTCTGCCGCAAAACAATGGAAAAATTTCCGCACAGCAGATTCGGAATTACCTTGAGCAATTTTGGGCAGATGATAATCGCGAGTTCATGGTTTTCCCGGGAATGGTCTACTTATCTCATCCAACAGAGTATGGCACCTTGTATTCCAAAGAAGAATTGAAAAACATCTCTGAAGTCTGTCGCGAATATAAAATCCCGCTCTTTATGGATGGTGCCCGTTTAGGCTATGGGCTAGCCAGTCCAGAATCGGACTTGACCTTGCCGCTGATCGCGGAATACTGTGATGTCTTTTATATCGGCGGGACCAAAGTCGGAGCTTTATTAGGAGAAGCTATCGTTTTTACGAAAAATAATTTACCAGAATATTTTATCGCTCATATGAAACAACAGGGCGCACTGTTAGCCAAAGGACGACTGCTGGGACTGCAATTCGACACTTTATTTACGGATCAGTTGTATTTTGAGATCAGTAAGCATGCGATCGACATGGCGATGCGCTTGAAAAAAGGACTGGCTGAAAAAAATTACCGCTTCTATTTGGAATCGCCTACCAATCAGCAGTTCATCATCCTGGAGAATAGCCAAATGGAAGAACTGAAAAAATCTGTGGCCTTTGGTTTCTGGGAACAGTACGATGACACCCATACGGTGATTCGTTTTGCGACTAGCTGGGCTACAAAGGAAGCGGACATTGATGCGTTATTAGCGCTATTATAAGGTATTTGAGTTTCGTCTTGCATACCATTCCGCTAAACAGCACAATCATCAATTTTCTTATCTAATGAACATCTCTCAATCTTTTTACACTGCGAAAAGCGGAACTGACAAAAAAAAGCGGCCCACATTCTCGGGTCGCTGTTACTATGTTTTTACAAGCTGATCAAACGATAGGTCAAGCAGGCAACGTAGCATTCGTAGCTCTCAGAGAAACGCATGACATTGTAGCCTAAGGCCTCACTGATTTTTTTGATCCGATACTTCACCGTGTTTTTATGGATAAACAGCTGCTCGCTGCATACTTGAAAATCAGCGCCAGCATCCAACAGAAAGCTGCACAACGTCATCAGTTGCTCCTTGCTATCCATAATTGGTGCTAATACACTCAAGGTTTCTTCCACTTCGGCTTCCCCAGCTTGGATCAGCTTAGTGGCATAGGCGACCTGGCGAATCTCGCTGATGGAAAAGCTCTTCTTTCCATGGAATAACTTCGGCAGCTGCAACGCGACTTTATTGACTAATTGATAGGTCATTCGCACATCCGTAGTATTACGCAGTCGTGGACACAAGACGATACTGTCGATCGAGTCCTGATAAGGACTGGCCTGAAGGTAGGCTTCTCCCAGCTCCAATTCGGAATCATTATGGCAGTAATTTCCTAGTAATACGATCAGCTGATCATCAATTAATTGGGCCACACACGTTTTGTAAAACTTGGAGGCATACGCCAGAATATCTTCCTTCAGCTTCTTTTCTTCTCTAAGATCATTTAATTGCAGCAGCCACATCAGACCGATCCCTTTGACATCGATCTTCAAATGATTGGCTAAGCGATACATTTTTTCGCTTTCATCATTCAAGATGGCCTGCACCAAGGCGTACTCGCTGACTTCACCATGCTTCTTGCCCCACAAATTCATCGTGACTTGAAGCAGCTCGACCGATTGTCCACACTCGGCTTCGGTCAATAGCTCATGCTCCTTCAATAAATAAAAACGCAGGACGCCATTTTCCTTGTGGTAAAGCTCCTTGTAAAAAATCCCAAAATCATTTTTTTCTACTTGCTTGCCATCCTCTACTACGACTCGACGCAGCAATCTTTCCAGATCAACGGAAGAATTTCGCGGCCATTTGATCTGATTGATCACTTCATTATCTGGATTGGTCAAAATGATGTTGGTGCGCAAAAGATCGGAAAGCAGCCGTAAAGTCACTTCCACAGTCCGCAGATGCTCCGGCAGCAGCGAGGCCTTTTCTAGAACTTCATTAACGATGTTTTCTGTTGGACGAGCCTTCAAAATTTCTGCCGTGACCTCAACGATCACCTCGCTGTAGCGAATCTGACTTTGATTTTTCGGCATTTGAATGATCACAAAATCTAACTCCTCAGCCGTCTGGATCACTTTGGATGATAGCTTGGGGACCACGATCCCTACGTAATAGAGAATGATCCCCATCTCGCCCATTTTATGTAACCGACGAATCGTTTCGCATTGCTTCGTTACGTCGTCTTTGATGTTGAAAAAAGAAGTCAGTGCCAGCTCACCGGAGTGATATTCATTGGTTTCAAGCAAAGCCGCATAATCATCCATATCTGAAATATCCAAGAAAGACAAGGATGTCACCGTTTGATTTAAGCAATTTTGTCCACTCATTAGTTGAGCTTCACGCAAAGAAGGCAATCCTAATAACTCTTTTAATTTAGCACCCAAATTTGTTCCTCCTTAAAATTTTCACATCAAAATTTATTTTTCTTCTAACATTAGCAGATTCACATTTTCTTGTCTATCGGTTTTTCTCAAAAGTAGGAAAATGACTCACGAAAAATGATCATTCACTCTAGTTTGCTGTTTTTATTTCTTTTAAACCTAAAAACGGTAATTATTTCGCTGGCTGTTCTGCTAAACAAAAAAACACCTAAAACAGAAATTCATTCTGCTTTAGGTGCTCACTATTGTTTCTGCCAATCTGATTGATAGCAGTCACGATCACTTTTTACTATTTGATTGCTGTGTCAGATTCAACAATTTTACCGACGATGCCGTAATCTTTGGCTTCTTCTGCTGATAACCAGAAATTACGATCCGTATCTTTTTCGATTTGTTCCAGTGTTTGACCAGTTGCTTTAGCGATCAATTTGTTCACCCGTTTACGCATGCGCAAAATTTCTTTGGCTTCGATCTGGATCTCCGTCGATTGACCTTGAACGCCGCCAGCTGGTTGATGGATCATGTAGCGAGTATTCGGCAGGCTATAACGATTTCTTTTATCCGCTGCTAAATAAATCGTAATCCCAGCACTTGCTACCCAACCGGTTCCGATTACTTTTACCTTTGGTTTAATGAAGCGGATCATATCATGGATGGTGTCGCCAGACTCTACGTGACCTCCTTGACTGTTGATAAACATCGTAATCGGTTCGTCACTAACTGCGGATAAATAAAGCAATTGTTCCGTCACTGTCTTTGCCAGATCTTGATTGATCTCACCATAAATCAAAATTGTCCGTTGCTTCAACAATTTTAACATCATCGGATTTTTTTCTTCTGATTTCTCTTCTTCTTCGGCTAAAAATTCATTCATATGAACGCCCTCCTTTTCTACTATACCAGTATAGCCAAAAAAATCGGGATTGAACAGAAAGAGCTTCCAAATGGCGGATTCTGTCCCAAAAATGAATCTATGCTAAACTATCAATGAAAAACAGTTTTTTGTTGGCATTATTTATATTTTTATGGGATGATAGATCGTATTTTGTGAACAGAAAGGGGATCTTCGTGGGGTATCGAAATAAGCCTCCATCATTAGCTCTGACGAAATCATTTGCCTAAACTATTTTGAAGGAGCATTTTATATGATCGAGGAAAAGAAAAGTTTTATCTCATGGCCTGTGCTTGCCATGATGTCGTTTGTCACCGTCATCGGATTTGATGATATTATTTATAACTTTGCCAACCAGGGCTTAGGGGTCATTACTTCTTGGATAATTTTACTGCTATTATATGTGATTCCTTACTCGCTGATGGTTGGACAGTTGGGATCGGTTTTTAACCATGAAGGTGGTGGACTGACCTCATGGGTTCGAGGAACTAGCGGTGATCGCTTGGGTTATTTCACAGCATGGACTTATTGGGCGGCGTCGATCCCTTACGTCGTCGATACCGCAAATGCTGTCGTCGTCGGCTTCGGCTGGCTAGTAAACGGCAACGATTCAATGGAAGACAAAATGTCTAATTCGATGTTCGCGCTATTGACCTTTTGTGTCTTTTTAGCCTTCATTTTCCTGCAGCGCCATTTTAAAAAATCGTTGGAAGTATTGAGTACTCTGGGCGGCGGGGCCATGTTCATCATGGCGATTTTGTTCGTCTTCATGACCTTCGCTTCCCTATTTATGCCAAATGGGCACATTGAAACACAGCCGATGAATCTGGGGGCGGTCATTCCGAAATTTGATCTCCATTATCTAACCACGATCGGGCTGTTGATCTATGCCATTAATGGTGCGGAACTAGTTGCTCCATTCGTGACCCGGATGCGCAAGCCGCAAAGGGAATTTCCAAAAGCGATGATCATGCTGACGGTGATGACCATCTTCTTAACGGTCTTTGGTTCATTTTCTTTAGGTGTCTTCTTTAACGCTCATCATTTGCCAAATAATCTAAAAATGAATGGCTCGTATTATGCCTTTCAGCGTTTAGGAGAATTCTTCCATTTAGGCAACTCCTTGATGTACGTTTTTGCAGTCACGCAAATTATCTATATGTGTGCCCTGCTAGCTGTCCTGCTAGACGCCATGACCCGCATGCTGATCTCCGATACCGGTAAACAGTTCATGCCGAAGAAACTAACCAAGCTGAACGCGGATGGGTTACCCATCAATGGGTATATTTTAACGACTGCTTTGAGTGCCTTCATTCTATTGTTAGGCGTCTTCTTACCTGAGATGAATGACATCTTCAACTGGCTGTTAAATCTAAACGGCATTATTTCTCCCGGTGTCACATGTTGGATTTTCTACGCCTTTATTCGGATTCGTCTAGATAGTCAAAAATTTCAATCAGATTATGTCTTTATCAAAAATGATCGGATGGCCGTCTTTGTTGGCGGCTGGTGTCTAGCGGTTACCGTCATTGCTACTTTGTTCGGTATCCTGCCGCAGGATGCCCCTTATGGCTCTAGTTTGTTCTGGCACGAACTGATCATTAATATTGTCGGCATCGTCGTGTTAATTGGTTTGGGATTTATTATGCCAACCTTAGCCAAACGAGAACGTGAAAAGACCGCGCAATAATCATTTGCCCAATAGACTGTAAACACTTCTTTTGATAGAAGTTGTTTGCAGTTTTTTTATTCCTATTCAAAAAAAATTCCACTCGTGGTAAGATGAGTGCTAAACAAGGTTTAATTATTTTCTAATGAATTTCATAGAAACGGGTGAAGGTTATGTTGTTGTTGGGGTCATTTGTCAACTTTCTGGCAATTGTTGCGGGGAGTTTATCTGGGATTGTTTTACGAAATATTACTGAGCAAACGAAAGAAACGGTGACCAAGGGAATCGCCTTGGGAACGATTGCTTTGGCGATCCAAATGTCGATGCAGACCACTTCTTTTACGGTTATCATTATCAGTATTTGTTTAGGCGGAATGATCGGTGAATTTTTAAAAATTGAGGATTCCATGACTCATTTAGGCTTGCTGTTAGAAAAACGGTTTGCCCGTGGTAACGGCAATTTCGCGGAGGGTTTCGTGACGGCCACTTTAATTTATGTGATTGGCTCAATGGGTATCATTGGGGCGATTGAAAGTGGCGTAGCTGGCAACCACCAGACCTTATTTACTAAAGCAGTCATGGATGGTTTCATGTCGATTATGTTGACAGCATCGTTAGGCATCGGCGTGCTATTTTCCGCTTTTCCCGTCTTGATCTATCAAGGAATCATCACTATTTTTGCCAGCTTTATTGTCCGCTATTTACCACCAGAATTATTAGACAGCATCATGACTGAGATCAGTGCGATCGGTGGTCTGATGATCTTAGCGATCGGCTTGAACATCATGAAGCTGACCAAAATCCGTGTCTCGAATTATTTACCGGGAATTATCGTTTTGATCATCATCATGGTCGTACAATACTATTACTTTTAAAATAAAGCAGGCGAGTGGAAAACTACACTCACCTGCTTATTCTTTTGACCAAATAATATTTCGTTGTACCGACCATCGGAACATCTGCCAATTCACCAAAAACTTCAAATCCGTTCTTTAAATAGAAGCCTAGTGCTTGGTATGCTTTCGTCGTCAAGGTGATCGTTATAACCTTCTCTTGAATCGCTTGCTCTTCCATCTCCTGCATCAATTTGGAGCCGATGCCCAATTTCTGATACGTGTCATCAACTCCCAACAAAGAGATATGTAACGTATCATATTGACGCTTGCCCACAATAGCACCCGCTAATTGTCCTTCGATCCATGCACCGAAAGCCCACGTTTCTTCTGTTGATTCTGGCATATTGTTCGCAAATTGTGCTTCGTACTGCTGCTCAAAAATGTTATCTAAAAAGGGCATTAGCGCCTCTCTATCACTTCGTTTAATTTCCATCTCTACACCTCTTTCCAAAGGTCATTTTATCATTCTTAGGACTCATGCAAAAAGACAAAAATGAAACGAATATGATAATTAAAAAAAAGTGAATTAGAAATCTGTTAAGTAGATAAATTTTTATTACCAATTCTCTATACTTAAATAAGGTATGAAAGCGTTTGTATTTTTAGTCATGTGAAGTTTTGAACTTAGAGAGAAGGGAAGAAAACAAATGACTGATAAAAAGATCCGCTGGTTCACTGTATCAATGATTGCTTTTAGTATGGTCTGGGGTTTTGGCAATGTCGTCAACAATTACGCACAACAAGGAATTTCCGTCGTTGTTTCATGGATATTGATTATGTTGCTGTATTTTATTCCCTATGCGTTGATCGTCGGTCAATTAGGTTCCACCTTTAAAACGAGCTCCGGCGGGGTCAGCTCCTGGGTCAAAGAAACAACTGGAAAAAGGAAGATCGCTTATTATGCGGCATGGACGTATTGGGTCGTCCACATCACCTATCTAGCTCAGAAGCCGCAATCTGTATTGATTGCTCTCGGTTGGGTGTTCAAGGGAAATGGTGAAGTAGCAACAGACATGAGTGTCCAAATCGTCGCTATCATTTCTTTAATTATTTTCTTGATTTTTTTATTCCTCTCTACCAAAGGACTGACCACCTTGAAAGTCATTGGAAGTGTGGCTGGATCAGGAATGTTGGTCATGTCAATCTTATTCATCATTTTAGCTGTAGCCGTTCCATTTATTGATCCATCATTCAAAGTTGCGACACCAGATATGGGTAGTCTTAAAACCTACATTCCTAATTTCAATCTAGGCTATTTCGCGACGATTTCGATGCTGGTCTTTGCGGTGGGTGGGGCGGAGAAAATATCGCCTTATGTCAACTCGATCGATCGTCCTACGAAAAACTTTCCAAAAGCTATGATCTTTATGGCAACTATGATCGGGATTAGCGCCGTTCTTGGCTCTGTTGCCATGGGAATGCTGTTTGACAGCAACAATATTCCCGATGATTTGATGGCGAATGGCGCTTATAGTGCCTTCCAAATTCTCGGCAATCATCTAGGTGTAGGTAATATTTTAATGATTATCTATGGATTAGCACAAACAGCTGTGCAGTCCTCCGCGCTAGCCTTCTCCATCGATGCGCCGTTAAAAATCTTACTTTCCGATGCCGATCCAGAATACGTGCCTCAATGGCTGCGGAAGAAAAATAAAAATGGCACGTTGATTAATGGCTATTTATTGACGGGGATTCTCGTTAGTATCATTATCATTCTGCCAATTTTCGGAATCAAGAGTATGAGTATCTTGGTCCAATGGTTGACTAATCTGAATTCCATCGTGATGCCGATGCGTTATATCTGGGTGTTCTTCGCCTATATGATGCTGAATGTTCAATATAAAAAATTCAAATCGGAATACAAGTTCATTAAAAATCCGAAGCTGGGTTTCCTCGTTGGATTCTGGTGTTTTGCCTTCACTATCCTAGCTTGTATCCTAGGTATGCTGCCGAAAGTGGATTATGCAGCCGATCCTAGTTCTTGGATGTTTCAGCTGTTCACAAATATCGTTACACCGATCGTCTTGATCCTGTTGGGCATGATTTTGCCAATGATCGCCAAGCGCGAACAGCAAAAATTAGAATAGAAAGCAAACATTTTTACCTATCCCACTTGCTTCGAATACGAGGCCGTGAGGATAGGTTTTTTTTTACTTTGGTTACATCCATCAAATTTCAAATTTCTATTTTTGACGTGTATACTGGAGACGATCAACGTTTAGAAAGAAGGTTCTTATGTCTGACTATTTGAATGAACTCGAAACATTTTGGGATGAATTCGCCGAAGAGTATGAAGCCATCCAACAAGAATCAACATTTCCGATCGCGAAAGATCTGCGGGACTTTTTACTAGAGGAAAACATCCTTCCTTGCCAGTCCTTTTTGGATCTCGCTGGCGGGACAGGTCGTTACTTAACAGCCTTCCAAAAATACGTTAAAAAGTATGACCTCGTGGATATCTCAAAGGAAATGCTGAAGCTGGCTGGAACGAAAGCTGGGGAAAATGTTCAACTAATCAAGCAAGATCAAAAAACGTTTTTACATCTGAACAAACATAGTTATGACATTGCTTTTACCGCGATGAATCCTGTTTTACAGACAAAAACAGATTTCCTTGATTTCTGCCAAGTCAGTAAAAATTGGTGTCTAATTCTGCGAGTCGTAAAAGATGAAGATCAACTCTTCTCTTCCTACGAGGACAAGAATCCTGATTTATTATTAAATGATCGCTATAAAATATTTCTTAACGAGTTGGGTATTTCATATCACACAAAAATTTTCTCCTACACAAAGCAAGAGGATATCAGTCGTGAATTTTTCCAGGAATATTTTGCCGATGATTTTTCCCCAGCAAAACTAGCTGAAATCATTGAGTCGACTTTCGGCGATGCACAAGAAAAAAGCAATCAAAAATTTCTTGACTTTGAATTAATTTATTTTCAGGTACCAAAGGCTTATAATGAGAACGGATTTTAACATTTGAGGAGGACCATTGATGGAAGAAAAAGCATTTCAACGAATCAAAGAATTAACTGAGCTGCAAGGAACCAGCGGCTTTGAGGAAGATATTCGCAGTTACATGCGATCAGCTATTACACCATTAGTTGATGATGTGCAGCAAGATGGTTTGGGCGGTATTTTTGGTCTGCGTCAAGCTGAGGAAAACAAACCACGTGTCATGGTAGCTGCTCACATGGACGAAGTTGGCTTCATGCTGACAGAGATCACTTCACGCGGATTATTTAAGGTCGTACCTCTAGGCGGCTGGAATCCTTATGTCGTTTCTGCTCAACGATTTACTCTAAAAACCAGCAAAGGAAACTATCCGTGTATCTCCTCTTCCGTGCCGCCGCATTTATTGCGTGGAACCAGTGGACAGGGTCAAATCAAAGTTGAGGATATCCTGTTTGATGCCGGCTTTGAATCAAAAGAGGAAGCATTGGCGTACGGCGTTTTGCCAGGTGATACGATCGTTCCCCAAACCGAAACAGTTAAAACTGCAAATGGAAAAAATATTATCAGTAAAGCTTGGGATAACCGTTACGGTTGTACCGTGGTGCTAGAAGCCTTAGAGGCATTACAAAAAGAAACATTGGATTACACCTTGATCGCTGGTGCCAACGTTCAAGAAGAAGTTGGCTTGCGTGGGGCAAAACCAGCCGTTACAAAATTCCAACCTGATCTATTTTTCGCGGTAGACTGCTCTGCAGCGGATGATTTAGTGACAACCAACGGAACTTTCGGTCATTTAGGTGAAGGAACGCTCTTGCGTATCCAAGATCCCGGCATGATCCTGCTTCCTCGTTTGCGGGAATATTTACTGGATACTGCCGAAACTCACAACATCCCTTATCAATACTTTGTTTCTAAAGGCGGAACTGATGCAGGTGCCGCGCATACTGCGAACGAAGGAATTCCAAGTACTGTGATTGGTGTTTGTGGACGCTATATTCACACCCACCAAACGATGTTCAGCATCGCTGATTTTGATGCCGCTCGGGAAATGCTGATCCAAGTTTTAAAAGGTTTGGACGAAAGTACAATCAAAACGATCATTGCCGGAAAATAGTCGCTTAAGAAAAATTAAATAACTTCAGAAAAATCGAGACTATCAAGGCTTTTCTAACTTATTTGATGACTTTATTTAGTAGAACTAGCATTTTTCTTGCAATCAAAAATCATTTCCGTTAAGATTTAAACATATTAATAACTCCTTAGGGGAGTAACCGGCAACGTTGTTGTTGTGATATCAACAGTAAGTTAACCAGTAATGGTTTTCTGGTATCGTATGAAATGGTGAGACCTAAGACAAGTTTAAACACTTGCCTTGGGTCTCTTTCTGTTTTGTCAGTTCTACTTCCTGCTTTAGCAGGTTAGTAGAATGATATGCGTACGAAAATAAGCTCATTTTTTCGTTTTTTGAAAAAATGATTTCGTAAGTATTGAGCTAGCCTCTATTAACGGGTTAGTAAATCATACGCGTATAACGATATCAACTGCAAAAGCACCAAATCAAGTGAAATAAAAATTATTGGGGGATATAAATTGACAAAACACGCGTACCAACATGAAACAAATGGATTAATGAAAGACTTGAACACTGCGCCAGAAGGATTAAGTCCAGCAGAAGCCCAAAAACGACTGCAGGAAAATGGTCCAAACCAACTAAAAGAAGCGAAGAAGAAATCCTCGCTGACCTTATTTTTTGAAACCTTCAAAGACGCAATGGTGATCGTGCTGTTGATCGTTGCTGTCGTTCAGATGATTATGGGCGCTCATGTCGAATCAATCGTCATATTTGCAGTACTTCTATTGAACTCGGTCGTTAGTGTCATTCAGACGAAAAAAGCTGAGGGTTCCCTGGATGCGTTGAAAAAGCTTTCTGCACCAGATGCCAGCGTTCTTCGTGGAGGACAAGAGCAAAGTATTCCTGCTAAAGATATTGTGACTGGCGACATCGTTATTCTGGAAGCTGGAGATTACGTGCCCGCCGATGGTCGATTATTAGAGGCAGGTTCGCTGAAGGTCGATGAAGGCATGTTGACCGGTGAATCGACCCCTGCTGAAAAAGAGATCACAACATTGAACAATGATGTACCGATTGGTGATCGTGTCAATATGGTCTTCAGCGGAACGATCGTTACGTATGGTCGTGGAAAATTCTTAGTAACTGCTACTGGTAGTGAAACTGAGATTGGTCAGGTCGCTGGTTTACTAGAATCAACGACTGAACAAAAAACACCACTGCAACGCGGATTGGATCGTTTCAGTAAGAAATTAAGTATTGCGATCTTAGTTCTATCTTTAGTGATCTTAGGTGTTCAATTACTGCGTGTCTTCTTAGACGGTTCAGCCGATATGACACAAGACATCGTTAATGCCTTTATGTTCGCTGTTGCGGTTGCGGTAGCTGCGATTCCCGAAGCGCTGCAATCAATCGTCACGATTGTCCTTTCATTAGGAACAAAGAAAATGGCGAAACAACATGCGATTATTCGCAAGCTGCCCGCTGTAGAGACATTAGGCTCAACAAGTATTATTTGTACTGACAAAACAGGTACGCTGACTCAAAACAAAATGACTGTCGTAGATCACTTCTTAGCTGATGGACAAAGCGGAGAATTTTCAAGTGATCCAAAGCAATGGGAAGCCGATGAGCAACGGTTGATCGAGATCAGCGTTCTTGCCAATGACGCAACGATCAGTGAAGATGGAACAAAACTAGGTGATCCAACTGAAATCGCATTGATCGACTATAGCGAAGAACAAAATCAATCGTACCGTGAATTGCGGGAGAAGTATCCCCGTGAAGCAGAACTGCCTTTTGATTCTGATCGGAAATTAATGTCGACGCTTCATACGATCGATCAACAAAAAACAATGGTGACGAAAGGCGGTCCTGATATCGTCTTTGAACGCAGCTCGAAAGTCTTGCTTGATGGGCAAGTCGTTGATTTTACTCCAGAGCTGAAATCGCGTTTCCAAAAACAAAACGAAGCCTTTTCTGAACGGGCACTGCGTGTTTTAGCCTTTGCTTATAAAGAAGTGACAACTGATGAACTAACGTTGGCTGATGAAGAAAATCTTGTTTTGGTCGGTTTACTAGCAATGATCGATCCGCCGCGGGAAGAAGTTTTCCAAGCGGTCGCTGATGCCAACTCAGCAGGTATTCAGACAGTGATGATCACTGGTGACCACAAGACAACTGCTGTCGCTATCGCTAAAGAGATCGGGATTTTCCAGCAAGGAGACATGGCCTTGACGGGCGCTGAATTAGATCAGTTGAGTGACGCCGAACTAGCGGATCAATTGGAGCAAATTACTGTTTATGCGCGTGTTTCACCGGAAAACAAAATCCGGATTGTCCGAGCTTGGCAGGATAAGGGAAAAATTTCTGCTATGACTGGTGACGGCGTCAATGATGCCCCTGCTTTGAAACAGGCGGATATCGGGATTGCGATGGGAACCGGAACGGATGTTGCGAAGGATGCTGCCGCGATGGTCTTGACTGACGATAACTTTGCCTCGATCATTAAAGCAGTTGAAGTTGGACGAAATGTTTTTGATAATATCAAAAAAGCTGTGGCTTATCTATTTGCTGGAAACTTAGGCGCGATCATTGCGATCGTCTTCGCCTTAGCAATTGGCTGGGCGAACCCCTTCACGGCTCTACAGCTACTATTTATCAACCTAGTCAATGACTCACTGCCAGCAATTGCCTTAGGGATGGAAAAAGCGGAGCCGACGATTATGAGACGTCAGCCACGTGATCCAGATAGCGGGATCTTCACTGGGAAGACATTGATTTCTGTAACCTATCGTGGAATTTTGATCGCTATTGCCGTAATCACCGCCCAATGGATCGGAAACCTGCAATCAGCTGAAATGGGTGTTGCGATGGCCTTCTCAACCTTGATCTTGAGCCGGACATTACAAACCTTTGCGGCTCGTTCAAATACACAGACTTCCGTTCAGGTTGGTTTGTTCTCCAATAAAATGGTACTGCTTGCGATACTTGTTTGTGCCGGACTATTCAGTCTGACATTGTTACCAGGATTGCGTGAAGTCTTTGCTATTCCTGCAGCCTTCGCTTTGAAGGAAATTGGTTTAGCACTCGCTTTAGCTACTTCAGCCGTTCTATTGATGGAAATCACGAAAATGATCTTAGTGAAAGTGCAAGAACCAAAAGCAAAGGCCCAATTAAACAAATACTAATCCAGATCAACAACACAAAATAGGCCCCAAGACTAATCTCGGGACCACTACTAAAGAATAGTTTTTTGAGATTCAAATAAACTGTACTCTGTAAAGTGGAGATTAACGACCAATTTTTGGTAGTTAGTCTCCTTTTTTGTCTACATCAAAAATATATGACGCCTCAAAATCCACATACTCATTGAAAATGAATGAAATTAGAAAAAAGCATTCATAACGATACTTAGAATGAGTCTACTGGATTTCCCCATTCAGTTGCCAAGGGATTAGGATCGGCACCCACAGCAATGTGGACAAACTCACTATCATCAGTCGCACCATGCCAATGCCAGACATCAGCAGGAATAGTAAAACTATCACCAGCCTGTAACAATTGCCTTGGTTGTCCTTGAATCTGCAACCAACCACGACCAGATAAAATCAGTAATACCTGATCGAAATGGTGTGCATGCCAATCCGTTCGTGAACCGGGCATAAAAGTAACATTCGCCACGCCATGGTTATACTGTTGATTACTCGCCAATATTTCCATATAATTTTCGCCTTTAAAATGAGCAATCTCTGGATTTAATTTCCCTTTTGGAAAGATTTGCATTTATCTAGACCTCCAATTTATTAAATTTAAAATATCAATTATTGAACAATGCTTCCAAATCAGTTTAATGAAGTAGTGGTCCTTTCCTCCTCCTAAATTGCGATATCTCTTAGTGATCATCGCTACAACTCTCTCTGACTTCTTTCCATTGATTAAATATCTCTCAATAACGATATCTATCAATGAAAATTGCAGGAGCAGTATTCAGTTTCATCTACCCGTCTTGTTAGAAAGAAGAGTAGATGAAAAGCGTTAAAAGATTTGATACACCAATCCTTTAAACGCTTGAATTATTATATTTCCCTTGCTTGCATAAAGCCGACATCAAAATTCGATGTCGGCTTTTTGTTTATAGAAATTGCTGCAAGTAACGTTGGATACGAGGACTCTCACTTGCAAAAAAGGCTTGGCTGCTGCCATCAAACGTCACTTGTCCATCTTCCAGAAAAACGATGCGATCGGCAACTTTACGAGCAAATTCCAAATGATGGGTAACAACAATCTGGCCATTGCCTGACTCGGCTAAATCTTTGATAACTTGTAGAACTTCTTGTGCCAGCTCTGGATCGAGTGCAC
This sequence comes from Enterococcus sp., assembly GCF_032555305.1. GTDB lineage: Bacteria > Bacillota > Bacilli > Lactobacillales > Enterococcaceae > Enterococcus_A. The sequence goes on from NZ_JAWGOQ010000001.1 coordinate 151,785, forward strand.
TAGTTGGTTCGTCATACAACATAAATTCCGGCTCCATTGCCAATGCACGAGCAATCGCTACCCGTTGCATTTGTCCACCTGATAATTGTTTCGGATGCTCTGAGGCTTTGTCTAACAAGCCGACTTTTGTCAGCAGCTGCTCCGCTTGTTTCCGAGCTTTATCTTTCGAAACTTTTTTCACCTGCGTAGGACCTTCCATGACGTTCTGAATCACAGTCAAGTGGGGAAAAAGGTTATACGCTTGAAAAACAATACTAAAATGGCCCCGATATTCTTTTAATTGCCGAAAGGACAAATTCTGCGGAAAGGAAAGATCATCCTGACCGATTTTGATCCGACCACTGTCAGGCGTTTCCAATAAATCAATTGAACGCAGCAAGGTACTTTTCCCTGAGCCCGATGGTCCTAAGATGACGGTCGTTTCTCCTGGTTGAAAGGTTAAATCAATTTCCTTTAACACTTTGGTATCGTCAAAGCTTTTATTTAATTCTTCAATTGTTAACATCACGCTTCCTCCTAATAGACCATCCGTTTTTCAAGTACGGACTGCAGATAATTCAAGAAGGTACAAAAGACCAGATAATACACCGCCACCATGCTATATAACAACAATGGCTCGTAAGTTCGAGCAGCGATGCGTTGGGCGGTCAAAAAAATCTCAACAATTGTGATGCTGGCTGCCAATGACGTATCCTTTACCAAACTAACAAAGTTATTAGACAACGGCGGCAAAGCAATCTTAAAAGCCTGCGGTGCAATAATCCGATACAAAATCTGCCAACGGCTCATTCCCAACGACGCAGCCGATTCATATTGACCTTGAGGAATCGCAAGTAAAGCGGAACGAATGTTTTCAGAAGCATACGCGCCAGTATTTAATGAGAATGTTAAAATCGCCGCTGTCCAAGCATCCATTTGGATTCCCACAGATGGGAGCCCAAAAAAGACGATAAATAACTGAACTAATAACGGAGTTCCGCGGAAGATCCACACATAGAGAAAGAAAATTCCATTCAGGATACGGTTCTTTGAAATCCGTGCTAAAGCTGTAATCAATGCCAAAACCATTCCTAATGCAAAAGAGATTAGGGTCAACGGAATCGTCATTTTTAACAGTGCCCAAAACAACGGAAGCGCCGAGCTTTGAATAATTTCAATCGTTCGTTCCATCTTACTTACTCCTCCCCTCTATTTAGAAATATCCTTATTGAAATACTTTTCTGACAGCTTCGTCAATGTGCCATCGGCTTCTAATTCTTTAATGGCTTTATCAACTTTTTCAGCTAATTTTTCATCGCCTTTATGGAACATTGCGGCTACTTCGGTTGCTTCATCCGAGGTTTTCACAATTTTAATTGGTGCATCTGGCTTTTGTTTTAGATAGTCATAATAAGTTACATCATCGTTCAATGTCGCATCTGCACGTTTGTCACTGACTAATTCTACTGCCTTGCTGAAGCCATCAACACTGGAGATTTCTGCTCCAAGGTCTTCTGCCATTTGTGCATAGTTACTGGTCAATGATTGTGCAGACTTCTTCCCTTTCAAATCAGCGAAATCTTTGATCTCATTGTTGTCTTTATTGACAATCAACGCTGGATGAGAGATGGAATACGGTGTGCTAAACAAGTATTTTTCTTTTCTTTCAGGAGTGATCGATACTTGATTGAAAATCACATCAGATTTCTTCGCATCAAAGGCGGCTAACATCGAATCCCATGGAGCTTCAACGAATTTCACTTTATAATCAATTTTCTTAGCAACTGCTTTGGCAACATCTACATCGTAGCCAGTGAGCTTGTCATTATCATCTCGATAAGAAAACGGAGAGTATGTTCCCTCTGTTCCAACCCGCAAAACATTTTTTGAACTTGCTTCATTATTGTCAGCTTTAGACTGGCAGCCTGCCAAAAACAAGACACCTACGACTAATAAACTGGCAACTGCAATCATTGATTTTTTCATTTTATTCTTTCCCTTCTAATGCTTGGCTTAAATCACGCTTCAAATCTTCGATATCTTCTATTCCAACCGATAAACGGATTAAGCCATCCTTTATTCCGGAGGCTTCGCGTTTTTCTTTAGGAATTGATGCATGGGTCATAACAGCTGGAACTTCGATTAAGCTTTCTACCCCACCTAAACTTTCCGCTAAAGTGATAACTTCAAGTGCTTCAACAAATTCCGCCACTTTACTTTCATCCACCAATTCAAAGGCGACCATTCCACCAAATCCGCGCATTTGTTTTGTGGCGATTTCATGACCGGCGTGATTACCTAACCCAGGATAGTATACGTTTGCTACGGCTGGATGAGCAACTAAATAGTTTGCGAGCGTTTCCGCATTCTTCTGATGAGCCTCCATTCTTACTGCTAAGGTTTTGATCCCTCTTTGCAGCAACCAGCTATCTTGAGGTCCTAAGACACCACCGATCGAATTTTGATAAAACCCGATTTTTTCGGCTAGTCCTTCTTTGTTTGTCGTTGCCAAACCAGCGACTAAATCACTATGTCCACCTAAATACTTTGTTCCGCTGTGTAAGACAATATCCGCACCTAGTGCTAATGGCTGTTGTAGATATGGTGTAGCGAAAGTGTTATCCACAATAGTTAATAGGTTGTGTGATTTCGCCCAAGCAGCACTTTTCTCTATGTCGACTATTTTTAACAAAGGATTACTAGGTGTTTCTAGATAAAGAGCTTTCGTCTGATCTGTCCGCGCCTCTTCAAGTTGGGCTAGATCACGGCTATCCACCATCGTATAACTTAACCCTAGCGGTTTGAATACTTTTTCTAATAAGCGGAAGGTTCCACCATAAACATCGTCACCTAAAATCAAATGATCTCCTGGTTGGAATAAGGATAATGTCGCATGAATTGCTGCCAAGCCAGAACCAAAGGCAAAACCTTGCACACCGCCTTCAAGTTCGGCAATCAATTCCTCCAATGCCATGCGAGTTGGATTACCAGAACGAGAATATTCGAAGTCACCTGGCTGCCCTAATTTTGTTTGACGATAAGTCGATGTTTGATAGATCGGTACACTAACCGCTCCTGTCAATGGATCTTCACTAATTCCTCCGTGGATCAATTTGGTTGATAAATGCATATTATTTCCTCCTAGTTAGTATGTTTTCAGCGTTCATCGGTTAAGCAACAACACATGGTAGTTCCTCCTGTCTTTAAGTTTTTATGCAGCTAGCTCAATTGAGTTGAAATGCAAAAAGAGGTGCAGCTATTAAAGCTGCACCTCTTGGATTCGTCTTAAATTAGAAGTTCCCTTCATTTTTAAACGAGTTCAGAACAGTTAATAGACATGACAAATTAGTATGCTGCTTTTTTGCACCATACAACAACATGCTGATTCAACTGTTTGAAGATTCATAAATTTCGCAGTGTTGTTTGTCATGAGTCCTGACCTCCTCAAATGATTGAACTCAATTTATCATTTAAAAAATGAGAAGTCAATTAATAAACTCTCCGAAAAGAGAAAAAAATCATTCCTAAAAGGCTTGTTTCTTAAAATAAGTGTAATTTCAAAAAGATAAAAAAGCACATTTTTTACAGCTTCAGCACATCCGAAACAGAATAATAGCCCGGAGCTTGTCTGGCTAGAAAGACTGCACAGTCACACGCCCCTTTAGCAAATCCCCGCCAATCCGTTGAATGGTGGCTGATCTCTAGTCGTTCACCAAAGCCGCCAAAGAAAACCGTATGACTACTGGGTGTGTCTCCCATTCGGATGGAGTGATAGCCGATCGTTCTCGGTTTACGTTCTCCTGCTCCTTCTCGACCATAAACTGCAAAATCTGAAAGCTCCGCACCTAATTCCCGTGCAATCAACTCACCCATTTCTCTTGCTGTACCACTCGGCGCATCCTTCTTCCAACGATCATGCATTTCTACAATCTCAATATCTGTTTCCTCACCGATCGCAGATGTTGCTAGTTGCAGCAGCTTGTTCATAACATTGACCAGCTTAGAAGTATTTGCGGCATAAAGCATCGGGATTGTTTCCCCAGCTTCTCGAAATAAATTCATTTCATCTGGACTAAAGCCAGTTGTTCCACAGACTAAGGCCTTCTTATGCTCTTTGGCTAAACGTAAAACCTCAAGTCCCATTTCTTTTGTGGAAAAATCAATGATAACATCGCATGCTTCAATTACTTCCGCTAAATTATCTACAACAGGTACACCAAGCTCACGACCAAGTAAGGTCACCTGCCCTAAGTCTTGTCCAATATAGTCACGATCTTTTGGTGCTACTCCGGCCACTAGCGCTAGCTCCTTGCTATCAGCGGCGATCTGCGTGATCAAGCGCCCCATTTTTCCCCGCGGTCCAACAATAATTGTATTGATCAATTACTTCCCCTCCTAGGTCATTAATAAAACGGTTCCAAAAACAGTTTATCATGTAAGAGGAGGCAACTTGCGAAATCTTTTCGATATTTTACTAAAATTCGTTTTGCTAAAGAAAGGTGCTGCCGGAATAGAACCATTATTAACGCTTTTTCCGTTTCTTCCTTGATTCGCCCTTCTTTTTACGGCCCTGTGGTGTCTTTTTATACAACTCTTGTTCATGATCTTTTTTCTCTTGTTTTTTACTCTTCGGCTTCTTAAGATTAATTTTCATTTTCTCATATGCGGAAAGGGCCATAGCGGGCTTCTCTGTAGGCGATGTCGTTTTTTCTTTAGTCAAAGTTCCGGTATTGCTGGTGCCAGGCAGTTGATTAGTTGTTGTATTAGAATTTTCGTCAATACTGGTATTAACAGCAGTCGGTTGTACTTTCATATCTGTCATATCTATCATATCTGTTTTTTCATTGTCATCATTTAAAAAATCTTCATCATCAAGAAAAGCCAAGGCATCATCTGCTGCTAAATCGGCTGTATCTTGATCGGATTCATCCTGAATTTTTTCCTTTTTCACAAGTGATTTGCGTGTACAATTAACGATATCGGATTTTTCCAGCTTTACAAACCGACGTACGTCATTTTTTCGAAAGATCGTCAACGTCGTGAGCAGCTTCAACATGGCATCGGCCTTCTCTATAGCGATATTCGGATCAGCATCGCCTAAGTTCCAGGTATGCAGTTTGCCACTGGCATCTTCAAAAACGGAGATAATCTTATATTGCTGCCCATCCAGTTCCTCGATGGCGGTCGTTTGAGCGTATAAATAGTCTTTATAGGGACGAAGCTCATCTTCCAACTTACGAAATTCCTTTGGATGCTTGAACATTCTGGCTTTGACCTGCTCCCACTCAGCTGGTGCAAAATACAGCTCAAAAAATGGACAAAATTTCCGCAGCATTCTCGTTGGCTCCGCATGTAGAAATATTTCCCTAATCTGTTCTGGAAAAAGCAGTTGAAAATCCCCGATCACTAATGAATTTCTCACCATGATTGCTACTGCATATTCCACTAACAATGCCGCATTCTTCGTTTCTTGGTAAAATTTTATGATAGCTTTTTCAAGATTTGTTCTCTTCATTCCAAAAATTTTCCTTTGAGTAATCTGTGTTTTTGCTTTAGTCGTCATAATTGTACTTCCTTTCTCCAAGAAATGATTTCTAATTATCCGCCTTAAGAAGGCGATTCTATTCTCTTAATGTCCTTTACAAAAATAAGATACTCAAACGAAACAGAATTACTCCTAAACATTGCAAAAAAATCCAAATAATTCATTAAATCAGTAGAAAAAATATATTGGAAAACGAATTTAAATAACGTAAATTAAATATTTATATAGCGTTTTTCACCTTAATAAAAAAAACATCCAGCAGATTTAGCTGAATGCCTAAGAACCAGTACCATTAATTTGAAACAATCTTTTTCTGTCAAAATTTCCATCGCATTACTACTGTAAAGTGTAACTCCTTTTTATGTCGATCGTTCGTATTGTCATAAATGATCAGAAGAACATTCGTAAGAACGACCACAAGTAACGCAATAAACGAAACAGAATAAACAATAGAAAAATATTTCCTAAAATGAAGCTGACAGCATTTCCGGCGCTCGCCTTCAAGTTACTCAAAGTAAAGCGGCGTAAAAAGCGTGGTACAGAGCTGTAGCCATTGCGTTTTAGACGGAATTTTTCTTCATATGTAAGATCAAGCATGTCGTAATAAACAATTTGCAGCGGTTCTCGCGAGAAAAACGCTTTGGCAAAGCCGACCATCATCGTATACTGCTTATTGTTGGAAGGCAGGTTCCGCACGTTTTTCTTATTGATCCGAACTTTTTCATCATCCATCACATTATAACTATATTCTTCTTCTTGAATTTTTTGAATCTTCACTTCTGGTTGGTTCTCTTCCAGAAAGGCTTGATAAACCTCCGGGAACTTTTGCTTTTCCAAAAAGAGATAGACTATCAAAGCTGCCAACAGTACCATCAATAAAACATTCAAAAATAAATTATCACGGAAAATCCCGCTATAAGCCATAATAATAGCTAATGCAACTGCACTAATCGTAATCCGTTTCCAATAATAATTCTGATACATGATTTTGATCGTGCGTTCGTAATATTCAAAATCCGATGCAGCAAAATCCATCAATCTCATCCCCTTTGTAACTCTCTTACTTTTAGTATAGCGGAGCGGCAGGCCGCTGTCAGTCGATTTAAATTATTCGCAGAAAAAGCAAAGTGAGTTTAAAACTATCTTAAAAAAGCTATGCCTAAGCTTGAGAAAGAGTTCCATTTGAAACCTTTACTCGTTTTTATTCTCACTCTATAAGCATTACAATCTCATCACTCTATAGTTTAATAGAATCCGTTTTCTTTTTGCTATTCCCACTAATTAACTTTTATAAAGCGGTTTTAAAGCTTTGGCGATTTTCCTGTTTTTATTCATATTGCGTAGTATAATGGGTGGTAGAAAATTGATTCTTTTTAATCAAGTGAAGGGGTACACGAATGAAGATCGCCATCATTTTCTCAACCATCATACTTGCACTAGCAAATTTTTATCTTTTTCTGGTTTATTTTAAAGAGAAGAAAATCGATGATAAGATGGAACGTCTAGCTGTGATGTTTGGCACCAATATGAGTGTCCTGTTTGTCGACAGCTTGATTCTTTTCTTCGGTGCTTTAGCAGAAGAAGGACTGTTCGTGATGATGATTTTTAGTGATTTCTAAAAAAAACAAAAATCTGCGACTCCATACGAAGTCGCAGATTTTTTTATTGTTCGACAAAGCCGTATTCAAGAATTTTTAGTTTACGTTTCAAACGATCAATCACCGGCATCAGGTCTTCAATCGTTTTCCACTCGGGATGCTGCGCCAATTCCTGCTGGATTTTCGCGGTCTCGCTATTCAAAATGGCGTAGATTGTTTCAAGCACATCCGCCTCTTGGACATCTTCGCGCAATGGCAGCTTGCCGATCACCTCATCGGTCAAGGTCATGTTGCGAGTAACATCGTTATTGAGCCGTTCCATCATTGCCTCTCGTAAAGGTTCGGGCAATAACGGCATTTCAGCATACGCCTTCATCAAGAAATCAAATTCGATCGGATACTTTAACTGCAGCTCGATCTTATATTTAGTGGCATCCACCACCATCTCCAATAGATCAGAAGCTTTCGTCCAAACCGAATAATCGATCCGTTGATAGAAGAACTCTGAAGCATACACGTAAGTCGCTTGGTATAATCCACCCTTATTGCCATAATAATGAAACAATAATCCCTTGGACACCCCGGCTTCTTCGGCGATTTGGTCCGTCTTCGTCTCCCGATAGCCATGCTGTCCAAATAGCTTGGCACTGGTGGCTAAAATGTTTTTTTCTTTCTGCGGATCTTTTACTACTTCCTTCATCCAATCACTCCAAGTCCCGCTTATTGTAGCCTACTATCCCAAGAATCGTCAAAATTAGAAAGGCTGCCAGCAGGATGACGATCACAGTATTATCAACACTGTCCACTGGGATTTTTCCTACCCAGCCTAAAGGCGAAATATTGGCGATATCATCAGATAGATTTAATAATGGACCAAACATTTTCACCAAAATACTGCCGGCTAAATAGACCCATAGAACATTCGTCAATTTAGGCAGTGCGCCTGTGAGGAATGTCGCGATCCCAACAAAGAACAAGGTAGCTGGCAGAAACCCACTCAATGTTTGCCAAAAATATTTCATTGCGATTGGATCATCCAAGGTACTGTTTCCGGTAAAGAAGGCGCCAGCTAAAGTTGCCGTAAATACCACGATGCTCACGATCGTTCCAACACCGAAATAGCTGCAGGCTAAGCGCGTCTTGGAAATGCTTTTTGAGTGTAAGATTTCTAAGTAACCCTTCTTTTCATCCGACTTCAAACGAAAAATAATCAGTATACCGCTAATAGCCGCGATTACTACGAAAAACATGCCCAGCATATTCATGAAATTCAAGATCAATTCCCGATTAGCTGCATTGATCTGGGTCACGCCAAGAATCTTACGATACGTTGGATTGCTGCCGATGATATCGCCGATCGTACTGAAGATCGATCCATAGGCTGCTCCCAGCACAGCGCCGCCAAAAATCCAGCCAATGATACTGTTGCGTTCAACCGATAGAATTAAACCGAGCGGTGAAGATAACAACTTTCCCGCTTTGGCTTTTCCGTCGCGAGCCGCCAAGACGCCGCTGCCGATATCCCTTGTTTCTACGATCTTGATAGCCGCAAATAGACAAACAACTCCTAAGCCTAGCGTCAGTATGACCGGCAGCCAATTATCGTGGGTATAGATCGCCGTCTTTTGAATCCAGCCGACTGGTGATAACCAGGTCCAATCGGGATTCGTCACATCCGTCATCATGCGGATAATATAAAAGAAGCCATACAAGCCGTAACTCATAAAATTGGCACTGCGGGAATTATTCGCCAACTGCGCCATCAACAGACTGATAAACCCAAACATGATCCCGATACTGGCGATACTGACACCCATCAAGATATCCCCCTGCATCGTTGCGCCCCTCAGGTCAGCAGCAATTAAGCTTGCCACATACAAAATCCCCATCAATCCATTGATCAACAGAATCTCAAGGACGGTCGCATAAGTTGGCGCCAATCTTCCCACTGTCCGTGAGCGAACCATTTCCAGCAATCCTGAATCCTCTTCTGCTCTAGTATTAGAGATCGCCAATGAAATATTCATAAAGACCATGAACATCCCCATGAAGACCAGCATCTCAGAAGCAAAAACATTGGCGGTCGTATAAGGCTTCGTAGCAGAGAATTCTCCAAATAAAGAAACCATCGCCGGGGTCTTCAATGTCGCGACGATCGCATCGATATCTGTCTGAGTCCCGAACAAAACATTGAACTTTGTAGATGCTGACGCAAACAGTCCGACAAGAATCGCGATCCAAACTAGATGCTTGATGCGATTCTGTTTCAAGTTGGCCTTTAACAAGTAACTAGTTTTTGCTCCGCTACTCATGAGAATCAGCCCCTTGTTTTTCATAATAGCGCATGAACAAATCTTCTAAGGTTGGCGGTGTCGAGGTCAAATTAATGATTTGTTTGTCTGCTAAAAAGTCCATGATTTGTGTCATTTGCTCGCGATCCACCGAAAGTACTGCTTCCTGATGAGCGTCATCAGAAAAATGAACCTTATGGACACCAGCTATTTGATCAATCCCATCAAGCGCTGCTTTGGTTTCTACTGTAATTTCCATCCGAGTCAAATGCCGCATCGAAGCCAGATCACCGGTTTCGATGATTTCACCTTCACGGATAATGGCAATCCGATCACACATCTTTTCAACCTCCGATAAAATGTGACTAGAAAGCAAGATGCTCTTCCCCGCCTCCTTTAGTTTCAGAACTTCCTCTTGGAAGGATTTTTCATTCAGCGGGTCTAAGCCAGAGGTCGGCTCATCAAATATATATAGTTCTGCTTCTTGTGACAAAGCCGCCACCAATGCAATCTTCTGCCGATTGCCTTTTGAGTAAGTCCGCGCTTTCTTCTTAGGATCTAATTGAAACTTCTCGATCAGAGCCTCGGTTTTCTGTGTACGCTGCTGTCCATTCAACCGCAGCAATAAATCAATGATCTCACCGCCAGTCAAATTGGGCCAAAGAAAAACATCGCCGGGAACATAAGAAATATCTTTGTGGATCGCTGTATCTTCCTTCCAAACATCCTTGCCAAAGATCGTTGCTTCTCCGCCGGATTTTTTCAACATCCCTAATAGGATTCGGATTGTAGTGGATTTTCCTGAACCATTGGGCCCGATAAAGCCTACTACCTCTCCTTTATTCACATCAAAAGTCACATCCTTCAACGCTTGAAACTTGCCGAAACGCTTCTCTACTTTATTTAACGAAACGATTTTATTCTCCATAATTTTCGCTCTCCTTTGATTCGTAACACTTACTTACCGAGAGAATACTCCTTTTTGACTTGCGAGTCAATGACTAGCCAGTCAATATCGTATCAATTTTTTTTAGAGCTGAAAAGAAAAAGAGAAAAGCTGTTCCATCCCTTATTTCTCGAATTTTTAATGAAAATAAAGTATCATGAAGAAAACTTTTTTAAGGAGTCGCTGATGCTTATTTTGAAGAAGCTGTCCCCGCTATTTTTGATTTTAGCAGTCGTCGGGGATTTTTCATTGCCCTATTATTTAGGTCGATCCTATCCTGGTTTTGATCAAATGACCATGATCATCAGCCAGCTTGGGGAAACAACAAGCCCTGTACAAGCCTCTTTTAATAATGGTTCAGTCGTTACAGGAACACTATTTGTTTTATCGAGTTTCGGTGTCTATTCCTTTTTTCAAATAGAATCAAAACGGCTGTCCCAAATTTTGGCAGGAGCGATCGCCCTTTACGGCTTTGGCGATTGTATTTTGACCGGCTTAGTGCATATTAACGAATCAGCTAGCTTTTTTAGCCCCGCTTATTTTCTGCATGCGGCCTTTTCTGGAATATCGATGGTAGCGATGATGTTTGTGCCATTACTGTTGGCTTATCAAGCAAGCTTGAAGCAGCAAAAAGCAGCTTCCATCTTTTATTCTGTTTGTTTGATTGGATCGATCCTGTCACTGATTTTATTCGCGGCGTATTATTTACCAATAATCGGTGGCTTGCTATCATCTACTCGCGGATTTTGGCAACGTCTATCCCTATTCTTCCTCTATTTGCCGGCATTGAGTATTGCACTAAGACAGCTAAAAAGGATGCAGCTTCAATAGCCGCATCCTTTTTGTTTAGCCTAATTTCTTTATTCCAATCTGCGCCGCGCCTATGGCTCCGGCATATTGCGATAACTCATCACATTTTACAGGTGCCGAGACATATTGCTCCAAAACTTTAGCGAAAGTCGCGCTTTTTGACAGCCCGCCGGTAAATAGCACTTCTTCTCCTCGAGTCGGTCGTAACTTGGAGTACTGACTGCTGATCCGTTGGGCGATGGAGTGCAGGACACCTAGTGCGATGTCTTCGCGATTCTCCCCTTTTGAGATCAAACTGATCACTTCTGATTCAGCGAACACTGTGCACATACTATTAATAGTAACCGGTTTGGCAGCTTGAACAAAATGATCCAAATCCGTAATATCTTCTCCTAATGTCCGCATCATCACTTCCACAAAGCGCCCCGTTCCAGCAGCACAACGATCATTCATACTGAACTCTACGACATTGCCTTTGCCATTTAATTGAATCGTTTTGCAGTCTTGTCCACCAATATCAATGACCTGTTTGACTCCGGGAGACAGATAGTCCGCTCCTTTTCCGTGACAAGTAATTTCTGTGACCACCAGATCCGCCGGCAATAATTTCCGTCCATAGCCAGTCGTTACTAACTTCGCATTCAATAACTCATCGTTTCGTTTGAAATAATCAACAACATCAGACATCGCACCTTTTGGATTTCCAGCCGTAGAGATCAAATATTTATCAATCAATTCTCCATCGGAAAAGAGCACGCCCTTTGTTGTGGTGGAACCAGAATCTAACCCTATTGTGTACATACAGCCTCTTCCTCTAACATTTCGATAAACGCGGTAACGCGGGTGTTGATTTGCTCAATATCTGAAGTCGAGTAATCCGTCTCCAAATACATATATGGTGTATGTTTTTCTTCATTCAAGAAGCGTTTGATTTTCAGTGATTCCACTGAGAATGGAATACAGTTTTGCAAGACCATATCGATCACTCCGTCGACTTGATAGTCATCGATCATTTGACTTAATAACTCTTTACGTGGCTGGTTATTCGACATGCAGGCACAGCCGATATTGATGTATTTATCTGTCAACGCTTGATAGACATCTTCTTCCGTTTCATCGACTAAGCGCTCCACGGCTTTCGCCACCGTACAGTTTTCGTAAGCAACGACTAATCCGCCGTTTTCTTCAATCGCGCGAATGACTTTTTCCGTCACCCCACCCATCGGTGAACCAGTCACTAAGATTCTTGGCTTCGCATCCAAACGTTTACCTGCTTCGTACTCTTCTTTGACCTTAGCTGTTGTTTCCTCCAGCATTTGAATAACTTCTTCTTTATCAAATTTGTATTGCGAACCATACATCACTTGGAAAATCTCTTGTCCCGTGATGGCTGGCGGATTCAATTGACCTAAACGATAGAAATTTTGTTTCGCCTGGCGCTCCCGGTTTTTCAAGGTAATGGCTTCGCGAATCTTTTCATCGGTAATCTCTACGCCCAAAAAATCTTCCAGCTTCTCTTTGAAGCGGACTAATTCGCTGTACCACAGTTTTTTACTTTCTTCCGTATCACGCATATGAGGCAGCTGCATCAAATACGTATCCTTGAATTCTTCCATATATTCATACATTTTCTTCTTGCCGTCACAAGTGGTTTCACCTACCACTAAGTCCGAAAAATAGAAATACGGACACTTATCCGTTTTACCAAAGCCGTAGCTTGATTTGATCAGCGGGCAAAGATTCCGCGGCAGATCTTCCTCCGCATCAGGAATTGTTTCATCTGAAGTCGAACACAGACTGATCTGGATCGCTCCCCCAGCTAACACTAATTCCTCCGGCATAAAGGTACAATACACTCCCACAACTGGTTTGCCTTGTTCCTTGATCTCCTTAACTGCCAAAAAGCCCTGTCTTCTCGCTTCGCCAAAATCATCAAAAATCTCTGGTAAACTTGTTTTTAATTCCATAAAACCCATCCTTTCTCATTTTGAGGTATAAACTCTCGAATCGTTGATTAATCCCTAATTACGTACGCAGTATCCACCATTCGTCAGCTTTTCCTCCAAAAGAAAAGAGCACACCAAAAAAAGGCCTGCTCCTGGATAAGTTTTTTTAGTTGTTCCTATCCGAGGAGGAAAAATATTCAGTTGACGTTCTTAGAACCTCTAAGTTTTGCGGCACTCAAAGTCATCGTCTAACCATTTTTTCCACCTCCAATAGGATTTGTTCAAATTTTCGATAGATGCTTTTCTTCGACATCCTTAAGTTTGTGTAAGCATTTACAATCACTCCCTTAGTATAACGAAGGGAATTTTCTCCCGCAAGGCTTCCAATAGAGAATCGTTCTCATTTCCGACGAGATATTCAAATAGTTTAATAATTAGAATTAAGATGTTTTTAACGGGGGCTTAAGAACTTTACAATAAAAAATCCAACATTTCTCCGAATGCTGGATTTTTTATTGTGCAATTTTATTTCCTTTTTATCGGTTCTTAATCCTTTAGTTCCTATACTTAGTCTACAAAAGTTAATCCTGTCCGTAATAGGCATGAGCACCGTGCTTGCGATAATAGTGCTTATCAAGCAAATACTGGGGAATCTCGGTGATGGATGGGTTGATTTTTTCATTCTCTTTTGCCATCAAACAGATTTCATCTAGGATCAGGCTATTTTCCACAGCCTTCAGCGGGCTACTGCCCCACGTAAAGGGACCATGACCATAAACAAGTACACCCGGTACATCATTTTCTGATAGTCCTCTTTCTTTAAAAGTCTCTACGATCACACGACCTGTATTCACTTCATAGGCGTCTTTTACTTCTTGTTCAGTAAGCTGACGTGTACAAGGAATTTTTCCATAAAAAGTATCAGCATGAGTTGTTCCATACGCTGGAAGGTCACGTCCTGCCTGTGCCCACATGACGGAGTTTGTCGAATGGGTGTGAACAATTGCATTGACCTGCTCAAATGCTTGGTAAAGCACAACATGCGTTGGCAGATCTGATGAAGGATTCAAGCTATCCTTTTCCAAGACATTGCCTGCCAAATCCGTTACAACCATCTGATCAGCTTGCATTTTTTCATATTTTACCCCGCTTGGCTTAATGACAATGATACCCAGATCCCGATTGATCTCACTAACATTGCCCCAAGTCAGCTTGACTAACCCGTATTGAGGCAGTTCTAAATTTGCTTCAAATACGCGCTGCTTCATGGCAGCAATTATTTGTTCACGCGACATCGTAGCCTGCCTCCTTTAATTTTGGATAGAGATATTTTTTGGCTTGTTGAATTTCTGTTTGAAAATCCTGACTTTTCTCGCTCCACATTTCGATCAAAAATGTGCCGTCGTAATCTAGGCGTTTCAGATTTTTTAATAATCCCAGGAAGTCAACACAGCCTGCACCAAATGGAACATCACGAAATTGGCCCCTAGATTCACTTGAAACTGGGTACGTATCTTTTAGATGAATCGAAGTGATACAGTCGATGCCTTTTTCCAGTTCACGCGCCGGATCATTTTCTGGCCAGGCCGAAAGATTACCAAGATCAGGATAAACTTGTAAATAAGGTGAGTGGATCTGCTCCTTGATCTCCAAAAATTTTGAAATTGAGTTCATAAATGGATCGTCCATAATCTCAATTGAAAGAATCACTCCATACCTAGAGGCTTCTTTCACGCTTTCTTTTAACCCTTCAATGAAGTATTCGCGAGAACTCATCGACTTTTCTTCATAATAAACATCATAACCTGCTACTTGAATGACCTTGATACTCAGTTTATGAGCCAACAAGATTGCCTTGCTCATGATTTTTTTAGCAGCTTCTTGTTTTTCAGGATCAGAAGAACCAAAAGGAAACCGTCGATGCCCACTTAGACAGATTGAATTGATACGGACACCAGTTTCAAACATTTCATTCCTTAATTGAGCGATTTGTTCATCTGACCAATCAAGGCGAGCAAGTCGTTCATCCGTTTCATCAATTGACATTTCAATAAAATCAAAACCCATTTCTTTGACTAAAGAAAAGCGTTCTTTCCACGAAATATCTTTTGGTAAAGCTTTTTCATATATTCCGATCTGAGCCATCTTATTGCCCCCAAATACGAATGATTTCATCCTTGAAATTTTGGGCCGCCTCTACTGGGTCCTTGGCGGCAGTGATGCCGCGGCCGGTAATAAACGTATACACGTCAATGCCCTCAAATAATTTCAAGGTATCCACATCCAATCCGCCAGTAACTGAAACATTAAAACCCATTTCAATCAATTTTTTGACTTTTGTTAAATCCTTCTCGCCCCAAGTTTCGCCAGAAAGCAGTGCGTCGCGGCTTTGATGATAGATCGCTTGCTTGATGCCGATCTCCCGCCACGCAGCGGCCTGTTCAAAGGTCCAATCACCATATAATTCTACTTGTAGCTCTTCAACTTCCTTTTTCGCTGCTTCCATCGTTGGAATTGTCGCACAGCAGATAACGGTCATAAAGTCAGCGCCAGCATCTGCGACGTTTTTCGCGACTGTTCCGCCGGCATCGGCACATTTGGTATCTGCAACTAGTTTTTTCTCAGGAAACATCCCACGAATACAGCGGATCGCTTTTTGTCCTTCCTGTAAACAAAGGATCGTGCCAACTTCGATAATATCTACCACTTCACCAACTTTAAAAACATCGGCTAGCGCATGCTCTAAATCATTATGGTCTAATGCAATTTGTAAGTTCGGTCTACTCATTTTATCCGCCTCTTTTACTTCATATTTTTATATAATTCTGATTCTGCGAATTTTTCGCCAATCTCTTTCGCGGACATCACATTTTTGATCCCAATCACGGTCACACCTTTTTTCTCTGCTTGGGTAAACATATTCAAAAAGTTGACTGGTGTGAAAACCACATCATATTGAGTCGCTGAACTTTTTCCTTCCGAAATGGCACAATGATGGATTTTTGTGATGGGTACCTTTAGTTCCTTCATTGCCTTTTCCGCACTTCTCATCATCATTAAGCTCGTACCTGATCCATTAGCGCAAGATATTAAAATTCTCATGATTATTTCCTCCTAATTAACTCTTATATAAGTATTTTTTATTGTTCTTGATATTTTTCTGCGTATTGTTCGTAATCATCAACGATCATGAAGTAGCCATCTGGATTTTTGCGATATTGTAGCTGCGGAATGATCAACAGTCCGAGAACGACTACTGCGATTCCGACATAACCAAGGACTTTCATAATCACCGTAAAGACAGGCCAAGCGGTCGCCCAGTCGAACATACCGATGTATCCGCCGTATTTAGACATCCCGATCCAGGTGGCAAACAACGCTGATCCGCCGACTTGGATAATCCCCGAAAGAAATGGGAACAAACAGGCTGCTTTGAAGCCACCGCGATTATTCGCAAAAACAGCTATTACCGCATTGTCAAAGAATAGCGGGATAAATCCGGCGATGACAATCGTTGGTGATTTCAATAGAATCAGCAAGCCGATCATCAGAAATTGACCTAACGCACCAAACAGGAACCCAATCGTTACAGCATTGGGTGAACCGAAACCAAAGGTGGCTGCCACGTCGATACCTGGAACCGCACCTGGTAAAATCGTATTTGAGATCCCTTGGAATGATTGTGTCAGTTCATCAACGAAGGTACGAACTCCTAATTGCAAAATCGCAAGATACACGGCAAAGTTCAATGAAGTCGTCATAATGTAAAACAAGAAGCTTTGCCCTTCTTGCATGAATTCTGCTTGAATCAAATAGTCTTGTCCTAAGACCAGTAAGATGATCCCGAAGAAGAACAACATCAACAGTGAGGTAGCAACCATATTTTCATTGAAAATCGACAGGAATCCTGGTAGTTCAATATCTTCCAGTTTCTTATCCATTTTTTCTGATTTGTGTTTCTTTTCGTCTCTTTTTCTCAACCATTCAGCTAATTTAGCAAAGATAAAAATTCCAAACATTTGCTGGTGAGCTACCGCAAAGCCTGCGCCCTCAGTTAGTTCCTGTGTGATTCCAACAGTTAAGTTTGAAGCAACTGCCCAGTAACAGCCTAAGATCAAGCCCATGAAGATCAACACTTGAATTCTGCCTAAATCTGGAAAACAGAACAGTAAAATCCAAAAGGCGGTAGCGGACTGTTGAATTTGTACATTACCCGTGGTGAAAACCGAACGTAATTTGGTATATTTTTGAAAACGAACCAGTAAAATATTCATCACGAAAGCAATCAATAGTAGGATCATCACATCGCCAAAAGTCCGCCCAAAGGTTTCCATCAAGCCTGCATCGACAGCATTTTGTCCGAAGTACGGGTCAGTAACCATCGCATCTAAATTAAAGCGTTCTTTCAACCCGACTAAGATTGGGCGGAAATTATTCACCAAACCACCTGAACCAACGGTCAAAATAAAGTAACCCACGGTTGCCTTCAAGAATCCTGCGATACACTCATACAACGGTCTTTTTAATAGGATATATCCCAATAATACGATAAACCCAATCAGATAGGCCGGCTGTGTCAAAATGTTTGTTGCAAAATATGTCCAAATACTTAGTAAAAAGTCACCCATTAAATTTTCCCCCTATAAGTCGTACTCTTTCATCACGGCTTGGTAATCTTCAATTGAATTTGTGGCAACAAGACTTTCGATCAGCCCTTCCGTCATCAACAATTCGGATAAGTTTTGAATATTTTCCATATGTTCTTCCGCATTCTTTGCAGCAAGTGTAAAGAATAAAATCGCCGACTTTTCTTCTTCATCACTTTCAAATTGAACCGGCTGTTTCATCTTCGTGAATGAGATCGCGGTACCGAAAACACCCTTACTGTCTTCCGATGAATGGGGCATCGCCACTTCCGGCACGATCACGATATAAGGACCATGTTCTTCTACACAGCGAATGATTTCGTCCACATACGTCTGATCAATGATTTTTTTATCCAGTAATAATTGACAGCTTTCAGCGATCGCCTCTCGCCAATCAGTGTTTTCCCGTTCAGAATAGTTGATCAGATCATTATCAAAAAAATACTTAAGCATGTTGGTGCTCCTCTCTTATAGGAATGATGGGAATGGCGTATCATTATCGATTGAAAACGCGTCTTCAAAGCCGCGATAGAAATTGAATTCAAGATCATCTTTATTGGTCGGATAGGTAAACTTGCCTCCCACTTGCCAAATGTAAGGCTTAAAATCATATTTCAAACGATCCTTTTTAAAGTTCCAAATTTCCGTGATCTCCTTTGGATCAGCCATGAAGTTTGCCCAGATGTCATAATGAACAGGGATCACTACCTTGGCATTTAATGATTCCGCCATGCGTAGCATATCTACGGAAGTGACCTTATCTGTGATTCCGCGGGGATTCTCTCCATATGCTCCTAAGCAAACATCAATTTTGTGTTCATTGCCATGTTTAGCGAACATATTTGAATAATGAGAATCGCCGGCATGGTAAAGGCTGCCTCCTGATGTTTCAAATAGATAATTCACAGCGATTTGGTTCATATCTTGTGGCATTTTGCCTTTTAACGTTACTTCAGGATCTTCACATGTGACTAATGCTGTACGATCAAATGCCTCTAACGCTACTACATTGATATCTTTAATTTGTACTTCATCGCCAGGCTTCACCACGATGGTCTTTTCTTCTGGAATGCCCCACTTCAACCACGTATTGACCACTTCTTTTGGTCCGACAAATTTCGCTTCAGGACAATTTTGGTGCACGGCAGCCGCCGTATTGATATCTAAATGATCTGAATGAATATGGGTGACGATTAGCGCATCGACATTTTTAACCTCGAATGGATCAATAACGAAAGGTTGTGTCCGCAGGTTTGGCTGCATGTTTTGCACGCCGCTCATGCGCATCATTTGATGGCCCTTTTTCATCTTGCCATTTCCATGACTCCGTTTGCCAGTGCCACACCACAAGTCACATAAAATATTGGTCCCCTCATGACTTTTTAGCCAGATTCCTGTACAGCCTAACCACCACATTGAAAAGGTTCCTTCTTTAACAACTTCAGATTCGATTTCTTCATTTAAGTAGGTTCCCCATTCCGGAAATGTACTTAATACCCAGCTTTCTTTTGTTACTTCATTGACATGTTTGCTCATTATGATTGCTCCTCGCATGATTGATATGACTTACAACTAAATCTTAATGGGTATCTGGCGTTATGAAAACCCTTTTATATGACTTTCTATTATTTATATGACTTTCTATCCATTTTTAATGATTTTCTTAGTATAATGAAAGCGATTAAAGAATTTTAAACGAACTTCTCACTAAATAAGGTCATATATTCATTGAAAGTATCATTTAGGAGGCATAAGAATGAAGAACTCGCTGGCAAACATCGATAAACGACAAAAAGATATTTTGGAGTTACTGCAGAAGACTGAGCAGATGACCGCTCTAGAACTATCGGAAG
Source organism: Enterococcus sp. (assembly GCF_032555305.1). Taxonomy (GTDB): domain Bacteria; phylum Bacillota; class Bacilli; order Lactobacillales; family Enterococcaceae; genus Enterococcus_A. The sequence goes on from NZ_JAWGOQ010000001.1 coordinate 171,399, forward strand.
CATTAAAAGTATCGCTTAGCACTATTAGAAGAGACTTGAATCTGCTAGAAGAAAAAAATGAAATAATTCGAAGTTATGGGTATTGTTCCTATAATTACGAGAATAAAACCGATTTTGATCAATCTGGTCCTGAAAGAATCAAACAAGCGATCGCAAGAGAAGCAAGTAAGTATATCAGTGACTATGATACCTTGTTCATTAATTCAAGTTCCACGGCTTTAAAAACGCTCGATTTTATTCAGTCCAATCATCTAACGGTCGTCACAAATAATGTCAAAGTAAATTACTCTCCTCACAGAGACAATTGCAACTACATTCTGACTGGCGGCGAAATGCGTTTTCCAAAGGAAGCGTTGGTTGGGGACATCGCCTTAAATACAATCTCCTCAATGAATGCAGATGTCTGTATCATCGGTTGCAGTGGCGTAAGCGTTGAAAATGGAGTCACAACAAAAATCTTGAATGAATCAACGATTAACGAAATGATGATCAACAAAACGATCAAGTGTAAAATCTTAGTCGCCGATCACCGCAAGATCGGGTTGACTTCAAAATTCAAAATTGCGGATATTTCTGTCTTTGATTATTTGATTACTGATCAGTTTTGCTCCCAAAAGGTTTTAAATGAAATCAGCAACGCTGGGGTAAAAGTGATTCAAATTGACTAAAATAAAGTCGAGTCTGAGTTACCATTTTTCTATAAAGCGAAAAAATCCACAAGATAACATTGGGGCTTTGTCGTTGCCCAGTTATCTTGTGGAATTTCTTATTGTCTTTTCGATTTCAACTTACTTTCTTCTCACCGGCACCCAAATTTCCATATCCTCACCTTGTGTATAAACCTCTAAATCTGGTCCGCCGGAAGTCATTTCACCTGTCATGTAGCCGCTATTCAATAGTTCATACTCTTCTGATTCCGGACCCCATTTGGTCACGATTTCGATCTGCGTCGTACCAGCGGTTTTGCCTGTGCAGTGGAAGACTGCCCAGGTAGTGGCTGGTACTTCTACCTCTTCCATGCCCTCAGGTGTTGGCGCGGTAGTTGCTGCAGCGATGTAGTAGTCAAATTTCTTACTGTCCTCTGAATCAACATTGTAGAAGCTGGCGCCGATTACGCCAAAGGGTTCACGATTGATCAATGGTGCGACCTGTTCCTGTTTATTGCCTGAAATGAACTGATTCCAGAAAGCTTCGCAATCCTTCATGCCCTGTTGATTGTCATTGGTCGAGCGCATCTTCACGCCTACTAATTTGAAGTTTTCCAATTCTACGATTCTGTATTCCATTTTTCATTCCTCCATTTATGTGTGTTTATCTTTGCTACACTCATAATTTATCATCTTAGGAGGCGGATTTTTGCAGCCTGTCATGTTTGCACAGGTTTTTCGTCATGTTTGCTCAAATAAGTTGAAGGTCAGCTTGAAGGAATAATTGTCGCTAGTATAATTCAGGCTGCCGTGATAATTTTCAGCGATTTGGCGAATTGATTTTAGTCCAAATCCGTGATTGGATTTATCTTGTTTTCGCGTAGACAAGGACGTGACTTTACCATCCGTGCTGTTCTCGCAAGAGCCCACTAGTGAGTGATTAAAATAAACCAGCTTCAGTTGAACATATTTCCGCTGATTGCTATATTCACAGGCTTCTCGCGCATTGTCTAAAATATTCCCCACCAATGAAGAGAGATCAGAATCGGAAAACTTCATTGTTTCGGGACATTTTATCTCAAATTCACAGGTGATCCCGGCTTCTTTGATTTTTTGATAATGCAGCCGCAGCAAAGCATTCAACCCGCTATGCTGAGTGAAGGAGGGAATCTCATTTGAATCCAGCTGGCGAATCAATTGATTGACCTGCTGATTCGCCGCACCCTCTTTATTCTCATCCAAATATCCAACGATCGAATACAATTGATTTTTCATATCATGCTTAATTTTGCGAACCTCTTGCTGGTGCTTCTCAACTTGCTGATAGTATTCCTCCAACAGTTCATGGCGTTGCTTTTGCAATTGAAACTCCTGATTCTTTTTCGCCATATTGTCAGACATTTCAAAATTGAGATAAAACAGTATCAGAAGCAAAATGAAACTGAACATCAAAAAAAGATCTCTGGCGACAAAATGATTGGTTCCCATCACACTGATGATCAGTACCCCGATCGAGAGACTGCAGATGGCTGCGATCAGCAATTGAATGATCGAAAAATTCCTTTGGATCGATATATCCCGTTTCTTTCTAGCTGACCAGAAAGAAAAAGTCAAAAGAAAATTGATCAGCATCGCGATCCGATTTCCTATCCCACCTGCACTAACAAATTCCAGCAGGTTCTCCACAGGTAAAACCAGTCGAGCCAAGATCGCCAAGAGCCCTTCACTAATAATCGAGAAAACAATAAATAAAATGGCTACTAATCCGCGTTGATAGATTTTTCCCTCAAAGAAAAACTGAACACAGACAAGCAAAAGCAGCGTACTCAACGAGGTGAGAACCGGCCGTAAATCGCCTGTACCTGATTCATTCGCCAAATTATTGATGAAATAATAAGGAACACAGGTCAGGTAGATCAGAACAATGATGCCTCTTTTAGGAATCCGCGGCTTCACTGGGAAAAAGCTGGAAAATAATAGACACAAACTTATTGAAGTCAAAACCGTGACCGGAATAAAATTTGCTAAAAAGGCCACACTCATCCCCCCTTTTATCGAGATAAAACAAATTGCTGAAACTGTTCGTGGAAAGAAGCGTGAAACTTCTTACTGATTGGCAATTTTTCTCCATCCTTTAAGTAGACAAAATTACTCTCCACCGTATTCAAGCTTTCCAAATTAATGATGATTGAGTTATGAATCTGAGCAAAAAGGATTCCTTTTACCTGCTCCCGTGCATCTTTTAAAGTCCCATAATACTCGTAGGTTTCCCCATCAGTCGTATGCAGGAAAATCTTCCGTCCCGAGCTTTCAATGTAGCTGATCTGGTTCAAAAAGAAGGTATAGATTTTCTTTTGCGACACGAATTGGAAGACGCCCTTGCGCTTTTGTAAATAACGAACCGCCGAAGACAAGATGCCTATCGCTTTTTCATTGTCAAAAGGCTTGACGATAAATTGAAAGGCCAAAACTTCAAAGGCCTCTGACATCAATTCCGCGTGGCTGGTCATAAATATGATCACCGCGTTCGGGTCTGCTTCACGAATCTTCGCCGCCGTCGCTAGACCGTCAGTCCCCTCCATCTCAATATCTAATAGGTACATATGAAAATAGTTTGGCTTCTTGATTAAGAAGTCTAATAAGCTATCTCCCGAAAAAAAGACTTCTGTATTGTATTTATTCGTTTCCCCGTGGAAAACCTGATCGACTATTTTTTCGATTTGACCGCTCATCAAGCGATCATCATCACAGATTGCTATATTCATATCCAACTCCTTCTTGATACCGTTTTCTTTAGTATACCTGAGAATTCCTATTGGTAGTTTTCAAATTAAATAAAAAAACTGTTGCAATTCATTTGCAACAGCTCTTTCCATAGTCATTATGATTCCTTTCGATTAAACAGAAAATACATTCCAGCTAGTAAAACACAAGCTGCTAACGAAACAATATGCCCGTTACTCAAGCCCCTCAGCAAGTGATGGATAAAATTATCCTCTACCAGCATTGTGCCTGCTGTATAAGCGATCAGCAGAGCGCCGATCCAGATCAACCAAGGGAAGCGATCCATCAGCTTCAAGATGACTTGGCTGCCGAAAATCACGATCGGAATACTGATGATCAGCCCTAGAACAGCTAGCATAAAATGACCATCAGCTACACCGGCGATCGCCAAAACATTGTCCAAGCTCATAACCAGATCGGCAATAATGATCGTCCGGATCGCTGATAACAGCGTGGTCTCACTTTTGACTTCGGCTTCTTCACCATTCGATTTCAACAGATCATAGGCGATATAAACCAATAAGACAGCACCCACGATTTTCACGTATGGAACGGTCAATAGTTCGACCGCGATCAGCATCAAAAGAATTCGCAAGATGACAGCGCCAGCGGTCCCGATCACAATCGCTTTATTTTGTGACGTAGCTGGCAGCTTCCGTGTTGCCAAGGCGATTACCACCGCATTGTCGCCGCTCAAAACTAGATTTAACACAATGATCGAAAGGATCTTCGATAGAATCTCAATACTCATTTACACGTCTCCTCAACTCTTCAAAAATTCATCTTGTCTAAAATACCACCTTTTACTGAAAAAAGCATGAAAATGAACGATTGATTTGGTTTGAGGTTTCTTTCTCAGCGTAACAACGGCAGACTACCGGTTAGCTTATTGACCTGCTTCTTATTACCAAATAATGTAAGTCCGAAATAATCAATCGCTGACTCCGGCACCTGAGTCATCTTCTCGATATACTCACCGTAGGTTTTACAACCTTGGGCGACATCAAAGAAATCAACGACTGTCAGTTTGTCAAAATTCGGTTCGTACAATCGTTCCCGCATACTTCTGAGAAACTCGCGATTGCCTTTTAAGATCGGAATCGGAAATTCGATAATTCCCTGATGACGATAGCCTGTTTGGTCGATCACGTCTTGTCCCACGACTTCAGGAAAGAGCTTTCCAATCGTCACACCCATGACGGCCGTACTGTTTGCGATGATTCCTTGAGGCATCGTCTCATCTACTACCATGACACACTTCAATTCATTTGCTGACATCTTACTCCTCATTTCTTTTCGCAAAAATACTGCGATATTGATTGGGGGTCAAGCCGATGAAGCGGCTGAAATAATTGGTGAAATGACTTTGATCATAAAAGCCGGTTCGATCAGCGGTTTCGATCAAGCTGCAGCCTTGTTCCAGCAATTCCTTTGCCTTGACGATCCGAAAGGTTTCCAGATAACGATAAGGGGTGATTCCTTTTTTTCTCGTGAATTGGCGGACCAGCGAGTGCTTATTTAGATGGACGAGCTGACAAAGCTGATCCAAAGTAATTTTCTGATCATAATGCGCCTCCAGATATTCACAAATAACTGCTACTGGCTCTGGTGCAGCGATTGCCTCACTCTGGATTTCCTGTGTATAATTTTGCAGCAATTCCTCGATCAGCAAGATAAACAATGTTTCCTTTTCTTCCTTGTCGCCTTCTTGCATAATCAACTGATGAAGCTGTTGAAAATCCTCCGCTAACTCAGTTTGTGCCTGCATCGGTGCTAGAAATTTTGGCAAATCCGCTCCGGTAAACGGCTGAAAAATTTCTTTTTTAAGATTCAAGCAATGATAGGTCAAGCGACTGCCATCGATCCCTTCACAGCTATGATTATCATAGGGATTAAAGGTCAGCAGATCACCCGGCTCAAGCCTATACGATTGATTGTTCACGACCATCGTTCGCTGGCCTTCTTCGATCAACCCAACAACATAATAATCATGGAAATGATTGGGAAAGTTCTGCGACACTCCGGTAAAGGAATAGGCTTCAATCCCTAAATCTTGGTCATAACAAATAATTTTCTGATTCAACGTCTCGCCCCCTTTCTTCCTGCTATTGTACCAAGGCAGCAGCAACAGTGCTTGGAAGATATTGACTTTTGAAAAATCTTGTCTATAAATGTGGTATCATCGAATGAAAGACTGTATTGGAGGCGGATACATGTGAAGCATAAGGACCACTATGATGATCCATACATTTTAGACTTGTCAGAAAAATTGAAACAAGCGCAACCGGATTTCGACGCAAATAAATTTTCTAAGGCATTAGTAGGTAAGTTGGATGACAAAGAGCTCTTTGCCCGCTTTGATTTTATCGTCGATGCGTTGGATGTTTGTCTGACTGAAGACTATCAGGGGAATATCCAATCCTTCTATCAAATTCTTGGACCAGAATTGGAGCAATCTACAGGAATGTTCAGCTTTGGCTGGTGGCTGTGGCCGATTGGTCGTTACGTTGAACGACATGGCAATGAAGACTGGGAGGTTTCGCTGGCCTTTCTAAAGGAATTGACCAAACGTTTTACTGGTGAATACGCGATCCGTCCTTTATTGAAGGAGTATCCGCAGGAAGTGATGGATGAATTGATCCAATGGAGCAAGGATGGGAATGTCCATGTCCGCCGACTTGCCTGTGAAGGCGTACGAATTCGTTTGCCCTGGTCAGAAAAAATTTATGTTGCCCTAACGGAGTTTGAGCGTTATTCGGTAATTTTGACGAATCTGAAAGATGATCCGGAAAAATTCGTGCAAAAAAGTGTTGGGAATAATCTCAACGATCTCTACAAGGATGATCCCGAAAAAGCTGATTTCTTGATCAGCGCATGGCGAAAGACTCCTTCGACTAAAGCGCAAGAGTGGATCATCAAACATGGGCGCAGAAATCAGAAATAGCTCTGTACACAGCTAACTCGTACGCAAGAAGCTGCGAAAGTTGAACACGCGAAAAGGCTCCCTTCAATAATTTTTGAAGGAAGCCTCTTTACATTAATTGGCTTTTTTCGTCCGTTTAAGTACGAATGTTAGCAGAATCATGATTCCGCCAATCATTGTTTCTCATAAGTTGCTTGATTCCTCACCGTTTTTCGATAATTGTTTCGCTTTGTGTGGTCATACGGTTTGAAACGGCTTTTTTATAGGTAGTATTCACCACACCATTTCCGCTGTTAGGAACATTCTTCGTTTAGTTTGGTTGGTTCATCTGCTGCCCAATTTTTTGACAGTTAATGTGATGATCTTCTGGCGTAGATAAATCCAATATTGTTTTGCTCTTCACATAAAAAGCAGTTTAGATTAAGGGGCGACAGGCTGTCCGTTTTTCCCTAGTGCTTCAAAGGCTAAGGTTAATGTATGTGTGGTGTGTTCAGCTTTTTTCTTATAATAGTCACCTGCAGTCGTTCCAGAGTAGCTGTATAGCGTGTCGCTTGCCAGACCACCTGTAGGATCATTCTCTACATCCAATTTTCCCTGATTATTCGCTAATACTAAGAATTCACCTGTACCTAGCATATTCAAATCAATCGCTTGATCCGTCCCTGTATAATCTTTCCCGCTGATTTTCAGTTCTTCGACATTGCTCAGGTTTCCAGACTCCACCTGAAAATTGGCAACAGAAACTTTAACAGCACGCCCTGAATTATTTTTGATCTCATAATGAGGGGAGGTGATCGTCTTATGGTCCGATTCCTTCGTTGTATAGAAGATATTCGCCGTGTCTAAAGTCACATTGATCCAGTCTTCGGAACCTTCTTGAATATTTGGTGCCTGCTCATCGGTATTGTCCTGACCAAGTGAGCCATTGACTGTGATTGAGGCAGAGCCTGTTCCATCAACTTCCGCTGCATGAATGCTCACTGCTCCGCCAAATAAAATACTGCCTACTAATAATCCGCTTAAAATTTTTTTCATTTTCATTTCTCCTCTGTGTACTTATTTTTAATTGCTAACATGAATCGTGATCTTCGCTGCTACCTCTCCTTTTTTCTCCTTCGTTTTATCATCATATAAAGAGAATTTCGCAGTTGCTGGATAATTCCCTTTCGATAATTTCTTTTCTAATTGGGCTTCCTTAACTTCATACCCCGGCTTGATCGCTCCTGAAGTATAGATCAGCTCCCCATTGTCATTACGCGTAATCTCGACATTGACTGGGTAAGCATTGTGGGATGGATTTTGTATGACCAGCTCACCTTTTTGATCAGCAGCTGAAAAATCTGCTTCCGGTGCGATTACCATATTGAACTTACTGCGATCAACTTTTTTCTGAGCCAATTCCTTGATTTCAGCATCACTGATCTTAGAGGCGTCTTTGCCCTCTGGTAAAAATTCACCGCTGACGACCGAGACTGGCTTGGCTTCTTCTCTGGTCAAAAAATAAGTGCCGATTCCACCTAGAGCTAACAACAATAGCAGCAACAGTAGCAGCAACTTCTTTTTATTTTTATTTTTCTCTTCCATATTGTTATTCCTTTCTCTCCGCAGTCAAAGTCAAACGGTATTGGACCTTCTGCGCTGTTTTTTCATCGCCGTAATAGATACCTGAAAAACCCAACCTTGTGGAGGAATTTCCAGCTAGATCGTTAAAAGATAATGGCGTATCTTGTAAATTTTTGGTCAAAACACCCAGTGTTCGATCGGCTTCCGTCAAGTTCAACAATAGGTCTTTTTGATTCTCTTCATCTGCCGCGGAAAGTAAGTGAATACCAGCTGGATTGGACAGCTCCTCCAGATCCGTCGCCTGAAGCTTCACTACAAAGGAGCTATTATTGTTAATCGAATAATCACCTGCTGGGTGGATCATTTGCTGATCGTCTTTGTTTTCTGTATAAAAGGCTACCTCTACCGGAAAATCAACATCGATCATCTTCTGAGCGGTCTCGAAGGAAACCTCCAGCCACTCACTTGATTGGCTATCTGGATCACAATTGATCCGAACATAGAGCCAATAATTTGTTTGTTCCTTTAGATTTGAAAAGGACACAGAATCAGACAAATTGGTCGCTTGCCCTTCGACAAAACCTTCGCCTTCTGCTGCGGGATCTGTCGTTTTTTGTGTATATAGTTTAAACTCTACATCGCGAACAAAATCGTCATTCCCGTGCAGCTGATACTCAGATAACCGGAAGGTCGCCTCATTCACGTCAATTTCTTTATCGATCTCTAGTAACTCGACTGGAGGATTCAAACGCTTCAAGGTAATGCTTTCCGCATTCTGCAGCAGCTTTTTTTCCTCACTGGTAAAGTCTGGTGTGTTGGGCTCCACAGTTCGAGTAATATCATTGACGATTGTCCAAATCCCTGGATCTAACTGGGGCGTTAATTTTGAAGGTGACGACGCTTCATCCGTGATCACCTCGTAGCCATTGGTATCCGCTCCAAAGGGACTAAAAGAAAAGGTATTCGAGAGACTGGCAAACCCGATCGGATTGTAAGCAGTACCTGCTTTTGCTTTAAAATGAAGCCGCTTAGCGTTATCAATCTCAAAAGTGGAGCCTGGTCCAACAGACCGGTCGAACACTGCCTGATCATGGGTGACTTCAAAATTCCCGATCGAATTCGGCAGAAACTTGATTTCACTGACAGCTGCGATCTTGATCGTCCGAGGATAGCTCACAGACAATTCCGCCCCTTCTCCTACCGTGATCGTCGCGGGCTTATCATAATAGAAGAAGTTCCCATTATCCGGATTGGTCCCCTTTACCAAAAACTTCGAATTCTTGCCCAATGTGATGGTACAGTTCCTTGTTCCATCAGAGTAACTAAAGGCATGGTTCGACGTGATATCTACTACAGCATTCTCACCCACCGTGATGCTGGCAGGATTTTCAGGCATCCAAAATAAAGCTCCGGCACCGCTCGTGTTCTGTACGATCTTCGTATAGCTGTCAGCTGCAAACTCAAAATTATTGCCTTCAGCAAATTCTTCTCCACCGCCCACCGATCCATCCGCTTTTTGCTGCATGAAGAGATTGGTTCCATGAAAGTAGATTTTGCTCTCTTTATGACGAAAATAGAAAGGTTGTGCAATCTTATCAGAAAAAAAGTTGACGTTATTAATATGTAATTCACTTTTCGCCGCACTTCGCATGATGCCATAAAGCCCTTCAGCACGAACCGTAAAATCAGGCGAACCAAAGGTCATGTTTTGTAGCGTGATCGTTAAACCAGCAGTGGATGAATGAAATGCTTGGTCTCCAAAGTATGAGATTTGGCGGTTGTTCCCATCAATCACGACGTTGGCTGTGATTGTCACGGTGGTGTTCCCAATCACGAAGACATCGGTAGAATCTGCTAATTTTATGTATGCTTCCTTGTTTCTTAACGCGGTTTGCAGCTCACTCAAGGTGCTGACAATCGCCCATGTTCCTTCATAAGTTTGAAGCTCTGATTCACTGGCGGCTCTATTTTCCGGATCACTTGCTGATGTACCCGTTGTACTTTCCGCCTCAGATATGCTCTCAATTTCTTCACTATTCTCGCTTTTAGTAATACTTTCAAGAGTGGTCTCACTCTCTGATATCGATGAAACCTGTTGCGTGTCTGGATCAATCAGCGACTCACTGACATCTGTTTCACTTTGAACGAATCTGGGAAAAAACATGCTTAAACTTACGAAGAAACAAATCAAGCTTCTATGTGTTCTTCTTTTCATTACTATCGACTCCAAAAATTTATAAAATCCGCCAATAGTAGTAATATAAATAAAAAATAACGAGATAACAATTTCAAAAAAAATAAAAAAATTCAATAACAAACGTCATTGAAATTTGTGATTGAAATCATTAATTTTTAAAATAACTCCAAACAAATAATAATTCTAATTAGAATCACTTGAAATCACCTCCTATTTCCAACCAAAAAAAGTTGTATACCCAATTTTTTTCCATTTTAAAAATTTTCATGCAAAATCAACACCCTTATTTTTTCTTCATTCGCTCTTTTTTAACAATAATTTGAAGAAAAATGAGTATTTTCCCTAACGTAAAAAAGAACCAGCCTAGTTGATCACTAAGCCAGCTCTGATTCTTCCAGTTCTATGCAGTTTTGGTCACTCCTTCAGCGAAAGAACCAGTCTTTCCGTGGGATAATTGACCTCCATAATTTGTTCATTCGGCACAAATCCCACATTCAATAGACGTTGGCGATGACCTATATCAAGCTTATCCGCTACTCTGAAGGTGGTTGTAGACAGGAAGCGAGGCGCTTTTTCGCGAACGAGTGTCGTAAGTAAATTTTTCTCGATCTCTAGATTCCAACAGGAAGGCAAGGCTGTCAGGTTTTCAATTCTTTTCCTTTTTTGGTCAAACAGAAGAAGACCGACGATTCGCCCTTTTGCCCAAGCAAGATAGCAATTTCCTTCACTAATAAATAGACGCAGCGATCGAAGATACTCCTCTTTTTCCAAATAAGGGAGAGCCCCTCGCATCAGCTGAACAAAATACAAGATCGCCAGCTGATCCTCTAAGCGTCCCTGACGAATATGCAGATCCCGCTGCTCGGCCCAGACTAAATAATCCGCTACTACAAAGGGTTCTTCAATAAAAAACTGCTTATTCTGCAGCCGATAACGTCTGGGCGTAAGCTTGAATAGTTCTTCAAAAGCCTTGGTGAAAGCTTGTTGACTCTGATAGCCCGTTTGAACCGCCACTTCGATGATCCGCTGATCCGAATAAAGCAAGGCTCTGGCTGCTTCGTTTAAGCGGCGACGCTTGATATAGTTATACAGCGATTGATGGGTCGTCTCCTTAAACTCATGCAGCAAATAATACTTTGAATAATGAAGCTGCAATGCCAGCTCTTCAAGCGTGATTTTCTCTTGAAGATGTTCTTCAATGTAATGCGTGATACTGGCAACCAACCGGGAATTGTTCATATTTCTCACTTCCTTTGGAGAAAATAGAGGGCATGCATCGCGCGTGTTGCAGCGACAAATAGTTGTTGTCTGCCTAACAGACCGGGATATGTTTTTTCATCCGCATCAACCACAATCACTGCATCGAACTCCAACCCTTTCGATTGAACTAATGGACAAATAGAAAGATTCTCCTGCAAGTTCGCTGACTCATCCGCCAATACCTCGCAAGTCATCCCCTGTGCTTCCAATAATTCCAGCCATTCATTCCCTCGCGCCAAAGTCTTCGTAATCAAGGCGATTGTCGCTAAACCCTTTGCTCTTAACTCTTCTACTATCTCTATTATACTCGAAATTTCCTCCGCCCGAGAGTGCACAATCCGTTTTTCTGGCTCCATCCCGTGACGCAAGACCGGTTCGATCGTCTGATCATCAATGATTTTTTTCGCGTAGGAAATGATCTCATAAGTAGAGCGATAGCTTTTCGTGAGAAAGATCGATTGGGCTTTGGGATAGTAGTTTTGCACCTCGGCTAGACTCATTTCATTGATCGTCGTTAATGATTGGGTGAAATCCCCGATTAACAGCACCGGACAAGCGAACATTTTTTTGAAGACCTCAAATTGAATCGGTGTGTAATCCTGCATCTCATCAATGATTAAGTAGCGGATCTTCGAAAACTCATCCATCCCTTCAATAAATAAGCGGATATAGATGATTGGAAATAAATCCGAATAACTCAACGCCTTTTTCCCAGAGAAGCCTTGTTCCGCCAAGAAATCATGATAAAGTCTGATGCTGGTCGTGTAGTTGAACATTTTCTTCAAACGATTGAATAGCTGTTTTCTAGTCGGTTTTCTTTTTGGCTGGAAAGGTCGAATTCGCAGATTTTCCAGAATATCTTCGGCAATCAACTGGAAGCGCTGAAAGATCGGCTTCTTGTGATAGGCCTTATAGCGTTTCAAAATATATTCCGCGTCGTACTCATAGTCGCCGATTGTAATCGTTTGTGGTGTAAATTTTTCTATTTCCTTGAGATACTCTTTCAAATCAGTCACACATTGTTTGCTTGAAAGGTAGCTGATTCGCTCGCTTAGCTGTGGCTGGTCAGCTAGATATAGCATTTCGATTTCCTGAAAACGGGAAGGAATGTTGGCTGTCCCCGAAAGCTTCTGGCCAAATTCATTGATCGTCCATTCTGTCACCGGTTCTTCCCCCAGTTCAGGCAGCACCTGTGCGATAAACATGCTGAAGGTGCGGTTGGGTGAAAGAATCATTACCTGATCAGAAGTAATGCGATTGCGAAAATGATAGAGTAAAAAGGCGATGCGATGCAAGGCGATCGATGTCTTTCCCGAGCCAGCGACTCCTTGGATGATCATATCCTTTGAGCGGCTGTCACGAATGACTTGGTTCTGCTCCTTTTGGATCGTACTGATGATGGTCGACATCTGACCACCCTTTTGCTGGCGCAGTTCATTTTGCAGAACCTCGTCAAAAACAGTCGTATCAGATTCTACGACATAGTCGATCGTTCCGCCTTTAAACTTGATCTGGCGTTTTCGCTGGATCTCGCCAGTCGCAGTGCCTGCTGGAGTTTGAAATTGTGCTTCTCCCAGATCATAATCATAGAAAATACTGGCAATGGGTGCCCGCCAATCATAGATCAATAAACCCTGTTCCTGCGTAGAAAAGGAGAAAGGCCCGACATAGATCTTCTCCGCAGTTGGCTCGCCATCATAGACAAAATCCACTCGCGTAAAATAAGGATTCATCTTTTGCTTTTCCAGCCGGATCAATTGCTTGCCGCTGACTGATTCCGCCAAATGCTGCTGATCCAGCAGCCGTGAATTGATAAACATCTCATGGGGATCGATCTCTCCCTTATAATCGACCAAATACTGATGAAATTGCTGCGTTTCCTTCGTAAAATGAATCATTTCCTGTTCAAGACTGGACTCTTTTTCCTCGATTTCCTTGCGAATCGCCTGCCACTCTCTTTGCTCTTCCGCTAAAACATCCATTATTCATCACCTCTCACAAACTTGGTCAAATAAGTATTATATATGGGAAGTGAAAACTTTTTTTCATCAATGTTGCGGTCATTTTGGGAAAACAAAAAGAAAGAACAAACCTGCTCTTTCTCTTCTTACAATTATTTCATTCCAGCCACAAAGCGCTCGGTGATTTCTTTTGGTCGTGTGATCGCACCACCAACAACGATCCCACATACCCCCATATCCTGAATCTTCTTCGCCTGCTCGGGTGTGTGAATCTTTCCTTCAGCAATCACCGGCAGTCCTTCATTGACTAACTGTTCCATCAATTCGTAATCAGGTCCGTGATCGGTTCGACCAACGGTTTCTGCTGTGTATCCGCTTAGTGTTGTCCCTACAAAATCAGCCCCTGCTTCAAAAGCATTCTTTCCTTCTTCAAAAGTAGCAATGTCTGCCATCAATAATTGATCAGGATATTTCTCCTTGATCTGGTGAATGAATTGATTGATCGTCAATCCATCATGGCGTTCACGCAAGGTACAATCTAGCGCGATGACCTCTACTCCGGTCGTTGCTAATGCATCCACTTCTTGCATGGAGGCAGTGATGAAGGGCTCTTCTGGTGGATATTGTTTCTTGATCAGGCCGATCAGCGGCAGATCCACCAGCGCTTTGATTTCTTTGATATCTCGGACAGAATTCGCGCGGATCGCCACCGCGCCGCCTTCTTTTGCGGCCAACGCTAATAGTGGCATGACGCCGCCTTTTTCAGTATATAAAGGTTCTCCAGGAAGGGCCTGACAAGAAACGATCAAGCCTCCCTTGATTTTTGCTAGAAATTCTTCTTTCGTCATTTACTTCTCCCCATTCGCAAAATATGCTAACCACAGATTACCATGGTAAAAATTATCTGTATAGACAAAAAAGTTCCTGCCTTAAAAACTCAAGACAAGAACTTTTTGACTATTTTATCTAGTAACAAAATGCTGTTTCAACTGCGAGACCTTTTCTTTGTACGTGCCAGCTTGATCATTGAAGAGTGCAGAAGTGCCAACAACATAAAGATTTGCGCCAATCTTACTAATAGAAGCGGTCGTCTCTGCATTGATATTACCATCTACCTCAATCAGCGGCCTCACTTTTTTACCATCAAGCTGACTATTCAGTCGTTCGAGCTTTTCTAAAACCGGCCATTGAAACCTTTGTCCAGCAAACCCGGGATTGACTGTCATCACAAGAATCAGCTCCAAAGAATCTAAATAAGGAAATATCTTTTCGATCGGCGTCACGGGATTGATAGCAATCCCCGCCTTAATTCCCTTGCCGTGAATCTTTTTCAACAATGCCTCAGGTTCTTCGGTCGTCTCAATATGAAATGTCAGATAATCGGGCTGCACTGGTGCAAACATCTCGATATATTTTTCTGGATCAACACAAGCCAAATGAATATCAGTAGTGAATTTTTTTATCTGAATGATCGGTTCTAAGACGTAGGGTGCCATCGCCAGATTATTGACATACACTCCATCCATCACATCACAGTGCAGCCAATCAATCCCAGCTACCTGCAAATCCAGCAGTTCCTGTCCCAACGCAAGTTGATTCCCACACATAATCGAAGCTGCGATCTTTTCCATTTTTCCCCTCCATCAATGATCAAGTAATCTAAGGGTTCATAAAAATTTCCATTGCTGCTTTTACATTTTCCTTCATCGCTTCAGTCGCGCACAGTGACAGCTCATCGAAGAAAATAGAGTCTCCTGAATCTTTCTCCAGACATTCCTGAACTCCTTTTCCAGCAGCTTTATTCATATAAGTATAGTAGTTGATTTTACAGATGCCATTTTTAATTGCTGTCCGGTAGTTTTCCTCCGATACACCCGAACCGCCGTGCATGACAAACGGTACATCGATCTTTTCTTTAATTTGCAGAATCCGATTTAAATCAAGCTTTGGCTCCTTTAGATAAATCCCATGAACAGTACCAAAACCAATAGCCAAGCAATCAACACCCGTCTCTTCTACAAATGCTTTAGCTAAATCTGGATCGGTATAAACATCCTCCAGATCTTCATAATCTTCACTTGAATCAGAACCTCTACCCTCACCACCACCGACTGCTGAAGTGAAAATATGCCCCAACTCAGCTTCGACACTTACTCCAGCCGCATGAGCGATCTTCACGATTTCTTTGCTCTCCGCTAAATTAATCTCGTACTCTTTACTAGATGCATCGTACATTACCGAAGTGAAGCCCAGTCTGATCGCTTTGACGCACATATCAAAGGATGCTCCATGATCTAAATGCACCGCTACAGGAACTTTCGCTGCTTTGGCAAATTGGAGCATGATCGGTCCAATTTCCTCCAGAGCAATCAAATTTTCATGGACCTCCGCATGCTGCAAAATAACCGGCGAATTCACCTCTTCTGCGGCTTGAATCACCGCTCGGATGGCTTCTAGATTTGGTACATTAAACGCCCCTACCGCATACTTTTTTTCTTTTGCATCCTTCAAAAGCTCACTCAATGTTACTAACATTCATCTTCCTCCTCGTTTTATTTACTAAAACGATATTCAAGATTTGTTGAGAAAACATCAGTATACACATATGAAAGTTCAATCGGTTTATCATCCCAATAGGCCATATTATTCACGACCATGACTACCGCAGGATTAGAGATATTCAGATACTCGATTTCTGTGTAATTAGCCGGACGAGCACTTACCCGCTGGCTGATAATTTCTGGATATATCCCAAATTGATTTAGTGTCTTCCAAAGAGACTTATCCGTCAAATCAAAAGAACCAATCTCTGGGCAGCGATTAAGCGGAATAAAGCTTTCAGTTAATGAATAGACCGCTCCATCTACACTTCGTAGGCGCAAAAGATGGAAAACGTAATCATTTTCTCGAATTTCAAGCTCCTCACTCAATTTTCGATCAGCTTGAATCACATTTTTTTTCAAAACTTTTGAACTGATTTTCTTTTTACGCGAGACAATATCTTCATAAAAACCAGAAATATGCATACTAGAAACAATCTTTACATCTCGATTGGGAATAATATACCCTTTACCTTCAATATAAGTTACAATGCCTTGTCTTTCCAATGATTCTAGAGCACGCTTGATCGTTGTTCTGCTGACATTAAAGCTTTCGGACAGCTTACGTTCACTGGGAAGCGGCTTGCCTTGTCCACTCAACAACTTGGCTAAATTTTGAATATCATCACTTATTTTTTTGTACTTTGGAATAAACTCTTCCACCTAATAGTCCTCCCTTCACTGTCTTGTCTTGGATAGGGAGATCATCAAAGATTTCTATCAAAACAGACAGGCAGCTGTATACTAACTAATTATTAAATCAAATGTATTTTCACTATTGATTATAACTGATTTTTTATACTGCTACCTACCATACTATCGTTGCTAACATTACTTTTTCACTTAATCACTTAAAATCTCACGACTACCCGATATTTATCTCCTTCAACCGCTGAATCAAATCCAGCCACGACATCCTCAAATGACACGATCTCACTAATAAATGGCCGCATGTCGATAACCCGCTCACTGATCATTTTGGATGCCCGTACAAAGTCACGACTATTCGAATTGGCGGTACCGGAAATTGCATAGCCTCCTTTATGCAATCTATCAGGACTAAAATGAACAGGCTCGTCTGGATAGAAGGAAGAATACAGAATCACCTTTCCCGTATTCGACACTAGCTCAATCGACTCCTCTGCTACATCGTGGATTGGTGTCGTATCAAAGACCACATTCGCACCTAAGTTGTGACTGATTTCTTTGACCTCGGCTAAAAGCTCTTGCTTAGAAGAATCAACGATATAATGAGCCCCGATTTTTTTGGCTAATTCTAAACGTTCCGCATTCAGGTCACAGGCAATAACACGTGCCCCGCTTTTCACAGCCAAAGCAACATGCAGCAGCCCCATAATGCCGCACCCAATCACGACAACTAAATCTCCATATTGGATATTTGCTGTCTCGCAGCTGTGAACCACGCAAGACAAGGGTTCGGTTAGCGCTGCTTCTTCGGGGGTAACCCCAAAATAATGAAAAAGGTGCTTCGGTTCTACTAGCATATATTCAGACAGGCCCCCCATGCCCTTGTGGGGAAGTCCTTCCAGATGCTTGCTGTGATTGAAATCGATGCAATTTTGTTCCTCGCCGCTTTTACAAAAGTCACAATCTCCGCAGGCCAGATTGGTGCCAAAAACAACCGTGTCTCCCACCTGCCATTTTGTTTTGTCAATTTTATCTCCTAGCGCGACAATCTCCGCGGCGATCTCATGCCCGCCGATAAAAGGATATTCGACTTTTTTTACACCTGTATAGACTCTTTGCTCCCACGTACAAATCGCGCAGGTATTGATTTTTATCAAAATTTTATTTTCTGAAACTTCAGGCAACGGACACTCTTCAATTCTTAAATCCTTGATACCATAAAAAACAGCTGTCTTCATTATTTTCCCCTTCCTGACGATCGCCTAGAATATATTGAATGCCCCAAACAACACACCAATAGCTACCAAGATGAGCATCACCCTCGTTGATTTCATTTTTCGATTTTTCAACAGGTATAACGTCAATAAGGTGATCCCCAGCGGCAGAATACCCTTGAACAGCTTATCCAGAATATCCTCCTGCAATCCGAGCTTCACCGCACCAACTTTGATTACGAATGGCGAGGAAACAGAGACGAAATTTGCGGTTAATGCCCCTAAAACGATTGCTCCCATCGCAGATGCACCAGTAATCAAGTATTGTAGGATATTACTCCCTAAAATCTTTTCAATCCCAGCTTTCCCCATCTTGTAGCCCTGCATCCAAACAAAATAGGCTAAAGAAAACATGATCCCAAACATTAGCAATCCATATACGACTGGACCCATCAAGTTTCCTTCGGCACCAAGACTGACACCAAAGGCCAGCAATATCGGAGTAAGCGTTCCTTGCCAAAGTGTGTCGCCAATTCCGGCAAACGGTCCCATCAAACCTGTTTTGATCCCGTTGATAGCATCATCGGTAATCGGTGCGCCATTCGCCCTATCCTCTTCCATCGCGATCACCATGCCGCAAATGATCCCTCCAAAATGAGGTTCGGTGTTAAAGAAAGCCATGTGCCTTTTCAATGCATTACGGTATTCTTCAGGATCATCCGCATAAAGCTTTTTAATAATCGGACTCAGAGAATGAACGAGTCCCGTCGCTTCCAGCCGTTCGTAGTTATAATTCGCATGACTGAAAAAGGTCCAGCGCCAAAAGGAACGTGTCACATCTTTTTTGGACAACTCTTTCTTTGGTTTTTGAATTTCGTTTTCTACTGATTGCTCCATTTTTCCCCCTCCTAACTTAAGCCACCAATTTCTGTTCTAGGAGTGATCGTATAAAGATAAGCGATAATTGCTCCTAAAACAGCAATGACGATGACATCCAGCTCCATATAGATCGACATAACAAATCCTAAAATGAAAAATAGCATGGTATTCGGTCGATTGATCGAACGTAAATTCATCGCGATTCCTAGTGCCGGCAATAGACCCCCGATTACCTGAAGGACATGTAATGGCGTGCCATCTAAATAGCCAAGAATCGTCGTTACAGCTCCTGCTCCATAGTAAGCCGCTAAAGTTACAGGAATGATGCTCATCAGGAAAAGAATGATTTGTGGCGGAACCACATGTAGGAAATTAATTCGATCAAGATTCCCTTCATCCGCTGCTTTGTCAGCCATGTGAACAAAGAAAACATCGACAGTCATATGTGCGACCCAAATCACAGTTCCTAATAACCCAATCGGCATTGCTAGAGTCACGGCTGTTTGTGGATCCGCTCCTGAAGCAATAGCTAAAGCCGTTCCCAAGGTTCCCGCTAAGCCCGGATCAACTGGTGCGGTTCCACCAGCCGAAATAAACGCGATATAAGGAAGCTGGATTGCTGCTCCAATAATTACCCCTTGAACCGGATCGCCTAAAATGATCCCCACCACTGTTCCAGCGACCAACGGTTTTTGCATAAACGAAATACTTCCCAATAACGACAGCCAAGGTGTTCCTGTGACACCTAAGTAGTAAACAACCCCAATTAAAATTGCTTGAACAAAAGAAATCTCCATTGATCCCCCTCCCTAATTCAATATTTTGGCTACATCTATTGCTTTATCCTCCGCAATGATTTGGATTGTGACCGTTACTCCACCATCGATCAATTTTTTTAAATTGGCTTTTTCATCTGACGAAGCAGAAATATTTTTATAAAATTTCGTTCGGCCTTCTTTTGCACCCATTCCGCCGATATTCACCTTATCTAACGGAATTCCTTTTTCCATCAGTTCAACATAAGCCTCCGGCGATTTGGCCAAAATAATTACTTTATCAGTAGCTGCTCCTTGTTTGATTGCTTCAATGCCATCATTAATACCAAAAACTTCTGTTTTGATATTCGCTGGAGCCACCGATGTTACGATCATCTTTAAAAAACTGTCATTTGCTGTTTCATCATCCACAATAATAATTCGATTAGCTCCAGTGTAATTCAGCCATGAGGTCATGACCTGACCATGAATCAACCGATCATCAATTCTTGCTAATACAATATTCATTATTATTCCCCCGCCTTTGCTATCAAATTGTTGTATACTTCATTTAAATCTTGGAGACTTTCTTTACCGCTTTCTAACGCTGTTTTAGCCAACACTTCAAGATCCGTTGAAAAATCGCGATTTACAACGATTTCCAACAGCATCGCCATATTCACGCCAGAAAGCACTTTCATTTCATTTGTTGCTAAAAGCTTCATGACTTCATTTCCTGGTGTTCCCCCATAAAAATCTACTAATACTATTACTCCTTCTCCAGTATCCAATGCTTCAACTTTTCCCTGTATCTCCTCTCTCAAACGAACCGGACTATCTCCATGATGCAAACCAACTGACCCAGAACACTTCACTTCTCCCGCAATAATAGCAATGGATTCCAAAAGTGACTTCCCTAAATCTCCATGAGTAACAACTAACAACCCAATCAATAAAAACCTCTCCTTTCAAAAATCCTTTGGTTCTAAAAAAGGACCACTGGCTCTATTCACAAATCAAATATATATCCGTTGTCTTTCTTTGTCAATGATTTTTTGAAAACATTTTCAAAAACATACTGGTATATAGCGCTTAAAAGCATGGAAGTAATCAACATGTTCAATAAACTTGTTAATTAAACACTTGTCAAATAAGCAATAATTTCACATTCTTCAAATATAATAAATGCCTAATTCCTTCATTAGAAGCCATTAATTCTAATAAAAAAAACAGCTTCGCCTTAAATGATTAAAGCAAAACTGTTTTATTAGATTATTTACTCTTCATTTGCACCGTAGCAGTAGTTAAAATTCTAAGATACCCAAACCTCATTGACACCATTATTTTTTGATACGCCATCAGTCAATGCTAATCGTGAAGAATAGGAAACATAACCATAGTAAGTCTGCATACTGCCATCTTCCCACGTCACGATGATTTGCACATTCGGATTGATCAGCTTTGTATCCGGCATATCAGTTGGATGTTGTCGGTTCGTTTCGTAGCTCAAGACTTCTCCACTGGCTCCCATGATCGTTGCCTTGCCGACATTTGGTCCGCCACTGGTATTTTTCTGTGTCACTTTGCCGCTCGCGCTGATTGTCAACGTTTTTTGCTTCTGACTGGTTTGTGAATAATAAAATTGATAGGTTCCCGCCCACTTGGCATACTCACCGGTGAACACTTGCGCATCCTCATCTTCATGTGAATCCTGACTGGCTTCACTTTCTTCTTTCAAACCTGCCTCATTCCGCTTCGTTAGCTCATCCACCTCAGCAGCGACTTCTGAAAACTCACTCTTCTCCAAATCACTGGCAGAAATACGTCTCAACCTGAGATTTGATTTTTTATACTCGCCATCGTTCGTCAATTCTTTGGCTTCAGCAATGAGCTCATCATATTTACTGGTATCAGCTGAACTAGAAGAGACTGTTGTCTCTGGTATAGGGCGCGCAATATTCGGGCGGCTGGCTACAGCGAGACCAATCCCAACGATTGCACCCAGCAATGCCAGACCCAAAATTGCAAAGGGCCATTTGGGAAAACTGGCTTTTGGGGTATCAGAAGAATTTTTTGATGAACGAGTTCCCTCTTTCAGTTTCGTTCCTTGAGTTCGTTTTGGCGATACATCATTTTTGGCAAATTCAAATCCGCAATGTTCACAAAATAGGGACTTGTCGCTATTTTCTTTTCCGCATCTCGGACATCGTTTCACTTTCGAAACCGCTCCTTTCCATTCATTTGGAAGATTATTCGTTTTTCTTACGTTCATTTTATCATATCAGTAATTTGAAGGAATAAGATTGAGGCTCACTCCATTGATCCTCTTCCTCAAAAAAGGCAAGGAAATCTGATCAATGATCACATTTTCTTGCCTTTGCTTGCTCTATTTCACTTTTGTCGCTGCTAAGCTAAAATCAGCGATCGCGGTTCTGGTTTTTAGAATATCTGAAGCATCCTTTGTTAATACAACGATAGCAAAAGGATTGTCCTCAGTAAGAACCAGCCCGATATCATTCTCAACATTCTGCTGCTCGCCAGTGACATTTCCCGCAACGACATCCTTCGGTAGTTGCGCACGGATCTTCGTACGGATCACTTGCCCCTTCATCATTTCCAGCATCGTTTTTTGTGGTTCTTTTTCGCGGCTATCATAGATTTTTTTCAATAGCTTCATACAGTCATTTAAGGAAGTGTAGTTGTCTTTGTCCGTGCTTCGAACGTTGATATCAACCATTCGACGCTCGATGACAGTATCTGGATAGCCTTGATCCTTGAAATAGCCATTCATATTATCCATGCCGTAATGATCAATCAATACATTGGTAGCATTGATATCGTTTTGCTGGATCATCGGCGTCAGCCACTCATTCAGCTTCTTGTCTTGGATGACTTGCTCACTACCATCTTTTTGCGCTAAAGCATAGTCCATAATGAACAGCTCGATCACGTTGGCTGCGATCGTCCGTTCGGAATTATTGCTGGAAAAATCCTGTTTATCTTTAAAATAATGAACACCATAATACACCTTGCCGGCACTTTTGGTCAGAGTACTCGCATTTAACTTAGGAGTAGTTTTCTTAGCTTTAGCTGTGGTCTTCTTCGTGGTTTCCTGCTTTTTACTTGAGCTTGATTTTGTGGTCTTTTTCTTAGAAGATTCTGTTGTTTTCTTCGTTTCTTTTTTCTTTTCAGAACTCTTTTTAGTCGTCTTCTTTTCTGATTTTTTGGTACTGCTAGCGGTCGGTTTCGCCTTTGAGGATGAGGAACTCTCCTTAGCAGTAACTGACTCTTTTGGTTTTTCCGTTGGATTATTTAAAATGCGCGTCACGCCAAAATACATGCCCCCTGTTAATAAGAGCGCCGCCAGACCGATCAGAACATATTTGCCTTTAGACTTCTCATTTGGATCCGTATGTTTACCCAAAATTTTCACCTTCTATCTTAGGTTTATTATTTCACTTGATTGTTTCTCGAATGCAAAATTATTCTTCACTCATTAATAATTAGTTTATCACATTCTCTTAGTAAAATAATTAATTTCGATACGGAATATATAATTTATAAACATTAACAAGGTCTACTCGTTGTAAGTTTTAAGACAGTTAGCTTTGTTTTGATGAACATCATAAATAGCGTGGAAATGCAAAAACGATCTCGCCTTTCACTAGCAGAAAGACGAGATCTTTGTTTCGTTTATTTGTTTTTGATTTTTGGATCGAGATAATCGCGCAATCCGTCACCCACAAAGTTGGCACCGATCGACATGGAGAAAATCGCGACACCTGGGAAGGTGGATATCCACCAGTAGTTCATATTATTGACCCCATCGGAAACCATCGAGCCCCATTCCGGTGTTGGCGGTTGGGTCCCCAGACCTAAGAAGCTTAGTCCTGAGAAGGTTACAATCGCATTCCCGATATCAAGAGTCGCCATTACTAGGAGTGAGCCTAACGCATTTGGTACGATCTCTTTGACCAAGATTCGCAAATGACTCGCGCCTAAAACCTTTGAAGCAACGATGTATTCATTTTCCTTCAGGGTGATCACGAGACTCCGCATCAGCCGTGCATAGTTAGGCCACCAGATGATCGTCATCGCCAATACCGAGTTGAAAATACTTGGTCCTAATGCAGCCGCGATCACCATCGCCAAAATCAGCGGTGGAAAAGCAGCGATCAATTCAGCAAAGCGCATCATGATATCATCGACGATCCCGCCGACATAACCGGCGATTCCGCCATAGATCGTTCCGATAACGATCGTGATACAGACAGTTACCAGTCCAGCCGTGATCGACACCCGACTCCCCATCAACACACGTGAGAAAACGTCACGTCCCAATTCATCCGTTCCTAAGAAATGTCCGGGTGAACCAGGTGACAGAAAACGTCCGGTCATGTCCTGTGCCAGAGGATTCTGCGGTACGATCAATGGAGCGAGTATAGCAATGATCACCCACAACGAACAGATCACGATTCCTAATTTAAATAAAAAGTTTTTTTGTTTTAGTAGTCGTTTCATTAGCTGTACCTCACTCTCGGATCGATGACCCCATATAGAATATCAATCAGAAGGTTCAGTATCACATTGACCATCGCGATCAATAATGAAACACCACAGATTGCCGGAAAATCCAGCGTTGTTGCCGAGAGATAGGCGTATTGCCCGATTCCCGGCCACGAGAAGATTTTTTCAACAAAGACCATTCCGCCCAGCAAATTGCTAAAGCCCATTCCCATAACGGTAATTACAGGAATCAGCGCGTTGCCTAACGCATGGCGCAGGACGATCTGACGTTGGGATAACCCCTTGGCTTTTGCTGTTCGAATATAATCTAGTGAAGAGACTTCCAATAGATTCGATCGGGTCTGCCGCGAGATCAGTCCCATGGTAAAGAATCCAAGGACGATTGCTGGCAAAATCAAATGGGAAAGGGCATCGTTTAACAATGTCCAGTTACCACTCACCAAAGCATCCCAGACATAAAGTCCGGTCCCTCCAGTCGGCGCCGAGATCCGCGAACTGACTCGACCGCCTCCCGGAAACAGCTGCCATTTGGAATAAAACAGCAATAGCATGACTAATGCGAACCAGAAGTTCGGGATCGAGACCCCGCTGATCGAGATAGTACGGACTAGATAATCAAACGGCTTGTTGCGATAGACCGCAGAGATGATCCCGAAAGTGATCCCGAACAAAACGGCAATCAGCATCGCCATGATGGATAGTTCCAAAGTCGCCGGGAAAAACTGTTTCAAATCACTGAGAACAGGATTACCAGTGCGAATCGAAGTCCCTAAGTCCCCCCGCAACAAATTGCTTAGATAGATAAAATATTGTTCCATTAGCGGCTTGTCCAATCCCCAGCGCGCTTTATAAGCCGCGACTGCCGCAGGATCGCTCATCGCATTTGGACTCATATTCGACGCGATTGGATCACTGGGAACGAGATGTGAGATCATGAATACTAAAAACGTCACCCCAATGATCAAAAAGCAGACAAATAGTAAGCGCCGTAATAAAAATCTAGCCATATTCCTCATACACTTTTGCCCCTTGCCCTTTGGTTAGTTGATACTTACATCTTGGAAATTGATCTTTTGCACTTCGTAGTAGTTAATACCCTTCAAGTTATCACGATAAGCCAATACTTTCGGATGCTGAACTAAGAATGCATACGGCATATCATTTGCCAGTAATTTTTGTAATTCTTCTGATGCTGCCACTCGTTTGTCTTCATCAGATTCTGTTTGGATCGTTTTCTTCAATTCTGCGATCTTCGTATTTGAAGTATCTGTCCAATTCGCACGCTCACCTACTGTGTCACCTGGTAAGAACACTAATTGATTGTTGATCTCCATATAATCTGGATGCCAATGCATCAGCAAGAAGGCTTCTTTTCCTTCACGATAAGAATCGATAACGACGCCGATCTCAGAGGTTTCGATCTTGGCATTGATTCCGATTTTTTCTAAATCGTCTTTGATCTTTTGACCTAGAGTTGTCCAAGACATCCCCTCAGTATCAAAATTCGCCACGGTGAATTTCACTTCAAAGCCGTCTTTATAGCCAGCTTCTTCCATCAATTTCTTCGCTTCATCAAGGTCTTGATAATCTTCTTCTTTTTCTAAAGCTCCGGTAAATCCTTTTGGTACGATATCTAATGGTAATACCGCTTTATCACCGGAGATTTCCAATAACTCTTTATAGTTGATCGCTTTACGAACAGCTTCTTGAACTTTCGGATTGGCCATTGGTCCGCCGATCTCTTCATCTTGGTTCATCAATAGGAAGGTCGTTGTTGAGCCGACATAGTTCTTGATCTTCACGCCTTCTTGGTCCTTCAATTGAGAAACGTTGTCCACACCAATGCCTAAAGCGATATCGATGTCGCCTTGTTTCAACATTTGGATCTGCGTGTTCACGTCTGGAATTTCCTTACAGATGACTTTGTCGTTCTTCACTTCGCCCCAGTATTCTTCGTTCTTCGTCAAACTAAGCTCTTCGTTTTGTTTCCATTTGTCTAAGACATAGGCTCCAGAACCAGCCGAATTTGAGTTCAACCATTTTTCAGCTGTATCCTTAGAAGAAGCGTCCTCTGCATCAGTACCACCATGCTCTTTGACCACTTCAGAGTCCACGATAGCAAACGAGTTATTGGCTAATTTCACTAAGAAGGCTGCATCTGGTTCTTTCAGTGTGAATTTCACCGTGTAATCATCGGGGGTTTCGATGTTTTCCACATTTTCCGTGTGATGTGTCGTGTTACTCTTCAGATTTTTGGTCCGCATCACACTAAATTTCACGTCTTTTGAAGTCAATTCATTCCCGCTTGAGAATTTCACACCTTCTTTGATCTTGAAGGTATGTACCTTTTGCGAGTCATCCATCTCGTGAGATTCCGCTAATGAAGGCTCTGGAGTGGATGATTCATAAGTCCGATACAAATAATCATACATCGCGTAATACACCATGTTTCCGTATACTTCATACCCATGGTGAGGATCCAAAGTTTTCAAGTCAGATGCCATCCCGACTACCAACGTCTTGTCGCCATCTCCACTGCCGCCACCATCGTTTGACCCATCTGTGCTGCCGCCACCGCCGCCACAACCAGCGAGTGTCAACATTAACAGACAAATGACGCTCCACAACATCTTACTTTTTTTCATACCTTGTACTCCTCCTTGTTTTTACTAATGTATTTAATTTTTCCAGGGAAAAATTAAGTCTGATTAAAACGCCGTATACCATCCAACTAATCTTTCTACTTCCCATTAGGCTAGCTCGTAAATAGTGAATGAATTTTTCTAACGTAAAAATTCAACATTCTCGTACGCATACCATTTCACTAATGTGCTGAAGCACAAAGTGAAACTGGCAACTCGCATCCTTGTTTTTACTGAATTACTGCTCTTTATTACATAAATGACAAGCCACAAAGTGATTGTCCTTTACTTCCGTCAGTTCAGGAACCTCTGTCTTGCACTTATCCATGACAAATGGGCAGCGTGTATGGAACTTGCAGCCCTTTGGTGGATTCGCTGGACTTGGTACGTCCCCTGTCAACACGATTCGATCTGTCTTTTCCTTATCAATAGTTGGTGCCGCTGAAATCAAGGCCTTCGTATAAGGATGAAGCGTATCGCCATACAAAGCGTCGCGGTCTGCCAACTCCACGATGTTTCCCAAGTACATCACGGCGATCCGATCGCACAGGTGATAAACAACGCCTAAATCATGGGAAATGAAGAAATACGTCAGGTCCATTTGTTTTTGCAGCTCAACCAGCAGATTGATAACCTGCGCTTGGATCGACACATCCAATGCCGAAACAGGTTCATCACAGATGATGATATCCGGTTTCAACGCCAACGCGCGGGCGATCCCGATACGCTGCTTTTGCCCCCCTGACATTTCATGTGGATAGCGATGCTTATAATCAGGCGCTAAACCTACCATTGTCAATAACCGATCAATCTCAGCTTCAATCTCCGCTTTAGTCATATCCTTCTTATGGTGAATCTGGAAAGGCTCTGCCAAAATACCGCTGATTTTATTTCGAGGATTCAAGCAGGCGGAGGGATCTTGGAAAACGAGTTGAACTTTCGTACCAAAAGCCTTCTTTTCCTGGCGATTCTTGAAGGCGCTGACATCTTGTCCATCAATAATGATCGTCCCATCCGTGATGGCGCCAAGGTTCAGCATGGTTTTTCCTAACGTACTTTTCCCGCAGCCGCTTTCGCCTACAATGCCAAATGTCTCACCCTTTTTCACCGTTAATGAGACATCATCGACCGCCTTCAGCGTACCTTTTTTCCCAGTACTATCACGGATCTCAAAATATTGTTTGACATGCTCCATCCGAATAATTGGTTCTTGCGTCATCATTTACGTCGTCACCTCGGTCTCTTCTTCCGTCGAATACTTGAAACAACGAACCTTGCGTCCATTTTCAATCGTTGTAATCGCTGGTCGTTTTTCCTTGCAGATATCCATCGCATAAGGACAGCGTGGATGGAAGCTGCAGCCCTTTGGCATTTCACTTAACTGAGGTACAACACCCTCGATACTGCTAAGTTCCCCTTTTTGATCATTGATATTTGGAATCGCGGCGATCAAGCCCTCCGTGTAAGGATGCTTCGGATTGTCTAGTATTTCACGAATTAATCCCTGCTCCACCACTTTCCCGGTATACATCACGATCACTCGATCGCAGACTTCAGACACGACCCCCAGATCGTGAGTGATCATAATGATCCCCATTTTCAAGCGGTCTCTCAATTCCTTCAAAACCTCTAAAATTTGCGCCTGGATCGTTACATCCAGTGCGGTCGTCGGCTCATCGGCAATCAATAGCTGAGAATCACAGGCTAAAGCCATCGCGATCATTACCCGTTGCCGCATTCCACCCGACATTTGGTGTGGATATTCATTGAAACGCTGCTCAGGTGCTGGGATTCCTACAAGCTTTAACAGCTCAATCGCCTTTTCCTTCGCATCCGCTTTTGAGATATCGGTATGAATCAGCATCGATTCAATGATCTGCTTGCCGCATTTATGAAGCGGATTCAAAGAAGTCATCGGCTCTTGGAAAATCATCGCTAAATGATGTCCGCGATACTGCCGCTTCTCCTTTTCCTTCATGGCAATCAGATCTTTGCCTTTGAACAAAGCTCTACCGGTGACCGTACTTGTCGCTTCATCTAACAACCCCATGATGCTCAAAGAAGTCACACTCTTCCCGCTGCCGCTTTCCCCAACGATCCCTAATGTTTCGTTTTCATTTAATAGAAGATCTAAATTATTTACGGCAGTCACTTCTCCGTTATAGGTGCGAAATTTAACGGTGAGTTCTTCGACCCGCAGCAGTTCTTTCTCCATAAAATAATTAACTCCCTACTTTTTTATTTTTAAAATAAGGTTAAAAAATAACTGTAGACTCTCATAATTAAATCTATTAGCATTTGTGTATTTATTCAGAATTTTCGAAAAATATTTTATTTTTTGATTATACCAGTTGCCAAAAGATTGTCAATATAAAGTTTTATCCACTTTTTTTAGAAATCCCACAACGACAACTTTAATCACTAATAACCCAAAAATGTTAGTTTTATTATTAGATTATTCTGAGTGTGTCTAATAATAAAAAACTGTATTTTATTATCACTCATTTTTCGTTCAAAATAATCCTCTGGAAATAACAAAACAAGAGTCTCAGACAGTTTCTTTTAAAAACTGTCAAAGACTCTTGAATGAATGATTTAGTTGACTGTTACATTAATTTCTCGAAGCGGCTTTCGATGACGCCTAAATGTAGCTGATCGAAATCTCTAAAGGATTGACACGGTGCTGCTTCTTTGTCGCAATCTTCTGCAATGTAGATCGGTTTGAAGCCCAGCGTTTTGGCTTCATCTAGTTGTTCCAAAGAATTCGAGATGAAATTGACCTTCTGATGTGTCAGCTCCACCTGCAGAAAATCGACTAACCCGTGAGGAACCGTTCCAGCTTTTTCGCCATTGATCGAAAAATCTAAATAATCGGCCAAATGGTGGTCCAACAACACTTGATTCATCATTGCTTGATCGTAGAAAACCATGCCAATCTGCTGCTTGCGGCTCTTCAGATAGTCTAGCAATTGATGGACTTTCGATTGATCTTCTTCCCGTAAAAAAATACTCTCACTTGAAAATACAAACGTTTCAATCATTCCGCTTCCTCCTACTCATTTATTTTGTGCACAATTTCACTAAAAGCACGAAAATTTTTTTTTGCTTCTATTCTTTTAAACTTACCAAGATAAAAGAGCTTCTTATCCTCCAAGTTGTCTCTTAACTTACAACATTTTTGAAGCGCTGTCAAATGATTGTGCAATATTTAATAATTCCTCTGACGTCAATTCACCCTCTCTTTATCATTCTCTATAATAAAAAATTAAATTTCTTCGTATGTTATCTATAGAAGCGCTTTTCCCGCCCATGCTATAATAAAAGCGAGAAAAGCCTTTCAATGTACTGTCTAAAAGGCGTGATACGATGGAAAAATACTTGCCGACGAACGATTTATTATTTAAGAAGTTAAAGAAGCCAAACGCAGAATCGACTTCTATTCGCTAAAGGAGGAAGAACAGACGATGATTATGAATATTAACAAAACCGAAGCCATTCGAAACGCTGAGCTCTCCACCGCGAGAGAAGAAGGGATTGAAGAAGGGCTTTTAAAAGAAAAAAGGACTATTGCAAGGAAGATGTTGATGGCAAACCTTCCTTTTGAACAAATCGCAGAGTTCACCGGTTTGAGTCTAGACGAGATCAAAAACCTGCAAGACAAGCACAATTAATCTCTACTATAGTAAGCAAGTAAACAGCACAAAAAGTCGAATCACAAGTTCCTACTTTTTGTGCTGTTTCTTCTATATTAAAGTAGCTCTTTCACCATATCCAGCAGGGCTTTGACATCCTCTGGTCGGGTATCGCCTGTTTCTGAATCAATGATCGAGCTATAAACGTGGGGAATCACTTTCTCCACACCCGCATCCAAGGCGATCTTGACGATTTCTTGGAAGTTCTCTAAATCAATCCCGCCAGTTGGCTCCAAATAGAAGTCATTTTCGGCGCAGGCTTTTGCCACCGCCTGATATTCTTCTTTATGGGCAAGTCCCTTCATTGGAAAATATTTAACGGAGCTGCCGCCCATATCCTTCAGCAAGGCAATCGCTGTTTCAATTGGAACGATGGCTTCAGTTACTTGTGAGCTCAACGGACCTGTTGCGATATTGACATAACCAAATTGTCCGCAGGGCGATACTAAACCATTGATCACGGTATCCTTCTGTCCCAGCAAGGCACGAGAGGTTCCCACGCCAGTAAAGACTTGGTTCACGTGCTGTGGTTGCAATTCACTGGAGATACGTGAAACCATTGGGCTTTGGTTTGGATCACCTGCACCAAGACCAACGGATAGCGCATTCTCAGTTGCCTCCTGATACTTCTTCATATCTTCAATCGCAGCCTCATCGCTGTCATAATTTTTCGACAGCACTCCTAAGACCACATGACCTTCTGCCGCTTCATAACAATCGCGAGCGTTTTCGACTGAGTTTGCCAATACATTCAGACACACTCGATCTTTATAATATTTCGGGGTTAATGACATTTTATAAGCACCTTATTTCTATTAATATTGTTAGATATCATCCACTCGTATGGACTATCAGCTAGCTCATAAATAAAGTTTGAATTTTTCTAACGTAAAAATTCAAATGATTTTCGTACGCATACCACTCCGGTAAAGCCTACGAAATGAATACCTTTCAAAAATCACAAGTGGTTTTCAAAGTCAGCTACTGCAAAAACCG
This sequence comes from Enterococcus sp., assembly GCF_032555305.1. Taxonomy (GTDB): domain Bacteria; phylum Bacillota; class Bacilli; order Lactobacillales; family Enterococcaceae; genus Enterococcus_A. The sequence continues at coordinate 202,687 of NZ_JAWGOQ010000001.1, forward strand.
GAGCTGGCAATCTCTTTTAATCGAACAATGATCTTATGCAGTTCATGCTGATCCACTGAACGGATATCAAATTCGATGATACCATTATTGGCTTGATATTCCCGTGTGTAGATCGCAGGATTTTCTGCTTTTAATGCCGCGATCACGTCTGCGGCTGAGCCCTTTTGCACTTTTACGCTGGCACGATAGATATCTCTTCCTGCTCCGTCTTGCACGACCTTTGCTTCTAAGCCCTCTATTTTATTGAGCTCTTCGATAAAGGGCGCCAAACGCTGCTTCATGGAATCGCCAGACTCGCTGCCGTAGTGTAAATGATCCACCAACGCCTGCGTAAAGCCTAGAATATTCTCCTTGCCGATCTTCATCGCGCGACCGATCCCTTTGCCCTGCAGTCGAATCCAATCAATATACTGGGCTTTGCCGATCACTAGTCCGCTGCTGGGACCTTCGATTGCTTTCGCGCCTGAGTAAATGACCAAATCCGCGCCAGCTTTACTGTATTGGTAAAGGTCTTCTTCCGCTGCCGCATCAACAATCAGCGGCAGACCATGCTTCTTAGCGACCGCTGCTGCATCTGCTACCGTCAGCATACTCTTTTGCACCGTGTGATGGCTCTTGATATAGAGTATCGCCGCCGTATTTTCAGTGATCATCATTTCCACTTGCTCAGGTGAGCAGCCGTTAGCATAACCGGCCTCAACGACTTTACCACCGCCTAGACTGACCATCACTTCAACCGGCGTCCCATAATCAACATTGTGCCCCTTGGGTAAAATGATCTCCCGCTTTTTGATACGGTCGGTATAAGGATGATAGGCATGATAGCTGCTTCCTTCACCAATCAATGCGGCAACAGATTGCGCGATCCCAGCTGAGGCTGAGGACACGATCTGCGCATCCTCCACCTCTAAAAGCTTCGCTAAATAAGCCCCCGTCTGAATAAACAGTTCGCTCATCTCAAAGAAATGTTCACCGCCAAAGCGCTGTGTCGCTACAACATTTTCTGACACTTTTGATACGCCTAAGATCGTCATTTTGCCTGAAGCATTGATGACTTCCTTTAAGCCAAATTTGTCATAACTAGTTGTCATAAACTGCGCCCCCAATAATTGTTTTCACCGGTTGGATCAATTCCTTCGCTGTTCGCGTAAAGCCATTTGAATCCGTCAATGTTTTTTCCCCATCTGCCAAATCGAAAATCGTGATATCTGCATCATAGCCAGTCTTCAATTGTCCCTTTTTCGCTAAATGGAAATATTTCGCTGGCACAACGGTTACCTTATCCAGAATCTCTTCCCACGAATAGCCAACAACCCGAAGCTTTTCCATCGTTGTTGCCAAGTCATAAACCGGTCCATTCTCACGATTGCGATGATATATATCGGTACTGATAGATGTTGCTTTGATTCCTGCTTTCAACGCTGTTTCTGCCACATGAAAATTGAAGCTGTCGGTGCCGTGACCGATATCGAAAACAATCCCTTTTTCATAACCCGCTTTCGCAAAGTCCTTGATCTGACCGGTCTCCTTATCTAAAATCCCATTCGGTTTGCCATTGAAGCAATGGGTTAACACATCCCCATCATCTAAGACCTCCAAGATTTCTTGCAGCTCTGGCGGTGCCGAGCCGATATGGATCATTAATGGAAGGTTTTGGTTTTTCCGCTGAATCTCCTTCGCCAATTCCAACGGGGTGATGCCATTTTCACCGATGACGGTCTTGCTCATGCGAGCTTTGATCCCTACGATGAACTGTGGAAACTCAGCTAAGCAATCATGCACAAGGTCTGTCTGAATCTTCGTTAAATCAGCTAATTCATCCTGCTCAACGATGCCCCATTTTGAAATATTGACCAGTGCATAGACATTAGTCTTTACATTCTTAGCGATCTCGTAAAAGTCGCCGATGTTTTCTGCGCCAGTCGTACCAGCGTCAATCACGGTCGTAACGCCTTTGGTCACACCGATTTCATCTGGATAATCATAGTAGAGCGTCATTTTTTCATAGCAATGAACATGATCATCAATCCAGCCGGCGGATATATAATGCTCCCCTGCTAAGTCAATGACTTTTTCCGCCGAAGATTCGATATTCGTGTCTACATTTAAGATGACACCATCTTTGATTGCGACTTCGACCGGTTCCCCAGTGATCAGTTTTCCATTTTTGATTAGTAAATCAAACATCCTTTAGCCCTCTTTCTACTGAAGCGCAACTGGGAAGATCGTACCAAGTACCATCGCTCCAAGAATCGCACCACCAGCAATAGGTTTCTTCCAAGCATAAAAGCCTAACGCTCCTAAAGTCGCGCCAATCCCGATCGGAATCGATGCTCCGCAGGCACTTAAGATAATCAAGGGACCTAAGAAACGCCCCGAAGAATTACCAGCACCCATCATGACATCTGCGCCAAAGGTTGAGTTCGCCTGATTGATCGTGAACTTCCGAATCAAAATAATCACACCGCCGACTAACAGTCCTAAAACAGCTCCAGTCAATAATGACAAAGCAAAGTTATCGATCGGTGCGCGAATCCCCATACTCAAGAAGATCGCTGGAATCCCGATACCAATACCTGTTAAGATCGATCCGCCCAAGTCAAGAATCCCTACCAATGAGCCTTCCAAAATACGTGCAAACAAGAAGCTTGCGCCAAACGCTGCTGCCGCTCCATATGAACCACCATCTAATCCCGCCTTCAGCATCGCTACGATGGATACTTCATTAAAGGCTCCTACTCCGTGTACAACATACATATGGGTTCCAGCAAAAACAGCCGCTGCCATAATTCCAACAGTGATTGGAAATGCCCAATCCGCATACCAGAAGCTTTTCGCTTTTTTCTCTTCAGAAAGCATCGCTTGTTCCCTTTCCAATTCTTCCGTGTTATCCATTTGTTTCCCTCCTATATCTTGTTAACATTCTCTTACAAGTCAATAAGGCTAACTCCTACTTAAGAACTCATTTTTCAAAAGGATCGAAAAATGAACTTTTCGTCGCCTCGCATACGATTCCACTAACCACGCTGAAGCATGGAGTGGAACTCGCAAACTGGCATCCTATAATGAATTTACTTATAGTAAAATTATTCTCACCTTATCTATCATTCTGCTAAATAGTTGAATCTACCCAACAACTTTTTCATTTACCAACTCACCCGTTCAGAGCTGTCTTAGCTCAATCCAAGCATTTTATGGATGTTTTCTAACCATTCTGGTGCTTGCAATTTGAAGCTTTCCAAGGCTTGTAGATCGAAGCCACGGAAGAAGCCGCTGAAGACGAATAGTAGAATAATCGCGCCCATCATCATCTTCGTTACTTTTGACCAGCCGATTTCATCGACACCTTTACCGATTAAGATTCCGAGTACCACCCCTGGAACGGCATTGCCCATAATCAATTGTGCGATTCCGCCGAATAATGTACCCCAAAATCCAGTCCGTTTTCCTGCGTCTAATGCTGCCAACCAGAAAATCACGGGCATGACGATATTAATCAAAGTAGTTGCTGCTGGAACTAATACCGCTACCGCAGTGACTTGCAGTGCTGCTGGAATAGCTGCTGCGGTTGAATTTAAGAATGCGACAACAATTGCTCCGACGACTGCACCAACAAAGCCCATTTTCCGAGGATTATGCATCGTTTCTGAAACATTTTTATTTTTTGCTAATAAGACCGAAGCTGCCCAGTTGGGAATGATCCGATGTGTGACATCCTGTGTAAATGCTCCGGCTCCAACCGTTGAAGCCCAAGCATTGAAGAAGAAGCCTAGCCCGAATGAAAAATGCGATGCCGGGTCTCCCATACAAGCGTTCATTTCACCTAGTGTACGAAAGGCACCCAATCCTTGCGTACTTGGCGCATGGAACATCCGCGCTGCTCCCATCGAAGCAGAAAAACCGAGTAAGCCGCCAATGATGATTGATTTAATTAAAATAACTGTAAACTCCACTATCTTTTTCCTCCCTTTACCTATAGTTTCTTGGAAATAACCGGAATCTGAATGCCATCAGGATCATCTGTCGTTTCCTGAGTAAAAGCTACTTCATTTACTTGAAGCGTCGTCACATTGACCGTCACTTCCAATTCCACATGATAGCTCGTTCTTTTTCTTGGAAAGAAGAAAAAGAGAAAACGTTCCTTATATGTCTTTTCAATTGCCTTGATAACGTCTACTTCAATCGGTTCAATGCGTAAAATGACTTCTGACTCCTGCATCATTTTCTTTTGGATTTGACCCAAGGCACTTGCAAACGCATGCTGTTTAGAATCGCCCATGCCTTCGACTGTCACGATGACTTGTTGGCAATCTTGAATACTCATTTACTCATCTCCCTAATTGTGTTTCTTTTCAAAGGCTTCGACTAGACGTTTGCCTAATTCTTCCTGATCCATAAAACCGAAACCTAAAACCGTTTTGCCATCATTGATCGCTGTGATGCCTTCTTCAATGGAGCGCATACCATGACGTTCTGGATAACCGTACTTGGTTGAAGCTGTCAGAGCTCCTGCTCCGCCGCTGCCGCAAAATGAAATTCCCATATCCGCATTTTCCTGCTGCATCACATCACCTAGACGCATATCTGCTCCCATACCTGGAACAACGACTGCTCTTCCGCCTGCTGCTTCTACACCTTTTGCTACGTTTTGTCCTTTACCCATACGGTCTGCAATTACTACTGTGATCATTTATATTTCCCCCTAAATTTAATTTTGTTTGGCTGTTTCAAAATGAATCGATAAGACATACATCTCATCTTGCGATAGATTGTCGATTTTCCTGACGACACCATCGGCTAACTTTAATGCTTCGCTAGATACTTCGCTGAACATTTCAGGATCAACTTCTGGAATCGTCTCCTGCTCTTTGGAACGTTTCAACATTTCATTTAAATGATTGATCAAGATCGTCCATTGTAAATCTGTTGGTGTGATGGACACTTTTACTAGTTCCACTTTTAACCAATCGGTTAGCTCTTCTAATTCTTTCTGATATTTACTAGTTGAAATAATTTGTAACGCTTCTCCAGTCACGGTTTCTCACTTCCTTCTTTATCCTATTGTTAGATACCATTCTGTTTGTCCATCATTGCTTTTCGGCTTATACACGAAAACAGAACAGACATCTTTTTGTGCAAACACTATCCTTTGATATAAGCAAATAGAGCATTGATTTCCGACTGATTGATGGTTAAATTGTGTTCCGCGAATAGCTGCTCTATCTGTTTGTTGTAAGACGCAGAAGCAGTTAGCGCTTCGTCCGTCTTGTTTCCTTCCATCATGTACTGCTGATCAAAGGTAATGCGATGAACCATCAAGAATACATGCAATAAGAAGGCTTCACGGTATTCTTGATTGAGCTGCTCTTGAAATAGCAGTAATAATTTTTCGTAGATCGTATACGCCTGCAAAATCAGTTCCTTGCTGAAATCCTCTAATGAGGTTCGATTGCTTGCCGGCTCCAGCCGTAATTTTTTCGTTCCTTTTTGTGGTGACTGGCTCAAGATTTTTTTGACTGCCTGCTGGATTTTTTCTAAATCCTGCTTGGTTGGCAGCGGATGAACTTTGATAAACTCACAATCCATCCCTTCGATCGGAAAAATGCTGATAACTAATTCTGGTTCCTTTTGCTTGATGATCTCCTGCGCATTCAGCACCGAGGCAAAAGCTGCGATCTCGATATTTGAGAGTTCTTCCGAAATTTTCTGCTTGATCAGACTTGTCACGCCTAAGCCAGTGGAACAAACATAGACAGCCCTAACACTGCGCATATCGGCCGCCTTCTCATAAGAAACGAGAAAGTGCAACGCGATATAGGCGATAAAGGAATCATTGATCAATAAGCTCTTCCCTTGAATCTCCCGCCGGACGACCGTTTCGATCGCATCGAACAATTCTGGATACTTGGCCTTGATATCATCCTTGAAGGGATTGTACTCATTCACGAACTTTTGCTTGCGGGATAACCGCATCGATAAGTGCGCATAGAGATTCGTCAACAACTGCGGATCATTTGAAAAGGAGTAGTTGATCTTTTTACTCACCTTTTGAATCAGATTCTCCGTCAAGGTCATGACATCCTGCTGCGGATCATTTTCGAAGGTATCGCTGTAAATGTAGCGATACTCATCCTCAAACAATGGCAATTGATAATGTGCAAAAACTTGCTGCATCAATAAGTAAGAGAGTTCCCGCTGCTCTTTTGGATCATTTAACAGCTGATAGCGACCAATCGTGTACTCGTTTTGCAGCCGTACAGTGGCAATCGCTACACGAATCAGCATGTTCAGCAATTCCGCGTAATTCAATTCCGCTGTGTCGATTTGCTTCAACAGCTGACGCATGTCGCCTAAGACTTGATTGAAGACTTCTTGAAATGCTGTCCCTTTGGCCGAATACAGTTCGTAGCCCTCTTGCTTTTCACTTTGCAGGAGCAGCTCCATGATCTTGTAGATGTCGTAATCAGTTAAATCTTTTTGCAGCACCTCTTCGATCAATAGTCGGATCTGATGCTCTGGACCCGTAATCAAAAAACCTTTGCGGGGCAATCGCTCAAGAGTCATCCCCTGAGAAACAAGACGCTGTTCTAAAACATCCAAGTCGTTGAGGATCGTATCCTTGCTGACCATCAAACGCTCCGCCAATTCAAAAGAAGTAATCGCCTGATTCGTGAGCATTAAGTAAATACTCAGACGATCCAGCCGCAAAGTCTGATCCGCGAACAACTCCAGCCGATCGACATCCATCAGCTCACTCTTTAATTTGATCCGTTCAGAATCACTCAGCACCAGCCAAACACCTTGACTCCTTTTACTGGTCAAATCCTGATTCCGTTCCTGAAGCCACAAACGAATGCTGTCCAGATCGTATTTGATTGTGCGCACGCTTACATTTTGCTGATCCGCCAGCTCCTTGGTGGTCCTTGGATCTGAATCCTCCAGCAACTGAAGCAATACCTGAATCTGTCGTTTCGTTATTTGCTGCATAACACTCTCTCCTTACACGTTTAACTATAGTGATTCGTTTTCATTGTCACAATATGAAATGATTGCACTTACTCTAGTGCAAAAAGTCTTTATTTCATGGGGAATACAGTATTTCATTTAGAAATACAATGAGAAAAAGGCAAAATTTGCGACAATAGATAGCACCTTCATTGCACTAATCCCTTTATAAAGTTATCATCTTTCACATAAGAACGGGCACCTTATCCAAAATCTTTTTTTTCTCGTAAAAAAATCAATAAAAACGGACACGCGCCATTAATCATGGAATCGTGTCCGTTTTTCATCTATTTCTTCTAAATATCTTACTCATACTATAAAAAGTTTCTAGTATAAAAATTGGTTCGCAATCAATTATTTTGTCTTCTTTTTCTCCAAAGAATATAGATACACCAGCCGAATACTACTAAAACAATCAGACCAATCAGAAGATATAGCCACGTATTGTCTTGTTTAAGCGTCACGTCCTTTTGATTTAAATCATCTGCTACCTGGGGATCAATCCGAAAATCTTTTTTGAATGTCCAATGATTCTCATACTTGGTCTTCGGGTCCTTCTCTTTCGCGAAAGCTCCTTTCTCGCTTTTATTTCCATATATCGACATTGATAATCGATAATTACCTGGCTTTAAGGCCTTTTTGTTCAACGAAATAGGAAAGGAAAAATTAGAATTAGGCGCAACTTGCATTTTCTCCTTTTCTACTTGGTAAACGGGCTCTTTGCTATTTTTTTTGGTGATCGTAGCAGATATGGAGACTTGATTAATATACGTTCGTTGATCGTTTTGCAGCTTGGTCAAAATAGCGTTTCGTGCATTTATTTGTCCCGGTTCGACCTCTCTCAAAATCAAATTTGGTGCAACAGTAGTTGTATTTTGACGCATCAACAAAGCTACAACGTACGAATAATCATTTTCAATCGCTAATCCCTGCTTACTCTCGATACGCGTACTTTTTTCTTTTTCTTCCATAAAAGTGATCCCACCTGCAAGAATTCCGTCAAATGCTTCATTCGGCATTTTCACTTTAAACGGGACGGTCTGCTCGCTCATGGGCTTTAAAGTTATCGAATCAGGATAGTCAACATAGTCTTTTAAATCAAAAACTAAACTTTCATCCCGTTTTATTTTATTGGCTCCATATTCCACGACGCCATTAGAATTTGTTTTTGCACTATTAACAGAGATCCCTACCTTAACCTCTTTCTCCGTATCATTTTTTAGCTTCACCTGGACCTCTGTCCTCTGATTCGGCGATAGCTGTAAATCAAAATAGCTTTTTTCTTTATCGATTTGATAGTCTGAAGGAACAGGTGTCGCAGAAAATTGGAATTCGCTCCCTTCGCTAATCAACGGATCAACTAAAAACATGACTAGAAGTATCAATATAACAAACGATGCTTTTCTTCTTTTCAAGAGTCCTCTCCTCATTCATTCTAAACTTTAATTCCCTGGGGCATCTACTAAGGACCACGACAGAGCACCTTTAAATGTTCCTAAACGTTGATATTCAACTGGAATATCCGCCTTGATTCCTCTTTGTTGAGACGCATCTAGTAAGCCACTTAAATCGGTCTCTCCCTTTTTATCGCTTTCAGTAACGTTGATCGCAGTATCTGTTATATGAGACACAGCCGTATCTGACACAAAGCTCAATAAGTAAGGCATGGTGAATTCTCCATTACTAAAGGGCTGACTCTGTTTTAATTGCACCTGCCAACTTCCTTGCTTTCGTTCGTCCATAACGCGCAGACCCTCAGTAGGCTGACCAAACTTTACAAGTGGCTGGTTGGTCACCTTTAAAGTACCAAAGGCAAGCTGCTTCGGTGCCTCAAGAAAATAAAGTTCACCTGTGCGATAGTAAAAGTGAATATCCTGTGAATCCTCAGCAAAGACTCCTTCGGCATTTCCTGAATCGTTCTTGAACACAAATCCATCAATTGAGATCGGCAATTCCTTATAGCTTTCTCCGATTTTCCCAGTAACCTGTTTTGAAGGAACAAGCTCTTGATTGTTCGTTGCGTCCAGATAAAAAACTGTCAGCGTTTTTTCCTTAGGTTTAGCAATTTGAACATGCAATTCATTTGATTTTTGCAACATTGTTCCATTTTCAAGGTAATCAAACGCCAGCGCTAGGCGCGTTTCAGGTATTGCATCCTGTACTTTAGTATCAAGTGTCAGTGCCATTTCCTTTTCCAGCACTAAATAATTTGCTAAGTTCACAACAATTTTTGAATCAATGATGGAAAGATCTTCTGACGCAACCGGTGCACCATCGATCGCTAAGGAATCCTGCTCATAAACCATTTCTGGTGGTAGTTCGATACTAGCTTGCGGCTGCTCCACTTGCGTATTCGCATGAGCAGACACCAAATCATTGTCAACCGTCAGCGAGTTTCTTAAAGTAACAGTATCTCCTTTACTCGCTTCCACCTCTGACGCAAATTCTCCGCCATTTACACTAGCCTGTGCGAAGGATTTCACACTTGAAGGAATTTGCGTCATCGCCAATGCATTTTCTTGATACTTCCCGCCAGTCGAGGAAGTAAATCCCCAATAAACCATGCTGCCGCCAAACTTTCCATTCAAATCGTTGAGTACTAATGAAGAAGAGCCCACCCCTTCCAACTCGTAGGTCAATTGTTGGCTTTGAGCATCCCATCGAACCGTCAGCATCCGCCAAGTACCATTGGACAGGTATGTAGGAGCAACCGTTACCCCAGAATGTTCACCAGAGGGATTGTTATTATTTTCTTTCGGTGTAACGAAAGCTACGTGTCCATATCCCTTATTATCAGAACTTATTTCCCTGTCCATACGATCGACAAGGCCTTGATTTTTGTAGGTATCAAACTCAATAGAGAGCCCACTCTTAATATTGGGTTGTCCGGTTTTTGTTGAGTAGGAACCAATCCCCATACCAGGCGAACCGATCACCTGATCAGCGTTTGTTCCCATCCGAGAATCATTGGTTAACGTGAAGGTCATCCCATCTCCCGCATTTGATTGCTGATCCCCTAAGTACAGGTAACTTTTAAACGTGAAATCTGATAGGAGACTAATTGGCTTTTTAGACCAGATGGCTCCTTTTTGAGATTTACTTGCTGGATTCAGCTGAAGCAATTTCCCATCTTCTAAAATACTCGTACTATTTCCGATTGGGTTTTGAAAAACTTTATCAATTGGAATAATATTCGGGTCTTCCGGCAACGCCGCAGCAAAGGAGTTGTTTTGGCTTTCCACCAAAGATTCCTTCTCCTCTAACAACCCTTCACTTGTCGGATCAACCGTATCTGTTTCGAATGAACTGCTTGACGAAATCGTAGCCTCCGTTGGCTGTTCCTTCTCCGGTCGTGTCTCTTCGATACTTTCAACTGTCTCTGTCTGTAAATTAGTTGAAACGGCGGTTGTTATCATACTGTGACCTAAAAAAATGCTTATGAACAAGAGAGTATTTCCTAGAAGGAATAGGCTTTTCTTTTTTTTCATCTTCTCCACCTTTATCCATTAATTCCCAGGCACATCCATCAACGCCCAATGTAATTTCGTGCGATAGTTCACCGCATCCTTTGGTGTTGAACCCGGGACAAACAAAGCAACTGCTTTATTTATTGTTGCGCTTTGAACGGTGCCGTCTTCCTGCTGTTCTTCTCTTTCCTCTACTGTTCCCCAGTAGGTGACCCACAATCCGCTCCCCGATCCCGCTTGGGCTGTCGTTACTACGGCAGTCATTTCTGGAATTAGTGACAGTTGGCTCTCTGCCGCTGGTCGCTTTCCATTTTGATTGTTGCTAGTAACAGTTGGGCTGGATAAAGTCAGCTGTGCACCTGTTAAACGATCATTTTTTGTTGCTTTATCCGCTCGGAATTGTTCTACTTGCTTAACCGTCAATAGCCAGCCCTGATTTGTTCCGCGATTATCAGATACTTGAACATAATTCGGAGTCGCTGGATGGTTCTTTTGATATTTTTGTGCTCTAGCGTAATAGGTCTGATCCTTGTTAGAGATGCGATTCTTTCCGAAATCAAAGCTAGAAACATAATCAATTGATAATGGGCCAGCAGTGCCTGGTCTAGGACCCGTGGGATCGATAGGATCAATGGGTTGAACGGGATTCTCCGGATCTGGTTTTTCTGGATCGACTGGATCGGTAGGCTCAGTGGATGGGACAAACTCAACCATGCCATGAGAAGAATACTCTTTCTGTTCTTGCGCATTTGACTGTGTACTCCCCCAATTGAAAGCGACACTCAGTACAAAAAAAAATGCAAGCTGCTTTTTCATTTTCCTTCTCCCGACCGTTACGGATTATCTGGTGTATTTTCCAAAGACCAAACTACTTTAGCTGAATAGGCTTGGGCCAGTTTTACTGATTCGCCTGGTACAAAGAGCTGCACTGCGTCCTTGTTCTCATCTGCAGTCGAACCAAAACGATAGACCCAAGTCCCGACACCTGTTCCAGCTTGAGCATTGATCGCTACCGTATTGGTTTGTCCCGGTGTTAACACTAGATCTGAATTAACTGTCGTTGGCATGTATTTGCTATCAACAGAGGAAGCCGCGCTCCCTTTAGTAAAGCGAAGTTCAGCACCAACCAACTCATCATCAGTGGCTGTCTTAAATTGCTCTGGCTGAGAGACACTTAACTTCCAACCTTCTAATGTTCCTCGTTTATCTGTTACCTGTACGTAAGTCGGCTTTTTGGTGCCATCCTTCATCTCATCTGGAGAAGCATAATACGTCTTATCCGCTGTTGAAATTTTTTGAGAAGCAAATTTAAACTTGGAGCCATAATCAATTGATAAGGCACCACCTGTTCCCGGTTCTGGGGGATCAGTCGGATCTACTGGATTGGTGGGATCTGGATCTTCTGGATCGACCGGTGGGGTAACCTCATCATCACCAGCCTCAAACGTAATCGTACCTTCCGTGTTATATTCTTTTGGAAAAGTTTCATCCGCAGCTAATACGCTTTTCGTTCCTAATCCAACACCTAGTAGTACCATCATTGAAAACACAATTGTTTTTTTCATTATAAAAATACCTCTTTTCTTTTTATTAAATAGATACTTCCCACACACAGCAGCAAACCAATCCAATAATAAATTGTATTTTTGGTTGTTCCAGTGTTAGGTAAACGCGATCGACCATTCAATGTATTCGAAGAAGCGTTTTTCCCATTACTTTCTGTATCAGAAAGTGGGTTCTCCTCTTCATTTTTGTCTCTTGTCTCGTATTCGTATGTGCCGTAGAAACCAGCTTGTCCATTCGATTCATACTGCGCTACTTCAGCTGAAGCGATAACTGGCATCCAACTAAACAGCACACCGAACAATACAACTCGAAGAATTCTCGACAGCTTTTTCAATTCATCCTCTCCCCTCGGTATTCTTATCAAATTCAACGATCAATCTTGAATAATGCCTAGGCCTGTATGACAAAAAAATGAAGAACGTTCAAGAAATCAGCGATCTCCCAAATACAGTTTAAATAACAATGATATTTTTAAAAAATCTACCGATACTCAGAACTTACTGTTTCATAGTTTTCTGCCACGTGTGATATAGTATCAATTGCCAACGATACGTTTCAAATACAAAATATGTACACAGCTATACATAAAAAGTAAAAATAACAGAGGTGATAGTATAATGATCAAACAATCGATCCTTAGAAAATTGAACCTGCTCTTTTACATCATTAGAAAGGAAAAGACGTCTCTAACAGAACTTTCTGAACATCTGGAGGTACCAAAACGAACCGTGAAAGAAGACCTAAAAACCATCAATGAGCTAATGGCAGATGAATTTTCTCTATCGACCTTCCTTCTCTCTAGTCGTCAGGGAGTGATTACGATTCACCCTGAATATCAGCAAGACGCCGTGAAAAATGCGTATGCGCTAAAATTATCCTTGCTGAAAAATCAGACGATCTTTAATTTTTGTGTGCTGTTAATTACGAATGTGACGATTTCTAAAGACGAACTGTTGGATAGCTTGTTCATCTCCGAAGTGTATCTTTCCAAGCTTACTGTGCAATTAAACACATTCCTTAAACGCTATGGACTAAAAGTGGGAATCAAAAATGACCATTATTCTTTGGAGGGAGACGAGTTCGAACTGCGTCTGTTTTCCTGTATTCTTTTACAGGATAGCCATCAAGATTTGGAGTGGCCCTTCAAAAACATTAGCAAGGACCAAATTCGTCAAAACATTCCTGAGTCTATCTTGAAAAATTCTCATAGGATCTCTAATACCAAACGTCACTCGCTCTATTTGTTCCATCAATTGCTTCGTTTACGTTTTGATCATCAGAAATTTTTACATTCAAAAATCAAACCAACAATCGAAGAGATCATTGACTTGATGGTGTTCCAGTATGATGGCGCCTTTGTCATTCACGCTGGAGGGTACGGAGAAATTCCAGAAGTGTATTACCGTCAGGAAGTTTTATATTTTAACTTCGTGCTGCATGTTTTGACTCCCGACTCGGTTTCATGTCAAACGAAAATTGAAACCGGACGCCTTTTTGCCCAATCAGATGCACAATTGTGTCAATTTTCTCGTAATATTTTTCAATCTTTTTCTTCCGTTTCAACATTTCCTATTTCAGAAGACAGTGCTTGTTTATATCTTTATTATCTCGTTTTATTCAATACACTTTACGAGTTAATCGGTGATCGACTGGAATCTTTTCTTGATCTTTATATTCCTAAATCCACATTCCATTTAAGTACCAGCAATACCTATATCAACGAGATCCGCACTGCTATGGAAACCGTTTTTTCTGACTCACGTCAGGCCGCTTATGCCAGCAGCATGCTCTATTCGTTGTCTGTCTCTGAAAAACAAACACAGATTCAGCTGTACCTCCAGATGAATAAGGATTTTATCGCTACGTATGCGTTACAGAACCGTCTGCAAGGTTTTTTCAATTCAGAGAATATTTTTATCACAGATGATTATTCAACAGCGGATATTGTCGTGACTGATTCCTTAGAGGAGCCCGATACGGAAGAAAAATTGATCTTCTACTTTGATTCCTTAAACAATGAGGATGCATGGGAACATTTGTTGATTCTCATTCGTAAACTGTACCTAAAGAAAAGCAGTTCCTTGCATGCTTTGGAAGTACAAAAAAGCTAGAAGGATCAATCACGAAATTGATCTTTCTAGCTTTACACAGGTTCATTTTTTTATTAGTTTCCTCAACAAATAGGAACGGCCTTTTGAAGCACTGCATAAATGCTTCTTTCTAAGCACAGAGAAAAATTAATCATTCTCATTAATAAAGAAGCTGAATTTTTGCATAAAATCTTCATTTACAGAAAATAATCGTAACAGCAACACCTCTTTTTTTGCCTCATCAATTGAATAAAACAAAACATTTTTTTCCAAAGGTAAATATCTATACCCATTAAAAGTAAACATAAGATTTGTAGCATCTTTTCCTTTTTTAGGGAATGTACTTAGCGACTCAAATGTATCAAAGAGTTGATTCATTCCTTCATTCGACACATCCTCTGAAAACTGAGTAATTAAATAGGTCTTCAATCCCTCAAGGTCTGTAATTAAATCATTGGCTAATCGAACAATATAACTCATACTCCAAGTCTCTTCTTAGCCTCAGAAAGAGAAATCGTACCACTCTCTTCGGCCTTTTTAAGCTGATCAACAATTTCCAAACTAGCTTTTAGGCGATCATAATCTTCGATACTCACGACCACATATTTTCCACGACCATTTTTTGTCAAAAAAACAGGGGCATCGCTAGTTACTTGTTCTAACAGTTTATTATAATTTCGCAAATCTGAAACTGGTTTGATATTTAACATATTGATCACCATCCTCAAGCTCATTGTACTATATTTTACTACTAATTTACAGCAAACCTACTGAGACATCCACATTTCGAACTTATTTCATTAGCTTTCTCAACACATAGGACAAGCCAAACCACAACAAAAGGCTGACACCAATCGTAATGACCCAACCAAATGCATTATGCTCCAGCGGCAGCGGCATATTCATCCCGAAGAAGCCGGAAACGATCATAGGAATCGTCAAAAGGACGGATAGCACCGTCAAGATTCGCATCGTATCGTTCAAGTTGTTGTTCAGGACATTATTGTAGGTACCGGATAATTGCTGCAAAATCTGAGAAGACAATTGCGTCATTTCCACCAATTGCTGCGCCTCGATCAGGACATCATCCAAGCTTTCCTTTTCCTGATCGCTCAATCGACGATAGACACCGTGACTTTTGATCTGCTGCACTAACAGCACATTTTGGCGCGAGGCCGTCACGAAATAAACGATCCCCGTCTCTAAATCCGATAATAGCAATAAATTCTGCTTCGTTGTCTTATCCTTTAATAAATTGCTGATCCGTTTGCGGTCACGATCCATTCCTTCCACAAAGGGAAAATATTGGTCCGAAATAATGAAAAGACTGCCAAATAGCAGCTCAAATAGCGTGCTGTTGGGATTTTTCTCCAGATAATTTTTAATTTCAAAGTAGAGGTATTTGCTTTGCTGATTGGTTACTGTAATCAACGTACGATTGACCACGATGAAGGTCACGGGTACTGTCTCATAATGGTTATCGATCTTGCGGCGATTCGGCGCATTGAATATCAGCAACATCACATCGGTCGCCTTATCATAATCCAAATGCGCCCGCTCGTTCCGGTCCAACGAGTAATCAACGAATTCACTGTCGATCCCATAATCCCGATACAGATTCTTCAGTTCATCCATATTTTCCGCATCGATATTGATCCAGCTGTTCATTTTATTATTAAACACTTCTTTTGTATACATAGGCCTGTCTCCTATCTGTCATGAGTCCGTATGCATTCTATCATAGAACAGGCTGGTTGTATCCTCCAAATCCTTGAAGGGTTAGCTCCTCCGAGAAAAAATGTAAAGTATTTTTTTGCACTTTAATACAGTAAATCCTTTAGCGCTTGAAAAATGACTAGCGGTTCAAGCACAATATCATCATTCTGCGGGATAGCATCCCTATTTTTCTCAAGCCGATCAAGAAAAGCTCGCATATCCTCTTGAACTTTATCATTCAGAGGTATCTTATTCGTATCTGTCAATGAACCAGTCAGGCGCGCAATGTCATTTAGATGCTTTTTAATATTTCGACTGTCTACACGCGTCGTACCTGCTTCTTTTTTCTCCGATAAGTCTAACCAAGCTTTTGCTTTAAATATAATTAGATGCTTGTTATCCAAAACAGAATAACCATCAATCACACTTTTCCCTTGTTCCAATAAATGATAATAGTCTTTGTCTAGAAGCAATGCCGAAAGACTCATCTCTTCATCAAAATGAACAGGTGCTGTCCTTAACTCACTTCGAAACCAATCCGGTATAACACAAAAAAGTTCAATAACCGCTGGATAATCGGAGTCAGTTGTAGTAAATCGATAAAGTTTCCTCTCTTTATCCATAACAGTCGGTGCATAACTACCCTCTTGAAAAAAACGAACCAAAGCCTTATAAAATGCCTTATCTTTTTTGTCATCTATTATGACCAAATCATAGTCTTTTGTCGTTCGACTTTTTAAATCATATTGCGCTAAAATCAATGATGTTGCCGTTCCACCAATCAATACATAATGCTCTTTGAATTCTTTAAATGCAGCGAGAAATTTTTCATTACTATTAATAGGCATTACTCTATCTCCAAACATTCAGTTATATATTCTTTTAGCTGATCCAGCTCCAACTCTATCCGGGGATCATCTGTATCTTTTATTGTTAAATATAAAGAAATCGGATCGATCATTTTTTCTTCATATAAACCGATCGGGGCATATTCCCATAATTCCAGCTCAGTCATTTGTCCAATCTTCTTATCTAAGATTCCTTTGCTGCTCAATCCTTCTGATTTTCGAAAATCCCTAAATGCTTTCTGTGAAACTGCGAATATTTGATCAGAATTATCTAGCATGGAGAATTGGCTTAAAGCCGATTCTCCAGCTAATTTCATTTGGGTATCACCTAATTTAGATTCAGCTAAACGGTCTCTTGTATAACTATCTAAAAAGACCGAATCCTTCTTAGGGTTTATAAAAAATTTTGAGCATTCCTCATATATTTCTATTGGAGTTTTTTTCAAGCTATGCTTTCCATGCTCTGAATCGATCCAATCATTTTGCTCAAACCTTTTGAGTGCTCGATAGATCGTAGGAATCGATACTCCGATTGTGCGCTTGATTTCAGTAGGGTTAATTGCTTTTTTATGATTCAGTAACAGACTGATCATCACTGCTTGTTCACTTGGTGAAAATTTACCATCAATCGCTGCAATCTTAGATTCAAATTTTTTTAAAATCATCCCTAATTGAGGAATAAAAACATTTCCTTTGTAATCAATGAAAGAAATTCGTGCCTTTAAAAGTAAGGTACGCGTTTCCGCTGAGATTTCTGTAAAAACTAATATGTATGGATTTTCTGCCGTTTCACTAATTTTTTCTGCTTGCTGAATCAATGACTCTATCGAACCTGAGCGCTGCTCCTTGATCAGTAAAAATGATAAGTCTTCCTCTAAAAATGATAAGCTCAGCAACTCATATCGATGCGAAAAAGCTAACGGCAACTTTATAGTAATTGGTTCTATTTCAACAGATAAGGCTATACTTTCAAACACTTTTTTGAGCTTCATTTCGTTCATATAATCACACCTCTAATCTGAATTATCATAATAATGTATTTTATCATCATAAATGATAATTTACAAATTGATGATAATTTGTTCGACTATCGAAAATGTTCATTTGTCCTTAAACACATTAAAGGAACTCTTCAAATTTCGTACTGCCCAGTACATAAAAAAAACACTCACACATATGCGCGAGCATCTAATCTTGATCTTTTGGATTACATCACACTTTTTCATAAAAACGCACTTTACACACGTGCTAGCACGTTTTATAGTATTTATGTAAAGGATTTCATTCTCGGTACTCTCACAAAAAAGCGACTATGAAGGCCGTGAGAAGGAGTAGTCTGAGCGAGTCTTAACTTCTTGAACAAGATGGTTATTTCCATCATTTTGAGGGCTACAGGGCGCGGGCGTGAAATACTCTCACATCTAATTAGAAGGAAGGAATGAACATAATGTTGAGCAAACCTTTAGCAAAAACGTATCCAGCAATTTTTCATCCAGAAGCAGATGGCGGCTACTTTATTGAGTTTCCAGATTTCCAAGGTGCCTATACAAGAATTGATGAAGAGAATATCTCTCATGGAATTGCTATGGCAGAACATGCATTAGGGATGGTGTTAGCTGACTTTCTTGAACACAACGAGCCATTGCCTGAGCCAACACCGATCAATAAAATTTCAGTCAAGGAAGATTCTTTTACCACGTTAATTCGGGTAGATGTCGCCATCTATTTAAGAGATACTGAGCTGATCAAAAAGACTTTAACTATCCCAAAATGGGCGGATAAGTTAGGCAGACAAGCTGACATAAACTTTTCCGAACTATTAACAGAGGCGATTGCAGAGAAGGCAAATGACATTTTTGTTACAAAGAAATCAGTACAATAATAACAATAAGGAAGCGAAAATTCGCTTCCTTATTGAACGATTAAAGAGTTATTTTACAGAACATTTTCAGTGGATCCGACTTCTTTTCGTATTTTCTATTTTGGCATATTATTTTCATAGTGTGACCACGCTGAATATACTTTTACTACTTTATTCTTCTTATCAATCGTATAGACAACTCTATGTTTTCCATTGATTCTCATAAAATACATTAACTTGTTTTTAGGTCGTAATTGCTCGAATTTTCTAACTTGCGTATAAGGATTCTTTTTTAGCGTTTCGATGATTTCTTCATAGTCAGATAGTAGATTGATTTTTTCTAACAGTGATAAATGCTTCTTTTTAACTTCCTTATGAACGAATACTTTCCAATCACTCAATTACGCTTCCTCAAAATCATCCTCAGATTCGCTTTCCACAAGACTAAATACATTATCAAGCGTACCTGTTCTATACAAATATAATTCTTCTTGAATTGCATTCCATTCACGTTTAGACAATATTACTACTCCATCATTTATCCCATCTTCATTCGCCAATGTAACTTCAAGCTCACTATTATTAGTTGCTACGCCTTTCAAAGTTTCAAATAACGTCTTTCTTAAATTCGTTGGTGTAATTACTTCCATGACAAGCACCTCTTTCTATATGTACGTTATTATGTACATCGCAACGTACGTAGCATAATTCTTCAAGTTATCTTTACTCTTTAAACAGTATGATAGTAAATTTCTGACAAATAAACGATACCCATTTTTTGAATCACCGCAATCGAGAAATTTCTTTGCTTTTTTTGACACCTGTTCAAACTCTTTCCCCGTTTGTTTGAAGTATCTCTGTTTTTGAATCGATCAATCCATTGAAACGGATGGCGAAAAATGACGGTGTTGAATGCTCAGGCAACAGGCCTCAAGTAAAAAAGTATTGAAGGAGTTTACTGCATCAGAAGGTAAGTGCTCAAAAAACATTCATGATTAATTTCCGCTACACTTCTCAAACAAATAACCAGTCTATTAAATATTTAGTTTTTCTTCCAAAGCATCTGCCATCGTTTTTGAAAAATTGATTTTTTCATTGGTGGCACGTACATTCAGCCAATGAGGAATCTTGATTGTTTTTTTATCTAGTTTAGCATCCTTCAAATAATCGTTTAGTTCTACAGGAATCAATGTAGCAAACTCGGTTTCGCGATTTATAGTAAGATCATTGATTTCACTCGGCTCAGGTAAAGAATAGCCTTTTTCGATCAAATCGCTGAGCATTATTCCTAATGCATCTGAAGCCATCTCTAACCCTTCAGGAATGGTTTCAGCTTGGGTAACAGCTCCCTCTACATCAGGGAAATATATCCCGAAGCCAACAGGATCTTTTTCAAAAATAGCCGGATATACTTTTTTCATTACAATTCCACCTTTTTTTGATTGACATAGCAGGCTAAAGTCCTACTGCCTTGCGAACAGATTTTTCAACTCTTTGGGAGAGCTCTTTAGAGTGGCTGTTGAGTATAACAGGTCGCGGAAAATTCGCCTTAACGAATTTTCTATGAGAACCTTTTCCACCATCAACTTCGACAAAGCCAGCCTTTTTGAGCAGACTTTCTGCCTCTCTCACTGTCATGGGCATTACACTACCTCCTGACGATTTTATTCTAGCACGTACTGGGCGTACTGTAAATTATTTTAAGAAAATCATACCTTCAATAGCAACATACGCTTATCAATTGAGATTTCATTAATATCACTCGTTTTACAAGTGAGAAATAAACGTGATGACTGATCATCCCTTAGCTCAATAGAAATCCTGTATTTTTTTCTGTCTCAGTGTTAAATTCCATTCTGCTCAATCATCTCAGCACGTAAACCAGTGAGCAATGACAATACAAATAAAGCACCTATTATCCTTATTCAACTAAGGATAGTAGGCGCTTCGACAGTATTCCTCTTATTCATTGCCATACTTCAACTCTGCCGAATCTACATAAACCTGCTCATAGACCGCTCCATGCATTCGATACCCCTGCCCCCAACAGGTCTCAATGATTGGTCCATCGATCTTCTGCCCTGCCAGCTTGTTCTTCAAATGCTTTACCATCACGGATAGCTGGGACATGCTGGAATTGGTTTTGTCCTTATTCCACATGCGTAGGCACAGCTCTTCTCGTGAGATCGTTTGCTTTTGTTGCTGGTACAGAATGCGAAAAAGCTTTAGTTCTCCACTGCTCAAATTGAGACTGGACAATGATCGCTTGTCTTCTGTTTTCGGTAAGAGGATCAGCTTGCCTTCGTTTCTAACGTTGTCACAGCTAAGCTTCTCTCTAAGCACTTCAATAGATGGTCGACTTTCGATCCAATCACTGATACCCAGTTCTTCCCATTCGTGTAAATCGGCTTCTTTCAAAACTTCATCAGATTTTCGGAAGATCGGGATCGAAAAGGTTTTTAGTGTTCTAACGAGTTCTTTGACTTCGGCGTTCGCGATTGTTTCACTTAGAACAATCTGGTGGAAAATGCGGATAAACTCATTATTGGCGTTCTCCAGCAGACACAGATCGATCATCATTTTTGTGGTAAAGACTTCGTGTCCCAACTGATGCAAACGCTCTTCAAATGGTTGTTCATTCAGTGGATTTTTAGTAAATAATAGGATCTGACTCATGTACATTCCTTCTCTCTAATTCCTTCTTAGGTACTGACGCCTTGTGGATGATTTCGAAATTCCCCTTTTAACAGGCATTGATAGAAATAGCTATTCAATTGATAGCCTTCCCCCCACATTGTCCTCACCGCATCTTCAATTCCGTAGGCTTCCATCACTTTTTTCCTGATTCTGGTGATGGAGGAGGATAATTGACTCAATTTAGAATTTTGATTCTTTGACCGCCAACCATGACAAAGATCGTCCCTAGCCAAGGTCAAATCCTTCGCTGCGACTAATCGATTGATAATTTCCTTTTCAAGTCTCGTGAAGTGAACATCTGAAAAGTATAAGGGAAAAGCTTTTTTCCTAGTATCGGATAACGACTGATCGCCATAAAAGAGATTTCCATTGGAAAATTCGACTTGATGGACCAAGGTTTTGTGACTTAGCTTCTCTCTCAGTCGTTCCAAAGAAGCCTCCGCCAATACCCAGTCTGAAATATGCCACTCACGCCACTCAGAAATCACTGTTTCAGCAGGTTCTTCTCCAACGATTCGCACTAAACAGTCTGAACGAAATTGTTCCCCAAACTCTCGTGCTTGATTATCAGAAATCGTCTCGCTCAAAAAGATCCATTGAAAAGACTTCAAGAACGGATCGATCTTCCCCGAATTCTCCCAGTTCTCCCAACTAGAGACAGACACCAACACTTCGTAGTTCAATTTCTGCAGCTGCTCCTGCAAGCAGCTCTCGACAGAAATATTTCTTGTTAAGATCAAGATTCGATTCATTTTCCACCTCGTTTTTGTAGATTGTATGTACAAACCGCCCGAAAAATCGAGCGGCCTTGGTTACCCGTTTAATTGATTTTGGATCAGGATATAAAGACTGATGCTTAACCCGATCCATACGATCGCTAAGAGAAACATTCCCCAATTAGCGATCAGATACGTTACTTTTTTCTGTTGTGTCTGCTCGCAAAAACTCAGGTCTTTGACTAAGAAAAAGATCGCCAGCACTAGAGCTAGCACGCCCATTCCCGCAGACAGCCAGACATAATTGTACATAGATACGCTCTCCTTGTTCGTAATAAGGAATTGATTTTTTGACAAAAATCCGTTTGTTTCTCACGCCGTATACCATCTAACTTAGACTCTGCATACGTTTATTCTGATGAAAAAAGTATTTACAACAAACTTCAACAAACTGCGAAAAGTTGGACCGGCATCTCCTATGGTGCAGTGGTTAGTGTCCAATCCATAGTGGCTGTGTAAGATAAACCGGCTACACCTGAATGGGCTAATAAATCCAGCTCTACATCACCAAAAGCATAATCCAATTGATAGATCCCTTGCGAAGAACCATTCGTCAATGCGACGGTTGTGCCATCGGAAGGAATAGATTTATTTCCCGCAGAAGTCACACTTGATAATGATTCGTTGTGCTTGTTGTAGTTTTGAACTTCTTTCAAATCGCCATTTTTCAGTTGGATTGTCGTCGTTGTTGGCAATGTCTTTGATCCGCTCGTAAATTGACCAAGCTTAGCAGTCAGTGACCAACCCGCTAAACTTTCCTGATCCATGAAACGGATATAAGGATTATAGCCTGATTGATAAGAACCACTATCTAATCCCTTAGACTGTGCATAGGGTTTCACTTCTACATCCCCAAAACGGAAATCAGGAATATTGATCAATCCTGCTGTTCCAGATGGATTCAAGTTTGGTTCGTCTGGATCGTCAATGCGTACGAAATTTTCAGCGGTTAACGGACTTGCCATATTTCCATCGATTTCGATTTCAGCTGGCAGGACTTGATTCACAGCGCCTGTAGCAGTATCTGTAAAGGTAATATCCGCATAGTTATTTGGTCCAGCATTTGGGATATTGATCCCAGTCAGATTAAATCCACTCACCCAATCACTCGGTGAAATCGTGTAATTTTGTGCCGCACCACTAGCTGGTGTCACCGTTACTTGAACTGGAGCAGATAAACCAGCAGCCCAATTACTTGTGGCTTTTAGTTTTAAATCCTTCAATCCAGTCGATCCAGTATTAGTCAACCTTGATGTCCAGTTGACGGTACCCCCACTCGCAACTATTTGAGGAGTTGGAGTCAAATCCAACGTTGCAGTAGTTTTCGCCAAGCGATAATGATACTTAATTTCTTTATTCCCTTTTATATTCGCTATTGAAACGGGTGTAGCTGCCAAATTTACTGTACCTGGTGCGTCTGTCACATTTTCCCATCCAACATACTCCCAATCATCGCTAGAAGTATCTGTTAGTGTAGCTGCGGGTGTTTTTGTATAGGTATCATTATCATCCGTAGCTACCGTATTTGGATTTGGTATAACACCAATTAAGGTTGTTCCATCAACAACATCGACAATTTTTTCTGTTAGTGTGTGCTGTTTCTTTCTATAGACATATTGAATCGTCGTATTCGCATTGATTACCTGAGAAACAGGAGTTGTTTTAGGACGCATTGAAGTCATTGGTTCTGTACCTAATTTCCAACCCAAGTACTCCCAATCCGTTCCACTAGAATCAGTTTTAGGATCGGCAGGTGTTTGAGTAAAGGTCGAACCCGTAGGAACAGACACCGTCCCATTCCATGATGGATCAATCATACCACTGCTTTCATCAATATATTGTTCAGTCACCGTTCGTGCAGCTTTTACGTCATAAACAAGATGCACCTCATCTTTTGCATCATCAAATTCAGAACCAAAAGTCACATTTGGAGGAAACGTGCTAGAGATAGATGCTTGATTTCCTACCCCCTTGTACCATCCTTGATACGTATAGATATTGGAACCAATCACATAAGACTTAGGTAACGCGGTTCCCCCAGACATCGTATAAGTGAAGGGATCTGACGTGACATCAGATACTTTGTTTTGAGTATAGCCAGGCGGAGGAGTGATCAGTCCCCCAGATGTATTTTCAAAAATTTCCTTTACTTGATGATAGTCAGCGTAATAATAATTTGTATCTCCTTGATCACCAAAAACTAATGATTGTCTACTAATCAAAGTACTATTACTCATACTTATCTCAACCATCCTTAACCTCCCAAGACGGAGACTTGTATAAGTACCTGAAATCGTAGGAGACCTAGATAAATAAGAATCATCTGGTTGCTTCTCAAAATAGTAAGCCCCATTACTTTCAGAAAATGGAGTTGTTACCATAGAGGGAGGATCAGCGTTATTTTGACTCCAATTATAAATATTATAATTATTACTACCTGCTTTAGTGACAAATGATTTGATATGCCGAGTATTTGTTCCAGTTATTTTGACATTATTAATCAATCTATCAATACTTGCGGAGTTATTCATTGACGGAAAAGAAATACTCTTGCTATATGCAGGTAGCTTAATAGAAAATTCATTTATTAATGGACTGGGTTTGGTTATGTTTGCTGGCACATTGCTTATTTCGGTGAAAACCCATGGGCTATTAGCTGTATATCCACTTCTCTCAATTAACTCTGCGGAAAGAGTTAAGGGAATAGATAACTCCGAACCATCTTTTGCTAAAAGTTTGATCCCGACATCCTTTTCAGGTTCATTTAGGGTTACTACAGCATTCGCTACTGGTCCTAACGTGATTGTGGTAATTATCGCCAACAGAGTTGCTGCTTTAACAAATGTTTTTAGCACTTTATACATCAGCTTTTCTCCTCTCTTTTTTAAGATAGAAGAAAACCAACATCAGTAAAAAAATACCTGCAAATGGTAATGCTAAATAAATCAACTCTCCTGTACTCGGCAGAAGCTTGTCATCTGCGTAGTATCGTGTTGTTCCACCTGAAGTACCACCATCATCATTCCACCACCATGTAAATCCATTTTTCTTTTGATTAGTGTCCGGCAGTGAAGAGGAACTCTGTACGGGACTACTTGTGCTAGAAGAACTAGACGAGCTTGAATCAGTGGTGGAACTACTGGTACTACTAGGCGTTGTTGAAGTTGTCGTACTTGTAGAATCCAAAAATTTAACCCCGACATGGTTTTGCGTATTGTAACTTGTCGCGTAGACAGTGACACCACTTGTTACTAAACAAAACACCCCCACAAGAATGAACCATATTCTATTCTTTTTCATGCAACTCCCTTCCTTTCTTTCGTTTGACTAGGCGAATAACGAGCCAAGCAGTCACGACTGCGGTAAGTGTTCCTAATACATAGAAACTAGTTGTCCACCAACTCGGAATAAAGATGCGGAAAGCCGTCTGCTTATTCATCTTCTGCGCCATTTCACGAGTGATCGTGAAATCTTGTTCGAAGTTCCAAGTTTTCGTTTCTCCTTTGATTTTTCCAATAAAGGTATATTCTCCCGCTGAAACTTCCTGCATGCCCCAGTCAACTTGAAAAGGAAAAACAGAGTTTGGCGCAATCTTAACATTTTCTAGTTTGTTATCCGCCAGTGCTTTTTTCTGTTTTTTACGAACAATCTTTCCTTCTGCTGTTAAGTTCTGCATCGCTTCTGGATGAGGGTTTTGAATACTGGCTTCCAAAACTTTGCTACCATAATCAATCTCTGGTTGGAGCTTCTGTAGTTTCAACTCCGTCTCACCATAGATCGGTGCAGAGTCCTGTTCTGTTAATACCAAACCGATCGCATAGCCGTACGTATTTTTCACGGACATCCCTTTTGATTCCTCTTCGGTTTCATCAGACTTCAAAGATATTCGGATACCGCCTAGAAGAATTCCCGAGAAAGTGTCAGAAGGCACTTGGATATCCACTTCCGCTTTTCCTTCTGAGAACGCCTCAACACTTACCTCTTTATTCTTAGGCTTCGCCACATTCGCAATCGGCAGCTTCATACTTTCATCCGGCTTTTTATCCCGCTCGTCGTAAGTGATTAGTCCGTTGCGATTGGTCGCCGCATTGATGACTTCAACTTTATATGTTTGATTCTTCTCAGAATTATTCATGATCTTCACTTCGATCGTCTGTTTCTGTTCTGGTTGAACCAACAAATGGTAAAAGCTTACCCGATCATTGATCTGATTCTCAGGCAAGACCGCCTGTACCGTGAAGCCGGCACGTTTTTCGTTTTCTGTAATCCCCTGTGATTCTTTGGTGTCTTCCGCGTAGCTAGTAAGTGGAAAAAGAATCAGTGCTAATAAACTTAAAATCGGGAGTAGTCGTTTCATGTTTGGCTCCTTTAGACACGAACAGGTTGAAGCTGCGATGCAACTTCAGCCTGCCCTTTTTTACTATTTAGATAGAATCTGTTAAAGTCCAGTCCACAGTACCTTCATACTGTTCTCCCGCCGCAACGGCATTCATTGCAGCCGCAGGAACATTCAAGTTGATATTGGTGAACTCTCCTTGCCAGTAACCTTCACCGCGACCATCCGCTGCACTTGCTGAAGTTTCACCAGAAGCACTCATGATCGTGCTGGTGGTTGTACTCAAGGTTACAGCTGCTGTTACTGTATCTGGTGTATGAACAGTTGCACTTGGAGTTGTAGCAGAAGCTGTCCAAGTAGTCGGATCCATTGAGTTAATTCCCTGCGCCATCGTAATTGTTGCCCCAGTCAGATTTTTACCAGAACCACTATCTTGTAAGTCTGCCGTTAATTTCGCTTCTAGTTTCCAACCTGCCGCACGGGTACCACGAACATCACCGACCAAGAAATGTTTCGTTGTCGTATTGGTACCGCCTGCTCCACCAGTGTCAGTAGCTGGGCTGCCTTCCCAGTTGCTATCAATCGCAATTGTAGTAGGCGCCGTTTGAACCGTTGAAGGTACTGCTGTTTCCGCAAAGTTAAATTCTTTTGGTACATAGATCAATCCAAAATCTGATGCTGGTGGTGTTACAGGTGGCACAACGGGTGGTGTAATCGGTGGTGTGACCAAAGTCCCTTTCTTAAATGAAACTGAGCCATTTGATTGTCCACCATAGGTCGCCGCATCTGCCGGTAATGCTGTCGTAACCAACACACCACCAATGAATGCTGTGCTTAACAAGCCTGTCACTAATTTTTTCTTATTCATCTCTTTTCGCTCCTTAAAATAATTTAATTTTGGTATATCAGAAATGTACATGTTGTACATTTGATATTAAACTAAGGTATATCCACCCTACTTTTTGGTGATAATTCGAGAATTACTTACTAGGTTTGATTAAAACCATGATTCAGCCTAAAAACGTTGATTTCTCACCATTTATAGAGAGTATTGACGGCAATTGACGGCGTTTAAGAACGTTTGTGAATTTTTCCTAATTTCAATGGATTCTTTTTTAATAATTTAGCGGAATAAAAATGAATCGTTTAAAAGGAAATGTTAGTAAGCGCTTACTACGAGAAGACAAAAAGCGGGGGTGTATTGAGCGGGAAAACCTAAAAAAAACAGACGATATTTAAGCGGATTTTCTAAGTGTCTTCTCCATTTGATCAATGACTTCGATTCGTTGTTCCATCATTGAGTCCGCATAGGTATCCAACGTCAGCTTAGTTGAGGCATGACCAAGTAGTGAACTAACAGATAGGATATCACTCTGGGCTTCAAGGCAGCGAGTAGCGAACGTATGACGTAATTGATGGAAGTGCACGTCTTCCAATCCGCATTTCTTACGAATCTGATGGAAATGATAGGTTAACAAGCGTGGTTCTACTGGATGATTGTTCACCGAAAAGACAAAGCTTCCCTTTGATTTCCGCCGATGCTTTAAAAGCTCCCTTCGCACGGATTTCCCCATTGGAATAGTGCGGGCTCCGGAGTTGGTTTTTGTCGAACCAATGACTAATTGTGTTTTTTGATTGTTTAACGCCAATGCGATCCGTTGGTAGGTGTTACTGACATGAATCAGGTTGCGATCAAAGTCAAGATCATTCCAACGTAAAGCAGCGATCTCTCCGATTCTGAGTCCGGTGTGTAATGCTAGATACGTTGGTAATCCTACATTCTTCTTCTCCTTTAGCGCGACCTTTTCCAGCTTACCTTGTTCTTTTTTCGATAGTGCTCGGATTTTTTTTGTACTTTTTTTAGGTAATTTCAATTCTGAAAAAGGGTTCTCCTTCAACTTATTTTTTTCTTTCGCATAGTTCAGGCATTTATTCGTGATTCTGAGGATTACCTGCATCGTGGATGGATTTAACCCTCGTTCGATCCAGTGCTGAACGAGTTTTTTTCCTTCCTCAGCAGTCAATTCGTTTAAAAACAAACCTCCAATAAGAGGAAAGACATACGTAGACAATTTATAGTGATACGAGCTATACGTCGCTGGTTTTACATCATTTTGAATTTCCTGTAACCAACCTTTCCCCCATTCTTTAAAAGGAATACAGGCATCTCCATAGATTTCTTGTTGGGTATGGTAATGAGCCTTCAATGTGTAAAGTTTGATTCGCACCTCATGAAAGTTTTTTCCATAGATATAGCCATATTTAATTTGTCCATTGGGTTTATAGCCTTTTTTATATCGACCTTCCCAACGTCCATCTTTTCGTTTGTAAATGTTTTCTCCCTTGCGCATTATTATTTCCTCCTGACGGCTTAATTGACGGCAAATAATTGATCTCTTTGCGTATTTTCACTTTCTTTCTAACGCCTTTTTAAGCGATTAGAAGTTACCGAATTATTACAAATATCTTTTTTTAATAATTTAAAACTATATATTGATTATTCTTAAACGGTATCTTATAATTAAATCAAATCAATTCACTTTTTTATTAGATAATTGTTTTAGAAGAAGAATAATATTCATGGTTTTAATCAAACTATGTAACATTTTGCCCGAAAATAACAATTATATCAATCATCAATTTTACCTATATGTTCAGGCATCATCTCTAAACGAATGAGAAGATGCCTTTTTTTTGTTTGTCATACGCCATTTTAACTGTCAGAAAATAATGTTAAATTTACGTTCTTTCTTTTTATAAAAAAGCAGCCATCCTTTATTTTTTCGTTTTATTTTCTTTTATCGCTGAAAACCGTTCTTTACATTCTCTCTGGCTATTCTATAGTTTTAGTAGAAACAAAAGTAAGCGCTTTACAAAAGAACGATAAGGGGGATGTAACATGAATAGAATTAGCTTTGAAGAACTCTTGGATGACAGAACGCGAACACGGGCTTGGGAGGATTTTCTTGCTTTCGCGGAGGTCTTCGATCCGTTGATGGTGGAGGAGATTTCTTGTATTATTCCAATTCCTGATCAGCTGGGCGTGCTGATCATTGCGGAGAATGAGGTGTTCATCAATCGTTACACAGCGGCGGTTACGTTGCAACAATTTGCCTTGGCTCACAACTTTCCTGATTACAACACACTTTGCTCTGTCCTCAAGGATACTGGCTACTTCGGCAAGTACAAAATCCCTTGGGTTTGTCCGTACTTTGCCCTCTGTCCTTTGGAGGGAGGAACCCATAGTGTCTGGGTCAATCCATTGAAAATCGACAATATCTATAGTGTTGATGGGCTGCACTACATTCAGCTCTTGAATGGGATCAAGCTAACGAGCCCTGTTAAACGGTACTACGCGTTATTGCGAGGAGAACTTGCCTGCGGCATCCTAGCAGCGATTCGCCAGGAGAAGTTTCATTTTACAATGCCTGGGCATCGTCCCATCGATTATCTGACATTGCCGAATACTGCATTTGCCCACAGCTTAGCCAAACGCCCCTTGTTGGAAGCCTTTGTCACTCGCAAAGGTGAGCTCCATCGACGGTACCAGCATGCGCGCTTTCTCCATTACTATGAGTCCTTAGAAACGGACCCGCAAAATCTTCATTGGGAAAATTGGCAATAATATCTTATGTCTGGATGACTGTCATCCAGACTTTTTTTGTTTCTCAACAGAGGATGTTTGCCAAAACTTTTAACCATACCGCTTTTTATTTCCTTATGTCAAACGCGAATGCTCACGAAAAAGGACCAATTTCGAGTGCCTCGAACGTGCCTTCAACGTTTTCAAGCCCAAAACGTTCGAAATTGAAGATTTTGATCGAAATTGCGGTTCGTGTCTTTTTTGGAAATCCACTATCTTTTAGTCACCGGCCGGAACAAAAAAACAAAATCAGGAGGAATTACAATGATTCAACACATCGGAAACAAACTACAAGTAGAGATCGACGCAGGCGGAGAAAAAATCGAGAAAATCACCTTCTCAAATGTGATCGAAGAGCCAAGCGAGGAAAAAGTCCTTGAACTAGGCGAGATCATGAAAGGGTTAGCCGTTGAAGGCAGCGAATTGTACGGCGTAGTTTTGACCAGCCAATCACGCTACACAAAATAATGAAAGGAGAGAAACTACATGCTAAAAATCGTCGCAACATTTAAAAACAGCTTTGGCAAGAATCACACTTGGAGCTTTAAAGATCCAAACACATTGAAAACCGACACCGAAATCAAAGGTCTGTTAGAACAAATGACCGACGTAAAGCTTTGTCAAAAAGACGGTGCCGAGATGTTCCACACCGTAGAAACCGCCAAATACGTCGAAACAACAGAACGAATTATTTTCTAAAGCAACAAAGCAACGATTGAGGAAAGGCGGTAGCGCTGCCGCCTTCCTCTACTAAAAAGAGAGGATGAGAAACCCATGATGCAGATCCACCCCCTGTCGTTCCGACAGCTATTCAATTTAAAACCGAAAACACTGGAAACACGTATCACGAATTTTTATCAAGCTACACAAAACAGTAGTGTCACGATTCAATACATTTTGACTCTCAAGGTTCGAAACCAGCTGGGGGCGACGGAGTTTGATCACTTTCTGAAGGATCTTGTCCGTGAATTGTTTATGAATACCAAGGCGACTCGCACCATGAAGCGCTTCTTCCATTATTTTGAAGACTACTTTATGGCACCTGAGTGGAAAACATTGAGTTCAAAAGTTCTTCCACAAAGAAAATTCGGTGAAACAGTCGTGTCAAAAGTCCGTTCCTTCTTTTCATTTGCTCGTCCCGAAGAAACCAACGAACCTTGATACTCACTACCTACGCAGAAAAAATAATCAAAGAAAGGATAAAAAACAATGACCGAGGATTTAATCGTAACCTTTGGAAAAGGTGATGGCGGGACGCATGATTGGAAATATAAAGGGCTCGACCCTGACCTGCCGGTACCAAAGATCAAAGAAGCTTGCGAACTACTAACAAAACTAGACATTTGTACAGAAAAAGGCGTAAACCTATTTGATTCTATCGTGACCGCAAAGGTCGTAACCACCATCGATACCTTAATATTTGATCCAGAACATGAAACAAAGGGGCTTACTTATTATGGCAAACCCGCTCAAGAACCAACCTGTGAAGAAGTGCGCTGTTTTGAAATTACTGAGGAAGCAACAGCTCAGCCTAAAGAAAAAGAGAGGTTGATTACTCCTCCCGTCCCTTTACTGGGCTCAGTGAAGCAAACGCTTGTACGACCATTGACAGATATGGTGGAAGTAAAAAATACGGAGAAAAAGGATTTTCCTCGTGTAGAACTTACTTGTCCAACGCTTGAGAAACACGAACAGGAGACTGTTCTGCCGACTTCTAGCTCACAAGAACAGCCTGTATCCGCATCAACCAACAGGAAAGAAGGCTGGCTGAAACGATTCTTTAGCAGGACGAACCGCAATAAGGAGGATCCCCCCATTCTCCCGCGGGAATAACCTTTTTCGCGATTAACTCCGATCCTTGAAAACCGAATATTGCGTAGGGAACATGCTTCAATTCCGCCTGCGAATTACTCGCAGGTGGTGATTAATTAAAATTAGAAAGCGAGGAATGCTTACATGAATCTTTTTACCTATTTACTAGGCGGAAGTCTCCCATTAATGGGTGTTTTCCTAACGATGGTCGGCTTAGACTTAACGACCGGCTACATCAAAGCGCTGAAAAGCCACACGTGGGTCTCTTCTATTAATCTCTTTGGCTTATTCACCAAATTTATCACCTTTTCCACCATCATCTGCGCCGCCGCATTAGACAAGGTCGCGCCAATCGTGGGCATCACCTTACCGATCAATGTAGCCTTGATCTGGACAGTGCTCTTGATCGTGTATGAAATTGGCTCTATTTTAGAGAATGCTCATGAGTTTGGGCTAAAGATCACTTGGCTACAGAAATGGCTGCGGGTCTTTGAACGAGATGTTGAGAAAGCAGCCGATAATGAGAATCAAGAGGAAAGAAGGGAATGAAATGACCCGACCAATGATTATCGATATTAGCGAATGGCAGCACCCGATTCAGATCAATTACTCCATACTGGCAAAGGAGATTGACCTGGTGATCGTACGAGTCCAATACGGGTCCGCCTATTGCGACAAGTTCTACCAAACCCATCTGCAACGATTTCAAGCTTTGGGAGTTCCCACTGCTGTTTATGCGTGGGTACGAGGAATCAATCATGAGGATATGGCACAAGAGGCTCGTGTATTTTACGAACGAGCCAAGGCCTTTCAGCCGTGCTTTTATTGGCTGGATGTTGAGGAACAGACGATGACCGATATGCGCGGTGGAGTGGAGGTTTTTCGAAAGACATTAAAGCAGCTTTCCGGGCAGAAAGTCGGTGTGTATGTCGCCCATCACTTGTACCAGCAATTCAATCTAGCAGTGGAGAATTTCGATGCTTTCTGGCTGCCAAGCTATGGCAATAATTCCGGCAGCTACCAAGGAGTCCAACCGACTGTCAATAAGAACTACGACCTCCATCAATACACGTCAAATGGACGTCTACCGGGCTACAGCGACGTCTTAGACCTGAATCGTTTGTCTGGCAGAAAATCCTTGCAATACCTTGCCGGCAAAGTGCAAACAGAAAGGCCTTGGGGCATCGCGGAAAAAGGCACTTTTATTTTGCAGACAGCGATTCATCTGCGCACGGCTCCAACTTCTGCTGCGCAAAGCATCGCCGTCCTGCAAGCAGGTCAATCCGTTCATTACGATGCCTTTGCTCACGAACAAAACCATGTTTGGATCAGGCAAAAACGCGAAGATGGAACCTATGGTTATCTAGCTACTGGTCCATCTGATGGGAAGAAACGAACCAGTCCAGCATGGGGAACATTTGAATAAAGGAGAGCATTTTTTCAAAAAAAGCAATGAAAAATCAGAAGCACAGCTACTTCCAGAACAAAGAATACTCTTTCCACTCTTTGTAAAGAGTATTCTATTAACGTTCACATACGATCCGACTATCCATCGTATTCGACATCTAATTCTTGAAGAAGCCCAAACAAAATAAGCGGTAGAAGATGGTCTCTTCCGCCGCTTATTTATGACTATCGACATGCATGAAGCCCCAGTTGGTTGGCATGTAGTAACCGTCTACCGCCATGTTTTTCAAATCACTGGAGACTAGCTGTCCTGTTATGTAATAAATACGTTTTGCTTTGCGCTCGGCCTCACCGAGTTTAGCTAACAAGCCGTTCAGATCGTATTCAGGCATCAAAAAATAGTGAAAATTAAAGCCCTTCAAGCGTTCATGTGTGATCGCGCCCTCAAAGGTCAGTAATTTTTGCAATTCTTCATCGTTGAATGCAAGATCTGTTGATGTTAAGGTCAAGCCTTTGTAATCAAATGAGTCGTTCATTGCACCACCCCTTCGGTTCATTTTACCACATCCGAAAAGTGTGTCACTACCCTTTCAACCATTCGCGGGCATTTTGCACTTCATCCATCGAGACCTGATGTCCATAAGGTGTTTCTACTACAGTGATATCAGCGTCGCGATCGCGGAAAGCCGCGACTAATTCAGCGAAAGATTCGTCACTGACGATCGGGTCCTGTGCCCCGCCATAAGAAACCCAAATCTTTTTATCTGCTAAAATAAAAGACTGCGTGTGGACCTCCAGCGACATTGGATGGAAAAAGATTCCTTTGGATAAAGTCGTTTCCCGCTCCAATAATAAATGGGCCGCGATATTCGCCCCATTCGAGTAACCGACTAAGATCCAATCTTCTAGCGGGATACCCTTTTCGGCACTGATCTCAGTGATGACTTCTAGCAAATTATCGGTTTCTTTTTCTAAGCTTTCAAAATCAAATTGATTCAAGCCATTTCGTTTAAAGAAGCGATTCATTCCATCTTCTTCGATCTTTCCGCGAAACGATAGAATCGTACTGTCTGCGTCTAAGACTTTAGCCAAATCCACCAATGACGTTTCATCGCCGCCTGTCCCATGCAGCAAAATGAACTTTTTCCCCTCTGGTTTTCCTGCTTGATAAAGATATTCCATCTTCATGCACCTCACTTACTAATTGTAAGTTAACATGAATATCAAATAGAAACAATTTTTTTGATTGGCACACTACGATCATCGTTAAAAACCAAGCAGAAAACATCGCTTGGCTTTTAACATCGCTATCTCTCTCGTTTCTCCTTCTTCTCCACCTTGACAACACCGGCTAAACCAATCAGAAGAATCCCAATGATCAATACGAGGTCTTTCCCCCATCTCCCGGAAAATGGCAGGATTTGTTTTCGATGATTGGGTAAATAGCACTTTCCATTTTCGACCTTAAAGGCTGGTGGCGACGTATCCTTTCGTGCTCGGATCGTAATTTTTGGATCTGCTGCTGAATCAACCTCAATGACCCAATCCCCATCAGGTAATTGGAAACCTGGTGCAGTTTTCGTTTCACGAAGCAGGTAAATGCCGTTTGGCAACTTCTTGAAGGAAACTTTTCCAGAAAGCGTGCTTTCTTCCCGCAGATACGGTGCGCTAAGATCCCAGTAATTACAGTTTTTTTCGGTTGTTTCGTTAAACGGTACATTTCCTCTTGCTTGATATAACTCAAAAACGACATTCGCTAAGGACGCGTTATTATCATCAATTTTTGTAAACTCAAGATCAGGATAGGGCAATTGATGATTCGTCAGCTGGTAGGCATTTAACTCATTCGTTGAATCATTTGGCTCTACAATCGGATGCCCCTCGCCCACATGCCCCAGCCAATCGATGGTATATGCCTTTGGTTTCTTATTTTCATTTAAAAAGAAATACCAATAGCCTGAATCCAGTCGATAGCCTGGATAAGCCTCCGCCTCTTGGATCGCATACGTATTGCCGTGAGGATAGGAGCCAATAAAATGATCCTCCAACCCAGTCAGACAGCCTTCCTCATCCGCATAAAAAATGTAGGAATCATCCTGCTGGTTTTTGATCGGCACCCAATTTTCCACGTCTGTCAAATCAGTATTCGTATCCGGTCCTTCATCCCCCTCCCAACCGCCTTTATAACGGTAATAGCGAAATCCGACTTTGGCTTTGGCGGTTCGCCTAAGCGGCGTTCGAGTAGCGGCATCGGTTTTATAAATCTTCATTTCAGTGGCATAATCATTTTTCAACACATAATGATACGGTTCTACAAATTTTGCTCCGAGATTATCACTACCGCAGTTTTCAATATAGCCTGAATCCCACAGCACCCAATAGGTCTGTTTCGGGGTTGGTAATCGATACCCCTTATACGTACTGGTTTCGATCAACCCCAAGGTTTTCCCTGGCTCTCTAGGAATCGCATCCCCAACTAGTTTTCCATGAGCATTCGTAGTAAGAGTACCTTTCTTTATCCAAAAAGGTGAGTCACCAGGCGGGACCACTGTTGGATGCTGCGTATCTGTCCAATTCCCATCATATAGATACCATTCAAATTCAACTTTTTTATCCTCGCCAAGAGCATTGCCATTCACACTGACAGACGGCAGCGAAACGCCCGCCACATCTTCCTTGTAAAAGGTCCAGTTGGCATCCTTATTGGTGAGATAATACTCCTTTTTATTGTGGGCGGCAGTCGGATCGACCTCCCCAATCTCGGGCGCTCCATTTTCTGCATTGATCCCATTGATAAACGGTGTGACTGTTTGCCCATCGACTTTGTCTGCTGTCCAAATCACCCAGTACTGGTCATCATCTGGAAGCTTGTACCCTTCGTAGGTCTTTGTTTCTACCACAGCGAAGGTAATCAAATCCCCATTGTCCTCGGTAAGTGATAAGGAACTGCTGCTAGCTTTCCCGTTTGAATCTGTCGTCAGTGTGTCGACTTTTTCCCAGACCGCTCCCTTATTATTTGGCAGCATCGTTCCACTCGTTGGTACTACTTTGGTGGGGGAATAGCTATCACCCGCTCCCCAGCCATGAACGTTGTACTTGTAGACATCAAAGATTACTTCCTTATCTTCCCCTAATGGATCACCCTTGAAGTCTGTAGAAGGCATCGGTTTTCTATTTTCATCATATTTATAGAAATAAAACGGTCGAATCGTTTCATCTTTTACATAGTACAGCTTCAAAACGAGACTGCCATCCTCCAAGACTTCCCCGGTCTTTTGAGCATGAGGACTCGTTTCATCTAAGCGGTAGCCGGCGAAGGATTTTCCTACGGCCGAAACTTCGGCGCCTGTTCTACCGTTAAAGCTTTCCTGCAGCCTCAGCTCAAAATCACCTGCTGCTGTTCCAGAACCTGTTTGAACATAGTGCTGAACCGAGTATTTAGGCTGTGAGATATTATTAACAAATAGGATGGACCGTTGTGCCGCTGCCGGAATTGAAAACTCAGTGGAAAAAACCTTTCCTTCTTCTTCATCATAATTCGGTGACAACGTAGGATCATACCCATCCGGTGATTCTACTTCCACAAAACGATAGGTTCCATCTGGCAAATTAGAAACCTTCACACTGCCATCTAACTGACGTTCAACGACGCCTTCGCCTTCCAGAACATTGACTGTGACCGTATTTGTCGTCACTTCGGAGTCCTCAACGGTTTGCCACTGATTTTCGCCATCTTTTTTCTGCAATTGAAATTTCGCGCCATTCAGCGGAAGATTCTTTTCAGTAAACTTGAACAGCATCGCTTCATTGCTTGATAGCTGAACACTGCTGTAGGGATTGGTCATTCGATAACTCCCTGTCACCTCATCGAGTATCGGAAAATCAGATGCATTAGGACATGTAAAGAAATGCCGCGCTGTATTACTTTTCTCCCCACTAAGTGTATCAGGTGGGTACTGCGCAGTTAGACTGACTTCAAATGTCGCGACCTGTCCGCCGAGCACATTGTCATCCCCATAGACCAATGAAAAGTAAGCCTCGAGCTCTTCACGATCCGCTTCGGTATAGTGACCGTTTACGATTAATCGCGTCGCGGCCTGTTCCGCAAAAGCAAATACCGGATCTGTACGATCTCCAGCCACGTCTCTTTGCGGTTCGGCATATTTATGATCAGTCAAATCACTGTATTTCGGCATTGATCCGCCTCGTTTGACATCGCCAAAAAAAGCCATCAAGGTTTGACGATTGGTTTCAGGATCAGTAAAGATACCGTATTGATATGGCGCGGCTTTGACTCGACTTCGGAAACTGCCGATACTTTCATTCTCCTCCTGATACAAGCGCACGAATGAATACTCCTGCTTCGGCAATTGACGTTCCGAATTAGGATCATTCGGCGTCCGATAAATGGGACCATTTCCAAAATCAGCTAACAAGTAGGAGTTGTAAGAAGATAAGGTTGCGACAATTCCGCCGCGATAATTGTCCAGAGCGTCCGGTGGCAGCTGCATCGGCGCTCGCGCGGTAGCCGTAATCAGCAACCCATGAATGATTACCCCTTCATCCAACGTATCCTCCAGATAAATGTCTTCCATATCTGTGACGTGTTCTCCCCAACTATAGGCAGGATTTACCGGATCAAAAGCCCAACCTTCTGGCGTTTCACTGGTATAGGCAAATCGATCGCCTCCCAATTCGACACTGGCAGGAAGATTCACTGGAATATCAAATTGAATCTGATTGTCACTAGCTCCCATCGCATTCTTGTAATTCCACCCCGTACTCTTTTCTAATTTATCCTGACTAAAATCAATCGACTTCTGAATGTTGGCGAACTCTACCTTCTGTATCCCCCCCTTGTAAGTATAATTTTTAATCGAGTCGATCCCCGTTGAAATTTCACTTCCGAGGGTCACTCCCTCCAGCAGCCGGATGCCTTCTGTAAATTGCATACGAATTTGTTCATAGTCGACACCGCCTTCATAGGCTTCGATAAACCATTCGGCAAACTTCACTGTCTGCCCCTCGATAACCGTCGTCAGCGGGACGGCTTGAGACGATCCGCTGATGCGCCAAGAGCCGCTCGCGCCAACCCCGTCGCCGGCAGGTCCACAATTAAAGGGCATGCGAAATGTCACAAAATCTCCTGGTGACAGCGTCGAGTGAAGGACTTCCCAACGAAATTTCAGCTCATAGGTTTCGCCAGTCACTGCATGGACCGTTTCAGATAACGGGACGCCGTTTTTGAGTAATTGCCAATCTGTGATGGTTATGTCCGATGCGACATTTGCTCTGGCTTGTTTCTTTTCGACGCTCTCACTTTCTTCAGTTGAAGAAGTGGTCGTTTCCTTCTGTTGTTCTTCCGTTGATTCTTCCGGCGGCTCCTGGATTTGCGCAGTCTCAGTGGTCTCTGTCGCATCTGTCATTTCTGTTGATTCTGTTGTTTCTTCTAAACTGTTCAATTCATTTAATGGATAATTCATCAGCAGAGAGCTATTCTCAGCAGCAATCTCGCTGGATGCTTGCTCTACAGAATACATCGAGACAGGAAGGAGCGTGAAAAGCAGCAAAATGAGTAAACTGAGCATTGTAATGATTATTCTGGATTTATTCATTCTGATTTCACCCCCTCACTACTCCATAACAATCCTCCAAACATCTCAAGGTCGCTCTTAGTTCCCTAATTTCTCTTTTTATTTTTCCAATAGGTCAGGATAATGAGGCATATCATGATGGCTGAAGTGATCAAAGACGCCTTTAGCAGCTGGTGCTGTTCTTTACTCAACGCTTTCTTCTTCACGACTTTTTTTGGTCGATAAGGCACACGCCTCCCACGAACTAAGAGTCGATGAGAATTGACCCCGTATGGTGTACAGGTCAGCAATGTCGCATAATCTTGGTCCTTCACGGCTTTCAGAAATTCTGTCTGGTCTGGTTCAATCACTGAAATCTTATCCACCTCATAAGCCAGCTTTCGATTCAGCACTTGAATGTAAAATTGATCGCCCTTCTCTAATTCAATTAAGTCCGTAAACAGCTTTGCATGAGTCAATCCAGAGTGAGAGGTCAGCACCGTATGCGTCCGCTTCCCCCCAATCGGTAAGGCGGAGCCCTCCAAATGACCAACTGCTCTTTTCAGAACCGATTCCTTCGTACCGTGATAGATCGGCAGCTTCACATCGATGCTGGGAATCTCCACCTGTCCCATCGTTCCATCGACGTTTAAAACTTGGTAATAATTATCCGGCATGACGATACCTGATCCTGGTATGAAGGGATCGTGAGCCGGCTGCCCTAGCAAGTTTTCGTTATATATTTGCGCCTCTCGAAAATACTCAGCAATGTCTTCTGTACTTAGCTTTCCGACCTTATTTGAGTAGTTCTCCAACTCCTGCGAGGCATTCTTTTGGTTCAGGTAATTACCAAGAAAAGGATAGACGATTACGCCAATCCCAGCCGTTAATAACAAAATGATCAAAATGACTCGTTTCATCACCGGCTCCTCCTCTATGTACAAAAAGCCGAGCGCGAACTCGGCTTTTGTGGAACTTGAGTTATGCGGTTTTCTTCTTTTTGGACATGGTCAAAATGATCGCTAATCCAATAAAGACAATACCGATAACAACCAACAAAATCATCCCAATCCCCCCGGTATTAGGAAGAGTGAAGCCCTTCTTATTGACGATTCCTTTTGCTACTACATGCTTGTCATTTTCATCGGCAAAAGAAACCTGTACAGGATCTTGCAGCAGATTATAGCCGTCTGGTGCTTTGGTTTCCTCGATATAGTAGGTAATCGGATCTGTTGGATCACCGTTAGCATCATATGACTTATGCGTCTTTAAGCCAGAGAAAAGAGCCACACCGTCATCCCCTGAAACAGCTTCATACAATGAGTAGCCGGTAGGGACATTTTCACCTTCTTTAATCCCCTTGATATCTCCCGCAGTATTTTTATGGATATAATACTTGTCGCTTCCTTCCATGTAGTAAAGCTTGAATTTAGCGGTAGCAAGGTTTCCGCCATCTTGATTGGTCTTTTTGATACTCACCTCACCAGTATTAATACCCGCTGCTAGTGTTTCAATTTTTCCATCTGTTGTTGTGGAATTCTTATAATTAATTTCTGCTTTGTTTTCTACCGTATTATTTTCTATCTCGTTGATTTTACTATTCACTGTCGTTCCAAGATCAATTCTGATTTTTGCGGCAGCTTGAGTGCCAGCAAATTTCGCGATCCCTTCCGGCGTCAGAGCCACGACAACCTTTTCTTTATTTGATGGGTCGGCAGCTGAGTGTGTCACCTGATAATCACCCGGAGCGCTCAAACCATCCAACACCTTCGTTTTTCCATCTGCTTCTGTTCCGTAGACTTCTACACTATCGGTAACAAAGTTCACTTTTTCATCCAGTTCGTCAATTGCTGAGAAAACCGTGTAATCACTAAAGTCAGTCGGGATATCAGCCGTGATCGACCACGTAACTTCATCACCGACGTTAACAGATGGCATTTCTGAAGCTTTCTCAGGATTTAAGCCTTCGTTTTTAGGATAAACATGGACATCCTCCAACCAGCTCTCACCATTAGGTGCAGTCATTGGAACAGCTACAACGAACGGCTTAACTTTGGAAGCTATCTCAACAGCATCCTCACCTATCTTGGGTGTCCCATAAGTCAAATTTTCTTCTACATAATAGTAGCCTTTTGTTAAAGCTTGAAATTCTAATTCACCACTGGCATTGGTTACTCTCGAACTACCATTCAAATTACTCCCTAACGAGTATGTATACGTTTTCCCCCCATTGCTCACCTCAAGCTTGCCTGATTTATTCTTGTACGTCCAGCCAGTTCCACCATTGGGAACGGCATGCGCCTCTTTTTCCTCATCTGTCGCTGGATTTCCATCAATTAACTCCAATTCACCGACTTTGAACACATCAAAACCAACACCACTAACAACTGGATTCGATATCCCAGTCTGTTCAGTCCCATTATTCACTTTTCCCGTCGGATGTGGGTTTTCTTTATCTACCCAATACTTATGAATATGCAGATTCCCTGTATCTGGCGCTGCGGCATCACTTGGAACCGCTGCCATTATCGCAGTCACTAAAAGAACCAGTACCGCGATGATCCTACTCCTTTTTATTCTCATCAGCTCTCCCCTTCTCCCTTTTTATCCTCATGTTTCCCTCCAAAAAACGACTACCATCCCCTGTTCCATTACTTGCTAAGACGAATCAAGCCAAGACCAAACCCTCCAGCATTACTCTTCACTCAAAAAAAACGCTCATCCTCAAACACACAAAAAAAACCTTCGCAACATGACCGACTGACCGCACTTCTTACACTATTTGGGACCCGGAATCAATTGTTCGGGATTCCGAGTTACAACTATTTTTTTAAATCATTTTCTATGTACTAAACGTGAATATGAGAATAAAAGTTCTTAGGAACAAATAAATACAGTTTAATATGTATTTACTTACGATGTAATACTGCTTAAATATTCACAAAATAATTAATTGCATGACAAATAAAAAGAATTTATTCCAATTCTTGAACAAAAATGCCGAATGTAATATAACTTTTGTAAGTTAATTTTACTGTTTATTACCTTGTTTTTCAAATTAATTTATTAATATTAAATTAAGTAAATAAAAAAAGTTTTTTATTATGGGTTTTGACGTTTCTAAAGAAAAATAGCACAAAAAAAGAACCAAGCAACGATCATTGCTTGGTCCTATAAGTTTCTAAATTTTGGATTTCATCGGTTTTTTCACTATAGCCATGCCGGCTAATCCGATCAACAAAACACCGATTACTAAGAGCAGCACTCTACCCCATTTTCCAGTGAAAGGTAATGAATGGACACGATAGTTAGGCAAATAATACTTATCATTCTCTACTTTAAAGGCTGGCGGTGACGTATCTTTGCGTGCACGGATCGTGATTTTTTTCTCCGCAGTCGAATCGACTGTGATCACCCAATCACCGTCAGGCAGTTGATAACCCGCCGCTGTTTTAGTTTCCCGCAATAAATAGGTGCCATTCGGTAATTTTTCAAAGGATACTTTTCCAGATAGCGAGCTAGTTACTTCACGATATGGCGTGTCTAAGTCCCAATAACTACCGTCCTTTTCTGTTCCATCGTTGAATTCTACATCACCTTTGGCTTTGTATAGCTTGAAGTCAACATTCGCTAATGCAGCATTATTGTCGTTGACCTTGGTGAATTCAAGATCGGGGTATGGCAGCTGCTTGTTAGTTAATTGATAGGCGTTTAATTTATTATTGGAATCATCGGGGCTAATAAGTGGATGTGGTTGACTATCTCCATGATAGTCCATATAAGTAATCCCATAGTAATTTTGATTTTTTATTTCATTCATATAAAAGTACCAAAATCCTTCTTCCAAATAATAACCTGGATAGGCTTCGACTTCTTGAATCGCATAAGGATGTGCTCCAATGATTGTTTCTTCTAATCCTGTCAAACGTCCTTGTTCATCCGCGTAAAAAATGTAGGAACCATCTTTCGGATTCTTTAACGGGATCCATTTTGTTTCATCCGAAATATCTGGAAATTTTTCTGGACCTAGGCCATCAGCAGCATATTGAAAACGATAATACCGAAAGCCTACTTGAGCTTTGTCTGTTTTCTTTAAAGGAAGTTGAGTTTGGTCATCTGTTTTATATATCTCAAGTCTAGTCTCGTAATCATTTTTTAAGACATGGATATGAGCATCGATGGTTCGTGAACCTGGGTTGTTAGTACCTTTATTCGCGATCCATCCACTATCCCATAATATCCAATAGGCTTGGCTTGGTGTTGGCAGATGATACCCTTTGTACGTACTCGTCTCAACTAAAGCGAATGTCTTGTCCTTTTCTTTAGGAATACCATCGCCGACTAGCTTTCCGTTAGCATCTGTCGTGAGCGTTCCTCTCTTTTTCCAGAAACTGGATTCTCCAGGAGCGACTTCTTCTGGTTTTGGGTCAGGATTCCAATTTCCAACATACTCGTACCAATCAAATTCGACCTTTTTGTCATCGCCAAGCGGATCGCCGTTCATAGTTAATGAAGGCATCGATTTTTTAGCTACATCCTCTTTATAAAATGACCAATAATCATAGTTATTCTTGATGTAGTACTCTTTTTCATTCTGCGGAACCGATGAATTGATCGCGTCGGAATGAGGAGCGCCATTCACTGAGTTTACTCCATTAATATAGGGTGGCACAGAAACAGCCGACACACCCTCACCGAGTTTATCTTTTGTCCAAACGACCCAATACTGATTACTTTCTGGAAGCTTATACCCATCGTACGTTTTAGTTTCGACTAACGCGTAAGTAATCAAGGCTCCGTTATCTTCAGCTAGCGGCAGTGTACTACTACTGATTTTCCCTTCAGAATCAGTAGTAAGCGTTGCTACTTTTTTCCAAACTTTCCCCTCACCACCTGGAAACTCAGTCCCACTCGTTGGAACTATTTTACCTGGAGCATATTCTTCCTTGTATATATCAGACCACCCAACATTATTATACTTATACACATCAAAGGACACTTCTTTCCCCTCACCTAAGGGGTCACCTTTATAGTCGACAGAGGGCATTGGTTTATTGCTTTCATCGTATTTATAAAAATAAAACGGTCTATTTGTTTCATCTTTTACGTAGTACAATCTTAGAACCAGACTGCCATCAGCTTTAACTGTTCCAGTTTTTACAGTATAACTTACTCCTTCATCCAATCGATAACCAGCAAAGGATTTCCCAACTGCCTCAACGTCATCTCCTGTATTCCCATTAAAGTTTTCCTGTAATCGCAGTTCAAAATTACTTTCGGACAAGGAGTCCGCACCTGTTTGAACATAATGCTGAACAGTATACTTCGGTTGTGCGACATTCGTTACATAAACAATCGAACTCTTTCCTGATGAGGGAACGGTGAATGGGTCTGAATAAATTTTCTTATCTTTTTTATCATAATTTGGCGATAATGCAGGGTCATAGCCATCAGGAGCTTCAACTTCAACAAATCGATAAATTCCATCTGGCAAATTAGAAACCTTCGCCCCACCATCCAATTGCCGTTCAACGATGTTCTTTCCTTCCAGAACGTTCACAGTGACAGTACTCGTCGTCACTTCAGAGTCTTGAACGGACTCCCAATTGTCGCCATTCTTTTTTTGCAGCTCAAATTTTGCTCCATTCAAAGGAAGGTTCTTTTCTGTAAACTTAAACAACATCGCTTCATTACTAGATAACTGAACACTGCTATAAGGATTCGTTAG
This sequence comes from Enterococcus sp., assembly GCF_032555305.1. Lineage (GTDB taxonomy): Bacteria > Bacillota > Bacilli > Lactobacillales > Enterococcaceae > Enterococcus_A. The sequence continues at coordinate 247,212 of NZ_JAWGOQ010000001.1, forward strand.
GTAATAATGACCTTCCACTTTCTCAAGAATTGGAAAATCGTCCTCTTCAATTCCTCTATAAGAATGATAGGCAGTGTTTGTTTTCTTTTCGCTGTTTGTCTTAGGCGGATACTGCGCAGTAAAGCTGATTTCAAACGTCGCCACTTGACCACCAAGCACATTATTATCCCCGTAGACTAAAGTAAAGTAAGCTTCCAGTTCATCGCGATCCGCCTCAGTGTAATGTCCATTTCGAATCAATTGTGAAGCTGCCTGCTCAGCAAATGAAAAGACCTTGTCCGTTTTGTTTCCGGCGACTTCTTTATTCGAATCTGTGTATTTTTGATCTGTTAAGTCACTGTACTTTGGCATTGATCCGCCCTTTTTTACATCGCCAAAATAGACCATCAATGATTGTTTATTCGTTTGCTTATCTAGATAGATTCCATATTGATAAGGCTGTGATTTCACTTTTGCGCTAAAAGTCTCCTTGGTGTCAGTACTACTTTGATACAAACGCTTAAAGGAATATTCCTGTTTTGGTAATTGGCGTTCTGAAATAGGATCATTCGCTGTCCGATAAACAGGTCCATTTCCAAAATCTGCCAGAACATACGAGTTGAAAGAAGACAGAGCAGCGACTATCCCACCACGATAGTCAGTCAGCGCATTCGAGGGCAGCTGCATTGGCGCACGAGCACTAGCGATGATCAGCAGACCATTGATATTTACGCCTTCATCCAACGTATCCTCCACATAGATTTCTTCCATATCAGTAACGTGTTCTCCCCAGTCAAAAGCTGGATTTGTAGGATTGTACGCCCATCCATGATTGCTTTTAGCATAGTCGAACTCGTCACCACCCAGTTCTACACTAGCCGGAAGATTTACCGGTATATCGTATTGAATCTGATTGACACTTGCCCCCATCGCATTCTTATAATTCCAACCTGTACTCTTTTCCAATTTATCTTGGCTAAAATCAATCGGCTTTTGCTTACCGCCGAACTCTACCTGCTGGATACCGCCTTTATACGTATAGTTCTTGATCGAATCAAAGCCCGTCGAAATCTCTGTTCCGATATTGGTTCCTTCTAATAATCGAATCCCGTCAGTAAACTGAATACGGATCTGTTCATAATCGATTCCGCCATCATAAGCTTCAATAAACCATTCCGCGAATTTTACTGCTTGTCCGTCTATCTCTGTCATTAATGGCACCGCTTGGGACGAACCGCTCGTTCGCCAAGAACCACTGGCACCATCGCCGTTGCCAGTCGGTCCTTGATTGAAAGGCATTCTGAACGTGACATAGTCTCCTGGAGAAAGAGTCGAGTTTTTTACTTCCCAGGTGAATTTCAGCTCGTAGGTCTCACCGGTTACCGCATGTACCGTTTCAGATACTGGAATATTGTTTTTCAGCAGGTTCCAATCTGTTATTTCCATAATTGGGGTAACATTCGCTCTTGCTTGTCTTTTAGAAGCAGCGACGCTTTCCTCCTCGGAAGAAGTAGTAGATTCTGTTTTCTCTTCCGAAGTAGGCTCTTTTGACTCTTGTTTTTTCATTGACTCAGTAGTTTCAGTGGAAACTTCAGTTGAGCTCTCGGTCGAACCATCTGAACTAGCGAGCTTTTGCAATGGATCTTCGTCCATCAGCTGAGTCGAACTTTCAACAGCAGAATCACTTGATTCTTGTTGTTCAGAAAGCGCGGTAACCGGAAGGAAGTTGAACAAAAGTAAAATAAATACACTTAATTGAGTGATCGCTTTTCTTGTCTTATTCATTTTGTCCTCACTCCTTCACTTTTTCCTGACTGTGCTTCAATGATCCGCCCTCTTATTTCTCCAATAGGTAATGAGGATCAAAACGAGCATAATCGCTGCCGTAATAATTGCGGCCTTCAATAATAGATGTTGTTCTTTGGTTAGCCTTTTCTTCTTCGCGGCTTTTTTTGGCTGATAGGGTACACGTTTTCCCCGAACCAATAGCCGATGAGAATTCACACCATAAGGGGTACAGGTCAATAAAGTCGCGTATTCTTTCCCCTTAACTGCTCTCAACGGTTCTGTGTGTTCCGGTTCGATCACTGAAATCTTGTCAACCTCATAAGCCATCGTGCGATCCAGTACATGGATGTAAAAATGATCGCCTTTTTTTAATTCCGTCAGGTCTGTAAATAGTTTTGCCTGCGTCAGTCCAGTATGAGAAGTCAGTACGGTATGGGTACCTTCTCCGCCGATCGGCAAAGCCGAACCTTCCAGATGTCCCACCGCTTTTCTAATCACACTTTCCTTCGTTCCATGATAGATTGGCAGCTTCACATCAATACTAGGAATCTCGATGCGGCCCATCGTTCCGCCGACATTCAAAACCTGATAATAGTTATCCGGCATCACGATTCCTGATCCCGGAATAAACGGATCATGGGCAGGTTGTCCAAGTAGATTTTCATTGTAGATTTGCGCCTGTTGAAACAGCTCCGCGATTTCCTCAGATGTCAGCTTATCCGCTTCTTTTTTGTAATTGTCCATGACTTGCGTCGCATTTTTCTGATTCAGATAATTTCCGATAAAAGGATAAGCGATGATGCCGATCCCAGCCGTCAATAAAAGAACAATCAAAATGACTCGTTTCATCGCGGCTCTCCTTTTTCATATAAATAAAATCCTTCTATGTACGTAAAAGCCGAGTATCACTCGGCTTTCAGTTGTTTCTTATTAAGCAGTTTTCTTCTTTTTGTTCATGGTCAAGATGATCGCTAGACCGATCAAGATGATACCGACAACGACTAGTAGGATCGTTCCTACGCCACCTGTGTTAGGGAGGGTGAAGCCTTTTTTGTTCTCAATTTTTTTGAGATGGATGTGCTTATTATTGTTGTCGTCTTCAGTGAAAGTCACTTCTAAAGGTCCGTCCAGCAGGTTATACCCTTCTGGTGCTTTTGTTTCGACTAGGTAATAAGTTTCGAAGTCTTTTATACTTCCTGTTTCGGTATAAGTCTTCAACCCTTCAAAAGATGTTACGTAAAATGTATCACCCACTAGACCCAGCGCTTCGCCAGTATCTGCTTGCGATGGTAAGGCTACCCAGTTAACTGCCCCTTGTGTACCTGCGGGAACGATTTTCTTGATAAATATATTTTGTGGATCTGTCTCATCTAATATAACTTGTAAGTAATTTCCAGCTTTAGCATCCTGCTCACTGGCTGCTAATTGGAATTGTGCACTTTCTGTAATAGCTTCAGTTCCTGAGTAGGTTTTATCAATTTTGATTTCACCAGTATGGATTGTCGCAGTCGGTGTTTGGTCAGTATCTGTTTTTGAATCATTGGTAAATTCAATCGTTGCTTCATTATTGATATTATTTTCATCGTCAGTATCAATATTGCCATTCACTGTTGTCTCAAAAAAAACAGATAGTTTCACTACGGATTTATTATTTGCCAACTTAGTAATTCCGTCTGCTTTTAATTCTACTGTAACTGTTCCGCCTCCTGTATTATCTGTTGGAGTATTTAATTCGTAATCATCATCCTTATCCAAAATAAAAAGAGAATTCCCAGAACTATCGAGCGCTTCTACTACTAAATTTCCAGCATAGTTTAAACGTTTATCTAAAATATCAATAATATTGAACTTCGTGTATGATCCAATATCAGATGGAACATTTACTGTAATCGTCCATTCAACTTTATCCCCCACATTAACTGAAGGAACACTTGGCTTTTTCTCAGGGTTCAATCCTTGGTTTTTCGGATAGACATGGACGTCATCATTCCAGTCAGTACCGTCAGCATTCGTCATTGGTACCGCCACGATAAATGGTTTAGAAGCAGATGTAATTGTTTTTTCGGAATTGCCGTCTCCTTGTACTTCATAATTAGGTGATTCGGCTAAGTTTTCTTCTACATAATAATAGCCAGCCGCTAAATTCGAGTATTTCAATACTCCGTCTGCATCTGTCTTTCCATTTGCGCCACTATCAGATTCTCTTAAAGCTAATGAATACTTATGCTCTGTACTGTCTTTTTTAACTGTCAATTCAGTGCCATTTCTTGAATACGTCCAATCATCTTTATCTGATGGAGGTGTATCAGGTGCATCGGCAATTTTCGTTAATTGATACACATCGAATTGAATTCCTTTTACCGCGGGGTTACTAGGAGTTGGAGCCATTATTCCCCCAGTACCTTCTTCACCAACATCTGCTGCTGTTTCCGCCCAATGTTTATGAATCGTCAAATCTCCATCGGTTGGTTTTGCGCCTGGCGTCGGTATAGGTTCTGTTTCCGCAAACACCGAAGCAGCCCCGCCTAACGTTGTTGCCAAAATGAATAATAGCGCAATTATCTTACTTAATTTTTTTCTCATCTTCTTTCCCCTTCTCTCGAAATTTTTGATTCTGCGAAGACTCTCCACAGAACGAAATTAACCAAAAAACAAGCTCACTTATTCATGGTGCCTTTTTATAGATCATAAGATCTGAATGACAACGGACTGTCAGCTCATTTCCCGATGTCATACTTGCTATCGGGATAACTTTCCTCACAGATTCTGTGTCGATTATGCCCTGACTATTATCTTGGTTTTCCCCCAGCCTCCAACCTTACATCTCTTTCTAGCGACAAACCACTTTTGTTCATCGTTTCACCTATAGTACTAAGATAGTTTTCTCATGTTTTAAACGAATAAAATCATCTTCTTACTCGCTAATTGAAACCGCCTCCTTCCTTTTACCCATCCCTTTTGTCTTTTTTTAAAGAAAAAGAATTCACATTACAAAAACAGTAACTTATTAGTATGCAAAGAGAATTTATTAATTAAAATATGACTTTTGTAATTTAATTTTACTATTATTTATTTAATAATTCAAACCTTTTATAGTTTTTTGACAAAGAAAAATTAAATTGGTACTATTTGTTACACAAACTTTATTGAATATTCAGAAAATAAGTAATATAAATTAAAAAACAGCTAGAGAGAATTCTTCTAGCTGTTTTTATGCATTTTGCACTATTCTTTTTTATATTTTATAAACAAAATAAATAAACCATCTGATGATCACTGAATTTTTGTGATACGTATAATTTAACGAAAGTTTCTATGTAAATCGAAAATGGCCGTTTTTTAACAAAACTTTCGTTATTTAAACTTTTAGAAAAACTTAAGAATAACCATGACGCTAATAGGCACCATCCGATTTTAGCATGACCTTGATTGTCTTGATAATCAACGAGATATCCAGTTTCAAACTTCGATTCTGGATGTAATCAATATCAAACTCCACCATCTCATCAAAATCAACGTCATTCCGTCCGCTGACCTGCCATAGTCCCGAGCAACCGGGCTTCACTAGCAGGCGTTGCATGTCGAACTGTGTATATTCCGCGACTTCTCTTTGTAATGGTGGTCGTGGGCCAATCAGACTCATGTCCCCTTTGATGACATTGATCAGCTGAGGAAGCTCGTCCAGACTCGTGCGGCGAATAAACTTGCCAAACTCGGTGATTCTGGGATCCTCTTTGATTTTGAACATCGCGCCCTTGAGCTCATTCTTATCAAGGAGTTCACCTAGCTGCTCTTCCGCATCAGGACACATGGAACGAAACTTATACATCGTAAATAATTTACCATTTCGGCCAACCCATTTTTGCGCAAAAATCACCGAGCAATTTGGTTCCTCTCGATGGATTTTATAGGCTACCCATAACAGGACTGGCGAAATAACGATGAAGCCAGCACATGCTAATATGAAATCCATGATTCGTTTAACCAACTCGTACACAGTTTGCTCCTCGATCCTTGTTTTATCCAACCAATTTCCTTGCGACTGCTCCTGCTCGACATAAATACTGTTTTTCAAACTACTCATGTTCCAAAAGGTCTTTTCACTTTTCATAACTAGTTCCTCCAACAATTTAATCATTAAAAGAAATAAAAGCGTGTTTCTTCAATAGTCGAATACGCTCATCTGGCAACTAAATCTCTGCAATTAGCTGACAGCCACTACTTTGATCACACTTAGACAAAATCAACCACTTATCCACACACCTATAACAGCAATAGGAGTTTGCTTTTTGCCCCCTGCCGCTATCAGTGACATCGGTTTTTCGGTCTACATCTAACAGCTTCGTTGTTCGTTCTCAAACGCTGTCAACAAGAGGCGGCATGTCGATTAAGATCAAATAAAAAGATTCGATCATTTGAACTTACATACTTCAGACAAATTTTTGGGAAAAGGAGAGAGCATCGAAATCAAATCGACTAGTACAATGCTTTCTTCATTCACTAACATCCAATGCCTTCTTTCTCTCCTTAGGACGTACGATCAATTAAAGCTAAACTCGTCTGCGTTTCCGCTGCGGCACCCGCGTTCCCCATGTTTCTTGTCGTGTCTCTTCTTGTGCAGTCACGACGATCCGGCGGCTGCGAACGAGTTCCTTTGGATTGATCTGAGAAACTTGCCCAAGTACCGGCAGTCCCAATGCTTCCTTGATATAGCGCTCGTCCTTGACTGTCTTATCCACCAGCTCGATCAGGAAGGCTAAGCCAACCCCGATCATCAGGCCCAACATAGCTCCGATCAGAAGGTTCAGCTTGTTATTGGGAAAGATTGATTTTGACGAGACGACTGCTTCTGAAGTAATCGTCACCTTATTGACCGCTAAGACTTCCTCCGCCTTCTTTTGGAAAGTCTTAGCTGTGACATTAGCGATCATGGCTGCTTTGCGTGGTTCAGGAGAAGTCGCGATGATCTGGAACATTTGCGAGTTTTGAGCCTGCTCAACCTCCAGCATTTCTTTCAACGCACCGTTACTGTAAACATATTGATAGTCATCCTGCAGCTTCTTCTGGACTGCATCGATGACGAGATCACTTTTGATCATATCTTTGTAAGTATTAATCAACAGAACATTTCCATTAATATCATTTTGCAGATTGCCACTGGCGCCTTCCGTCTGCTTGCTTTGCACGATCAACTGTGCGGCTGAGTTATAACGCGGCGTAATCAGGAAAAAAGTCACTCCCGCTGCCAGTCCGATCCCAGCGACCATCGTTAAAATAATCCATGCGGCTTTCTTTTTCAAAATCTGAAGCATTTCCTCTAAGTTGGTTGTCTCTTCCATCGTTTGCCTCCCACTATTGAATATTGAATATCTTTCGATCACGCATTCTTTCACTGATAATGACCAGCAGTACCGCAATTGCGATCGCTGCCAAGCCAACAAATACAAAACTCAAATCAAAGGTCGTGACATACGAGGTCACAAACCGATATAACCCTTCCGAGGTGATCCCCAGCCGATTGATCACACCGCTGAAATAGATGATTGCGGGCAAAACCACCAGCATCAAGCCCGCACCTAAGAAGGTAATACTGCTCCAACGAACGCGCTGATGCTTCAGCTTGACCATCAATAGCAGCAACGTGAAGGTTAGAACAAAGCCTGCCCCTACGACAAGTAGAATCAAGTTCAAGGAGGACTTGAAGCTCATGACCTTCTGCCCGTAGCTCATTAAATAAGGAATCTCGATATAAGAAGAAAAATTCTTGGTGGCGGTATTCGCTAAGTTTTCCAGATTCTTCTGGGTTCCCTCATCGATTGGGATATTTTTCTGCTGCGCATACTGCTGGACATTGTTTATAATATTTTCTTTGATTTGATCCTCCCCCTGCAGCTGGAAAGGCACATCCTGGTAGATTCCACGGATGTAATTCTCCACATTGGTCGCCACCATCTTTTCCGTTACAACATCGCTTAAGACCTCCGGCGGGATGTTGCTGCCCCGACCTAAGTCTTGAATACTTTCCGTCACATCTTTTCGGATCGTCTCGATGTACTTCGCATCATGGACCTGCTTGATCATAAAGTTCTGATTAAACAAGGTCAGGCGAATACAGACCAGTGCACCAATCGCAAAAAGGAGCAGCGAGCCGATAAACGCCAAGATCCAGCGTGGAATATTTCGTGTCATTTGATTCATACCTGCTCCCTCCTACTCATTGCCATTGATCACTGGACCAGCTTCATATTCGCCAATAATGAACAGCCGTTGATCCGTCATCCCCAAGCTATCCAGCGGATAACAGGTATAGAGAATGATGCGCCGATCGTTTCGTTGATAGATCATCTGATCGATCTCTTTGTCTTTCTTATCTTTGACGCCTCTTTGTGTGACACGATACGTATAATTTCCATAAGTCGTCTGGATCTCAATCCTATCACCGACGGGCACTGCACCCAGCTTGCCGAAATCATCGACATTATGCCCGCCGATCAGCGACGTCCCGATCTCACCAGGATAGACCGAACCCATGAACTGCCCAGCACCTTTACGCAGAATCTCTTCGGTGTCTCCGAAATAGAGCGGTACACTCAATTGAATACTGTTGATCTTTACTTTCCCGAAGAGCTGACCGCCCACCGGATAATCCACCTTTGTCGATGGCAGCTCCTTCTTCTCATTGGTCGCGAGCTTCTCATTATCCACCGGCTTAAACGACTGCTCCGCCGCCTCGAAAGTCGGCGTATCGGTTAATAGAAACAGCTGGATAGACGAAGAGACAAATTGAATGACCGGTCTCCCCACGAGATAGATCAAAGAATACCCGCAAATCAAAAAGATGATCGGAGCGATCACAATCATGGCAACTCTTTTCAGCCTCGAAGTTCTATACACGTTCCCTACCTCCTACTACATAATCCTCATTCCTAACTAGTAAACACCGTGTGAAGGAAATAGCAGGAAGCAAAGCTGCTCCAATGTTTTGTTTTATCCACCCAAATAAACTCCTTTGTCCACCAGCAATAATAGCCCCCTCCGCACGAACCTTCAGCACAGCAGAAAAGACTATAACGACGAAACCGATGAACTTGCTAACAATTTTTTTCACCAACATTCCCCCTTCACGAACTTCAACGTTTAATTACAATAAAAATAATGTTTTAGATGATAATAGTATACTTTTTAATCAACTTAAAAACAATCCGATTTATAAATAATATTTCATCAGACGAAATCAATCTCGAAAACGATAAATATAAATATAATCGATGTAAACTATTTATTTATTACCAAGAATCCCATGATTGACCGCTAAAGCTAAAAAGTTTATGGAATTAATTAAAAGCCCACATTGTTTAACTCGTTTTTTATTAAAATAGTTCATTTATTAACTGATAATGTAAGCGTATTTTTCTTGTTAAATTTTCTTTCAATCACTCACCATACATTGATTGAGAATCACCATTGATACCTGATGCACAAAAAAAGACCTTTGTTCCAGTGAACTCATGAGAAAAGTCATGATCACTAGACCAAAGGCCTTTTTATTTACAGATTTTTAGAACAGATAGACCACACATTTAAAGTACGGCTAAAAGGAAAATCACTGGGTTACCTGTTTAATGAATAATCCTTTCTTGAAAAACACGGGATAAATAAAAAGCAGATCAACCATCCTGAATAACCGGATGACCAATCTGCGTAGAATAGCTTATGCCATTCGTTTTTTCATTTGTCTACAGAACATATACCCGATCAGACAGCCAGTAAAGTTGGTGATAATATCCCAAATATCAAAGGTGCCGATGTAAAAGACATATTGGATCGTCTCGATCCCGACGATCGTAATCAGCGCGATCACTGCCGTCTCCAGTGGCTTCGCTCGCAGACCGTATAAACAGCCTAATGGGATAAAATACCCGGTGTTCAGTATCAACTCGTTGATTTGCTGCCCATTATTCAAATACAACTCAAAAGGATTCAAATTGAACGAATGATAAGCCCGTGCCTTCGTAAAGAGCATGATGAACAGCAACAAAAAGTAGCAGCTATAGAACAGATACATATAGATATTCCACAGCTTCCGCTGCTCCCACTGCCAATAGAATAGCCATAAACTCAAGAAGATGAATAGCCACAAAGCCTCATCCGTATATTCAAATCGCTGCGCCATCGAATCTATGCGGGGATAATTCTGCAAAGTTGGCATGACCAAATAATAGACCATTCCATAGCTCAATATAAAAGAAATAATACCTGCAATGATTTTCTTCATTTGATCCCCTTCTCGTTGTCCTTATAGCAGATAATTATAGCGAAAGATTGGTTAGGGTTCATTAGAAAAGGAATGTTGAAAGAAAAGCTTAAAGAAAAAACCAGAGATCCAACCTCTGGTTTTAATCAAATACTGATAGTTAATCTCTTCCAAATATATCTCTTGTATAAACCTTTTCTTCTACAGCCTGAAGTTCAGGCTCAAAGCGATTGGAGACAATAACATCAGAAATATTCTTAAATTCCTCAAAATCTTTTATAACTTTTGATTTGAAGAATTCCTCACCCTTTAGCGTAGGTTCGAACACCACTACTTCTATTCCCTTAGCCTTCAAACGCTTCATTACACCTTGAATCGAAGAGTATCGGAAATTGTCTGAGTTTGCCTTCATGGTCAGTCGATAGATTCCCACAACTTTTGGATCTTTTGCCAAAATCTGTTCAGCAATAAAATCTTTACGAGTTGTATTTGCTTCTACGATAGCACCAATAATATTACTAGGAACATCTTCATAATTCGCACGCAGTTGTTTCGTATCTTTCGGTAAACAATAACCACCATAACCAAATGAAGGGTTGTTGTAGTGCGAACCAATTCTCGGATCCAATCCAACGCCTTCAATTATTTGTTTAGAGTTCAAACTTCTTGATTCAGCATAGGTATCCAACTCATTGAAATAGGCCACACGTAAAGCAAGATAGGTATTCGAAAACAATTTAATGGCTTCAGCTTCTGTAGAATGTGTTAGCAACACTGGAACATCTTTATCATGTGCATTCTCTAAAAACATATTGGCGATCTCTTGTCCACGTTCAGAACACTCACCAACAATGATTCTCGATGGATGTAGATTATCATAAAGTGCTCTGCCTTCTCTTAAAAATTCAGGTGAGAAAATGATATTGTCAGTACCGTATTTTTCTTTTAACTCTTCCGTGTATCCAACTGGAACTGTTGATTTAATGATAAACGTTGCATCAGGGCGAATAGCCAATGCTTTTTCTATTACTTCTTCAACTGTAGATGTATTGAAATAATTCTTCTTTTCATCGTAATCAGTTGGAGTAGCTATGATTAAATAATCACTAAACTTTACAGAATCAATAAAGTTTGGTGTGAAATCTACATTCAAATCATTTCGATTCAGAAATTTTTGAATTTCTTTATCTTCAATAGGAGATTTTTTTTCCTGTAGCATATCGATTTTTTTTTTTACTATATCATATGCTTTCACATGTTCATTCTGAGCTAATAATAAAGTATTCGCTAAACCTACGTATCCTAGTCCAAAAATTGAAACATTCATCTTATTTTCCCACTATCCCTAAATTTTATAATAACTCTTATACCAATGTACAAATTTTTTTAAACCCTCATCTAAGCTAGTTGTCGGTTTGAATCCAATATCTCGTTCTAAATCAGATACATCTGCAAAAGTTTTTTGAACATCGCCTAATTGCATAGGTTTAAAATTTTTTTTAGCTACTATCCCTAAATGTTTTTCCAATATTTCAATAAATTCCAATAATCTGATGGGCTGATTATTTCCAATATTATATATTCGATACGGTGCCCAACTAGTAGAAATCTGATCTTCAGACCAATTTGGATTTTCTATTGGTGGCTTGTCAATTAAACGAATTATTCCTTGAACTATATCATCCACGTAAGTAAAATCTCTCATCATGTCTCCATTATTAAAAACATCTATCGGTTCATTCTGTACTATTTTATTAGTAAAACTGAAATAAGCCATATCTGGTCGTCCCATAGGACCGTAAACTGTAAAAAAACGTAATCCAGTAGTAGGTATTTTGTAAAGGTTTGAATATGTATGAGCCATTAACTCATTTGATTTTTTTGTAGCTGCATACAAGGAAACCGGGTGATCCACATTATCATTAGTTGAAAATGGGATTTTTTTATTACCACCATAAACTGAACTGGAGGATGCATATATCAGGTGTTCTACGGGATTAGACCTACACCCTTCCAAGATATTCATCATTCCGATAATATTTGAGTCTATATAGGCATATGGGTTTTCAATGGAATATCTAACTCCTGCCTGAGCACCTAAATGAATTACAACATCAAATTTTTCTTCTAAGAAAAGAGCAGATATTGCTTCCTTATCAGCAAGATCCATTTTAAAAAAACGAAAATTCTTCATTTTATTCAGCATTGAAAGTCTTTCTAGTTTTAAAGATACGTCATAATAATCATTTATATTATCTATACCTACTATTAAATTATCCGAATTAGAAAAAAATTGAATCAATCTAGAGCCAATAAAACCAGCAGCTCCTGTTACTAGTATTTTCAATTTAAACACCTCTACGCTTTATTAATAAATTCGATTAAGTTAAATTTTTTTGTTTTAACTCTAGGTTCATCATTAATGTCTATATCTTTTCTTACATCATATTTAATAGGCATTATCACGCTCTTTCCTTCATAAATCGAGGAACATGTAAAACAAATTTTATTCTTAAAATTAAGATTTTCAAAGTCTTTCAGATTTTTTGAAGAAAAATTATTTTGCTCACTCATTTTAACTATCATATTTTCGAAATTTACTCTTTTCTTTCTCCTATCCCATTTCTCCTTAGCTTCTTTTTCTGTCTGATAATGGAGCATGAAAATCTCTATTACATTGTCCTTGTATTTTAGCTGCATAATAGGACAATTTATATCTTTCTTTTTTTCTAAAAAATAAGAATTCCACTTCGACTCATTAAAAGAGATAAATTCTTCTTCAGCTTTTAAAAAATCAGGTAAGTATTTTAAAAAAATAATGTAGTCGTCGGACATAAAGAAGCAGCCTACTGTTGGAGAATTATATCTCAGATTGTATGTTTTACTTACCATTCCTCCCCAACAATTATTTGAAATTAAAGTAATATTTGGATTTGAAATTTTCCTTTTTCTTATTTTAGCTGTACGGTAAAGATAATAATTTTTTACTTTGTTTTTTAGAATTTTTCCCATTTCCAATCCCCACTAACCAATATTAAGTTTTTTTATCTTATCCATAAATTGAATTGGTGTTAACTTCATCAACAGTGTTAATACAATATAAATAATCGATCCTAGTACCAGCTGGATAATATTGGTCGAAAAACTTGCTGACAAACTTTGGGTTACAATTTTGATTATCACATACATTACAAAACCGCATATTGATAGCTTGATAAAAACTTTATGATCCAATCTAAATTCTTTAGTACGATACAAACTAAATAATCTTGTCACTAGAACAAAGAATTCTGCGCAAATATATGCAAAAACCGAAGCATAAATTCCGACTTTTGCTAGAAATATGACATTGATGAAAATACTTATTATGGCACCATAAATCGCTGATCTATTATATAAATTCGTATTTCCTAAAGGCAATAGGTATTGTCTGGCAATGCTTCCAGCTAATGGATTTACAATTATCAAAACTGAAAAAAGAGGAATCAGATTATTTACAAATTCAAATTTAGGACCAAGAAACCAAGGAACTAACTTATCATAAATACTAAGAATTCCAAAAAAAAGAGCAATGGAAAAATAAAACTGTATATTGCAGAAATTTTTCAAATACTTCAAGATAGTTTTTTCAGAATTATTTACTGATATAGCACTTATTTTAGGTAGTAAAACTGTATCAATAGTAGATAATAGTGTTATAAAAACTGTGTTCAATGTCAATGAATTTGAATAATACCCCACAGCTGTAGCACCTACTGTCAATCCGAGTAGTGTTTTATTCAAATTAGAGTAGAACATTACTGAGATTTGTGGCAGAAAAAAAGAAAGACTATTAAAAAAATGAGTTTTCAAAGCACTCATCTTAATACTTCTCCATTGAAACTTAACATGTTTTCTAACAAATATTAAAATCATAATAGAAGGTAATGTCAGGCCTAATGCTTGACTTAAAACATAAAAAACTAAATCTGATGGCTGTTTCACAAATAAAACAACAATAATTAACACAATAAATTGAGCGATTGAATTAGATAAACTAATAAATTTAAACTTTTCAATTCCCATAAAGTACCATGAAACGTCTAATAGAACAGCAAATATTGTCATAGATTGAATTAATAATATTTTTGTATTATTCGATAAGATAGCTACTAAAAAAAATATAATAATGGAGAAAAATGAAACTAGCATTTTCATAGTGAAGATTTCCGAAAACAGTACATTTGAATCTTCACCTTTCATTTTACAAATAGCAATTTCACGACTTCCATACAAGGCTACGCCTAAACCGGCAAATAGAACAAAGTATTGAGCAATAGAGTATGTGTAATTATATACGCCTATTCCATAAGGACCTAATGCTTTCGAGGCGATAGGTAGAGTAATTATGGGAATCACTATTTTAGATAATTGGAAAATGCCTTGATACGCAAAATTTTTAATAATATTTTTCATTTACTCACAACCCAATCTATTTGTCTATTATCAATTTTTTTGCGGGATTTCCAGCTACTATATCTCCTGGCTCAACATCCTTATTAACAAAACTGTTAGCACCGATGATGGATCCTTTTCCAATTTTCACCGGACCAGCAATGACTGAGTTCGCATAAATAATTACGTTATCTTCTATCACTGGATAGCCATCCTTTTTGGACTTTGAGTTATTTGCTTTTCCGATAGTGACATTTTGATAAATCAACACATTCTTACCAATCTTCACTTTATCCCCAATAACGATGCCCGTTGGATGAACAAACTTTACATTTTTTCCAATAGATGAACCATTTCCTATTAAAACACCATATTTTCGAAACATACTTTTAATGAGGAACAATTTCAAAAAATTAGGTATATCCTTGTTATATAGCTTGAATCTAATCACAAAACCTAACTGAGGATCAAATAAAATCTTTTTTAGAATCCTCACTGATTGGAGCCTCCCTTCTTGTTCTATTTGGACAGAAATAGAACGCTACACACCAAAACATAATATTTACCATGAGTAGCATCTGAGATTCAGGTAAAAACATTTCTAACATCGGAAGAATAATTAATCCATACAGTCCTAATGAAAATAAATCATTACGTTTAATGGCCCATGAGTATAATTGGTTTACAACTATTCCGGTTATTAAACCAGAAAAAATTACACCTAACATGCCGAATTGAAGATATGCCCAGCCAAAAGCCCCTACTGGTCTACCGACATCGCCGGCAAAATATACTAAGTTGCTCACTATTTCTCCAGAATGTACACTTGGCTTAGATAACCAAAGACTCCTCGGAATAAGATACTGTATACCTCTAAAAATGAAATTGTATTTTTGAAATGGTATTTGTCCAGTATCTATTTTTCCGACTAAATCCACCAAATTATCTCCGTAACCAACATATTTTCCTAGAATAACAAATTGAGATAATATTCCATTTTCTACATTTGTAAATGAAAAACTAGCTTGATTAATTGTACGAAGCGTTCCAATTATCGAGACAATAAATACTACAATAAAGCCACCCAAAATTAACCACTTTTTTTCTATTTTCTTTTCTCTGAAATTCCAGAAGACCAATAAGGGTATAAAAGCAGCCTTAAAAGCCATTGAACGCCTTCCAGTCAAAATCATTAAGCAAAAAATTATTACACTTGAAATTATACTCATGTTTTTTTTCCCATCAGCCAACAAAACTACTGGTATTAGTCCAATTATATATGCAAAGGCTAAAAGAAATCCCTTTCCTTCCGCTAGTCTTCCATCGCCAACTAAAGGAGCATTAATTAGACTTGTAATATTACTGATACCTTCAAAAATGTTGGAAAAAACATATATAGAGAATATGAGTAAAGGAATTAATAGATAAATGTATTTTTTTTTATTCTCAAAAGGAATAAAAAATTTTTCCCTCTTAAGACTATTCTTTTTTAATTTCAAAATTAAAAAATATCCGACAGTAAAACAAAGAAACCAAACTACAAGAAGAATCATCGCTTTTTGATAAATATTGTTATTCCAGATTAGTTTTGTATTTCTTAAATTTAAAGAAGCTGAAATTACATCCCAACTCCCTAAAAAATAATAAACTAAAAAAAACATAAATGGATTCACTATGTTAACAGAAAATGTGATGCATGAAACAAAAAAAACAATCAATAGCAGTATAAGTGATAGACTGACAACACTTAATGAATCATTTTGATTGATATTAAGCATGAAAAGAAATAGAATCATTGAAGATAAAATTACTAAAAAAAGCTTTTTTGATTCTTTAATGTTTATCAAGTGTATTTCCCCTTAAAGCAGCAAGTTTTTTGAGACTGGAATAAAAGTCATTTCTCTTCAAAGAAAGGTTCTCTGCTGAATATTTTTTAGAAATATTGAAATTTCTTTCCCTAACTCTTTCAATTTCATTTTTCGAATCTATAAGTGATTTAATTTTCAACATATATGATTTTGGATTAAAATCATTTATCAAATATTTTTCTTCAACCAATTCAGGTATACCATCTACACTACTAGCAACAACTGGGAGACTACAAGCCATAGCTTCAATAATGACTCTTGGCAATCCTTCCGAATGAGAAGGTAATAGAAATATATCAGACTCGATAAGTCTATTTCGAATTTCCATTTTATTACTGATATTCCCATGAAATATTACTTTATCTGAGATATGGAAATTTCTAGCCATTGATTCAAAGGTTTTTCGTTCTTTTCCATCACCCACTAAACTAAGCTGAACGTCGTACCCTTCTTCAATCAAGAGCTTCGTAGCCTCAATAGCAATATCTTGGCCTTTTCTAAAATAATCCATGAAGCCAACATGAACAAGCTTTATCGGCGAATCGAACTTTTTTTGAGGAGAATAACTGTAGAAAGAATCTTTTAAGTCTATACTAGAATAATTTGTTGTAAAGTATTCATTTGTTTTCCCGAACCTAATAGCTTTACAAGGATATTTATTTTGAAGTTGTTTTTCTGTAACATATGAAACTCCGTTTGCTTTTAAAACTAATTTTTTTGCTTCCTTATTTATAGTATTGTTTAATCTCTTATAGATAAAATTTTTTCCCTCAAAAAATTTATCGGCTCCCATCATAAATTCGGCTCCAAATACCTTATTGGAGGGAATAAATCTGTAAAGCAACAGGGATAACGGTGAGGGAGATCTCAAAATAACAACATCACAGAAATTAAGTTGTTGCTTAAATTTTGTGATTATTTTTCCAGACAGCATTCCCATTTCTTTTGGTCCATGAAAATCTGGCATTGCACTAAATGAAACTCTTTTTGTAGATATTTTTTTGCTTTCTTTCACATTGGCTGTTGCAGTACTTATTCTTGCAAATATCCTGACCTCGTCAAATACCTGTAAATACCTATTTAAGTATTCATCATCTATTATTCGTTTTGCCCAGTAATTTCCAGATGAATCTATAATAAAATGTTCCTCCAAGACTAATAATAACCTAGACATTTGCTTTACCTCTCATAAATCCTAATTTAAATCCGAAAAACTTTGCAGCATTTCTTAATAAAGATTCAGGAATTTTGTAGACCTTTTTTTCTGAAATAAGATACTTAATTTCCCCAATAGCTAACCTAATTCCCTCAGAATTGGTTTTCCCGTATCGATTAATAATCTCATTATTCATTTTATGAAATTGTCCAATTACTTTGTAACGAGAAAATTCTTCTAATAAAGTATAATTGTGTGTATGAAAAACTCTGGATTCTGCACAATAGCCAACACCATAGCCTCTCTGAATAAATTTATCAGCTATTATCATATCTTCACCAAAAACTGCCTCTTCTCCAAAAAAACCAACTTTTTTGGCAAGTTTTAAATTATATACGGCAAAAGCGTCAGAATTGAAAATTGTTTTTATTCCTAAATTTTCTACATCTTTTTTTGTCTTAATTGAACTAACTGATCCATAATTAAAACTTCTTGCAAAATATTCATTAATACTACCTTTCTCTAGATCAATCTCTTGTTTACCATATACAACACCACAATTAGAATTTTTTATTATATATTTGAGAAGTAATTCGATTGCATGGTTCTGCAAATATACATCTTGAGTCATAAATATTAAATAATCAAAACCATTTTCGTACATTTCTTGTGCAATTTTACTCCGAGTTGCAGAATGTGAAAAGCTTTTCTTCGAAACTTTAATTACCTCAAAATCCAAAGATTCTGCAATTTTCACTGTCAAATCGTTTGACTCAGAATCATAAACCCTAACTAAATTTAGTCGCGAACTTTGATCATATATTTTTTTTGCAACTTCCTCAAATTCTTTTCCAGCATTACAAGTAGGTATGACAAGAGCTGTCTTATTTGTCATTTTAGAAATTTTCTCCTCGTGTTGAATAGTTCATTAGTAAGCCCCATCCTTTTTTAAAACTTTAACCGCTGTTAAAAATAATACTTTCAAATCAAAAGAAAGACTCTGTTTGTTTAAGTAGCTAGTTTCTAAATAGACACGTTCAGGATATCCTACACTACTTCTTCCTGATACTTGCCAGACGCCCGTAAGTCCAGGCTTCATACTTAAAAATGCCTTGACTTCGTTTTCTTTCTTGTATTCTTCCAATTCATCTAACACAATTGGCCGAGGTCCTACAAGACTCATTTCTCCAATTAATACATTCAAAAATTGAGGAAGCTCGTCTATGCTATATTTTCGAATAAAACACCCTAATTTGGTGATTCTAGGATCTTCTTGAACTTCAAGTTTATAACCATTGCTTACGTATTTTTTATACAAATATTGATCATTTTTTAATATATCATCTGCGTTTGTTTTCATTGAGCGAAATTTAAATATTTCAAAAATCTCTCCATTTTTTCCCAATCTTTGTTGTTTAAACAATACACTTCCTTTATTTTCGCCAAAATGGTAAGGAATAAACAAGATGATATAAGTAATTATGAAAAAAAAGAGACCTATCATGCTACCAACAATGTCAATCCCACGTTTGACAACTTCATAATATCTTTTCCTTCTACTAGACGTAGCTATCTCCATTGTATTAAAACTAGAAATTCTATCTTCATTATCAACCATGGCTTTTCCCCCTAAAACAATTATCTTTTTTTAAATAAGTTTATTCTTCATTTTTTTGAAGCATAGTTCATTTTATTGCCTGATAATTCGGTCTGACTACTGAATCCCCATTCACTAAGTCTTTAGCCATCTGCTCCATTGCTTGAACCATTTCTATGCCACCGATTTTTCGAATCTCTGCATAGGCTTCTTTCATCAAGAAGGTGCGGTGTCGAAGATTATGGGCATCTGACGCGACCATATACAGCATATTATGTTCCAACATTTGTCTCGCTGTATTCTGAATTTCATTGCCGAATACCCCCACGATACTTGGTGCGGTCAATTGTGTTAATGTTCCCATCTCTAGAAATGAAACCAATCGATTTGGTTCTTCCCGAAAAACTGCATTTCTTTCTGGATGAACAATGACTGGTACCTGACCACGATTAAGCAAGTGATAGAATACCTGCTCAGCATAGATAGGTATTTCATTTGTCGGAAACTCAATCAATAGATAGGTATTATCCAAATCAGTAAATAGAATTTCGTCTCTTTGAATTGCCGTTAAGAGAAGCTCTGTTAATCGGACTTCCTGTCCTTCTAGTAAGGTTAAGTCTAATCCGCGCTGATCCAATTCTTTTTGTAAAGCAGCAACATCGCGGATGATTTTATCTGCCGGATTATTGTACTTGCCATTATTATGATGCGGCGTACACATTAAATGAGTGATGCCTTGACTGATCGCTTTTCGCGCCATTTCCAGACTATCCTCTAATGTCTGTGCGCCATCATCGACACCGGGTAAGATATGACTATGTAGATCAATCATTTAGTACTCACTTACTTCCTTCCGTCCCATAATAGTAATAAGAGTCTTCCCCTTGCTTTTTACCGTTATAGACGACTCCGATGATTTTTGCTTGAACCATATCTAAGAGCTTCTTAGCCTCTAAAATTGCTTGTTTGTTCGTCTTACGTTCACGAACAACCAGAATCGTACCATCGACATAAGAGGACATGATTTGCGCGTCGGTCACGGTTACCACCGGCGGCATATCGAAGATCACTAAATCGAAGGACTCACTCAAAGTGTCCACTAACTCCTGCATCCGTCTTGAACCTAATAGTTCAGAAGGATTCGGCGGTGTTGGTCCACTTGGCATCAAATAAAGATTTTCGATATCAGTCTCAATGAGACGACTGCCAATCTGGGTATTGCCTTGCGTCATGTAGACATTTTCAACATCCGTTTCAGTTAAGAAACTAGCAGCTGCGTTTCCTTCGGTTAAGTAGTTGCTCAACCCATTTACATTTGGAACCTTGAAGCTTAACGCTATATTTGGTTTTCGCAAATCGGCATCGACTAAAACAACGCGACTGCCAGCATTGGCAAACACAACTGCTAGATTCGATGCAGTAGTTGTCTTTCCCTCTCCAGGTCCTGATGAGGTTACAACAATTGACTTAATTTTCTTATCTGCGGAAGAAAACTCGATATTGGTACGAATCTTCCGATATTGCTCTGCTGCGGTTGAAAAAGGATTGATCGCGGTGATCAAATCAACCGGTGTGATTGCTTGTTTCTTTTTCGCCATCTAATCTGTTCCCCTTACACACGTTTTCGATTACGAGTCGGCACGGTACGTGTTCCTCGTGTCTCTTTAGAATTTTCTTGTGGAGTAGGCGTTGCTGGAGCTTTACGATTTTCATATAATTCCTTTTTGCTGATCTCAGATACCTGTCCAAGGATCGGTAATTCTAAGGCCTCAACAACAAATCGTTCATCCTTAACTGTTTTATCTAGTAATTCCACTAAGAATGCTAATCCCACCCCTAACATCAAACCTACCACTGCACCAATTAACAAGTTCAACTTATTATTTGGAAAAACTGCCTTAGATGGTACGACACCTTTTGAAGTGATTGTCACTTTATTAACCGCTAAAACATCCTCAGCCTTCTCTTGGAAGGTTGTAGCTGTAACATTCGCGATCGTTGCTGCTTTACGTGGTTCAGGAGAAGTCGCGACGATTTGGAACATTTGCGAATTCTGTGCCTGCTCTACTTCGATCATGCTTTTTAGTTCAGCATTGCTATAGCTGAATTGGTATTCGCTTTGCAGCTCTTTTTGAACCGCGTCAATAACGATATCCCCCTTGATCATATCTTTGTACGTATTGATCAATAAGACATTCCCATTGATATCATTCTGCAGATTGGTATTTTGTCCCTCTGCTTGATTGTTTTGTACGATCAGCTGCGCGGCTGAATCGTATTTTGGTGTAATCAAGAAGAAGGTGACTACTGCCGCAAGTCCGATCCCAGCGATGGTCGTCATCAGGATCAATAATGCTTTCTTTTTTAAAACGTGAAACAGTTCTTCTAAGCTGATTGTTTCTTCCATGCTTTTTTCCCTTCACTTAACGAACGTTATGTATTTTTTTCGAGCGCATCCTCTCACTGAGCAGCACTAAGAGTAGTGCGAACACAGTCAACGCTAATCCTACAAAGACAAAGCTTAAATCGAAAGCCGTGATATAGCTGGTCACGAAGCGATACAGCCCTTCTGACATGATTCCTAGACGATTGATCACACCGCTGAAATAGATCAGCGCTGGTAGAACCACCATCATCAGTCCGGCACCTAGAAAAGTCACGCTGCTCCAGCGAACCTTCTGATGCTTCATCTTGACCATCAGCAGCAAGCTAACGAATACCAAGATGAAGGCGACATTGGCAATCACTAAAATCATCGTCAACGCGGATTGGAATGCCATCACTTTTTTGCCGTAACTCAATAAATAGGGAATCTCGATATAGTTGGAATAATTCTTCACCGCGGAATTCGCTAAATTATCCAAGTTTTTTTGAGTCGCTTCATCAATCGCGATGCCTTTTTGCTGGGCATATTGATTGACGTTCTTTAAAATATTGCCTTTGATTTCGTCTCCCCCTTGGATCTTGAAGGGGAAATCTTGATAAATGCTTCGGATATAATTATCAACATTTGTAGAGACTGTCTTTTCAGGAACGACATCTGCTAAGACCTCCGGCGGAATATTACTGCCCCGCCCTAAGTCTTGGATGCTTTGGGTCATGTCTTTACGGATCGTCTCGACGTATTCGGTCTCATGTACCTGCTTGATCATGAAATCTTCGTTGAATAAGGTCATTCGAATACAGACCAACGCCAATGTGGCAAAGAGGAGTAAAGACCCGATGAATGCTAAGATCCATCGTGGAATATTTTTTGTCGCTTGCTTCATGTATCGTCTTTCCTCCTACTCGTTTCCATTGATGATTGGTCCCGAAACAAATTCTCCGATGGCGAATAATCGTTCATCGGTCAACCCTAGACTATCTAACGGATAGCAGGTGTAAAGAATGATGCGTCGGTCGTTACGTTGATAGATCATATCATCGATTTCTTTATCTTTTTTATTTTTAACGTCTAATTGAGTGATGCGGTATGTGTAATTGCCGTAAGTCGTCTGGATCTCGATCGTATCCCCGACCTGCGCGGCGCCTAGCTTGCCAAAATCATCGACATTGTGTCCACCGATCAGTGACGTGCCCAGCTCGCCGGGATACACCGATCCCATGAACTGTCCCGCCCCTTGACGTAAAATTTCTTCAGTATCTCCAAAATATAAAGGAACATCCAGTTGTACTTTTTCTATCTTCACCTTGCCGAAAAGTTCTCCCCCCACCGGATAATTGACTTTACTCGATGGAAGCTCATTTTTCTCATTCGTTGCGATCTTTGTATTGTCCACAGCCTCAAATGTCTGTTCCGTCGCCTCAAAGTCGGGAGTATCTGTTAGTAAAAATAGTTGAATAGAAGAAGTTACAAATTGGATCACAGGTCGTCCTATGACATACATCAGAGAATAGCCGATAACAAGAAAGATGATCGGAGCGATCAAAATCGCCCCAACCCTCTTCAGCCTAGAAGCCTTACGCAAGTTTCTTACGTCCCACTACAAATGCACCTGCTGCAACTAGTAGTAGACTTGCGAAAGAAATTGCACTAGACAAATATGTCATGCCTGTTTGTTTTACTGCACCACCTGATGTGTAAACAGTACTGCTGGCTGGTTTCGTTGAACCTGACGCAGTTGAACCTGAACTTGGCTGAGTAATAGAATAGCCTCCAGGGTAGAAGGTGATTGTCAGCCCTAGGATATTCGCCGCTTCGGTGATGATATCCTTCAATTGGTTCTTGGTGCTCAATGGCAAGGCTTTAATTAACGCTTCAATAGAAGTGATGTTTGAAACATCAAGACCTGAAGATTCAACTAAAGAACGAGCTTTCTGAATTTGTGCAACCACACCGTTCACTTTATCTGCAGAAACATCGTTTTGTTTCAAGAAGTTTTCTGCTTGTGCACGTTCTGATGCGCCAATATTGAAAGTCTTTCCGCCTACAGTTACGCCTTTATCCAACTCCGACAAAATTCTTTGTTCATCAGCAGTAATGGCACCGTCCGCATGAGCGCTAGGCCCAACAAACAAAACCACCGCGATGAGTGCAATTAACCCACTTACAATTTTCTTCATCTACATACCTCCCTTACTTAGTATTTATGTTACCTATGTCACAATTCAGCAGAAAAAGATACAAAATTTCTGCTGAATTTAGTATACTTTTTATTTCAAAAAAAAACAATGAAATTCACACTTTAATTTTTTATCAAAATATAAGAATATTAAAACGAAGTAATTAAGATAATAATTATACATTATTTTGACCTTATTAACTATAAAACCAATTTTTTTATAAATTCAAAATATTATGGAATTAATTGTTATTACCAGTTAAATTACTGGTACTTAAACAAAGTGTCTTCATTTCCAATAAATCAGTGGTCGATTTTTCGAACTCTTTCTGATAATATAAAAAATTTAGGCAAGCCAATTGCATGAAAAAGAGTTTGTTTCTGCAATTCTCTATAAAATAACAAGTTTTTATATTGTCTATAGTTTTCTCAAAACACATTTTTTTGAAGATTTTCCATGTAATTTAAAAAGTATCATTTGGGAATATTTTTCTTTGGTGTTTGCGCTATCAATTACGAATTTTTTCTAAGCGTTTTCGCTGTTTTATTTATTTCTTAAGAATTTAGAATAACGCATAACATCGGCGAAATACAGTCCTAAAACGAAATAATAAAATCTTTTTTTTTAATTATTTTAATCTGAACAGGTTTTCTTTTTAATTCTCCGCATTTTATAAAGATGAATTCAAAAATAAGGGGGAATTATTTCTTTATTTTCATTCTTATTTAGGTTTCATTCCTCATTTTCTTGATATTTTGACCAAAAATAAATAGGTACATGACGTTAATTTAGCGTCATGTACCTATTTACTAGTGATTCTTTTTTATTTTTGTTCGCCATAGAAAGGCTAACATTTATTGAAAATGTCTTTTCATCGCTTTATTTTCTCTTGCGAATATAAATGACTCCTACCACAATCAAAATGATGATCGCCCCGATGATTAGCAGGCTGATGTTCTTATCTTCACCAGTTTTAGGGTAAAATCCTTGGTCTGGTGTGTTCGGTCTGCTTGGTCTATTCGGTTGATTTGGAATCATTTTGTTTTCTGCTCTTACTTCAACCGTTACTGGTTTTCCACTATGCGCCGCTGAGATCGTAAACTCGATCAGCTTATCGGACAATTGATAATCTTCGGGCGCCTTCGTTTCCTTAAAGTAGTACTTGCCAGGCGCGAGATCATCTGCCTTGAGCTTCCCATCTCTATCTGTCTTCAGATTCTCACGAAGAACTTTTTGATCGCTATCCAGCAGCTGGAACTCAGCGTTCGCTAAACGATTATTGGCGTTGTCTGCATCCACCTTGGTTAATTCAACAGAGCCTTGATAGTTGATAAAGCCATCACTAGCAGTAACCACTTTGGGCTCACCCTTTGTTTCATTGTTTATTTCAAACTTCACTGGCTCTGTATTAATGATATAGCCTGCTGGTGCTTTCGTTTCAATGAATTGATACTTGCCTGGTGCTAACTGATCGACAGTGATCTCACCTTTGGCATTAGTCTTCAAGTCTTTTTGGACTTCTTTGCCTTTATCCGTCTGCAATGCAAAGACTGCATCGGCTAGCACTTTGCCATCTTCGTTGGTTTTGATCAACTTGGCTGAGCCTTGGTAGTTGATAAAGTCTTTGCCTTTATTGGCTTTAATCTGCTTTGGTTCGCCCTTTGCACCGGCAGGTATCTCGAATGGTACTGGATCTGTGTTGATGATATACCCTTTAGGCGCTTTGACTTCCACAAAGGTATATTTGCCGGGTGCTAATTCGTTAGCTAAAACTTTACCATTCTCATCACTGATGATGGAATCGATAGCTGTATCGCCAGATTCTTTCAGCACTTTAAACTCTGCATTTTCCAATGGATCACTATTCGCATCGGCTTTCGTCAAAATGGCTGAGCCTTTGTAGTCAATAAAATCATCGCCATTCAATGCTTCTACTACCGCTGGTTTATCGGCAACTTCGGTCGGAATAGTAAATGGAATCTCTGTATCATTGATCAGATAGCCTTCTGGTGCTTCGGTCTCCACAAATTTGTACTTACCAGGTGCTAAATCCGTCGCTGTGACGAAACCATCTTCATCAGAATAGATCGCGTTGCCAACGACTTTATTGTCTGCATTCCTTACTTCAAATTCTGCGTGTGCTAACGGCTTATTCGCTGCATCCGTTTTGCGGAAGTGAGCGGAGCCTTGATAATTCACAAAATTCTCGCTGGCGATCACTACGGCTGGTTCGCCGGCGGCTTCTGCATCAATCGTAAATGGTATAGGTATCGTATTGATCAGGTAACCCGCTGGCGCTTTGGTTTCGACGAATTGATAATCGCCGGGTTCGAGATCTTTTGCGGTTACTTCTCCATTTTCGTTGGAATTCAAGTTCTCTTGAACAGTATCGCCAGCTTTGGTTTGAACCTCGAAGACGGCATCGGCTAGTAGCTTGCCTGATTCTGCTTGCTTAGTCAGCTTGGCGGTTCCTTGATAGTTCTCAAAATCGCCTAAATCAAGTGTGACTGGTTTGCCTTTTTGCGGATAGATCGTAAACTTACGCTCGGTCGTATCCAAAATATAGCCATCTGGTGCTTTGGTTTCCTTCAAGACATAGTCACCGGCGCTAAGTCCTTTGGCAAAGAATTCGCCATCTTTATTTGTCTTGATCGTTATTTGTTTATTACCACCTGCATCTGTTGTCTCGATTGGATTATCAAGATCATCGGATTTGTAGAGCTGATATTCGGCTTCGGCTAGTTGTTTATCGCCGCTGACTTTTCTTCCTTTAATAGAAGCTTGGTAGTTATTCAAGTCTAAAGTGATTCCGTAAGCCTGTTGATTATTTACCACAAAGTACACTGGCTGACTGCTAAGCACGTAATTTGGCGCGGTCTGGGTTTCAACTAATTTGTAGCTGCCATCCTCTAATGCTAGATTACTAACATCGATCGTGCCATCACTCTCTGGTTTCAGGTCGTCTTTAACTAATTCTCCATCCGCTGAGCCATCATCGAAATACAACGCGAAGGCTACTTGTGACAAGTCTAAGTCGCCATCTGTTTCACCGTCGTTCTTCTTCAGATCGATTTCTTTTCGGCTGTTTTGGAAGTTTCCACCGTCAACAACGTATTCCCCGTCTTCGATTTTATTCGTATGATTTTGCTCATCGGTTATTGGCATCGTTGCTGGTACACGGTCTGGAACAACAAAAGTCAACGGGAAGGTATTTAATAAATACCCACTTGGTGCTGCTGTTTCCTTCACATAATACGTGCCCGGTGCCAGATCCTTGAACTCAGCAATCCCTTTTGCGTTGGATTTCACTTTCGCAGGATCAGTATCACTGAAATCAGGTTTCGTATAGAGTGTAAATTCTGCGTTAGCAAGATCCACAATCTTCGAATCATCAGTTATATCGTTGCCGACCTTATGCAGACGGATCGTGCCGCGATAGTTGGCGACGTCATTGTTGATTTTGACGATTGCTGGTGCGCCCTTGCTTTCGGCTGGAATCTCAAAAGCTAAGTCTTCACTGGTCATGATGTATCTGCCAGCATTTCCCTTAGCCGGTGCTTCGGTTTCCACGAAACGATAGCTGCCGGGTGCTAAACCTGTTACCTTAACCAAACCGTCTTCATCAGAAGTCGCTGTTTTTCCAGCTACATCTTTACCTTCTGCATCAATGACCTTGAACTTCGCGCCTTGCAGCGCATCACCGTTGCCATCGGTCTTCGTCAACTGAGCGGCACCTTGATAGTTGATGAAGTGATCTTGAACTGTCACTACTGCTGGCTGTCCGTTTGCGTTTTTCGCTACCGTTACTGGAACAGTCGTAGTATTCAACAGATAACCGGCTGGTGCTGCGACTTCCTTAAAGGTGTAATCGCCAGGTGCCAGATTATTGAAGGTGACTTCACCTTGACTATTCGAAGTTACTGTTCCGACAGGCTGTTCTTCGCTATCCAATAATTGGAACTTCGCTCCGGTTAATGGTTTATCGCTGGCATCGGTCTTGATCAACTTCACCGAGCCTTGATAATCCTTGAAGGCTTCATTGACCTTAACAACTTGCGGCTGTCCTTCGGCTGAAGTTGGAATCGTAACGCTAATCGTTTGATCATTGATCAAATAGCCGGTTGGCGCTTTGGTTTCCTTGAGTGTATAGTCGCCAGGTACTAATTTATTAATGGTCACCTTGCCGTCAGGTCCAGAAATTCCGGTCCCAGCAGCTTTGTTGTCACTATCATAAATCGTGAACTCCGCATTTCGTAGTGGCTGACCATCCTTATCGACCTTCGTCAATTCGACCGCACCTAGATAGTTTCGCAGTGTCAGTTTGCCGCCGGGTGCTGTTTGGTCATTAGTAGTGACCACGGCTGGTTTGCCGGCTGCACTGTTTGGAATCGTGAACTTGATTTTTTGACTATTCACTAGGTACTTGCTGCTGTTTGACACTTCTTGGAAATAGTATTTACCGGGGGCTAAGCCTTCAATCGTTACATTTCCATCATCATCTGATTTAATGCTGTCTGCTGTTACTTTGACTGGCTGAGCAGCATCGGTATAGACATCGAAGGTCGCGCCGCTTAGTTTGCTGAAGCCATCATCGGAAGTATTCTCCGCTTCCTTGTATAGTTGTGCTGATCCTTGGTAATTGACATTGGCATCGCCGGTAATCGGGATCTCAAGGATCACTGGTTCACTCTCTGCTTGGCTTTTCACGACAAACGGAATTTCCTTGGTATTCAATAGATAGCCGTTTGGCGCTGTCTGTTCCACAAATTTGTAGCTGCCTGGAGATAATTCAAAGCCGCGCACACTACCGTCTAGCGGATCGGAGGTGAATAAGCCATCGCCGCCAGCTCCTTTGTTTTCATCAGTGATTGCCTGCCATTGTCCATTGCGCTGCATCAATAACTGATATTTTGCTCCGCCTAAGCCATGTCCATTGGCATCAACTTTTTGGAATTGTACCCCTTCTTTGTAGTTTTTGAACGGGGTCTTTTCGTCCACTACCAGCTTCTGACCTTCATTGTCAATCGTGATCGCATCATCACCTTGATTATTGGTGACTGGCGTGGTGAAGCGGATCATTTGCTGGTTAATCAGATAGTCATCTGGTGCTTGGGTTTCTTTGATAGCGTAGGTCGTGCCTGGCGCTAAATTCTTAAAGGTAAAGTAGCCATCTGTTCCCGAAGCCACGGTATTACCGATCGGTGTCTCTCCATCTGCTGTATACAATTGGAAACGTGCCCCTGCTAATGGTGTCTCTGTTCCGGCGGCAAAATCACGTCCATCAACTTTCTTAAAGCGGGCAGTGCCTTGGTAATCAATCAATGCCTCGCCATTATTCAGTTGAATTGTTGTTGGTGCTTGATTTCCATTCGATACTGGATCGATAGCAAATGTAAATTCCCTACTATTTAAATAGTAATCCTCTGGCGCTTTACTTTCCTTCAATTTGTACTTACCTGGTGCCAAGTTGTTCAGGTTCAATTGACCGTTGCTGTTGGTGACATACTTGCTTTGATCACCATAATCGCTATAGTCATCTGTATTCAGCTCTGCCCGTTGCAGATTGAATTGTGCTCCAGCCAGATTTTTCCCAGCTTCATCGGTCTTCTTCAAGACAGCTGAACCTTGGAAGTCCTTCATCTCTAAGACACCATCAGGAACCACTTGATCATTCACAAAGACGTTTCTAGTATTGTCATCATTTTTCTTGATTTCAAAATCGATCGTTGTTTGATTAATCTGATAACCGTCTGGGCTCATTACCTCTTGGATACGATATTGCCCGTCACTCAAACCTGAGAGATCGAAGCCTTCCTTAGTTGGAACTATGGACTTCAAATATGAATAATTGGGGGAAGCTACTGTTCCGGTATTTTGATAAAGAGTAAACAGTCCTCCGGCAATTAATTGTCCATTAACGTCGGTCTTGTTGAAATGTATCTGAACTGATTCATTTTTAATTTGTGTAATACCTACATCTTTTCTAGTGTTCACGGCCACTCTTTTTCCATCGAGCAGCTCTTTGGGAATCGTGTAGCCGTCTGGGGCTTCGATTTCTTTGACATAATACTCATAGGTCGAGCTTGTTCCGATCAGATTTCCGAAGGTAACTAGTCCTTGATTATCTGTCGTCACCTCATAAAGAACATCCGTCTTGTTGGTCTTCGTATTTTTCCGTAGCAACTGTAGGACGGCGCCTGACACAATCCCGCCATTTCCGTTCACTTTTTGAACAATAATCTTTCCTTTTGTTCCATAGGCCGTCCCACTGGAATCTTGGATCGTTACCGTGACATTTTTTTGAGTATCTTTTCCTGGAAGCTCTCTTCCTTCACTAGAAATCGAGGCTTTATTTGTGACTGTTTCTGTTTTAGAAGCAAAGTTTGGTTCTGTATCATAAACCAGAATATACGGTTTCTCAATGATCCCCGTTAAGTATCCATCGGGATTGTTTGGATCGGTTTTTTCTTGGATTTTTGACATATCGACCGTAAAGCTTTGCTGACCAGTTGCCGGATCTGTTGTTACCTCCACTTTGTATTGATCTGCCGGGACAAGCTGATCCGGTTGAACAGTTGTGGAGCTACCAGATCCAGAATATTTTCCGGTGTACAATTTAAAGCTTTCCTGCAGGATTTGATTGGCGCTTGGCGTATCCTGAATCTTTACATTAGATAGTAGGGACTGGTTTGGATTTATGTCCAATTGCCAATTGATCAACCCTGTCTGCGTGTTATAATTTCCTGTTTTGATGGCCGATTGCCCGCCAAACGCTATCGAAACAGACGCGGATAATCGTTGTTCTTCACCTTCAACCGTCGTAATTGCCGTATTTCTGTAGGTCGATTGATTGTAGACAATTTTTCCTTGCAGAGAGGTTTTGAATTGAATCCGGAAAACCATAGGCGCCCCTGTGACATTCCATCCGGGGATGTAATTATTATCCGAACCAAAGTCAATTTCTAACGTTCCTTGATCGTTTTCACCAGTCGGCTTTGGATTTGTTATTCCTAAATAGGACTGTCCGACCTGATTCCCACCGTAAGTATTTCCGGTAGCCGCTTGGAAATCCCCACTATCATTAATTCTCCCCCGCGTAATATTCAAGGAATCGGGTTCATAAACCTGATTTCCAGTGATTGGATCTCTAAGATTAAATACAGAGACACCTAAATTGTTGTAGTTTGTCAGGATTGTCCACGTGATTTCCTTAGTTTTTGGATTGTAGCTTCCTGACTTCACCCCTTGATTGGCTTCTTTGGAGCTTGTCTTAAAATCGGCTGAACTAGATGAATCATAGGATGTTCCATCATTTGAAAATTGCGCAACCATCGTATTGCCATAATCGAGCGCCGCATTTGGATTTTCTACCCCTTGATTAAATTGGTTATACGCAATATAGTAATCCATCTTAAACTGGTGATCTGTCTTGGCATAGGTATTCTGGAATTTCACAGTGAAATTCTGATAGCCCACTTGATCGGCCGTTAGGTTTACCGAAACGAGATAATCCGCGGCTGCTGTATCTCCGACTGTCTCTAAAACCTTTCCATCCGCATCTAATATTTGGAGGGCACCCTTCAACTTTTTGTGATTATCTGTAACATCTTGAATAGTGACTCCAGCATCCTCAGGGTTATCAGATTGCTTAACTTTTGATGGAAGACTAACATAGCCCTTTTCCGAATTTTTCATCGTATCTGTAAATAGTGCATTGGTCATTTCATACTTATTCTTATTGATATCAATCGAATAATGAGCTGTTTTGGTTCCAACATCAACAGTTGGCTGATGCTTAATGATTACCTGTTGATTTGGATGTTCTGTTATTTGACCCGTTTTCGGTATATGAGGTGTTTCTGTTTGGTTCGTAATTTCCTGCGGGTTGCTTGTTGACACAATCTTGTTTACTTTTGTCTTATACTCAATGTTGATGGCTCTTCCAGCCTGTACATTATTCTTAAAGGTAATCGTAAATGGGTTTGTTGATGTATCGATTGTATAATCTGAAGAATCGAGTGATGCACCGTTTACAGGATTCCCATTTTTGTCAAAATTCACTGTATAGACCTTGAAACTATCAGATACGACATCCATATTTGGTGAATACGTATCAGAAAGGATCGTATCATTTGCTAGTTCTTTCTGCCCATAGTTGTAGCGAATCAACCAACTATATTCCTGACCGATATTGTCATATTTGGTCTGTTCCTTCTCCAACGCTTTTTTATAGTTCAATTGCACAGTAGCGGCAGCTTCTAAATTAGTTGTTCCGGTGGTCAAATTAACCTTGTTGCTTATTGGAACCGTCCCACCGTTTTGAGGCTTAGCCGAATCCTTGATCGTGGTTGAATAGACGACTCGATAAGGACGGTTGACTTCGGTCTTGAATTGGATCGAGCCATCATCTGCCACAGTATACAAACTTGGATCTAAAGGAATCTGGCCTGTTCCTGTAACTTCTCCATTAAAATCAACGTCTAATGGATAAATGGATACAGCTCCCGTTTCTGATTTATTGAAGGTTACCTGTTCTGGAAAATGCTCCGTTAATAATGGTGTCCCTAATTCAGAGAAATCTTTATTAAAATCAACGTTCCAAGTGACCTTATTGGGATTGTATGAAGCATCTGTTTTTCCTGCTTTACTAATAGATGTTCCACCAACAGGTTTGATCGTAATTGTTAAAGGCGGAATATTTGTTTTACTTGGATAGACAATCGTCGAAGGCCCTGGTTGAGTGATCGTTTTCGTGTCAAACTTTACATTCGCCGTAACAGACCCACTTTCTGGTGGTAAAAATTCTTCTCCCTCTTGCTGAGTAAAAGTGATTCGTAGTTTTTGTGTTGTCGCATCAAAAACATAGGTTCCGTAAATCATTCCCTCATCATCAGTCAAATTCCCATGTGGCGATGGTTGTACAATCGCTAACCCTTGAGGAAAGTCCATTTCGTAATAATCCCCCGACACCAATTCTGTCCGAACGGCATCTGGAATCGTAAAATCCAAATTGAAGTCGACTAACGAATTAATGGTTGGCGGATTCGGATCAAATTTCAAATCAATGCCTTTTACAAAGTTGTCCCCGGGCGCATATTGGGCGAATAAATCATCGATTGGACCGGCTGCTCTAGGCTGCTCAGGTTCTTCAGCTTGCGGTTTGATCGCAACTTTCTTCTTATCAGTATCTTTGCTCTTTGTGCTCTCAGTCGGTTCTTTCGAGCTTGTTGTTGTTTCTGAGGTGCTTTCTTTCGTCGAATCTTTAGTAGAATCTTCGCTTTCTGTCGAGCTGGCTTCTGAAGTAGTGGTTGTCTCGCCTGCTGCTGTACTTGAGCTTTCACTGGATTCTTTGATCTCCGGTAAAGCCAGTTGGAATATCTCTTGATCGTCTTGATAGAAATCAACGGTTTTATCCGGTCCGCGAGTAATCGTACCTAACAGGATGAGTTTGAAACGATTCTCTCCCTTTGTAAGCTTGTTAAAATTCAGCGTGTACTTCGCGCGAGCCCCCGTTGTATCAACACTGTATTTACCGATCTCTTCTTTTTCTTCATTTAAAATGATCTTTTCTTCAGCTTTGCTTTTGTCTAACGTAAAATTTTTCGTCATTTCAAAGCTGATTGGTTGTTTGTTTTCAGCAGAACTATTGATCTTTCCCGTGAGTTCTAACTCAAATTGATCATTCATTGTATTTTTGTCAATAAATTCACTAACTTTCTCAAACTCAATCGAATTCTTGATCTCGACAGGCTTCTCCGTACTCTCTGTTTTCTCTGGTATCGGTGCGGATTCTGATGGTACAGCTGTCTGTGGATCACTGGATAACGAATTAATCGTTGACATTTCATTGGTAGCAGTGCCTGAGGAAGCCGCTGTCGTTTCAACGGCTGTTGCAATAATCGGTGACGCAAAACTCCCAAATAGGCTGAGCAACATGACGGTACTTACCCATTTTTTCATACTATCCCTACTTTACAAATTTTTTTAATCATCTACTGCGGATATTTAATAAAACTAGATGAAATTTATCCATATTATCCTATGATTGTTTTTTCTTTACAAATAATAACCCCTAGAATTTACAATAAAGTGGGGGAAATTATAAATGAGTTAGATTCCTTAAAATCAGACCATTATTATCGCGCTTTCTTACTAAAATTTTCTTGGTTTTAGCAAAAAAAACTGCTGAGGAAATTCCTCAACAGTTTTACAAATCTGAACTTGCTCCGCCATAGTTGTCTCTGTAACCACTTGATCTGCCCTTGTTACACAGATCTCGATGATGATAGCAAACGGAATATTGCTGCATCTCTTTCTTCTTTTTGCTAAATAGCCCATTAATGTCAAGGTTCCAAAAGCATAGTAAAAATGATAATATAGCGGTTTTTTCTTCAGCCGCTTATAGCGCTTCACAATTTTTTCTCTAGCCTCTAGCACTTCCGGTTCTTTGCTGTGGATCATTTTTCTGACCGAATTACGCTGGAACCTTGGATCAGCTTTCTTCAGGTCCTTCTTTAGTTCCGCCGCAAACTGTCGGCGGACTTTCCAGTAAAATATAGAGTTTTCTCACTGTTCCTTCTAAAATGACGTAAATTCCCACCAGAATAAACTCTGTCGGCAATACATAGGTTCGAATAACATCCCAAGCGCTCTTACAAGCAAAGTATTTCGCGAAAACTCCCTACTCAAAATCCTTGATAGTCTTTCTTCCTATTAGTATCTGATTAATATTACTTGCTACGATATTGACCCCAGCATCATAATTTTCCTCACGAAAATAAGCTTTGACCTCTTCTATCATGAAGTTCATTGCCAAGGCAGCGGGGATGTCTCACATCCGCTTTTCTTCCAAGATACTATTACTATTACCAACCTGAACTTGCGCCACCGCCCCCAGAGCTGCCTCCACCAAATGAGCCTCCTCCAGAACTGCCACCTGAGCTGCCTCCTGAACTACCACCACTAGACCCGCCACCGCGGAAATTAGAATCTGACGTATTTTCCCAAAGTTCATGATAATAAAGAAAAAAAGTCAGAAGAAAATGTATTCTACATTTTCTTCTGACTACTTTGTTATTGAACTTTATCAGTGGCTCCTCATTTTTTCACCACTTTTCTGTACAACTTATTATGACGATTTAGATTAATGAATTCAATCGTTGAATCAAATTTTTCTCCTATTACTTATGAAAAACGCCTCAGTAAAAACCAAATTTCAAATAAAATTTCGTCTTTTTGGAGAAATAATCGCAAAAATCTACAAAAAAGTCATTTACAATGGAATGTATTTTTGTTTATAATTATTTTAAATAAGAGAGGGTCGTTTTACGTTTTTCTTGATCTACTCTTATCAATTAAGAGAATATTTTCTCACTATTAAACAGGAGGGTACATTCATGTCATTAATCGGGAAACAAGTTGAAGCGTTTCAAGCACAAGCCTATCGTCAAGGAAAATTTATCGAGGTTTCTGAAGAAGTATTGCAAGGCAAATGGTCCGTTGTTTGTTTCTATCCAGCAGATTTTACCTTTGTTTGTCCAACGGAATTGGAAGATTTACAGGATCAATATGAAAAACTACAAGAATTAGGTGTAGAAGTCTATTCTTGCTCAACCGATACTCATTTCACTCACAAAGCATGGCACGACACATCTGATGCGATCGGCAAGATCAACTACACGATGATCGGTGACCCATCTCATCATATCTCACGCATTTTTGATGTCTTAGACGAAGAAGCTGGTTTGGCTCAGCGTGGAACCTTCATCATTGATCCAGACGGTATTGTTCAAGCGATGGAAATCAACGCAGATGGTATCGGCCGTGATGCAAGCAGCCTGATCGATAAGATTCGTGCAGCGCAATATGTCCGCACACATCCAGGTGAAGTTTGTCCAGCGAAATGGAAAGAAGACGGCGAAACGTTGAAACCAAGCTTTGACTTAGTCGGGAAGATTTAGTGCCTATGTTAGATAATGAGACAAAAGAACAACTTAAACAATATTTAGCTCTATTGGAGTCGAAGATCGTCTTTTCCGCAAGTTTAGATGAATCCGAAGACTCAAAAAAAGTGGAAGATTTCTTAACGGAAGTCGCAGCGATGGATGACAAGATTTTGATTGAGACTAAGAACTTGAAGCGGACACCCAGCTTTGAGATCAATCAAGTTGGTGCGGACGCTAGTGGCATCATCTTCGCAGGGCTGCCAATGGGGCATGAATTTACCTCATTTATCTTAGCCTTATTACAGGTTGCTGGTCGTGCACCAAAGGTTAATGACGCGGTGATCCAACAGATCCAAGCAATTGATCGCACATTGTCCTTTGAGACCTATGTCAGCTTGACCTGTCACAATTGTCCAGATGTCGTGCAAGCCTTGAATATTATGGCTGTGTTGAATCCGAAGATTTCCCATACCATGATCGAAGGCGGCATGTATCAAGCAGAAGTCGATGAAAAAGAAGTCATGGCCGTACCAACCGTCTTCTTGAATGACGAAGAATTCGACAGTGGCCGCATGACGATCGAACAAATCATTGAAAAAGTCAGTGGTCCGCTAAGTGCCGATGAATTCGCCGACAAAGAAACCTTTGACGTACTAGTAATCGGCGGCGGTCCTGCGGGTGCCAGCTCAGCCATCTATGCAGCTCGCAAAGGAATCAAGACCGGAATGGTCGTGGAAACCTTCGGCGGACAGGTTCTAGAAACGCTGGGAATTGAAAATGTGATTGGTACCCCTTATGTGGAAGGTCCGCAATTGATGCGGCAAGTGGAAGAACACGTGAAGCAATATGACGTGGATATCATGAAGGGGCAACGCGCCAAATCGATCAAGAAAAATGACTTGATCGAAGTTGAGCTGGAAAACGGTGCGCAATTAACCGCCAAAACAGCGATCCTTTCTACTGGCGCTCGTTGGCGTGCCATCAATGTTCCTGGTGAGAAAGAATTCAAAAATAAAGGCATCGCCTACTGTCCGCATTGTGACGGCCCATTGTTCAAGGATAAAGAAGTTGTCGTCATCGGCGGCGGAAACTCAGGGATCGAAGCAGCGATTGATTTAGCTGGGTTAGCCAAACATATTTATGTATTGGAATTCTTACCAGAATTAAAGGCCGATCAAATCCTACAAGAAAAGCTTTATTCATTGTCCAACGTCACTGTGATCACGGATGCGGCAACAAAAGAGATCACTGGTTCTTCGCATGTCGAAGCACTGACTTATGTAGATCGTGTAACGAACGAAGAACACACATTGAATGTCGAAGGCGTCTTCATCCTGATCGGTTTGATGCCGAATACAGAATGGTTGTCCGATACCCTTGCTTTAAGTGATCGCGGCGAGATCCTTGTAGACAAACACGGTGCAACGAATGTCGAAGGAATCTTCGCAGCAGGCGATTGTACCGACAGTGCCTATAAGCAGATCATTATCTCTATGGGTTCTGGGGCAACTGCTGCGCTTGGCGCCTTTGATCATTTGATTCGTCAAACCTAACTAGAAATCCCCATCCTGTTCCTACCAACATGAGAACGGGATGGGGATTAATCTATATAATGTCTTTAAACAAGACTTTCTTTTTGAAAATCCATATATAGTAGTATTGTTGACATTTTCTTAGAAGTCACACGACGGACTTCCCGCGGAATAAATTGATGAATCTCATCTTCGTTGTAGCCGACTTGGAATTTTGTTTCATCAAAGACAAGCGGACGTCTTAATAAGCTTGGATGTTCTTCAATAATGTCGACTAATTGATTCAATGTCAAATCATCAAAATCAATATCTAATTTTTCATAAACCTTAGAACGCGTGGAGATAATTTCATCCGTTCCTGTTTCAGTCATCATCAGGATTTCTTTGATTTCATCTTTTGTTAATGGATCAGACATAATGTTTCTTTCTTCAAAATCCAATCCGTTCTCTTTCAACCATGCTTTCGCCTTTCTACATGAGGTGCAACTTGCTGAGCTATACAATTTAATCATTTTACATACAACCTTTCTTTTTCTGTCTTTTCATTAAAGTAACACGTGTTATTCTATACATATTACGATACAGCATTTTCTTATTGCTGTGAAATGTTTACATTCTTAAAGTATCAAAAATTGACATTTGAGCAACTGATAAAATATCTTTTTATAACTCTAAATGATACTTAATACAAATAAGGTATGTATGCAAAAGCAGATTAATTATAGGTCATACAGGCTATATTTATATCTTAATATAGGAAGTTTTATAACAGGTTTAGCGTTTTACTGAATAGGCTACTCAATAATTTCTACAATAAAGTAAAAGATGATTGTGCATTACAATGTATTTATTTTTATTATTATCACTATCGTTTTTCCGATTTAATGTATCACAATTAACGATATCCGCATCATCTAATTGATGATCCGAATGGCTACCTGCAGCAGATAACTCCCGCTGTTTTTCTCCGTGATCTCATCGATCAAGTATTCTTCATAAGCGTTCCCAGCTATCCCCAGCCCATTCTCAGCTATATATCGGAGCAGTTCTTGATAAAGTGAATCTGTCTCACCATAGTCTGCGTACATCGTGCCGAAAACATACTTTCCAGCAGGCTTTAGTTGATACAACGGATATTTTTCTCGTGAGAAACGATAATAATCATGGCTTGGCTTATCCCAACGTTTTTCAGCAGATTCGTTTTTGAGATCATCGTCCCGACCGTATAGCCCAGCTGAATATCCTGCTCCTGGCATTTAGCGTAAAAAGCTGGTAAATGCGTCCAGCCATCCGTAAAATCATAGTCATCCGGCAAGGTTGGACCAAGGAAGATGTTTTCTGCGGCTTGTTGCTCAATCCAGATCGAGGGTATTTCACTCTTTAAGCCCTTTTGTGTCTGCTGGATGCGAAACTGAATCATTTCCTGGATTTGATGAAGCTTTCGAATCTGCCGGTTCAGCATCCCCGCCTGCTCTCCTAATAAATCAATAAGCAGCTCCGGTGACTTCTTATTCAAATAATCCTTGATATCAGACAAGGACATCCCAGCTTCCCGCAAAGAAACGATTACACTGGCAGTATCAATTTGCCGATACGAATAATAGCGATAACCGTTCGATTCATCAATCCTCTCTGGATGAAGCAGCCCGTGATTATCATAAAAGATCAACAGCTTCCTCGAAATACCTGAAAGCTTGGAGAATTCACTAATTTTAAGCCATTCTCTTCCAAAAATAACCCAACTCCTCTTGACTGTATAATTGTTATACAGTTTATACTGGGTACTAATTCGAGTCACCATCCATGGAGGAGAAAATGAACTATGCAGGTGAGCAAGGAAAACAATAAACAGATTTTACGTTATGTAGTGCCAACGGTCAGTGCGATGGTGGTGTCTTTTACCTACAACATGGTGGACGGGATGTTCGTTGGGCAGGGGGGCGGACCCAGTGCCTTAGCATCGGTAAGTTTGGCGATGCCCTTCACGCAGATCATGACGGGGTTAGACTCGATGCTGGCAATCGGCGGTGCGATTGCCATGGCGATCTGTAAGGGCAAAGAGGATAAGAAAAAAGCGAATCAGGTCTTTCTGACAAGTACACTGTTGGTAATTATCTCAGGATTACTGATCACTGCGATTGGTTTTTTCGCGCCTACACAAATCGCTCGTTTGTTTGGTGCGACAGATCTGCTACTTGAATAAACAGTTACTTATATCAAATGGTACAGTCTGTTCTCGATCTTTTCACCGCAACGATCTTAGGCAACGCCTTTGTTAGAAATGATGGCAGCCCCGGACTGGCTTTTTGGGGAATGATCGTTGGAGCTTTCAGTAATATTTTCTTGGATTGGTTATTTATCTTTCCATTACAGATGGGGATCAAAGGAGCAGCGATCGCTTCTGGCTTAGGTCAATTACTTTCTTGTCTAGTTCTGGCGATCCATTTTCTACGTAAAAAAGGTATCCTGCGGATCGAGCGTTTCTCTGTAAGCTTCAAGCAATGTCGCGAAGTGATTGTCTGCGGCTTGCCAGAATTCGTCATCCAGATCAGTCAGCCGATGACAATCTTTTGCTATAACCTAGTAATCCTGCGTTATTTGGGGGAATCGGGCTTAACCGCCTTTGCTGGTGTAACTTATGTGATGGTTATCATGCTGGGTATCTTTTTCGGAATCTCACAGGGTCTACAGCCATTGATCGGTACGAGCTTTGGACGTAGAGAACAGCATAAAGTCCATTACTTCTTCCGGGGGCTGGTCTGTTGATCAATTTGGTGCTTTCAGCGGTGCTCTATAGTATCTACGTTTTGATCGGACCTTTTGCGTTAAAGCTATTTATTACAGATCATTCACTGATCCCGCTAGCGTATACCGCACTGAAATGGTACGGACTCGCCTATATTCCTGCGGCAATCAATATTATCTATATCACCTATTTTCTTTCTATCAGGAAATCGATGCAGGCCTTCTGGATATTCTGCAGTCGCGGGCTCATGCTCAACTGTCTGTTAATTTTTGCTTTGCCGGCATTGTTTGGTGTCAAAATGATTTGGATTCCATTGTTAGTCGCAGAATCAGTGACGTTGATTTTCGTGATGCTCCTGAAGAAAAGTAAAAAGGCAAATAATTTATCTGTGGAACAGGGCGAGGAAAATTTAGATAGTATGTCTCAGGATAATTGGAGTTAAAATATAAACAGAAAAAACCGTTTGAAATCGAAAGACTTCAAACGGTTCTTAAATTTCTTAACTAATGACTGTAACGGTAACTGTACGACGCCCCCATTGGATACATTGTTCAACCGTTGGGAAATGAACATCCACGATATTGCCTTTGATGGCACCACCGGTATCACCAGCGATCGCAATGCCGTAGCCAGATACTTCCACCATTGAACCTAATGGAATGACACTTGGGTCAACAGCTACAACTTGTGGGTTTTGACGTAAGTCGATTCCCATCGCTGTAAAGAATGTGTTAACTGATTCCGCACATGAATACCCAGTTGATTCCATTTGCATCGTACGACCAGTTGTCGTCGGTGTACTTGGTGCTGGCTGCGCTGGTTCTGTTTTTGCTGGTTCACTAGTTGTTGTTGATTGTTGCTGTGAACTTGAACTCGATGATGAAGGTTTTGATGACTGTGCAGAAGCTTGTGATGCTGCCTGTGAAGACGCTTCGGCTTCAGCCTTGGCTTTCTCCTGGGCTTGTGCTGCTGCAGCTTGTGAAGCTTTTTCTGCTTCCATCGCTTTAGCAGCCTCAGCTGCCTTCGCTTCTTTTTCGGCTTTTTCCGCTTGTGCCTTAGCAGCAGCTTGGCGGGCCTTCTCTACTTCTTTATCTTGGCTGATTTTTTCTAAGCTGGTCTTGTTATCGGCTAACTCTTGTTTTAAGTTGGCCATCTTTTCATCTAGCTTCGTGCTTTCAGCTTCCAAATTTTGACTATCTTGTTTTAATTGGGCTTGTGTTTTTTCTTGTGTTGCTTTTAGCTCAGTTAACTTGTCTTTTGCTTCGCCTAGACTAGCAACTTTTGTTTTCTCGGCATTTTGGATGACAGACATCGCAAAAGCACGATTTAAAAATTCACCTAAATCTTTTGCCTCTAGTAACGCATTTATCGAACGATCGGTAGATCCGCTGACCTGTGCAGCTTTCATCCGTTCAGCAATCGCTTCTTTACGTTGCTCGATCTTTTGTTCTGTTGCGGTAATCTCAGCCTTGGTCTTTTCCAAGGTAGCTTCATTTTCGCTGATCTTTGTACGGATGACGTTCACTTCTTGATATTTCTCATTAACATCATTCAGTGCGATCTGCAGCTCTCCGCTGATCTTATCGCTTTGACGAGCGATCGCTGATTCTTTTTTATTTAGTTCATTCAGTGACTCTGCATGTGCAAAGACTGGTAAAAGTACGTTAGCACCCAACAATAGTGTGGCAACGAACCCAAACGTTTGCTTTCTCACTTAAAAGTCCACCTTTCTCTTTACCCTTCGCTATTATATAAGAAAAAAGCGGGCTTATTGTTTCAGTAAGATTACATTTCATTACAAAATGAAGGATGTTTTAGTAACATTTGTTTTATTTTCTCGATAATCCTTAAAAAAGATAGTCTCACCAAGCTTTAAAAGCAGTAATTTTTGTCATATTTTTGTAATATCATTTTTTCCGCAGTTCTTTCGATAACTGACGTATCTCTGCTAATGGACTTTTTATTTCTTTGGATTTCATATTTGGAAAACTGTTTAAGAACCGGCGTTCTTGGAAATTCAGCTTCGGCAACTGTTTGCGCCATTCAGGCTGCTCCTTGATTTCAGTCATCCAACTTTGACGACGTTCTTCAGCAGCGACCTTCAATTCCCCAAGATCGGTCTGCAATTGTTCTTTCTTCTCTTGGATCGTAGCACTCATCTTGTTCATCGCCTGACGCAGTGACGCTAAGTTCGCTAAAGTAAATCCAAGGTCAAAGCTCGTGACCATTAGTAAAATCAGCGGTAAAAACATCCCAAACCGCTGCTGCCAGCTGAGAACATGATTCATTAAGTACGGGTTCAAGACACGCACGATGAATACGCAGGCGATGCCCCAAAAAATCGATACTGGCACAGCGACCCGCCCGTTGATATTCAGCGGTACGTCTTTATAATCCCACAAGGTCAGATGAAAGATCTTTTCCAACAGAAAGCTGGTCAAGTATTCCAGCGCAGTCACTAGCAGCAGCGCCAAAATAAACAACAGGACGATATTCTGCTGGTAAGGTTCAATCAAAAAGAGAACCCCAACGACACCAAAACCATAAATCGGCGTGATCGGTCCTAATAGGAATCCCCGATACACGAAATGTTTGGCTTTGATCGAACAATAAACGGTCTCCCACAACCAGCCGATAAATGAATAACAAAAAAATAATAGCACGACAACTGTAAATACTTTTTCCATTTTCTCCCCCCACTATTACAAAGACTTCGCGAAC
This sequence comes from Enterococcus sp., assembly GCF_032555305.1. Classification (GTDB taxonomy): domain Bacteria; phylum Bacillota; class Bacilli; order Lactobacillales; family Enterococcaceae; genus Enterococcus_A. The sequence goes on from NZ_JAWGOQ010000001.1 coordinate 289,795, forward strand.
TCACTCAGCTTTTTCACTTATTACCGATAAATCTGGTTCGCTAAGCTAGATACGAAAAAAAGCTTGGCTTAATTATTCCATGGATAGCGTTAAAATGCCAGTTTCAACATAATCATCTAATCAATCAGCGATTCTTCACTTCATTAATCTTTTTACCGATCCAATTTTTAAAGGCTCTAGCAACAGATCCCGTTTCTGAATAGCCAAATATATAGGAAACATTGATCGTTGGAAAGATGGTGTGGGGATTTGCTCCGAATTCAATATGAATGGAATGACAATTGACAACAAAAAACGTATAAAAAGCGCTAGCTCTAGCAGCTGCGAATTAAATGAAAAAAACATTATTTTTTTAGAATATTCGCAATTAATCCTTGTTTTTGACGCTTTCTCGCTTTATCATTTTTATAAAGAAAACGTTTTATTCACATGATTATCGTTACTATATTCTTGTCTTTAGTAAGAACATAACGCATTTTAGCTAAACAAAGATTATAGATTAATTATTTTAACGAATGGGATAGTGCTTTACAAAAGAAAGGTATTCATAAAGCCAACTATTCTTAGATGAAATCATTCTGTTGAGGGGGGAATGACGATGGATTTTCGAACAATTCTAGGAACCAGCAACATCAGGCGCTTGTTACTATTGGAGCTTTTGTATTATCAGCGGGAGGGGTTGTCCAGTGACCAACTAATCGCCAAACTTAATTGTTCACTGCCCATTTTATTGAACGATATTGAAATTATCAATTCAGAAAAACCAACATTTCAAGTTGTAAAAGTCAAAGGTATTTATCGAATCGTTGTAGATAAGTCATTAAGTTTAGGTAATGTGTATGGTGATTTTTTAAGGCTGTGCCCTGAATTTCAAATCATCGAAGAGCTCTTATATGAAGAATGTGATAATATTACTGCCTTGTCAAAAAAATTGTATATCAGTTCCTCTAACACGCAGCGTTATCTGAAAAAGATTGAGGAAACGTTGACTGAAGCAGGGATGGCTCTATGTTATCGTCCGTTAAGAATCGAAGGAGATGAAGGAGAGATTCGTAACTTTTACTATCGCTTTTACAGCGAAAGGCAAAGTACGTTCGAGAGCACGCTCCCTAAACTGCCATCAAATCACTATTACATTCTAGAACAATATGTCCAAGACTTTGTAAAAGTAAACAACATCCATGAAAAATACGTTTTTAAAAAACGTTTGATCTACAATATGTATATTAGTTTTTGGCGGATAAAAAGCGGACATCATTATCCTGAAGATGAGCTGAGAACTGATGGTATTATTCTGCCGATGGAGCTTTCCTATAAGAGGCTGAAACAAGCAGTCAGAGAAGGAGTGGATCTGGAGTTGACACCGAAGATGCTGCGGGATACACTCTGGCTGACCTTTTCAGATGCGATTGTATTCAGCATTGAACATCGAGATTTAGCAATGACTGACAATCCAAAGTATCGAAGATTGTTTATGCAGCATTATGAATTAGCAGAAGAATTCGATAAAATATTAGGAAATCCAATGACTAATTTAAACAAAACTGATTTAGCTACGGTTTTAACCAATGATTATTATCTGTGTAATCCACAAGGAAAATATCTTGGGGTACTGTGGCGCAATCGCACTGTATTCGTTGAACATGCTTCCAAGGTTTATGCCCGCGGGGTACAAAAGGTCCGGAAACTGGTTGAATGTTTCGTCGATAAATATAAAATGTTTCAAGAAGCTGATTATGTTCAAAACTATGTGTACTTATTGATCACTACCGAAGTATATAGCTTAGAATGGTTAGCCAGCCAAGACCAATTACTAAAGGTCTTATTATTGTCTGATCTGTCGCCAACAGAAGAAACCTTTTTAGCAAAGCAAATTTTCGAAAGTGTTTATGGCAACTTTACGATCACTCATTTTGAACAATTATCCGGCGGTATTCCAAATCTGAAAGAAGAACTAAAAAACTACGACTGTTTGATTACCACAGGCTCCTCAGAAGGGCTGCCGAAAGACTATCCGGTCGTCGTGATCGACCCCTTCCTTACTGATCAGAGCAGACACTTCATTCAAGAAACCATTAGCGAGCTTTCTATCCAAGGTGAACAGGATGAAACAGAATAATCCAAGAGTGGCAGAAAACTCTTCTGTCACTTTTTTATGTTCAGGAACAAATTTCGAGTATATGTTTCGGACTTGTTTGACAAGTAAGTTACAATAGAAGCGACCCCATTCTGTTGATTATTTACTTTATATATTGGAGGAACTTATATGTTTCAGCTTTTACGTTATGCCAAAGATTATCGGAAACAGATCATCCTTGGACCTTTTTTCAAATTTTTAGAAGCTGTCTTCGAACTGACCCTGCCGTTGTTCATGGCTCGCTTGGTGGATGAAGGTATCGCCCGTCACGATCAGGGAAAAGTAATTGAAATGGCGGTCGCTATGTTGGGACTATCGATCGTTGGACTACTTTGTGCCTTAATATGTCAGTACTACGCATCGATTGCTTCTCAAGGGTTCGGCACTGTTTTGCGCAATCGCTTGATGGAAAAAATTAACAGCTTTTCCCACAATGAGTTGAATCGCTTCGGCACAGACACGCTGATCACCCGCATGACCAATGACATCAATCAAATGCAGGGTGCCTTGGCGATGCTGATTCGTCTGGTCGTTCGCGCGCCTTTCTTGAGTATCGGGTCGGTCATCATGGCCTTTTACATTGATTGGCAAATGGGGCTTATTTTCTTGATCTTGCTGCCGCTATTTTGTTTGATTCTTTTTTTGATCATTCATTATTCGGTGCCCTTGTACAAAAAGATCCAACAAAAACTCGATCAGTTGAATCAATTGGTTACTCAGAACTTGAGCGGTGTCCGCGTGATTCGCGCCTTTGCTCGAACGAAAACAGAAACGGCGCACTTCAATGAAGAAACTGAAGAAATTTCTCGCTTAAATCAACGAGTAGCGAATATTTCTGCGCTACTCTCCCCTAGTACGACCTTAATCATGAATGCCGGCGTTGTTGCCCTACTTTATTTCGGCGGCTTCAAAGTTAATATCGGGCATTTAGAACAAGGTCAAGTCTTGGCTTTGATCAACTATATGAACCAAATGCTCTTAGCGTTAATCGTCGTTTCCAACCTAGTCGTGCTCTTCACCCGCGCAGCAGCTTCCGCCAATCGGATCAATGAAGTCTTTGCCACTGACACTACTTTAGCCGATGATGGCACGATTAATGAAGCTGATGAACAAGCCTCTTTAATTGATTTTAATCACGTCAATTTTCGTTATACGGAAAAGTCAGGACTTGCCTTACAGGATGTTTCCTTTACTTTGACGGAAAATAAGGTTCTTGGAATCACTGGTGCAACGGGTAGCGGAAAATCAACCCTGATCAGCTTGATCCCGCGTTTTTACGACGCTACAGAAGGAACCGTCAGCTTTGCCGGAAGCAATGTTAAAGATTGGACACTGGAAAGCTTACGTTCAGAAATCGCAATCGTTCCACAAACAGCAGTCTTATTCAGCGGAACGATCCGTGAAAATCTACAATGGGGCAAATCCGACGCAACAGATGAAGAATGCTGGGAAGCATTAGCGACTGCCCAAGCCAGTGAGTTTGTTGAAACCTTGCCGAAGGGCTTGGACACAGCAATCTTGGAAAATGGGAAGAACTTCTCTGGCGGACAGCGTCAACGTTTGACGATTGCCCGGGCATTGATCCGTAAACCAAAATTACTGATCCTAGATGATTCTCTATCCGCCTTGGATTATCAAACTGACTTAGATTTACGCCAAGCGTTGAAGCGCGATCTCGATTGTGGTGTGATTATTATTTCGCAACGTCTGCGTTCGATCCAAGACGCTGAAACAATTCTATTAATGGACAATGGAAAAATCGCAGCGCAGGGAAAACATGAAGCGTTACTTCAAGAATCTGAACTCTATCAAGAGCTGGTTAAATCTCAAGCGGAAGGCGGTGCTGCTCAATGATTAAGAAGAAAAATTTTTTCCGCTCGTTAAAATTGTTCATCCCTTATTTAGCAGCCTATCCGAAGGAATTGATTGCGGCGATCATTCTGGGAATCGCCAGCGGAATTACTTCCGTACTAATGACCTACTATATTGGTGTCGCTGTCGATCAGATGGTCAATCAAGGAGCCGTTGATTTTACCCGGCTCTTCCAGATTCTTCAATTGTTTATTGGAATCTTCTTAGTAACGGTCGTCAGTCAATACTTTATTCAGCGTTTGGGAAATACCGTCGCTTTTGACTCAGTCGCTAAGCTACGGGAAGAAACGTTTACCCATTTGAATAAGCTGCCATTAAGCTATTACGATCAAAGCTCAAAAGGCGATATCGTCAGCCGCTTTACGAATGACATGGACAATATCTCTACCGCGATCTCTGCGGTCTTCAATCAAGTATTCTCCGGCATGACCGTCGTCTTAGTCGCATTAGTCTTTATGCTGTATCTCAGTCCGATGCTGACATTGGTCGTACTGGTAGCAACACCGATCATCTTTTTGATCACCTATATCGTGGCTCGTACTTCGCAGCAATACTTCACGAATCAGCAGCAATTAGTCGGTTCAATCTCGGGGTTCATTACGGAAATGGTGGGCAATCAAAAAATCGTCAAAGCCTTCCAACGTGAAAATCAAAACCAAACGAACTTCGAAACCTTGAATCAAGAGCTCTATGTTCGAGGACAAAAGGCGCAATTCGCGTCATCTTTGACCAATCCCTCTTCACGTTTTGTAGACCATCTAGCATATTTAATGGTTGGACTCGTAGGTGGATTATTAGCACTGAAAACTGACAGCGGAGTAACGATTGGGATCATTTCCAGTTTTACAATCTATTCCAGTCAATTTACGAAGCCTTTTATTGAATTATCTGGGATTACGATTCAGATTCAAACGGCTATCGCTGGTCTTGATCGGTCCTTTGAATTACTGAAGGAACCCGTTGAGCAAGCCGATGATCCGGATGCGATTACGTTATCGGATGCGAAAGGAAAAGTTGTTTTCGATCATGTAGACTTTGCTTATCAAAAAGACCAGCCGTTAATCGAGGACTTTAATTTAACCGTTGAACCAGGTGAAACCATCGCCATTGTCGGAAAAACCGGTGCCGGAAAATCAACCTTGGTCAATCTTTTGATGCGCTTCTATGAAGTCGATAAAGGTAAGATCACGATTGATGGCACAGATATTCGCCATTTGACTCGTGATAGTCTCCGGCAGCAATTCGGCATGGTACTGCAAGAAACATGGTTAATGGACAGCAGTTTGCGCGCCAATCTGCGCTATGGTCGTAAATCAGCCACCGATGAAGAAATCTATGCTGCATTAAAAGATGCCTATATGTATGATTTTGTAATGCGTTTGCCGGACAAACTAGATACCATCGTCGGTGAAGCTGGCATCAAGCTTTCAGACGGGCAACGGCAACTCTTGACGATCGCCCGTACCATGATCAGTCAACCATCGATGCTGATTCTTGATGAAGCAACGAGTTCCGTCGACACCTTGACCGAACAAAAAATCCAAAGTGCCTTTCTAGCCATGATGGCCAATCATACTAGTTTCGTAATTGCCCATCGCCTATCAACGATCCAAAACGCCGATCAAATCCTCGTTTTAGATCACGGACACATCCTTGAAGTCGGCAATCACCAAGATCTGCTACAAAAAGATGGGTTTTACAAAAAATTATATCAAGCTCAGTTTTCTCAGAGCTAAAAGAACCGCTGCGATCCAATGAATTTCTTACCCATACCATCTCGTTGGATGAACTGCCAAAAACAATCCAAAAAATGGCGGATCGCGAAATCTCCTTTAATAAAGTCTTAGTTGATTTAAATCTATAAAAAACCTCGAATGATCAGAAAATGACGATCATTCGAGGTTTTTTCATTTTTTCGAGATGAGTTCAAGCTTTCGGCATAAAAGAACAGTTTAAGATGTTTCATTACATAGTGGTATATAAAATCTTTTTTAAATGAGTTTTTTCTCTGTGGCAATTCGAATCGCATCCGCACGATTGATTGCTCCTAAATCACTATAAATATTTTTCACATGACTATGAACTGTATGAACCGTGATACCTCTTTCTTTAGCAATTTCTTCTGCGGTGAGTCCCTGGGCGATATCTCGAAGAATTTCAAGTCTGCGGGGAGTCAATTTAGAAATTCCTTCATCTGAAACTCGCTGCTTGCAAATTTTCGATATTTTTTTGGCTAAGGTGGTGGATTTTGTGTAAATCACATCACACCATTCTTGATCAAACTCTTTTGGTGCCTTTTTTCTTACCACTTGAATCAGATGGCGCATTTCTTTTTCCCATTCTACAAACGGATTGATTATTTTGTTTCCATAGGACATGTCGTATGCTTTTTTTAGATCGTTGATCGCTGATTCATGTTTATTTAGCTTTAAATATGCGATCGAGCGATAAATAAAAACTTTCATTGAATTCATCCACAATCCCTTATAGGGAGAATAGTATTTTTCAAGGTAGTTCAGCAAAGCGAGTGCCTCTTCAAATTGTTGCATTTGAATCAAATACTTCGCCTGATGAAATCCATTTATTGCCAGTTCCCAAAGCGGCGCATCTTTTTCTTCATGGTTCCTTACCACTATGTCAGGCACATCATTTGGTTTATGAAGATAGAGAGCGAGCCAACTCACTAATCGCGCCTGGAACCCATTGTATTGGTGGAGCTTATTTTCGTTAATGAACTCAGTCGCAGACTTTAATAGATTTTCTGCAGCTAAAATATTTCCTTCTAACAATTCAATCCGCATCATATAGTAGAAAAACAAAAGTTTGGCTTCATAGGCTTTTTCATTGGCCAAAGTATAATATAGCTCGACCAGATGCATGCGAGCAGTTTTTAAATCATGCTGATAGTAAGCAATTTCTGCTTCACAGAACTTATCGGCATGAATATCTACTCCACTAAATATTTTAGTATAATACTGATTCAGTTCTTTATAAATCTTTTTTGAGTATTCCAATTGATCCGAGGCGTTCTCGTCATAACTAGGAAAACGAACCCATGATGCTTTTAGCATAATCGGGATAGAGGTCTCCCAATAGTAGCTTCCTTCAGAAAGGTATACACTAGCTAGTCGAGTGTGCTCCAGAAAGCTTTCATCTGCATTCATTCGATTTATTTGGGATAGGAAATAATAGGCGTTGCCTAGTGCATTTTTATCCGAGTTTTTTTCTGCTTCTAGCTTTTTAATACTCTCACTAATAATCCCTTCTGCCTTCCTAATTTCTCCCATAAAAAAGAGTAGACAAGACTGCTGCAGCTTCGCATACACATTTCTATCTAAATACTCCTTAGGTATCCGTTGAGAATAATCATAGAGAAATTCTGCCTGTGAATAATTCATAAACGTAGTAATCAATTTCCAGATTAGATTAACGACCTGCTCGTATTGATGGTTACAAAAAAACAAGGAGAGTGATTTTTCAAGTTCCCCACGTTTCAAAAATACTTCTGCGGCAATTGAATAGAAGCTCTGTTTTTCGGTCTCACTTAAAACGGAATAACGCTCTTTTAAAAACTCACCATAGGCTTCTTGGAAAGAATAAACATCTTTTTTATAATCATAGAAGAGGAAAGGGAGCTTTTCTAAAAATTGATTCTCTTCCTCCAGTGGATCAATAAGAAAGCCAAAAAGCTCTGACGGAACTTCCTCTAATGCGGATAATTGGATTAAAGTTTTCTGTTGTTCGACAGTAAACTCTGAAAAAAATTGAGAATAGAACAGTTGATGGATTTTATCGTAGGAATATCCCATAACCTCATCAGCATTTTTGCATTTTTGGGTTAACTCTATCAACGGCAAGGGCCAACCCTGCCATTTTCTTGTTAAACCTGTTAGCTGCTCCGATGATAAGTAGATGCGATTGCTTTCAAACAGCTCTTGTGTTTCTGACCTCGTAAATCGCAAAACTTCTTTGTCGATATAAAATAAGTCCGAGTGACTCCTTGAACAGATTTTTTGTATCTTACTTTTTTGAGAACTAATAATCACGATACACAATTTAGTAAAATTACTTTCAACTAGATTTTCGTAAATGAACTGGATCTGCTTATCTTGAATAATGCTATAATCATCAATCACCAATACTTTTCGCTCACTATTTAACGTAGCACGTTCGATTAGTTCTATTAATTCAGCAATTTGCCCAAATGTTGTGGCAACCTCCAGCTCACCAAATCTTCTCGATTGATTAGGAAAAATGGTACTGAGAGCATTCATCAGTTGCTTCCAATTAAAATTCAAATAATTATCCATTCTTCGTAAACGCATCCATGCGTAGTTGTTCGGAGCGTGCTTTAACGCTTTATAGACCTGCTCACTTTTGCAATATCCAGGTGCAGCTTCTATCAATACAACCGAGTGGTTAAATGCGCGCTTCAGTTTTTCTTCGATTCTCTGGCCATGAGATCCATTCTTATCCATTATTCATCCCTCTTTTTGATATTTGCTCTACTTACCAGCAAGTTAAGCATCGCAGCAACACTTGGCTATATACTAACTACACCTTTTAACCAAAAGTAATAAAAAACAAAGCTTATACTTTAAGTATAATAAATACCGATCGTGACCTCCACAACTTCTTAAAATTTGGTGGAATTCTATTAAAAGAAGCAGCCTGATTCATTTTCATAAATCAGTTCTGCTTCTTCATTTGCTATTTCAATCGTTTACTTCCGTTTTCGATTTAAAAGATACATGGCACAGCATCCACCTAGTCCAATGATCCAGCACAGTGCTGCGCCAACAGTGAAGAAATGGGTTCCTTGGAAACCAGTTGCTGGCAACATCCCTTCACTATGCTCATTAATCAAGCTTAACAAGCCAGCAAATTCTCCTTCTTCAATTGCTTCAAAATTTGGTGGATTTTTTCCATCTGGACCTGCTATTCCGACTAACGCATTATCCTTGATTCGTCCATTCTCGTCAAAAGTAAAACGCCATTGTCCAGTAGGCTGTCGATATCTAGCTGGTGTTTTGGTTTCAGCCAGTTGATAATAAACATCTTTTTCATAAGGAACGCGAAAATCCACCCGCCCATTTTCTTGACTAGCTTGTACATCCAATAATGTCCATTTCCCCTGTGCAATCGATTCAGTAGTTGCTAGGTCATTACTTTGAGGCCTTCCTTGCCCTGTCCATTTATACAGACTAAATTCTACATCAGGCAAGGCTCGTTTTTCAGTCGTCATTTTAATAAAGCTTAAATCATAGCCGACATATTTCCATTTACCAACAAAGGTAACATCCCCGCCATTAATTTGTTTCTCTTCTTGATCCCAGCCAATAAATTCCCACCATTGTCCATCACTTGTTTTAACCGACGTATCGTCTATATCTGTTACTGAAACGGTTTGATTATCCGCAAATCCGCCTTTAGATCCTGGGAGTTGCGCCGTGACTTCTTCTGGAAGAGCTTTTCCAGGAAATGTCTCGTTTTCAAACTCATGATGTGCCAGATAACGATCGAGCTCCGGTTGTCTATCGGAAGTAATGCTGTCATCTTCTGCTCGTAAAGAGTCGTTGGTTGGCAAAATACCACTTTTTGTTAGTTCGGTTCCTGGTTCAATCTTTACTTCTAGTTTTAATGTATGCACTTTTCCTTCTTCACAGCCAGTTAAATCCCAAAGTACTTTCTTACCATCAACGGTCGCTGTTCCGCCATTATCAGAGATACTAATGCTGTTAACGCCATCAGCTAAACCGAACTCTCTTGAAAGAACATCTTCAATTTTGACATCCAATGGAACAGCTGCGTTTACCACATCTTCCAAAACATCTTCCATTACACTTTGAAAAGCAGAGCTGTCTTCAGCCAAATACGCTGTTTTTTCATCGTAAGAAATATTCTTCAAGTTGTTTAAACGTTGACTGTCCCCGCTATCATCAAAAATGCTGATCGGGTAGACACGGTATCCCTGCTCCCTCAACGTTCGTGCATGTTCTAAACCATAAATTTGATCACCACTCAAACCTTCAGGGTAGCCATCACTTACAAAGATAACAACAGGCTGTCGCCCCTCAGTCTTATTGTTTTCAATAATGTCGAGTGCACCCTTTAATCCTCCTGAATAATTCGTGACGTTATTCTTTATCGTCGGAGTATTGTATAGGAATTCTTTTACGTCTGTTGCATTGGTGAAAAAATCCGTCGTATAAAGCGGATCGTCTGCCGTACCAAAAGCAGTCAATGCCACCCGATTATTGTAGCCCAAAGAAGAATTTTCTAATAGCATTTTTGTAGATCCAATGACGACATCATTCGTGTAAAAGGATCGCGGGTAATTGTATTTCTCCTGATTTGGTCCGATTGCTTCAGCGGGTATAAGCATCGAAGAACTGTTGTCCACGACAAAAATGACATCTAGATTCGCTTGCCGATCAAAGCTCGTTCCATAGTCAATTCGAATTTCAGCCGTCGTCCGATCCTCATCCAGCCATTTAGCTGCCTTGTGTAGTAAAACATCATCAGTACTGCTATCTACGAAGCTTTCATATTCTTGAGCCTCTTCAGGTACTACTGGTGGCTGTCTATCTAACTGTGGTAAGGTGCCATTCATTTCAATCACTGTTTTATGCTCTAGTCTTCCTAGAAGAGGTCCACTCCAAAGAAAGAAAGCATCTTTTCCAACATTTCTTAAGCTATCTGGCAGAATTACCCGTTTCCCTCCCAAGCCAGTACATGCCCGAAATGCACATTCACCGATTGTTTTCAGTCTAGACCGCTCGCCAAATGTTAACCCAGTAATTCCTTTACACTCTCGGAACGCATTTTCACCGATAGTGACCAGACGTGTACAATTTGAAAAATCAAGCGTCCCAGAAAGACCAGTACAGTAATAAAATGCTCCTTTGCCAATTTCTTCTAAATTTGTCGCATAAGTCAGATCAAGACCCGTTAAATTTGGATTTGAACTACTATAGTTCCCTCCACTGAAAGCGTTATCCGCAATTTTTGTGACGCTATATGATTCGTCGTTGTACTTGTATGATGCATGGACCTTATAAGTACCCTTATCAATGCTACTAGCATCTTTAATCGTTATGGTATAATCTGAATACAACTCTAATGTATCACCTTGGACCCCAGGCACCGTTTCGACTAATGTGGGCGCCGCTCTCGTGGCAGCACTTTTGGCGGCTTTAGGCTTTTTTGATTCGTTTTCAGACGCGGTAGTTCCATTTTCTTGTGAATCTTTGGTTTCTACTTTATCGGATTCCTTTAATTCAATAATTTCACTGGTAGAAGTCGTCACTTCTTTTTTGCTCTTTTCTTCCTCTTTTTGAGTTTTTAATACATTTTCAACACTACTTGTCTCTGTAATTTCCTCGCTGGTGTAAGTACTACTACTTTCAGTAATTTGATTAGCTTGTGCTATGACAGGAAAATAATTAACTGTTTGTACAAAAATTAGTAATCCGACAAGAATTATATACACCCATTTTCTTATCACCTCTCCCTTTATCACCCATTTCATTTTTTTCACCCTCTTTTTTTATTTTCACCATTATATTGTTAGTATAAATAAAAAAATAATCGCAATCGCCCCTATAATTAGTAGTGTTAGAAAATGGATAAAGAGACGAATGTTATTCTAATGCGGTTTTAACTATTCTTTTTTTTTAATTAAATTAATACTATTTAATAATCATAAACGGAAAATAATATTTGCGTTATGAATAAAAAAGTGAGTGAATGGACTTACTTGTTGATTTTTATCCCTAATACTTTGACAAAAAACGTTCATAATAATGGGGATCTCTATCACAAATGTTTATACCGCCAAGTACGTACAAAACACTTATCGGTTTACTTTTTCTATCAGGCTTTCAAGAGGATTCTTTCATTCAATCTGTGAATCACAGCTTTTCTTTCTATTTGTTTACAATAGACTTCCGCTCCTACTTAACATCAAAGAACTGCAAAAACGCTACTATATCAAGTTCATGAGTGACGGTGTCTACAGCATTTGGCGTGAATGGCTGATCAGTGAACAAAAAGAACCACTGGATATGATTCATCAATTACTGCCAACGTTGCAAAATTCAACATTGGAGGCACTAAAAAAATCAGCCAGCGTATTAACGTGCTGGCTGATTTTATTGGTCACAACTCCTCAGTCTTATATTCCATATACCCTTCATAAAAGTAGCTTGTGTCAATTCCTTTTATATATATTTCCCGGTCAGCCACTTGATCCGTCAATACTTCTTTCAATAAAAATCGAATCTCCAAATCATTGATTGGACTGCGCTCCATTGCGGAAAGATATTTTTCTTTATCCACTAAACTCCAATTGACGACATTTCCTAATCTCGCTTTTAAAATTAAGTCCAGCCAAATTCGCATACTGCGTCCATTTCCTTCTCTAAAAGGATGAGCAATGTTCATCTCAACGTATTTAGCAATAATTTCTTCATAGGTTAATTCAGGCATTGAGTCGATATTCTCCAAAGCATTTTTTAAATACATGACTGGAGCAAAACGGAAGTTACCTTTGGCAATATTGACATCTCTTACTAGACCCGCAAACGAGTAAATATCTCCAAACAAGTAACGGTGGATATCTGATAATCCGTGAAACGTCCCAACTTCTAGATCATTGATCGCACCAGTTTCAAATAGTTCTTTCGCTCTTTGCTTACTTAATTTCTCTTCAGCTTTTGCAAGTTCTATTTGATCAGTTATACCCAGTTTATTTTCCAACATATGCAATGCTCCTTCGTTTCTCAATAACTTTGCCTTATACTTAATTTCACTCATTAAGTATAACATTTTATACACATGGCACCACATTATCGCAGACAGAGAAAGCTAAGATGAAAATCATCTTAGCTTGATTTACTTAAATTTTTCACTTTCGCTCGGCGATAAAACACCAAGCATAATAGACTAAAAATCAGTACTAGGACTCCTGAGATCAAGAACCATTTAGCGATCCCGACTTTTTCCGACATAGGGCCTGCTAACAATAGACCAATCGGCATCGCGGCGGACATGACACTGCCAAACAGCGAAAAGACCCGGCCCATTTTTTCAGGTGCGACGGTTTCCTGCAGGTAGGATGTAAAAGGAATATTATACAGATTCCCGACACCACCCATCAGCATACAGAAAAAGACAAACATCCAATAGCCAATCATATTCGCTGGAGCTAATCCGCTACCGATAAAAGTGATCGCCAATCCGACATTCGATAACTGAGCAGCTAATAATTTTTCCCGCCATTCTTTTTTCATACCTATCAGAAAAGCGCTGATCATCATCCCTGCCGCATAACAGAATTCCACTATACTTGCAAAACCGGCAGATAGTTCAAAATGCACATTCGTCATTAAAGGAAACAAGATTCCCAATGGCAGATAGAAGATCATTATGAAAAAGGAAAAGATCATTACTACCAGCATGGGTGGGTCGTTTTTGAAAACACTGAATCCGTCTTTTAACTCTTCCAAATAATGCTGTATGCTTTCTTCACTACGTGGAACATCAGGTACTTCGACAATCCATAAAGTCAGACAAGCCGCGATCGCACCAATCAAATCAGTCAATAAAATCAGCCAGATTGGCATTGCCGCAAACATTACCGCTCCTAATACCGGACCTAACATAAATGCTCCGGACTGCAAAAATTGATTCCAGCTATTAGCTTTCACCAGCTCTTCTTCTGGCACCAATAACGGAACGATTGCTTGGATAGAAGGCGTGTGAAACACATTCGCCGAGGACCGTAAGAACAATGCCGCGATAACAACCAAGTAGCCCGGACTTCCAACTAGGAACCAGATCGACAGGCCTAAAGCTACCAGACCCATAAATAAATCGGCAAAAATCACGACATACTTTCGCTTCAGCCGATCTAGCCATACACCGACAAATGGTCCTAAGATCATTTGCGGCAAGTAAGAAGATAGCCCTGCCAATGACAACATGATGGCTGATTTTGATTCATTGGTCAGCCACCAAATCAATGCAAACTGAACGGCGGAACTGCCAATCAAAGAAACCGTCTGTCCAGATAAAATCGTTAAATATTTTTTTCTCCACTGTTGTTTTTCCATAATTGCTCCTTTGTTTGTCGTTTGAACAAACAAGAAGTTCGTCAAACGTGATTTATTTGGCGATTCGTTCAATTCTCAAACGCATGGAAGCACACATAAAAATCCCTCCTTAAATAAGTTCAACACATCAATCTGATATCGTTTATTTGATTAAACCTAATTCAACCTTCCACATCAACAGCCGTTCTACGGAGTGATTAAGTTGTTCTTCGCTGTATTCACCTTTTTTAATCGCATCCAAAATATATGGAATCTGAGTACTATAACTGGAAGATAAAATCATGTCATTTCCTGCCTGTAGCGCCTGCAAACCAGCTTCCTCTTGAGAGATAAAATTAGCAAGTCCAGCCATATCCATATCATCTGTCATGATCACACCTGTGAAGTCCAACTCATTGCGAATCAAATCATGCACTGGCTTTGAAATCGATGCTGGGCGATCGGCATCAATAGCATTGACAATGTTGTGGGAAACCATGATACTATCAACTCCCGCTTTGATCCCTGCTTCAAAAGGCAAGAAATCATTTTTCCGTAATTCATCCAGCGGACGATCATCTGTCACGATCTCTACATGGGAGTCGCGATTATTGCCGTAACCAGGAAAGTGCTTGATCGTTGAGCCGATCTTTTGTTTCTTCATTTCCTCGACACTTAATTTGACATAATGACTGGTTCCTGCCGCATCCATGCCGATCGTTCGGTCATAGATGAAGGATTCCGGATCTGTCGATACATCGGCATCAGGAAACATCCCCAGTTGAATACCTAATTCGCCAAATACCTGTGCTTTACGATCAATTTCCTGCTTGATTCCATCCCAACCGTTTTTCTTATACAAGTCTTGTGGGCTTTCGAAGGCTGGTGAAACAATTTGATTTCTGCTCAATCGGCTCACCGTACCGCCTTCTTCATCAGAACCGATAAACATCGGCGTCTTACTGTTAGCTTGATAATCCGCAATCGCTTGCTTCACTTCTGCTTGACCCTTGCCTTCCATATCACGGTCGAATAATAAATAACCACCTAGATGGAAGTTTTGAATATCGGCTATTTGGTTTTGTTCAGGCACACGAGCCATGAATAATTGCCCAACCTTTTCTTCTAAGGTCATTTTTTCCATCGTTTGATCAACTTTTTCTTTCACACTCATTGTCCCTTTTTTGGTTTCTATGGTCTGTTTTGTCGACTCAGTGGACCTAACTGAATTACTCGTTTCTGACGTTTTCTTCTCCGAATTGCCACAGGCGGCAAGTAGGAAGACTGCCGAAAGAATCAACAAACTCATAACTATGCTCTTTTTCACTTTAAAAAATGCTCCTTATTCGTTTTAATGAATTAATTTTTTCAAGAAAAAATTAGTCTGATGCGAATGCCCTATATCATTCAACTAAGTGCTATCCTACGATCATTGAGCTAGCTCGTATGTAAGTACGAATTTTTCTAACGTAAAAATTCAAAAAATTCTCGTACGCATACCATTCTTCTAAATACGCTGAAGCGTAAAGAAGAACTGGCAAAGTTGAACTGACATCCTTATTCGTTTTAATGAATTAATTTTTTCAAGAAAAAATTAATTTGATGCGAATGCCGTATATCATTCAACTAAGTGCTACCCTACGATCATTCAGTTAGTTCGTATGTAAGTACGAATTTTTCTGACGTAAAAATTAATAAAATGCTCGTATGCATACCATTCTTCTAAATACGCTGAAGCGTGAAGAAGAACTGGCAAAATTGAGCCGGCATCCTTATTTCAAGTTGTCTGAACTCGAAATCTTTGATACTTACAGTACATTTTAGCATAGCTTATGAAAAGAAAGCATCGTTTCGATTTTTTCCATAAAAAAAGCTGAGAAAAAGCACCCTCACTTTTCCTCAACATTAGTCTTACTTATTTTGCAGAGTAGCATCTGTGCAAACGCGATAGCCTTTTCCCCAGATTGTTTGGATTATCTCTTGGTCAACTTGCAGGATTTCCAATTTCAGTTTAATATTTCGGATTAAGGATGAAAGCTGAGCCAAGCGAGATTGGGTAACATTTCCCCATAAAGTCGTGCATAAATCATCACGAGAGACGATTTCGCCCGAACAACTGCGCAATTTTTCTAAAACCTGCAGCTCGAGCGAAGATAAATTGACTAGTGTCAGTGCTGAAAGACTCTGATCTTCTTCTACAGAAACAGATGGTTTCTCCTCAACTATTGGTTTGAATGATCTTTGATGCTGCTGTGTCGTAACTTCTGCTAGTTGTTCCCGCAATAGTTCCACCGAAACGCTGTTTTGAACCGCACCACTTAATCCTAGTTTTTTTAAACTTGTTCGTTCCTCTTCACTAAGATGGTGATCAACCTCCCGCAGAACGCTTTGACCACGTTCAGTCAGACTTGGCAACATCAATTCCATCTCATAGCTTGAGATCGTTTCACCAATGACGATAATAGGAAAATGATTGACTAATTCGGGAATGTGTCCTTCCATTTGAATCTCATTTAAAATACTAGTAGAACAAAACACTTCATAATCTAAATGTTGTAATTTTTTGGTTATAATCTCTTCCGTTAGGATATTTTTTGTCAAAACTAGAACTCGAATCATCCATATGCCCTCATTTTCTGCTCAATAATACTTATGATTAAAATATAACTTAAATCTAAGCGAATAAAAGGTCTTTTTTTAGATGATACTGAATGAAATTATGAACATTCCGAACTATTTTGTTTTTTTAAATATTTAGTTAAAAAAAACCGTGATTTTCATCACGGTTTAGGCTGTTACCTTATTTAATTCTTTCTCATGTTTAACCGCTTTTTCAAAGATTGGCAAGTTGAATTGCTTATATAAAGCCCCTGCTACAAAGTAAGCAATGTTGAAATCAACTAAACTGTGAACCAATCCCCCGATACCCATCAGAATAACTACGGTATAGATATATCCTAGTGAATAAAAGCTATCCGGCATATTTCCCATAAAGTAAAAAACTGATACAACGATCATTTCTGCAACAGAATGAATAATACCAATAATAACGTTAAATAGTTGGAAACGACCATTTGCCAAGGTGAATTTTCCGCCTTTTAAGACTAGTTCTGGATGCTTTTGCAGATAATTTGCTCCGATCACTGCAAAAATCAAATGAGAAAATGCGCGTAAAGCAATAATTGGTGTCGTCGAGATAAAGAAGCCAAATGTTGTTCCTAAAACGACTGCGATCGCTACTACTGGTGAGAAGAACATCGCAATAAACACGGGCACATGACTAGCTAACGTAAATGATGCTGGTCCGATCACGATTTTGGGCATAACCATTGGGATCAAAATCCCTAGTCCAATCAGTAATGCCGAAATCGTCAAATTTCTATTTGAATGATTTTTCATTTTTATCCTCCTCGATATGTCAAGACACTTAATTCGCTCTTTAGTTTATTCTAAACGCGACAAAGTGTCAAGACAGTCGACGTGAGAATTTTTTGAAAAGTTTCAATATTTTTCAATCAGTGCCAAATGAGCATCACGTTCCTCAGTTGATAAATGGTGCTTCTTAACGTAACGATTATTGGGATGCTGTGCGCAAGCAATTGAACAAGCCCCTAGATATTTTTCTTCATTTTCCTCAGAAACAAGCATTTGCCGATTGCATTCAGGATTGCTGCAATTGATATAACGTTCGCATGGTGTTCCATCAAACCATTCTTTGCCAATGACCTGCTTATCGACTTGGTTGATCTCCACACTAATTCGTTCATCAAAAACATACATCTTTCCATCCCACAGTTCACCGCGTGTTTCCTCATCTTTGCCATAAGCGGCGATTCCACCGTGAAGCTGCGCCACATCTTCAAAGCCTTCTCGTAATAACCAGCCGGAAAATTTTTCACAGCGAATTCCGCCAGTACAATAGGTAACGATTTTCTTGTCCATAAATTTTTCTTTGTTTTCACGAATCCATTCAGGCAGTTCGCGGAAATTATGGATTTCTGGACGAATGGCACCGCGGAAGTGTCCCAGATCATATTCATAATCATTACGGGCATCAATTACGACAGTATCCTCATCTAGTAAAGCATCGCGAAAGGCTTGCGGCTCCAAATAATTCCCCGTTAATTGACGAGGATCAATGTCTTCCTCCAAATGCAAAGCGACCAATTCTGAACGAGGACGAACAAATAATTTTTTAAAGGCATGTCCTTCACTTTCATCCATCTTAAAATAAGTATCCTTGAAACGCTCATCTGACAGCATCATTTCCATATAGCGATCGGTTGCTTCTATCGTTCCTGAAAGAGTGCCGTTGATTCCTTCCGGTGCTACTAAGATCCGACCTTTGATCCCTAAGTCTCGACAAAAGGCCAGATGCTCTTTGGCAAATGCCTCAGGGTCTTCAATTTTTGTATAGTTGTAGTAAAGCAGTACACGATAATCCATGGTAATTCCTCCTGTTTCTTTATCCTTTACTACTATAGGAGATGGAAACCGTTTTTTCGAACTTGATGCTTGTGGAATTGTTTACAAGTTTAGTCCAAGGCAACTATGAGCGAGCCTCAATTCCCTTTTTCTTCATAAGTAACAGAATAGAAAATCAGGATTTACCCTCAACGTCTGAGAGTAAATCCTGATTTATTCATATCCTACCTAAAAATTAAGCAATGTTTTGTTTAATCTATTTGCGACGTCCTAAGAAAAATGACACAATTAGTACTAAGATTATAGCGCCAATAATTGATGGTACTAACGCCATGCCTGCTAAGGATGGTCCCCAAGAACCAAGTAGCGCCTGACCTAATGCCGATCCGACTAAACCTGCGACGATATTCGCGATCCAGCCCATACTATTTCCCCTACCTGTAATGGCACCAGCAATTGCACCAACCACCGCACCAATAATTAATGACCATAATAAACCCATAATAAATTTCTCCTCGCTTCTAAACTTTTTTGTGGTATCAAATGTTTCTTCTCATTATTATTCTTTAACTGTTTTGGTCTGTTTTTTCTTTTTTAATAAAATAGGAACGATAAACAGCAGTGTTGGAATCACTACTTTTTTTGCTAATTTAGCCATTTTCTGCACCTCCTAAAGACTAAAGATTTCAAGTGTCTTAACTGAAGAAATAATTTTTCAGCTTCATATTGTAATCTACTACGCCGCCTGAACTTTCTAAAATAAAGCTATTCAAATCATCGCAGTAATCCAACTCGATCTTTTCGCCTAAGATGGCTTGATCATCGGTAGAAGTAAAAAATTGGAATGCCTCATTTTCTACTGATTGATTGTATTTCTGGCTTTTCCCGTAAATAGGAACGATTTGGAAATAGCTTCCCTTTGCACAGCAGCCTCTATCTCTTAGTTTTTGATTGTCTTCCGTTCTCGAGGCCAATATAAACGAGTGATTCCCCCCCAACTGACGGTATAAAGCATCTCTTGCTTTATTACTTACTAGCATTTCCATAGGTATCCTCCTCAATAACTTTCTTATTTTTCAAATTCTGTCATTCGTGAATATTTAATATAGAGCATTCCAGCTGGCACGTTCTTTCTCTTTTTATTCCATGGTTTGATGTGTCCCGTAAAATGAATAATAGCTGGACGTTGTCGTGTTTCTTCGTATTCTTCCTCGCCTTTTTTCCGAGGATTTATGATTTCACGTTTCATAATATAGCTTTGGGCGTTCCAACGTGAATGCAACGGAACCCAACAGTCGTGCAAGATCGCATTTAATGCGTCCTGATCATGGAAGCGTAATTTTTCAGGATTCTCTTCTATAAATTGAAAGACTCTTTCGGTGATGTTTTCTTCCAGCCATTTTTTTACATTGATCAGCATCAACCCAGAATTGAAATAGCGATTTGATTTTGTTTTAATCCCCATTTTTTCTAATCGGTGGTGGAATCCCGCGTCTTCAACGGCGGCTAAGATATGATCCTGTAAATCTGTTTCCCATAGCTTAGTGATATCTGTAAGAGCAATCATGTCACAATCCATATACAATACTTTCCCAACATTCTTGTCTCGAAATAATTCAGGGATCTCAATTCTGAAGTAAGCAGTCGCGGGAATACGATCACTGGTTACGACGTTTTTGAAGATTGCTTTGTCAATCGTTAAGAAGGACAAAGACCCGAAGTTTTCAAAATTCTCTAAGGTTTCACGCAACATTTTTTTACACTCAGCGTCAATCGAATCGTCAACGATATAAAAATCAAATGTGTATGCCCGATTCTCACAATTATCTAAAATGGATACCCATAATGCAGCTAAATGAGGTACGAATTGTGTATTGCAGCTGGCAACTAAATGCATCTTTTTCTCTTCCAGTTTATTCATTGATAACACCTACTTCATAAGATTTACCTTCAGTAAAGATTTGCATGTATTGCTCTTGATAAGGATGATTTTCTAACGTATTCCAAGGTTTATCATGTCCTGTAAAATGAACAATTGCCGGATTATCTCTTCCTGAATGATACAAATGATCATAGTACTTAGTCGGAGCTTTATGGACATCAAACATCAACGACGTCTGCATGTTCCATTTAGGATGCAAATGTTTCCAGTGGTCATGCAAAATAGCATTCAACGCGTCTTGATCATGGAACACAATAAGCTGCTCCTTCTCCTCAAGGAATTGAATGGTTTTTTCAGTTATGTTGTTCTGTCTCCACAGATCCAAATTGATCAGCATCACACCCGAATTAAAGTAATAATCGCGAGAGTCAATTTCTAGTCGGGTAAGAGCTTTTGCTTGACCTGGATCAATGACGGCACCAATGATGTGATCACTTAAATTTTGGTCATATAGTTCAGCAACATCGTTTAAAATAAAGGTATCCGAATCTAAATAAAGGACCTTGTTATATGGAGAATTTTCTAATAATTCTGGCAAAGAAATACGTAAATAGGCAGTTGTATTAATATGATCACTGATCATAAAATTCTCGTAAACGCCTCTATTGACGCTTAAAATTTCGATTGCTGCTTTACCTGAATAAGTATCTATTAAAGATTCCAGCTCTCCTTTGCTTTGAGCAGACAGATTATCATCAATTACAAAGAATATTCCCCTTCGATCCTCAGATATAGTAGTCATTACTGAACGGATCATTACTTTCAAACAGGGAACATAGTTCTCATCCGAGGCTGTAACAATCGGAATATCCATTTCATTACACATTGTTAAAAGCTTTGTCATTAAAATTCTCTCCTTTTTATTATTTTCAATTAATTTCATTAAAATTATCGTAATACGTGAAATCAACAATTTCAAAAAATACGCTCAGTTATTATTCAATATCGTTAATAAATTAAACAAAAAACACCCAAAAAAAGTGACATGCCTTTTGTTGTTTGTTGTATTGATAAACATATTATTTGAAAGCAACAAAAATAGACTGGAAATAGCATGGAAATAAGAAAAGAAACAGATTAGATTATAAAAGCGACGAACGCTTTTCACCCACAAAATAGTGACTAAAACGTTATATAAAATTGGCGTAAAAATATTTTTTTCACTTTTATATATTTTTTGGATTTTATTGGTGAGCAAATGATCATTAAAAAACATTTCATATTAATAAATCGAACGTATATACAATTATTCATTACATTTAGTCAAATATAATGCTCTTGATATTTTTTCTTTTACTAAGAAAAATTTGAATATTTCTTATTGCGAACCAAAACCTTCCTTAAAAGCTATAGCTTTGTCTGAGTCACTCTTATTTTCATTAATGAATAATTGAGCATGCTTTTTTACAAAGAGAAACTGGCGTCCTATGCTTTTAGTGTAAACAAATTAGAAAAGGAGTTTTGTTATGAACAAAGGTCTGAAGGCTATCTTGATCATTATCTTATTGATCCTGCTTTCCATCTTCTTACCAATCATCGCGATTTATTATTTTGTCACATCAAAATCTTTTGATCTAACTTCTATGCAGCACTTTGTATTGACAAACAGGTTTGTTCAAAACTACTTATTCTGGGCCGCCGTTGTCTTAGCAATCTTAACAGTAATCATTCTGTTGATTATTCTGCTTTACCCAAAAAGAGTTTCAAAATTCATTTTGCGAGATCAACGAGGAACTTTGGCTTTAGATAAGCGTGCAATTGAAGGATATGTTCGAACAAGTTTAAAACAGGAAAACTTTATGGACACACCAAAGGTCAGTGTGGTTGCAACGAAAAACAAGATCAAAGTCAATGTGCGAGGGCAATTGAAAAAGACCTCCGCACTAATTGACCGAACGGATACTTGGGCAAATGCAATGGAAACACAAATACGTCATTTATTGGGACCAAAAGAAAAATTCACGATTAACGTGAAATTTCACTCCTTTGATTCCGATTCAGTTAACAAACCCGTTGCAGAATCTCGTGTAGATTAGGAGGAAATGGAATGAAAGATTTTTTAACGAGAGATTGATTACATCTGATTGGCGGTACTATTCTTTACAGTCGGCTTCTTTAAAACCATCCTATTGATTCTGATTACGCTCATCGGCGGAGCGATCGGTATTTATGTGAAGAATAATCATCTCTTAGATGAGCATCTAAAGAAATAATGACATTGAAAATGAACAATTAAAAAATTTGGAGGAATAGACAATGGAAAATACAACAATGAAGAATGTTACAAACACTAAGACAGACAGCAAAAACATTAAAGGTGAACTTACTTATGAAGATAAAGTGGTTCAAAAAATTATCGGAATTGCCTTAGAAAATATTGATGGATTACTAACGGTAGATGGTGGCTTTTTCTCAAACATGAAGGAAAAGCTGGTAAATACAGATGATGTGACTGCGGGCATTTCAACCGAAGTTGGGAAGAAGCAAGTAGCTGTCGATATGGATATCGTGGTGGAATATGGTAAAGATGTTGAAGAAGTATTCGATCAAATGAAAGAATTGATTTCTAAAGAAGTTGAAAAGATGACTCATTTGGAAGTCATTGAAGTTAATGTAAATGTGGTGGATATCAAAACTCGTCAAGAATATGAAGAAGATAGCGAAACCGTACAAGATAAGGTCAGCAGTGCTGCCGAAACAACTGGAAAATTCGCTTCCAAACAAACCAATCGTGCAAAAAATGCAATAAGCAATCAAAAAGATAAAGCAAGCGATCAACTAACCTCCGAACCTCGTGTTCAGTAATCATCGATAAAGCCCAGTCATTTTCTGACTGGGTTTTTGTATTCTTTCCAAGCTGTCACTACTCATTGAATAGCGAAACACTGGGTATTTTTCTTCTATATAAATGGAAGCCATTTCAACAACAGTTTTAAGTTTTCGATTGCCTCCATTCCTCCTTTATTTGCATTATTTCCTGTAGAAATCGCACAAAGAAAAAACAATGTTGATCGTACAAAGCTGTTCAAACAGCCTTTTAATCCTAAATCAGATTAAAAAGCTCTATCGATAAAAAATTAGCTGAGAATTACAAATGTTCTTCCACCAATTTATGATAGGATAAAACTATACTATTCCATGATGATAGGAGGTTCGACATGAAAAAAATACTGATCATTGATGATGAACGTGATCTGCTGGAAACATTCAAAGACTATTTTCAGTTGATGAACTATCTCGTTTATACTGCTGATAATGGTTTAGACGGACTGAAACAGATACAGCATCAACCAGATATCATCATTCTAGATGTAAACATGCCGGAAATGGACGGCTTTGAGTTGTGTGCAGCCATTCGAGAACAGATTACTTGTCCGATTGTTTTTCTATCAGCTAAAGTAGACGAGGAAAGCCGGATTCAGGGATTGACGATCGGAGGGGATGATTATCTAGTCAAACCTGTAAGCTTAAAAGAATTGGGATTGCGGATCGAGGCTCATCTTAGACGCGAGAATCGAAAGCAGATCACTCAAAAGATCGCCTACTTCGGTGAGCTGATGATTGATTATGATCGAAAGCTTTTACAGTATCAGAAGCAAGAGATTTATCTGACTAAGGTCGAGTTCGAAATCGTAGAGCTTATGTCTAAGCATCCTGGTAGAGCATTTTCTAAAGAAGACATCTATCAGCATCTTTGGAATTGGGACAAGCTTGGTGATGCCACGATCATTACAGAGCACGTTCGGCGAATTCGCAAAAAGATTTCAAAACATTCGTCCGTTGATTTTATTCAAACGGTTTGGGGGGTGGGCTATAAATGGATTGGCTAGAGGATGTCATTACTCGGATATTTGCTAAAAGAGGCAGCTTGAATCAAAGTCTGTTCCTTTATCTTTTTATCGGTGTTTTGGCTGTCGCCTTTGCAACATTGATCACCGTCTCCATCTGCGTCAGCTGGGAACGACTGATTATTATGCCGGAATCCGAAGAGGTTTTCTTTTGGTCCTATTTGGCTTGGACTCCTCCTAAAACATCGCTCCCAACGATCCAGCTTTTAGAAGCAGTCCGCCATTATTGTGTTTTTGTTTACGGATTTCTCGGGATATATTTTTCGACAAAAATGTTTTATCGCAAACGAATCCTACAGCCTATTACTATTTTAGAGAAAAGTATCGAGGAGATCGAAAAAGGAAATTATCAGCATACTGTCTATTACACTACCTATGATGAATTTGAGAAAACTTCTTTAGGCTTGGATCACCTGCGGCTGACTTTGCAGGCAAATGAGAAGAAGCTCAATGACCTTTATCACGATCAGAAAAAAGTCAACGCCGCCTTTTCTCACGACTTGCGTACTCCGTTAGCGACTATTCAAAACAATCTGGAGCTGATAGAAGCCTATTATGAACAGGATCGTTTAAGTCCGGAGGCTTTTGAAAAATCAGCAATAAAAATCAAAAACAGTATCACTCGCTTGAGTTCATTCTCTGAGACCATGCAGCAATTACAAAAACTGGAAGATCGGCCGCTTCACAAGACCCTGCAGCCATTGAATCAAATTGAAGAGCATTTGCAGGAAATCAGTCAGCATCGACCAGAAAAGGATATCTCAATTACGAAGGAGTATCCGGGGATCACCATTAAGTATGATCTTGATTTAATCAATGAGGTCATGGAAAACTTGTTAAACAATGCCTATCGCTTTGCCAAAAAGCGGATCGATATTACTATCACCCTACAGGAAAAACTTTTGATTATTTATGTCAAAGATGATGGTCCTGGTTTTTCTAAAAAGGAATTGCTGACAGCGACGGAACCCTATTATTCGCAAAATAAAAACAGTCATTTCGGTCTAGGGTTGACCATCGCTGAAGCCTTGACCCAAAAGCATGGCGGCAATCTGAAAATCGCCAATAGTATCGACGGCGGCGCGATTGTTTCTGCAGTTTTTGCCTTAACAAACTGAAAATAGTCTATTTGTAGAGAATTTATAGAGATTTGCTGATTATCCTTTAGGTAAGGAAACAGAAGAATTAGGAGGGATCGATGATGCAAATCGAAATCAATCATTTAAATCAATATTATGGCAAAAAACAAGTTCTCTACGATATCAATCTATCAATTTCGACTGGCATGTTTGGTTTACTAGGACGAAATGGCGCTGGAAAAACCACTCTGCTGAAAACATTAGTCACCCTGCTTCCGACGAATGAAGGCGACATCCGTATGCACGGGATCGACATTCATGATCAGAAAAGAATCCGCTCGATCATCGGATTTCTGCCACAAGAGTTTTCCATGTACGGCAACATGACCGCCTATCAAGCTTTGGATTATTTAGCCGTGCTCTCTGAGCTGGATAAACGCACCCGCCGAACGCGGATCAATGCGCTGTTGGAGCAAGTCAATATGACGATCCATAAAAATGTCAAAGTCAAAGCGATGTCCGGCGGGATGAAACGTCGCTTAGGAATCGCTCAAGCCTTACTAAATGATCCGAAAATTCTAGTCGTTGATGAACCGACTGCGGGATTAGATCCAGAAGAACGGTTGAGATTCCGAAACTTATTAGCTGAAGTTAGTGAAAATAAAATCGTCCTGCTCTCGACCCACATTGCTGGCGATATTGAAGCAGCTGCAGAAAATGTCGCGATCCTAGAACAAGGTCGAATCATTTTTTCAGATTCGATCGAAGAATTATTATTGAATGCCCAAGGTAAAATATTTAGTGTCCAAGTTCCGCGAACAGAATTGAGCGCAGCTAAGAAGCAAGTTCAGATCATCAGCTTACAGCAGGATGGCAGCACTTCGCATTTGCGCTTCATCGGCAAACCAGATGCACAAATCATGAATCATCCCCTCGTCATCGAGGAGCGTCCCACATTGGAGGATGCTTATCTTTATTTATTATCAACGAAGGGCGGGGAGTAATATGCTACTGAAAAAAGAATTAGGCTTAACCTTAAAAAGCCTGACTTATTGGTTAGCTGTACTGTTCATTGGCGTCTTTCTCTTTACCCAATTAGGTTCTGATTTCATTTCGTTAAAGAAGCCCGAGCCCGGGCAAAGTGAATACGGGATCACTTCAACAACAAACAAAAAAGAAATTCAGCAGCAAACGATTTCTACATTGCTGCAGCAATACAATAGTAGAGGCTACAACACCTATCCCTTCGGCTTTCTAAAGGTCGTTAAACTGTCAAAATCAGACACTGCCACAATCAAAGAAATCTTGAAGCAGGCCACTGGCAAGTCAATTGATGAAATAAATAAAACCCAGACGGAGATGGCCCTGGAAAATCCAGAAATGGATCAATTTACTTTAGCAAAAAACTTGCCGATAGCGAAAGGCTATTCCTATGCTGCCTTCGAAAAAGATATGAAAAAAGTAGCGGACCTGATTGGAAACGGATCGGCTTTTTCTAAGAATTTCTATTTAAGTCAAGCTCGAAGACAAATGACCTATCAAGAAGCCACAGAAAATTTCCAAACAATCCTGAAAAAGGATCGCGTTTCTGGCGCTTTTGCCCGTATGGCCTGTGACTATTTAGGGCTGATCCTTGGCTTGGTTCCGGTCTTTGTGGCAGCGACTGTTGTTCTTCGCGACAAACGGGCACAGAGTCAATTAGTGGTCAATTCCAAACGAATCTCCACCTTCAAATTACATGGTACCCGCTTTTTGTCTACCGTTCTGTTGATTTTATTGCCAGTAATGATCCTTAGTTTACTGCCAGCTATTCAATCTGTCTATGTCGCGCAAAAATATCAAGACACTGGTGATTTATTGCTGTTCTATCAATATATTATTGGCTGGACTTTGCCTACGATTGTAGCGGTAGTCGGGATGAGCTTCCTGATTACGACACTCTTCAATGGTCTGGTGAGTGTCATCTTCCAGTTGGGCTTTTGGCTCTTATCGCTATTGAACAATGGACAACAGATCGTCGGCAGTGTCAGACTAAATTTGATTCCACGTTTTAACGATGTTGGATCACGGGAAGTCTTTGAAAGAATCTTTTCTGAATTAGTCATTAATCGAATCTTTTGGCTCATTCTTGGTTTGATTTGTTTTCTAATCAGCTGTGTCGTCTTTGATCTGAAACGGAAAGGACGGATGCGCTATGGGAACTCTCGCTAAAATTTCGACAGCTTTCTGGCGGTTTCACTTTTATCCGGCAGTGCTCGCTGCTTTTTTGCTAACACTGCTCTTTCCTACTTTCTTCGGAGTAGAGAATGCCTCTCACATGCAGAGCGCTGAGATCTATGAACGATTCTTTCCATTACTCGGATTGATCCTGTTCCTGCCGCTCTACCTGCCTGACAGCTCCGAAGATACGACGATGCTGATCAAGACCAAACGCTTTTCCTATGTGGGCATCTTATTCCTGCGCTTTATCCAGATTCTCATCACATTGATTGTTTTAACCTGCGGCTGCTTGCTGATCTTTGAATTAAGTAACGCCTCAATCGAGTTTGACCAGTTTCTATTTGCCGGAATAGCGAATGCGTTATTCATGGGCGGCTTGTATGCGATTGGTTTTGCCTTTACTACGCAGCCTGTCACCGGCTTGATTCTGCCGTTGGGGTATTATGTGGCCAGTCTTTTTACCGCTGATAAATACTTAAAAATGTTCTACCTTTTTACATTGAGTGAAAAAGATACCGAATCCAAGCTGATTTTACTTTTTAGCGGGATAATGCTGATCATTCTCAGTTTTGTTGTACGAAGCAGGAAAACTTCGTCATAAGTGAAAGACGCTACCTGTTATACTTACTGGAATTATGAGCTATACAGCATTTTGTATTACTGAAAACTAACTCAAAAAGACCCGCTTTAATCTTAAAACGGGTCTTTGGTGTCTATTCATTTCTATGTTGACTCAGTCTTGCTAAGGAGCAAAGCTCTATCTCATTTATCCACAATAGATTCATTACTGTTTATTCATCGAAAAGATCTTCAAAGAATTCATCCCCATATTCTTCAGCGAGCCTATTTACGATCACTTCCGCATGTCTCTCATGAGCTGGAGTGTCTATTGCTACTTGAATGCCGCCCTCAAAACCAAGGCTTCCAAATTCAATCGCACCTTTTTCTGGATATTTTTCTTTTAGCATGACGGACAATTCATTCAGTGTCTGCGCAAAAGATTCCATGATTTCTACACTAAATACGCTCTCTGATTCCTGCATGATTAAACGATTGACTATTTCATAGATCGCCATCTCTAATTTTTTTCTTTCCTTACGAATCAGCTTCACGTCATTCGTTTGTGGATCATAGGCACACAAACGTTTTTCTGCAAAAAGATCCACCCAAATTTCCACATCTGAAAAAAGGGACTCTCCCTTCTTATCTACAGGATAGAAACATTGAATAAACTCATATTGTACTCCCACGTTAATCACCTCGTTTACTTTTATTTTACACGTTTCTTCCCAGCCTGTCAGAAATTGCTGATTTTAATTTGGATAACTGCTTTAAACTGTTAACAGGTTTTTCAAAGTACATTTTTAAAACAGATTCATTTGATTATCGGAAACTAAAAATCTTGAACATCACTCATATCCTGATATCAAAGACAGCCCTGAAATTTCCTTTGATGAGAATAATGTTTGATCCATCAAAAAAAAACTACCTTTCGGTTAAGAAAGGTAGTAACAGATTCTATAATTTAAGGTTCTTATTGATTAACTGCTTATCAACTTTTTTAACTGCTGCCCTTGCTTCATTAGAGATTTTTCTATTGAATCAAAGCTTTCCCCGCCATTGGTGATCAGCGTTAAAACAACATCGCCTTTTCCCGCTGCTCGAACCTTCTCAAAATCAGCCGTGACCAGCAACGTATTTTCATCGACCGTTTGCCCTACTTGAACATGAACTTCAAACGGTGCTCCAGCTAGCTCAACCGTATCTAATCCAATGTGGATCAACACCTCACTGCCTAGCTCACTCGTCAATCCGATCGCGTGCTTGGTTTGGAAGATCGTCGTGACGGTTCCTTTGATTGGTGCGTAAATCTCCGAGGCAACGGGCTGAATTCCAAAGCCTTCACCCATCATCTTTTGCGAAAAGACCGGATCAGCAACGGCTGTTAAGGGAACAAAGCTCCCATCAACTGGGGCAAAAAATTCTTCCGTCTTTTTCTTTTTGAATCGCTCAAACATTCATTATCCTCCGATTCCTCGATTAATCATCGCGGCCTAATAACTGATTGATCTCCTGACTGAACAAGTCGGCTTTTCCGCCAAAGACTGCTTGGATACCGCCTTGTACCTCGAAGACCGCAGTCGCTCCTAGTCGTTTGAAGACAGGCTTTTGGACCTTTTCGCCTTCCTTAACCGCTACTCTCAAACGGGTCGCGCAGGCTGTAACGGTTTCAATATTTTCATCGCCGCCAAGCGCTTCAATGATTTGCCACGCTTCATCCTGTAAACTCTTCGAACCAGAATCATCTGTCACCTCCAGCATGTCTTCATCATCTTCCATTCCAGGAATAGCCACGCGGAATTTCTTGATGCAGAAGCTGAAGACGAAGAAATATACCAGCGCCCAAACGATTCCGAGCGGAAGAACTTTGATCCAATTGGTCTTATCGTTCCCTTGCAGCACACCGAATAGCAAGAAGTCGATCAAGCCGCCGGAAAAAGAATTTCCGATCCGAATATTCAAAATGTCCGCAAAGTAGAAAGACAAACCATCTAAGAAAGCATGAATCACATAGAGCCATGGAGCAACAAATAAGAACATGTACTCGATCGGTTCAGTGATCCCTGTTAAGAAAGAAGTCAATGCACCACTGAAATACAAACCGCCATTTTTTTTCCGATTTTCTTTTGGAATCGCACGATACATCGCATAACATGCTGCAGGCAAACCGAACATCATGGTCGCAAAACGTCCGGCAAAGAAACGTGTTCCATAAGTAAACAAACCAGTATGACTAGAATCCGCTAATTGAGCAAAGAAAATGTTTTGTGCACCGGAAATGGATGTTCCGGCTACTGACTCCACGCCGCCTAAAGATGTGTACCAAAACATTGGATAAATCGTATGATGCAGCCCGACTGCTCCAGTTAGTCGTAACAGGAATCCATAAAAGAAACTCCCGATACTGCCCATTTGTGCGACCTGCTGCCCAATAACGACCATCCCATTTTGAATCGGCGGCCAAATCAGATAGAACACGCAACCAATAACGATCGCGCTAAAGGATGAAACGATCGGAATAAAACGTGAACCACCGAAGAATCCTAAAAATTGCGGCAGTTCGATTTTACGATAGCGATTATGCAGAAACGCAACCGTCCCACCAATAACGATTGAACCAACAACACCCGTATCGATGCTGGCATCTTTAGCAGAAAATAATTGCAATAAACCACTAATGGTTGCAGTATAAACTAAAAATGCTACGCCTCCTGCTAATCCAGCTGTTCCCTTGTCACCCTTGGCTAATCCAACCGCGATACCGATCGCAAAGATCAATGCCAGATTGGCAAAGACGGCGTTTCCGGCAAAACTCATGACACTTAGAATCGTTTGCAGCCACGGTTGATTTAAAAATGGATACGCTGCAACCGCACTTTCATTTGTCAGCGCGCCGCCTAACCCCAACAACAAACCCGCCGCCGGTAAAATCGCGATCGGCAGCATAAAGGCCCGCCCTAACTGTGAAAACTTTTTAAACATGATTTATTATCCTCCTTTTGTTAATGCTTGAATAAAACGTGTTGCGATTTCCTTTGGACGTGTAATCGCACCTCCGACAACCACACCAACTACACCTAGATCCTGAATTTTTCTGGCTTCTTCTGGCGTATGAATCTGTCCTTCCGCAATAACCGAAATACCTTCATCCACTAATGCTTTGACTAGCTCTTCATTCGACTGCGAGACTTCCCCTGTATAGCCTCTTAACGTGGTTCCGACAAAATCCATACCTGCCTGCCAAGCGTTTAGTCCTTCTTCATACGTCGCGATATCTGCCATCAATAATTGCTCCGGGTATTTTTCTTTGACCTGCTGGATAAACTGATTGATTGATTGTCCATCTGGTCGCGGCCGTAACGTACAATCAAACGCGATCACTTCCACGCCAATTGCTGCCAGTGCATCAACTTCCTTCATAGTAGCTGTGATGAATACTTCAGAATCTGGATAGTTTTGCTTAACAATTCCGATAATTGGCAAATCAACTTTTTCTTTGATTTGCTGAATGTCTCGTACCGTATTCGCCCGAATCCCAACAGCTCCTGCTTCTTTCGCCGCCAAAGCCATCAGCGGCATGATCCCTCCTTCCGATGTGTATAGCGGTTCACCTGGCAAAGCTTGGCAAGAAACAATCAAGCCGCCCTTTACAGCCTTCAAAAACTCTTTTTTCTTCACGCTCCATTTTCACTCCGTTTATAAATTATTTTGGATTATTACTCCATTTAATATAGCATGCGCTTTCATATCTGTAAATAGGAAATGAAAAAAAAAAGGATTTGACGTATAATTTAGTTTGAGAATGCAAAGACCAAAGGAGAGCCAATGTCCATTACGTATACTATCCAAGAAAATTACTCAACTTTAACTAAATCAGAAAAAAAAATCGCGGACTATATTTTGACTAGCGGAGAGAACATCGTTCACAGTACCATGAGCGATATTAGAGAAGCAGCGAACGTTGGCGACGGCACGATTATGCGCTTTTGCCAAAAAATCGGTTTTTCAGGCTTTTCTGATTTAAAAATCGCGATCGCTAAAGAAGACTTCAGCAAACAGCAGGAAGACTCGCAGGAATCAGATTTTTTTGATCAACGAACGAAGACAATCAATACAGCTTTGAAAACGACGAACCAGCGTTTAGACAATAAAAAAATCCAGCAGGCTGTCCAATTAATCACTGAAGCCAAGCAAATTTATATCTTTGGGGTCGGCTCCAGCGGCAATACCGGCAATGACTTAGAAGCGATGCTGCTGCGTGTCGGTGTCCAATCTCGTTCTGTGGTCGATCCACATTTTCAGGCGCAAATCGCTTCCTTGTTAACAGAGAAGGATTTAGTTATCGGCTTTTCCTTATCCGGCAGAACCAGAGATACCTATGATTCGCTGGATATCGCTAAGAAAAACCACGCGAAAATCATCGCTGTGACGAATTACCAAATGTCACCGATCGCTCAGCTGGCGGATATTGTTCTTCAGACCGCTATCGAAGAATTTTTAGACGGGGCTTCATTGGCGGGGAAAATCTCTCAATTGTATTTGTGCGACTTGCTTGTTCATGGCTACGAGGTCGAGAATAATGTGAACTCGATTGAGTTGAGGGAAACGGTGTTGCGTTCTATTTTAGATAAAAGTTTGGATTGAATTTTTAGACAAAAAAACCGCTCAACCCTGAGAAAAATTGGGTTGAGCGGTTTTTATCTCCGCCAAATGACGGTAAATGGCGGAGAAAGCAATGGTTAATTCAGGTTTCTTTCATAATGAGACCAGACAGATTGGATGGTAACAGTCTTTTCCTCTTCACTTACACTGTAGACTAAACGGTGCATGATGTTGATTCTTCTAGAGTAGTATGGAACATCGACTATTTTTTCGTAAGGAGGGGGCGTTCGAAAGGGATCCTCTTTAATTACTTGAATTAATTTGTCAAACTTATCATTCAAGTGAGCAGCTTTCAATTTGGGTAAGTCTTTTCGTGCATTCTTTTTTATTCTTATAATGTATCCCAATCGATTTCTCCCAATTCTTCCGTTTCCTCGTCTTCATAATGTTTGATTTTATCTAACACTCCAACATTTTGTAAATACATGGTTTCTTGAATGGCATTCCAATCACTTTTACTAATTACAACAACACTTTCATTTTCATCTTTCATGCTTGAAATTTCAACCGGCTGATTATCTGCAACGACATGCTTGATAATTCCGTACAAATTTTTTCGAGCATTTGTTGGTGAAATAACTTCCATGTGTGCTCACCTCTTTTTTCTTTAAGATAATTTTACCGTACGGCTTAACGTACGTCGAACGGAATTACGATAATTTTATTAATCTATAAATCTCAAAAAAACTGCCTACCTCAGCGATAGACAGTTCCTCAAATTATTGTGCTGGTTGTTGCTGATTTGGATCAACAGTCTGTGTGTCTTGTTGGGCTGACTGATTCGGATCAGTTGTTTGTGCTGCTTGATCCGGATGAGTTGCGAAGTATTGGCTTTCGCGATTTTCGGCATTTTGCTGCAGGTTGTAGTAATAGAAGCTGATATCGTTATTCAAGAATGAACCAGCTGGGTAAAGTTTACGTGTGCTTTCCGGCATTTCGTATTTAGCTTTATCAACGGTTGAAGAAACGACCAGACCTCTTGTTCCGTCAACAGTCGCGTCTGCGAGATTCATGACCTTCGTGTAGTCGCCATTTTCATTGCGCACATATGAGCCTAGATTTTCTGCAGCTGTCGCAGGTGTACCGTCAGTAGTCCAATTGATTGGATTGATGGCTAGTGCACCTTCATCCCAAGTTGGCAATTCGCCAGTAAAATCAGGTGCAACGGTATTGTAGGAAACAACCACGCCGGTATCATCTGGGCCTGTCGCAAATTTGACTTGCGGATTATCATTCATTTCTTGTTGAGTCACTGATTGGCCTAGAACGTAGGCTGCGATCATGCGGTCGCTGACACCCGGATTATTTTTGAAATAATCGTACAGGATGGCTTTGATCATGCGAGCACCTTGCGAATGACCAACTAAGATAAAGGGACGATTATTATTTTCATGTTTAATGTAATAGTCAAAAGCTGCATAAACATCCGCTTTGGGTACACCATCAACATATTCATTTTGTTCCGTTTTTGATTTTGAATACAACCAGTTTGCATCTAATTGACGATAATAAGGAGCGTAAATATTACCGCTAGTATCAAAAGCTGAGCCTTGAGTTGCTAGGAATACTTGTGCTCCGGCCCGCATCGTTGCATCGTCAATTTTGGCTACGGGTGAAGAATTTTCATCTTTTTGTGCGTAAGCTGTTGGATAGAGCATGAACACATCTGCTTGGCTAGTGATCTCAGTTGGTTTTGATAACCAATTATCTGCATTGCTGTAGTCGCTACCTTTGATCGTTTCACCGGCTTTTTTCGGTTCCTTCACCTTTTTTTCTTCTTTAGTTGTTGATTTGCTCGTTTCTTGCTTGGGTGCTTCATCGCTTGTAAAGAAAGTCGTGTAGGCATAATAGCCGCCAACCCCCAATACCGCTACTACTAATATTCCAATAATGAATTTTTTCATTGTGTCCTCCAAAAAACAAATTTATGTTCCTTATTATAGGGTAGTTGGGTTTTGTTTGACAAATTAGCTGTGGATTTTATTAGAAAAGCTTATGAAATCATTCAGTATTTTGGCAACCAGCGTAATTTCGTCTCAAACAGTTGAAACGTATGAAATAAGCTGTAGCGAGTAGATGATTATTTGCAGGCAATAGTATCTACAATTGACAATGTATATACACGTACTATTATATATACATAAACCAAATAGATACAAGGAGAAGTATTATGGATAAATCAACAAAATCATATAAAATCAGAAAATCAGGTAATAGCGATGTAACAACCATTCCTCAAGAAGTAAAAGAACAACTTGGCGTCACTACCGGCGATTCTATTCAATACATTCTTTTACCTGACGGCAGCATTAAAATCGAAAAAGCAACCGAAGTGGCAGACATTGATTCGATTGTCGATTCAGTTATGACTCAATACGAAGAAGCAATCAAAGATTTGGTAGATTTATGATTTATTTAACCGTCAAAGACATAATTAGAATCAATGCCAAATTAATCTCAAAAACTTCCGCAGGAGAAATGATCGGAGTAAGAGATGCCTCTGCCTTAGATAGATGCGTCAAACAACCTATGCAAGTTGTTTTTGGTAAAGAGATTTATTCAGAAATTCACGATAAAGCCGCGATATTAGCTATTACTCTTGCTAAAAGACATCCTTTTCAAAATGCCAATAAACGAACGGCCTTGGTCGCCATGGCGACATTTTTGATTGCTAATGGTTACTCAACTAGCTTTAGCCAAGAAGAAGCTGTTCAGTTTATTTTGAACATTACAACGAGTGACAAAACATTTGATGTATTGAAGGAAGAGGTCACATCCTATTTGAAAAAATCAGGAAAAATAAGAAGCATATAACAAAACGAGCGTTCAGAAGATCATTCTGAGCGCTCGTTGATTACTTTTTTTTATTCACTTCTAACGCATTAGATAACCGGGCAAACTCCGCCAAAGAAAGCGTCTCGCCGCGTCGTTTTGGATCGATCTCGGCTTGCTGCAGGCTGGTTTCCAACCACGCTTTGGTGGCATCATCTTTGCCATAGCTGCTTAATAAATTGTTCCATAATGTCTTGCGGCGCATATTAAAAGCTGCCTTGGTCAATTTGAAAAATTCATTTTCGTTCGTGACTTCGACCGCTGGTGTTTCTCGGCGAACCAAACGTAAAATTGCTGAATCAACATTTGGCTGAGGAACAAAAACTGTTTTCGGCACGATGAAGGCTGTGCTGGCTTCCATGTAATATTGGACCGCGATCGACAATGAACCATAGGCTTTTGTTCCCGGTTGCGCCGAGATGCGATCCGCGACTTCCCGCTGCATCATGACCACCAGCTCATCGACAGCTAAATCTGATTCCAAGATGTGCATCATGATCGGTGTCGTAATGTAATACGGCAGATTCGCTACCACCTTGATGGGCATCGCTTGATCGAAATAGGCGGTTTCCTTTTTCAAATCAACCTTTAAAATGTCGTTGTGAACGACTTTGATATTGTCATAGGGACTCAAGGTATCTTCTAATACTGGAATCAAGCGATCATCAATCTCAAACGCTAGAACCTGATGTGCCGCACGGGCTAGATGTTCGGTCAATGCGCCAATTCCCGGTCCAACTTCGATAACATTGGTGTGTTCATCGATTTCAGCGGTAGCGACGATTTTTTGTAAAATGTTGGGTTCGGTCAAAAAGTTCTGACCTAAACTTTTCTTGAAGGAGAATCCGTGTTTTTGCAGGATTTCTCGCGTTCTTGAAGGTGTTGCAATATCTTTGTAGTTGTTCAAGAGGTTTCCTCAACTTTCTTCATTGCCTCATGCAATTGTGCTTCGGTGATCCGAAACATTGCTAAACGTTTTTCCAATTGTTTGGCATTTGTATAGCCAATCTTCAATTCATCACCCAGACGCTCACGGCGTTCACGGGCTTGAGCTCCCGCTATTAAACCATAATCTAAGAGCGTTTGTCTAGCAATTTTTGGTTCATTGTCTTCTGCTGGTGTCACGACTTTATGAAGTGCTTCGATGATCGCTTCATCACTGGCATGTTCTACGCCGAGACTGCTGCCGCGCTTTTGCGGCGCCGCCATTCTTCTGGATAAGAAAGCGTGCTGCGCATCGGGGATAGCCTCCATGATCGTCTTGCGAATCTTTTCGCCGGAAAAATCAGGATCGGTAAAGACGATTACACCGCGCGTTTCTTGCGCATGTTCAATTTGTTCGAGAATGGCTTCGTTAATCGCTGAACCGCGCGTTTCGATCGTATCGACATCAAAAACTTCCTTCAAACGTTTGGTATCGTCTTTGCCTTCAACGACAATGATCTCCTCGATTTTTTCTTTATACTCCTTAACCATTGGCATTGATCCTAAACAAATGGTGAGCGTTTTGCGTCGTTTG
This sequence comes from Enterococcus sp., assembly GCF_032555305.1. GTDB lineage: Bacteria > Bacillota > Bacilli > Lactobacillales > Enterococcaceae > Enterococcus_A. Next base: position 326,986 of record NZ_JAWGOQ010000001.1, read on the forward strand.
ATACGCGACTTCTTCCATCGGCAGATTCCGTAATTCTGCAATTTTTTCCACGACATAACGAGTATAGCCCGGTTCGTTGCGTTTACCGCGATAAGGCATCGGTGCTAAATAAGGCGCATCCGTTTCTACCAATAATTTATCCATCGGTACAACCGTTGCCGCTTCTTGAACGTCTAATGCTTTCTTAAACGACACTACACCAGAGAAAGATACGTGCATACCTAAATCTAAGAAGCGCTTCGCCCATTCACCGCTTCCGCTGAAGCTGTGCATGATTCCGCCGATGTCGCGGATATCTTCTTCCTTCAAAATCTTATAAGTGTCCTCCAGCGCATCACGGGTATGGATGCTGATAGGCAGATTCATTTCCTTCGCAATCGCGATCTGACGACGAAAGACCTTATCTTGGACCTCTTTTGGATCTTCCATCCAGTAGTAGTCCAAACCGATCTCTCCAAGTGCCACCACTTTCGGCAAGGTTAATTTCTTGATCAAGTCTTCTTCGATTGCTTTTGTATAGCTGCCAGCTTCTGTTGGATGCCAACCGATGATGGAATAAATCCCTTCATATTGCTGGTTCAGCTCTAAGCTTTTTTCAATGGTGGGTGTATCAAATCCAACCACAGCCATCTCCGTCACGCCAAGTTCGCGCGCCCGTTCGACTGTTTCTGGAATCTCATTTTCAAATTGTTCCGCATTCAAATGCGTGTGAGAATCAAAAATCATGGGTAGTCCTCCTAATTCATTCTAACTGTTTATATCGAAACTCGATTTCATTTAGAATCCAACCTATTTTAACACATTGACTACAAACAGACGAAAATCTAATACAACAAAAAAGAACTTTAAAACGATCAACGTTCTAAAGTCCTTTTTCTTCGATTATTTGTTTAACAGCTGCTCAATCACTTCCAACACACCTTCTTGATTATTGGAACGGATGATTTCCTCTGCCGCTTCCTTTACTTTTTCCTGAGCATTCTCCATCGCGTAGCTGAAACCAGCGTATTCCAACATCTCAATATCGTTGCCGCTATCACCAAAAGCGGCGATTTCAGCTGGTTCGATGCCCCACTCTTCACCTAATTTTGCCAGACCATTGGCTTTATGAACGCCGGGGATGATCAAGTCAATATCGCCATGCCCGCTGGAAACAGGAATCATTTCACCAGCCAGCACCTTGTCTAAAGCTTTTAGCTTCTCTTCGATGTCGCTAGTTAGGAAGGTCAGTGCAAATTTGAAGATCTCATCGCCTTGATCTGCGACATCCTCCAGCTTCTCCAATTTTTTGATGCTAGGGTAATAAAAGCTGACACTCTTGAATACCTCTTCTGATATGTCTTGGGACACGTAGGCGCTATTTTTGCCGCAGACCACATTTACGATCGGTTCAAGGGCATTAATCCCTTTTAACGATGCCAAAACTTTGTCCATAGGCAGCTGCGCGTTATAGTAATGCTGCCCTTCAACTATAATATTCGCGCCATTCTCTGAAACAAACGACATCTCGGTATGATTCTCTGGGAAAAAGCTTTTTAGTTGGTCGTATTGGTTTCCGCTTGCCACGACAAACTTGATATCCTGATTCTTTAATTGTTGGAAAAGCTTTTCAAATCGTTCTCGATTGTACTCTTTCTGATCGTTCAAAAAGGTGCCATCCATATCGACCGCGATCATTTTGATACTCATTTTTAGTCATCTCCTTCTTTTTATTCGTCTAATCAAGAATACCATAAACTATGGGACGCATTTCAGGTCAAGTAGAATTTGATCAATCAGAAAAACTCCGTCTAAAGCAGGCAGAAAATCCGCCGAAAGTCGGATGTCTACCCCAACTATTCTCTCTATAATAGTTTTTGTAAGTTATTACTTAGAAAGAGGTGAGTCTATGTCTAATTTTCAAAAGGAATTTCCAAACGCCGCACGCTATTTGAAGCAGCGCTATCCGGACAAGGAACCATTTAGCAGCTTTTGGCACTGGGCCCTATTAGCACTTTTTGCTGTTTTAGTAATCGCGACGATCAAACAACAGTTACTATTGATCGGGCTCTTGATCCTCGTGGCCGCATTAATTAAAGGCCCGGGAATGTTACTGTTCGGTGCGATCTATTCATTGTTAGTCAGTCTATTTCCGCCAATCGGAGTTGTACTTTCAGCACTTTTTTTCCTATTAAATATTCGTTTATTGACGAAGAGCTGGCGTGTAAATATCGTGACTTCACTGTTTTACTTGTACCCGCTGGGGTTAAGCCTGCTTCGCTACTTCACCGACTGGGTGGCCCCATGGCAGATTGGACTTCAATTATTGCCAGGCTTATTGCTGCTACATTTTGTTTTGATGCAGGTGTACTATTTCCACCCAAGTGCTCGCCAAGTGTCTTGGACCGTTCTAGCTACGCCTTTTGAATTAATCTCACTTGTACTGCCAAAGCGCTTCAAGAAACCGTTTCGGACTACGGCACAACCAACTAGATTGAAAAGCGCAAAAAAATATCGTTAAGGAAGATTTTTCTTCTTTAACGATTTTTTGTATAGATCATTTTTTATAAACAGTATTGGCAGCAGGGAATCATTTGATTTCCTTGCTGCCATTTTTAGGGGATGTGCGGTCGTCTACTCCGCGCCCTCTATTAGGATTGGGTGGAAACGTACCCTTTCACCCAGCTAACTTACTGACTAATTGCTGCAGTTGAAACACATCTTGATTCGTCAAGAATGGATCGATCACAACAGTCGGATACTCCTCCGGCACTTCTTCCACACTGCTGGAGGTGATCAGTGCATCATATTTTTCCAATTCTGAACGATTAATGTTCACATTGGTCAATTTCTTTTCGACATAATGAACTTCGAAATTGCCATAGATTTGATTTTCGATCTGATTGCCTAAGAAAAATTCTTCTGTCGGCGACAGCTCAGACATCAGCAACAGCTTCAATGGTCGATCGCAGCTGGCTAGTAGCGTCAAACTTTGCGGAACCATCGTAATTAAGATATAGACATAATTCCAAACAAAGTCCTCTTCTTGATAGATCTGATAGCGGCGAACAAAATGATCCACGATCTTCTTCACCTTCTTAACCGCTTGGTCATGCGTCTCAGACAACTTCTCAAGGAAAATCCTCCGTTGACGGAACAGAATATCGATCAGCTGTCCATCCGGTTCATAGATGCGATGCTCATTCAACAAAACGATCGCCAATTCCTGTTTCTTTTCATTGCCTAATGAGAAATTCAACAAGCTATCGAACTCCTCCACCAGCTCTAAGTGACGATAATAGTAGTCCGCATATTCGTCTTCTTTTTTTAGCGCGCTGTGCAATTGACTCTTACTGGCAACCACGATATCCGCGTAAGACAACCAAAGACAATCCTTGATCTTATCCGACGATAACTTCACCCGAAAGACCTCCAGTGCCATCCGCTTAAAGGCGTCTAGGATTTGCCGCTCCGGCAGCATCAAATCACTGCTCAGCTCTGATTTCGGATAATAATGCCCGTTCTTAATCCGCCACAGGCTAATGTACATGTTATAACCCAAACGTTTGCGGGAAATGTAATTATCCTCCAGTTTATTCACTTGGATGAATTGATCCACCAGCTCCGTGATCGCCTTGATCTGGAACTCCTTCAGGTCACGATACAGCGAATCCAAACGATCTGATTTTTCAATGAAATAACGATAGTACATATGTCGAATCACACTTTCATTGCCTTCCAGTCGCAACGGCCGGTACTGCAACGTGATCCCTGTTTTCTGTAACACACTCTCAATCTTCTTAAGATTCCGCTGTGTTTTAGACGGACTCAAAAAGAGCTTCTTCGACAGATCAATGATATTTTCGCATTCCTCGTACAATAGCTCCTCAATAATCTGGAACTCCGGCGATTGCTGGATCGTATCGGCATACAGCCGATTGATACTGACATGCGATTTGATCTGCAGCTGATACAGTCCCTTATATTTCATAATACGAAAAGCATCCTGCTGACTGTTGATCAGCTTAACATCCTTCAATAATACAGATAGCGAGCATTCTAACTCTTCTAGTAACTGGTCACTCGATAGACCGATACGGCAAGCATATAACAATTCCACCAAACGTAAATGCCGCAGATTACTCACACCTAAAATCTCTCTAAAGTTCATACTATCACCCTCTTCACTAACTCCTATGCTTATCCCCACCAACAATGATTACTAGAACTAGCAATCATTTGTGCATGAAACAAAACCCCTTCTGCTCCATACTGATTCAAGTTATTCCTACCACTTTCAAGCAATAAAATTCCTTCACTTCCCCCCTTTATAAATTAATCTGACAAAAGAAAAAGCCAAGCAACAACGCGTTTGCTAATCATTGCTTCGTTTTATCCGTTGTTTTACTGTATAATAATGGTAACTGATATGAACTTTCTCTGCTTTGACCTCCGAAAAAAACGAATGCGTTATCGAATGACGGATTTCCTTTGTTACATCAACCGCAAAATATTCCTAACAAGTTATTTAACTCACTTTTTAAAATAAAAATAAATTTTTTTAGAAACTAATAGTTAAATTTTTTTTGTTCAGTTTGAATCATTGATAATTTTGAATGATATTGAACAAAATAAATGACTATTATTTTTAAGTTATATACTAAATGTTTTGTTTTCCCACTTCGGAATAACGATATTTATAATATAAAAAGAGCGTACTCTTCAAAAAGGTACGCTCTTTACGATATTCTGAGATTATTTTGCGGTACGAATATTGACAAACTTGACAGCCACATATTCCTCGACCCCGTACGTGCCGTTTTCCCGACCGAAGCCCGAGTGCTTCACGCCGCCAAACGGTGTCGCTGAGTTTGAGATATCCGTATCATTGACACCAACCATGCCGTATTGTAATTTGTTACTCACATTTTCCACGGTATGGATGTTGGTTGAGAAGAAATAAGAGGCCAATCCAAATTCTGTATCATTTGCGTCTTCAATGACTTTTTCTTCATCTTCAAAAGTAATCAATGGGATTACTGGTCCAAAGGTTTCTTGATAGAAGATATCCATTTCCTTCGTTACCCCATCCAACACAGTCGGCTCAAAGAAATTCCCGTTGGCATATTCGCCAGCTTCAAGCTTATGACCGCCAGCCAGGATTTTCGCGCCTTTGTCCGTCGCGTCCTTTAATTGATCCACGACTTTTTCGACACCATCTTGATTGATCAATGGTCCTACTGTTGGGTCATCCAAGCCATTGCCGACCGTCACATCTTTGATCGCTTCGACAATCCGATCGGTCACTTTCTCCTTGATGTCCCGATGGATAAAGATTCGGTTTGGCGAGGTGCAGACCTGACCATTATTGATAAACTTCGTTTCGATCAAGGTTTCCACTGCTCGTTCGATATCCGCATCCGGGAAAATAATGTACGGTGCATGACCACCTAACTCCATCGAGACATTTTTCAAGGTTGGCGCCGCTTGCTCATTCAGCTTTTGTCCCACTCCGGTAGAGCCGGTAAAGGTGATTTTTTGTACATCCTCTGATTCTGACAAGATCGTTCCAATCGTAGAAGAATCGCCTAAGACGATATTTACGACGCCATCAGGAAATCCTGCCTTATCAAACAATTCCATTAACGCTAACGCTGACAGCGGTGTTTCCTTCGATGGCTTCAAAATCACCGTACAGCCAGCTGCGATCGCAGGTGAAATCTTGCGGATGATCATATTCGATGGGAAGTTCCACGGGGTGATCGCTCCAACAACACCAACCGCCTGCTTGCGGACTTGCCATTGATTTGTAGCTGGTGATGGTACAATCTCGCCTAATAGACGTTGCCCTTCTGCGGCATTCCAGCGTAGATTTTCTACGTTTGTTTGAATCTCGCCTTTTGCTTGAGTCAAGGGCTTGCCTTGCTCCATCGTCATAATTGTTGCTAGGCGATCCGCGTCTTCCTCCACGAGATCCGCCATTTTGTTCATTAACGTTGCCCGTTCCGCAGCAGAGGTTCGTGACCATTCAGGAAAAGCCTTGTTCGCCGCTTCAATCGCCGCATGGACTTCCTTTTCGCCCCCGACATGAACCTTCGCCAAGGTTTCGCCTGTCGCCGGATTCGTCACCGCTTTAGTTCCTTCTGAGCCTTCCACCCATTTGCCATTAATATAGAGACGTGTTTCGACTGCTGGTAAAGCTTGCTGTTTTGCCATATGTCTAAATTCCTCCTAGTGATGGTTTTTGGTTGAAAATCATTGACAATTCTGACCTTCAAACGTTCTTTTACTATACAAACAACCGTAACACGGATAAAAAAACAACTCAAAAAATCAGCTTAATGATTAACTTTTTTTCAAAATATTGATAAAAATCAAGAGGGGATGATTGGATGAAGTTTGGCTGATGACTTTAGCTCTGCACCTTAAACAGATTGTTTAGCTGCCGCATCGTTGCTATACTTTAATAAAAAAAGGAGGTCCACGATGTTTGCGAATTTGAGATACCTTCCAAAAAAATATAAGTCCGTTTATATCGTTTATATGATCTGTTTGCTGACGACCTTCATCCTTTTAGCCTTAGTGCGACCAAGCGGGAAGATTGTCGTTCTAGTCTTCCTCGCCTTTTTTATGATTGATTCATTTTTATTATCAAGATCAAAAGAAAAGATTCTGCTGCCGTTGCTAGTGGATCTGTTCATCTATGCTTGCTGGTTTATTATTTTGTATCCATTTTGAGATCACTGACTGAATAAAAAAAGACTACTCGCTTGAGCAGTCTGTAGCCGATTGTAACTATTTGATGTATACCTCTAACATGACACATTCTGCTATCCTCGTCACACTGTTGGCCGGTCTTCCACTTGCCGTTGATGACTAAATCCCTGCTTTGCATAGTGATCATTAGTCCATAGTTAAGCCATCAATAAGCTCCTATCCCATGTTAAAATGACCCTATACCATACAAAGGACTGATTACAAATGAAAAAAACAGATGATTTATCCTCCTAACAATACAGATCATATTATTAGGAGGAATCAAGATGTCTTTTACAGTAATTAATTTAGAAAAATGGGAACGTACCGAAGTTTTCAACCATTACTTGTCTCAACAAACATCCTTCAGCATCACAAAGGAAATAGAGATTACTGCTCTTTACAATTTTCTCAAAGCGAATGATCATTCATTTTATTTAGGATTTCTTTATCTGGTAACGACGATCGCCAATCAGGAAATAAATTTCAGGATGAGCTTCAATCGTCAAGGTCAGCTCGGTTATTGGGATACGTTGTCTCCTCTGTATACGATCTTCGACAAAGAGACGCAGCAGTTTTCCACGCTGGCTACTGACTATTCACCAAGCTTCAATCTGTTTAAGAAAAACTACCTTGCCGATTTAACTGCCTTTAGCAACACCGGCAAATTGTTTCCGCAAAAAACGTTGCCGGAGAACGTGATTAATGTCTCGATGATTCCCTGGACCTCCTTTACTGGATTCAATCTGAATGCGAACAACGGGCAGAACTATTTATTGCCCATTATTACTGGCGGAAAATTCATTTTTCAAGAGGATAAAATCTTTTTCCCAATCTCATTGCAGGTTCATCATGCAGTGTGTGATGGCTTCCACGCCGCAAAATTTCTGAATCAATTTGAAGAAATGGCAGCTGACCCGCAGGATTATTTTGACTGATACGATGAAGAGTGCCTACTGCGAAATGCAGTAGGCACTGTTTTATTCCTTCTTTTGAATAGGAGCAGTCGCTCATTTTTGATTTGTTTAATGACTCTGGCGGTGATTTAGCTGTTCGGACTCCTTCAATAACTGATGATTTCTTTATGATTACTGCATCTTGAAATTAATTTTTTCAAAGTTATACGTGGGTTATTTGTGTTAAAATATGATTAAAAGGGAGGAATTCCTATGATGCAAAAATTATCTGCTAGCGTTCCTGTATTCATATTTTTTGGTCTACTTTTTATTGTTTGGGCTGTTTTGTGGGATCATAAGTTTTACTTGTATTTTGCTGGGATAGTTTGTTTCTTGCAAGCTTTTCAAAATTACAGAAATAAGAAGGTTTAATCATTTAGACAACCGGAAGTCGGTTGTCTATTTTTATATATTGACCTAAACTTCGGTTGTTTTCTCTGTAAACTGATTTTTTTTAATTGTTAATAGGATAAAATTTTGTAGTGGTGGTATTTTGAAAGTAAGTAATTCACTTAGATCAACGTGCTTTTTTGCTTCTTCGTTCTTAGTATTTCTTCTTTTGACTTTGAGAATGTGCCTAGATGTATTCGTGTTTCATCGGATAATTACTACCGATTTGATGATTGATAGAATATTCGACTACTGTCTCCCTTGCGTATTATTTTTGGGTTTCGGTGTTTATTTCAAAAAACGATAGCAGTATTCCCCACAATTCATTCTTAAGCCCTATTTTGTGTTTCGCTAACATATATTATCCTAAGATAAAAGGAAGTGAATGATATGAAGTGGACTAGTCGAATGAAACCAAATGTGTTTTTTTATGTGGGGATAATTGTTGTGATACTCAACGCTGGCTTTCTCAATTTCAACTTTCCTATTTCATTAGCAGGGACTGCCTTAATTTTCTTTTCTGACACAATTGCTAACTCTGTAAAAAGGCACTTGGTAGGCAATCAATAACCGATTGCCTTTTTTGTTGACATCTCTTGATCGGCGAAAGGATAGGCTTAAAATTAATGCAAAAAAGCAACATACAAATTTAAATGTATGTTGCTTCTTCTAATTTCGTCCCACTAAAATTTACCTAAAGATATCAGAATGTGTTCCAGACCTAATCCAGTAGACTCTATCGTTCGTTGGATCAAGTTCATACAATAGAAGCCAATCACCTTCAATGTGACAATCCCATCTGTTTTCATATCCTACCAGCTTATGATTTACATATTTTGCCGGCAGCGGTTCATTTGCTGCTATTAGGTCCATTGCTATTTTTAATTTTCCCAACTGATACCGGCCGCTTTTATTCAACCGTTTAATGTCCTTTTTGAATTGCGTTGTCGGCACCTGTACCATTTTACCCATCGAAACTACGCCCCTTTTCAGGGAAAGATGATCCTAGAGATCTACATCCTTAAATAGTTCATCTGAACTTTGATACTCCTTGAAACCAAGTTCGCCTTTCTTGATTTGTTCCATCTCTTCAAATGCCTCGTTTGTCCTGTCGTTGAAGTCATTAACACTTACACTAAAAGGAATACTTTTCGTTCTAATGGCTTTTTTCAGAAACATCTTAATGGCTTCATTGGTAGTTGTCCCGAGTTCTTCGAATAAACGATCTGAGGCAGCCTTTAAGTTATCATCAACCCTAATCTGAATTGTTTTAGACATACTAGTACCGCTCCTTTCTAATTTTTCGATTTTCTTCGTTTTCTACGCTCCTTCCAATCATATATTTCCCGTTAATGAATCGCGATAGAACATCGTCCACCCCAAACGATGCTAGTAGCGAGTAGCTGTCTAATACCATTATACCAAGTGTTAAACGCAAGATCAATGACATAGCATTAATAGTCATCACATTTTAAATGATTGCCAATACAATAATATTAACTATATTTCCTGTTCCTTCCTTCCCTTCAATTTGATACAATTTCTTTTGAAAGAGGGGAATATTTTGAGCTATTTACTATTGTGTTTGATTGTTGTTCTTTGTCTGTATCATTTGTATTTGTCAAAAACTTTTATTAGCTATCGCAAGAATAAGAATACTGAAAAGATTGTTTCTTTACTGAATAAATTTATCTTAATTGCTCCTGTTGTTGCTTCAATCATTTTTTCTGTACTTTTAAACACCGCTCTTAAGGGGAGAGTCACAGAAAGAAGTTCTCATGCACTTATGCTCTTTTTCCTATGGTTATTGTTCACTAGAATTTATACTTTTTTGGTAAGTCTAAAATCTCAAAAATCTGCTCTAGTTCGTTTGTTAGTGACTGGAGCATTGTTTTTATCGCTTATTATTTTCCTGACACCGTTAGACAGATATGTTTCTAGCTTGTTCAATCAGTTTAGAAAATGGACTTATGCTATCGGCATATTTGAATGCTTAATTTTTTACACTGGTTGTTCTTTCAAGAACGATCGTCAATAGTCAGTATCTGACTTCTAATAACCTTAGTACCCTTAGACACTACAAGAAAAATGGATGTGATCACAATGGCTTTAATTGTACTCATTGGCTCTCAAGCCGTCGGCAAAATGACTGTGGGGCAAGAGTTAGAAAAACGAATAGATGGAAAATTATTGTTCAATCATCAAACGCTGGATCTTTTCGCCGATTTTCTAGGCTATAGCAAGCCAGCATTCATGCTCTCAGATAGAACCAGAAAAGAACTTTTCAAAGCGTTTGTCACTAATCTGGAAAACAATACCACTAAGACGATCATCTTCACTGTGGTGATTGATTTTGATTCTGCTTATGATCTCGAATTTTTACAGGATATTTCCTCGATTTTTTTGGAAGCTGATCAAGAGGTTTATTTTATTGAGTTGGTTGCCAAATTGAGAACACGGCTAAAGAGGAATGTTCATGAGGATCGCTTGAAAATGAAACCCTCCAAGCGAGATACTAAATTTTCAAGAAGAGAACTTTTAAGCGCAGCGAAACATGCTCGCTTGGAAAGTCGTGAACAGGAACTGAATACGCTTTTTCCACCGGTCAAACACTTGAAGATCAACAACACCAAGCTGTCTCCTGAAGAAGTCTGCGATAGAATAATTGAGGCTTTTCAGCTGGAGTAATCGCCTATTCAGATCAGGGATTTGCTATAATGAAAGAAAAAAAGGTTGTGACGACTTTGATCAAAAACTACGAGGCATTTTTCAAATTCTCGATTGCTCTGGCTATCTGCTCCTTTTCGATCGCATGTATTGTAAATAACTCGCTGCTTGAATTTGCGAAGGGCTTTTCGATGGCTTTGGTGATCGTCAGTGCCATTTTTAAAATCAGGAATAATCAAATCACTCACGAAACGAACTAGAAAGACTAGTTCGTTTTTTCAGCTACTATTTTCAATAGTAAATCAATGTTTCATGATCCTTGCCTTCGTCTTATGAAGGAATTTCATCGGAGTCTTGCTCAATCAATGCCATTCGATATTTTTGATCGATCTCTGGATACTTTTTATGATCCACTTCACTTAAGAACATGGCTTTGGGTCTTGCGAAATGCTGCCCATTTTCTAGTGAACGATAGATAACTAATTCCTCTTGTGTTTCTGTGTGAAGCGCCACAAACAGTACTTGATACATTCCGCCCTTAAAGTGACGATACGTTGCACCTTCGTGTAATTCTCTATTCATTAATCTTCCTCCTGCGTGCTGACAATCATCTGAAAGCACCAAATTTTTGACATAATAGTCATATTATTTTGAATGTTCATTTGAATTCAGTATATCTTTTATCCTAGGAATCTAACAGTCTCCATTCTATTCGCTATTTGACTAGCTCTCAGATAAGTCAGGCTCATTTGTGTCACACTCAACTCAAGAGGTCATTTTTATGCTAAGAACACAAATTAATGTGGTTTCTTTGATGAAGTCTGTTTCGCTGAAGGTTGCTGACTCTTTCGACAGTGCTTCGATTATCGCATAATTTGAAACACCTAAGGAATTGCTGGACTATTCGTAAAAAAATTATCAGGCACTTTCAGATGAATTCATTGACGCCTTCCGTAAAGAGTTTCAAGATGCCTATGTCACCGAACTGATCAAACAACTAAAAGAACAAAGTGTGAACTTTATTTAGACTCTCTTACAGGGTCTTTTTTTACTATTACTTCGCAGATTTCGATTCCATATTCTTACCAGTTTTGTATTATGGCGTTATGCTTAGTTCTGCTATTCTATTTTCTAAATTTAAAACGCGCTTGAATTCCTAGTTATCCGAATTGTTGGATGGCTTTTTATTTGTTCATAGAACCGGTTTTAGCACCATTTTGTCATGATATAATAAAGAAAAAAGAGGGGATTATTATGGGAACGATGGGAATGCTATATAGTTTCATTTATAACGCGCTTCGCTTGCTTGTTTTGTATGTGGTGATCAGGCTGGCTGTCAAACATGGGATTCAGGATGCTAATAAGAACAAGACTTTGGATTAGCTAAGTGCTATTTTTTGTGGATTGTCTATGGACAAAATCATTAATTTCTTGTCCGAATCTAGGTAATCCTGCATACTTAAATTAGGGGTGATGAATTTGAAGACACGTCAGATATTGCCTATCGTAGCTATTTGGTGGATTGCAACAGCTGCTTGCGGAATGATCTCATGGATCACTGTGACAAATAATTTGAAGGATAAGAGTAACGATCACAATAACGCTAAATAAGGGGCTCTTTCACATTATGAACAGTTCAAAAGAAGTGCAACGGTTTGCTTCTTTTGAAGAATCGGCTCTTCCTTGAATCGGCTACACTAGACTAGACAGAAAAAATAAGGTGTGTAGAATAATAAAAAACACACTGGAGGATTTTTCATGTCAAGACGTCAACGAAGAAC
>NZ_JAWGOQ010000002.1:0-284691 GCF_032555305.1 Enterococcus sp.
CCGAGAATTTTTAGGTGCTCCTCCTAGTCAGCAATTTTTCATTTTATTTAAGGATAGATCACTAACCTTCTAGAAAAGTGATTTGTTCAGTAGATATTAGTTACATTTATTAATCAAGAAAGAAGGTAGCTTGTCAGTGGAAAAAAATCTAGATGTGTTAATTTATGAAACTTCAAGTAATATTCGAAAAGCTCCACCAGATGTAATTTTTGGAGGTCCGAATAAAGTACCAACTTCAATAATCAAACAATTATATTTACAAAAGAATTTCATAGAATGAAGTGATCGGATACACTAGTAAAAATATTGTAGTTCCAATTACATTCAGAATCACTTCTATTCTTTGAAATTAAGAAGAATAGAAGTGATTCTTTAGTATGTAGAGTCAACCATATAAAATCATCATGAGAACATTAAACTGGAGGAAATTACGATGAAAGTAATGATATTAGGTGCCGCAGGACAGATTGGAAAATTAGTGACAAGTGATTTGTTAAATCAAACCAATTATGACTTAGTTCTATATGGTCGAAATGTTTCTAAACGACTTAGTTTTAGTAATAATTCGCGAGTTACATTAGTAGACGGTACATTTGAAGAAGTTGAAAAAATTCGTGATAACTTAAAAGATGTTGATGCTGTCTACTTAAGTTATGTTGGTGGAGATAAGTTGGTTGAACCTTTAGTGAAATTATTTGAACAGATTGGTATCAAAAAGTTTATCGCGGCTAGTGTCCCAGATATTTATCAAGAAATTGAAGGGAAATTCCAACAATGGTATAGAGCAAATACTGGTATTATGTGGAATTCAGAGTATCGAAGAGCGGCTGATGCAATCGAGAATAGTAGCCTTGATTATATTATTTTACGAATTACATGGTTATACAATGAGAAAGGAAATACTGATGTTCAGCTAACTAAAAAAGGTGAACCGTTCAAAGAGGCTCAGGTAACACGTGAGGCAGTATCCCAGGTTGTCACGGATCTTTTAACTGGTAAGCTTGATTATCATCGTGAGAGTCTTGGAATCGGTGAACCTGGAACTGAATTTGAAAAACCAAGTTTTTACTAATTGATACAATCTTTGATAAAAAATAAATGGAGGCTTTCATGAAAAAAATCTTATTTACTTTACCTTTACTATTTTTATTAGTTGGATGTAGCAGTGACAGTGACGAGGCCAGCAATGGAAATTCGTCTAATACAAATAATTCTGTAACAGCTACTTCTGAAGTACGAAATCCTGATGGAGACGGAAAAGTTCTCGTTGCCTATTTTTCACTTCCAGTTGGAAATGATTTAGATGTAACGACAGGGGCTAGTCTAATGGAGGAAAATGGAGAACGACTTGGATTGACTCAACAAACTGCAAATTGGATTTCAGAAGAGTTGAATGCTGATACTTTCCAAATACAAGCAGAAAAATCTTATCCAACAGATATCGATGAGTTACTGGATGAAGCTGCTGATGAGAAAAGTAGCAATGAACGACCAGCATTGGCATCTACAATCAGTAACTTTGACCAATACGACACAATTTATCTTGGGTATCCAATTTGGAACTCAGATTTTCCAATGGTATTCTACACTTTCTTAGAAAGTTATGATTTCTCTGGAAAAACAGTCATTCCGTTTAGTACTCATGGTGGAAGTGGTTTGGCAGGAACAGTTGGGATTTTAGAAGACGAATTACCAGATGCCGATGTAGTTTCTAATGCTTTAAGTATTTCAAGAAACAACGTGGCTGATTCTCATCAAGAAGTGATTGATTGGATAAATGAGGTTAAATAGAAAGGAATCTTATTATGGAATTAAATACTAACGTAAAAGACGGGGTTATTTTTCCTCTAGGTGATGAAAATGAAAAATATGCTCAATATTTTATTGGTAAAAGCTATGTAGCTGGACTAGTTAACGACCCAGAAGTAGCTGCAGGTGTAGCAAATGTCTCATTTGAACCAGGATGTCGAAATAATTGGCACAAGCATATTGATGGGTATCAAATCCTTCTAGTAACAGGTGGAGAAGGTTGGTATCAAGAAGAAGGAGAAGAGCCGAGAAAATTGACTCCTGGAGACGTAATCGTTACCCATGAAGGAGTAAAGCATTGGCATGGAGCAACAAAGAATAGTTGGTTTTCACATATTGCTATTACAGCGGGTACAGCCGAATGGCTAGAAGCGGTAAATGATGAAGAATACGAGAGTTTGTCGTAGCTGATCCTATGGAGGAAGAAAAACATGAACAATTACATTAAGGAAGATGTTTTTTTCTCACGTAATAATAAACAGATTTTTGGAGTAATTTATAAGCCAGTTATGATCAAGCAGCCTATGCCAACAGTAATCTATTCTCATGGGTTTAATGGAACTCATGAAAATGGAATACTATATGCAGAATTTTTAGCTGAAAATGGTTTTGTTACTTGTGTCTTTGATTTTTGTGGAGGTAGTACACAGAGTAAAAGTGATGGCTCTACGTTAGAAATGACTATTTCTTCAGAAATACTTGATTTGGAGACTGTCATTTTAGAAATGAAATCATTAGATTATGTTGATCCCAATCAGCTTTTCTTAATAGGTGCAAGTCAAGGTGGTGTTGTATCAGCTATGACAGCTTCAAACCACTCGGAAGACATTAATGGCTTAGTTCTACTTTGTCCAGCATTTGTCATTCCGGATAATGCTAGAGAAACCTTTTCCTCTATAGCTGAAATCCCAAAAGAAAGCCATATGAGAGGAATGATTGTTGGCAGGGATTACTTTGCCGAGGTTTTCAATTATGATTTTTTGGAGCATATTAAATCTTTTAATAAGCATGTTTTGATTATTCATGGTGACAAAGATACTTTAGCGCCAATAAGGTATTCTGAGAGG
Source organism: Enterococcus sp. (assembly GCF_032555305.1). Lineage (GTDB taxonomy): Bacteria > Bacillota > Bacilli > Lactobacillales > Enterococcaceae > Enterococcus_A. The sequence goes on from NZ_JAWGOQ010000002.1 coordinate 2,877, forward strand.
GCGTTAAACATCTATAATTCTGCGGAATTAGAAGTTCTACCTGATATAGGACATAAAATTAGTGGTGATGATAATCAGGTAAGGGAAGCTATATTAAACTATTTAAAAGCTCGGTAAAGAAGTTGTTGAGTAGAAAATGGTTAATGGCCAGTTGAATCAAATAGAGTTTGATAAAAAATAAAACTAATAAAGGAGAAAAATTATGACCTATGACAAGTTTTTTGACACGATAACTTTACCTAATGGTGTCAAACTTTCAAATAGACTGATGATGGCTCCCATGTGTGATGATTCAGCTGAACAAGGAAAAGTAACAGAGCAACAACTTTCATACATGAACTCTCGTGCTGCCAATGTAGGAATAGCAGTTACAGGGTATGCTTATGTTAATGATCAGGGAATTCAAGTTGAGGGACAATTGAGTGTCTCTCGAGATGACGACATTGAAGGATTAGGTAAACTTGCTAAAGCAATAAAAGATGCTGGTGCCAAAGCAATCCTTCAACTATCTCATGCCGGTCGAGAATCAGGGATTTCAGCTAAATATGGAAAAGGAGTGTACGCACCAACTAAAATGGCGTTCCCATGGGTAGATTATGAAATAAAGGAAATGACAGAACAGGACATTCATGATCTGATAAACGACTTTAAAGAAGCTACACGACGTGCCATCCTAGCAGGTTATGATGGTATTGAAATCCATAATTGTAATCATGATATTTTACAACAGTTTTTTTCAAGTTACTCCAATCTTAGAGATGATGAATGGGGAGGCAATCACAGCAATAGAATGAAGCTTCCATTAGCTGTTCTCAAAGGTGTAAAAGAAGTTATTGAAGAATTCGGAAATAAAAACTTTATTTTAGGGTGGCGTGTGAGTCCAGAAGAAATTCACGGTGAAAATGTAGGATACTTAGTTGAAGATATGCTAGATCAAACAAAGCATGCACTGACTATTGGCATTGATTACTTAAATGTATCACTTTCAGGTGGATTAAATTATGATTTGGACGCAAAACCTCGTGACCATGATGAAACATTTGCAGAACTGTTTAAAAAATTAACACAAGATAAGTGTCTGCTTTTTATCGGTGCGCATGTACACCATCCAGAAGACATTATGAAAGTCATCGATCAAACAGATGGTGTCTATATTGGACGAGCGCTTCTGCTTGATCCAGAATTTACAAGAAAAATTCGTGAAAATCGAGCTGGTGAGATTGTAGCAGCTATATCTCATAAACAATTGGCGCAAATCGGATTGCCAGATCGTTTGGTGAAGAATTATTCTAGTCCTGATAATTACCAAAAAGGAATTCCTTTACCAGGATTGTAAAAAATTAGGATTATCTAATTAAGTTTTCGACAGGAGTACCAAGCCTCTAATAATATGAAAGGTGGAAAGATGAGAAAAAACCTTCTATTTGTTTTGCTATTCACGATGGTGATTATTGGAATTGGAGCTGTGTTTTTTTTCAATACTTGGAATTCACCTAACAGTATTAGTTCAGAAGAAAGTGTTGAATCAAAAAATAGTTTGAAAGAAGAAATGCCAACGAATTATCATAACTCATCAATTAATGGAAAAGGTGGGAGTGTAGAACGAGTATCCTATGAGACTGATTTTGAGGAAGAATCATATCAAAAGGAGGCTTTAGTTTATTTACCTGTAGACTATTATGATACTGATAAACAGTATAATGTGCTGTATCTAATGCATGGATGGGATATGGGACCAGAAGACTTTTTAGGAAATGGCGGAAAAAATGAACAGTCGTTATGGAAAACAATGATTGATAATTTAATTGCAGATGAAAAAGTGGAACCAATGATAGTTGTCGCCCCTACTTACTATCCAAATCGAGAAATGATTACAGGAAACTGGAATGACGATTTACCTTTGAATCAAAGGTTTGCAGAGAGTGAATTAATTTCTGATCTAATGCCATTAATTGCGAGTAACTATCGTACTTTTGCAAAAGGAAGTGATCAATCTTCTCTTCAAGAAGCTAGAGACCATCAAGCGTTTGGTGGGTTTTCGATGGGGAGTGCAACAACCTGGTATGTTTTCCAATATAGCCTACAGTACTTCAAATTTTTTATGCCTATGGCTGGACCAAATTATAGTGATACTTATTTGATGACTGAGTCAGTTAATAAGAATGATTTTGATGATAATGATTTCTTTATCAGTGCTTCTGTGGGAGAAATGGATGGCACGAGAGCATCGATGGAGCAATCCATTTCTGAACTTATCAATGAGCCAGTTTTTCATGATCAGAATCTTACTTATTTTGAAACAATAGGTGGCCATGATGAAGAATCATTTGTAAATCAGTCTTTTCATTCATTGCAATATTTTTTTTAAAAAAGAAACTTTTTGCTTGCCCTAGAGTTAAGTCTAGGGTGTATCTTAAAAGCATACGAGAAAGAAAGAGAGTGTTTATATGACAAAAAAAGTTATCGTTATTACTGGAGCATCAAGTGGAATCGGAGAAGCAACAGCTAAACTTCTTGCTTCTCAGGGAAACCAATTAGTACTTGGCGCTAGAAGAGAAGACAGATTAAAAGAAATCTCAGATAATATCAAAACAGCAGGGGGAGAAGCGGTATACAGTGTAACAGATGTTACTAATTTAGATTCTGTAAAAGAGTTGGCAAAAACTGCTATGGATGCATATGGACGTATCGATGTCTGGATGAATAATGCTGGTTTAATGCCACAATCAGTTTTGTCAGATGGCAAAGTTGAAGACTGGAATCGCATGATTGATGTTAACCTAAAAGGTGTTCTTTATGGGATCAATGCAAGTTTAGGAATTATGCGTGAACAACAATCTGGACACTATATTAATACTTCATCAATTGCAGGACATATCGTTGGTCCAGGTTCATCGGTATACAGTGCAACAAAACATGGTGTCCTAGCAATTAGTGAAGGTTTGAGACAAGAAGAAGCTCAAGCTGGAAGCAATGTCCGTGTAACCACAATCTCACCAGGAGCAATTGCTACAGAATTGACTAATTCAATTACTGACGAAGCAGTTCGCAAAGGAACGGAACAATTTTATAATGAATATGCTATTTCACCAGAGCGAGTGGCTGAATCAATTGCCTTCGCAGTGAATTTGCCCGCAGATGCATCAATAAATGAGATCATTGTTCGTCCAAGTAAACAAGTAATGTAATACCATCTTTTAAGAATGACAAAAGTGCTATTATCGTTTTGGATAATAGCACTTTTTTCCATCTTTGCTAATGTAAAATAGTTTTGGTCAAAAAACTTTAGAATTTAAAAATAAAGTATTAAAATAGAACAATTGAGTCATTAATAAGATAGTGAATAAAAAAATAGGGGAGAAGATGAATCATGGGTAAAGAAAGAATAGCTGCTTTTACAGACGCTGTTTTAGCTATTATTATGACAATATTAATTTTAGAATTAGAGAAACCTAATCCTCTTTCAGTTAGAGGATTATGGGATTTGAGAGAAAACTTTTTTTCATATACGTTATCATTCTTTTGGTTGGGCTTAATGTGGTTAACACATCATAATAGTTGGACGCTAGTGAAAAAAATTAGTAATAGTACAGTTGTTTATACGTTGATACTTTTGTTTTTTTCTTCTTTTTTTCCTTACACAACTAGCATAGTGTCAGCAAATTTTAACAGTAAAACTGCTCAAGTGATGTATGGAATAATTGTAATAGCCGTTACTTTAAGTAATATATTGATTTCAAAGTCGCTTGACAAAGTAAACCCACATGTGAAATTTGGATTATTGTATTCTACATCAAATACCATCACAATTATTGACTTGATAATAAAAGTGGCTGGTTTATTAATTGCAATCACTGTCTTTCCAGCAGCAATGAGCTATGCAATTTTTATCGATATTGCAGTCATGAGTTTCTCATTTTGGTGGTTAGAACGAAGAAAAGAGCAGGGCCTAACTTGAGTAATTGAAATGAAAAAGGCATAAAAAAACTTCTACTTTTGAGGGATTATTGCCCGAGTGTAGAAGTCTTTTTATTATGATTTAATTTTACTCAATTATGAATAATTGTTAACTTTTTTTAGTTAGTACGACCAATGAGTATCAATGATTTAATGGCTTCTCTTTTATCCATTGCTTCATAGGCTGCTTGAATGTCATCTAGATCAAATTGCTGTGTAAATACTTTTCCAGGTTCAATTTCACCATTCAATACTGCTTCTAATAGGATCTCTCTATTGTATGTGGTAACGGAAGCAACACCACCACGGAGACCAATGTTTTTCCAAAAAAGAGAACTAGTATTCATATCATTTTTTTGTGGTACACCAACTCGTCCGATAACTGCTCCTGGACGGCAAATTTTTATAGCCGTCTGTACAGACATTTCGGTTCCAACGCATTCTAGAACAGCATCAGCACCGGCATTATTCGTTAATTCCATAACTTTTGTGATTGCTTCTTCTCCTCGTTCAGAAATAATGTCGGTCGCTCCAAACTCACAAGCTAATTTTTGCCGATCTTTATACTTACTCATGGCGATTATGCGTTTTGCACCTAATAATTTTGCCCCGATAATACCACAAAGTCCTACTGCACCATCACCGATAACAACAACAGTTGATCCTTTGGATACTTCAGCTGTTTTTGCAGCGTGGTATCCTGTAGCCATGACATCTGCAAGGCTTAAAAGAGAATTCAACATGGCTTCTGAATAATCAGAGGGCTTTCCTGGAATTTTTACAAGCGCCCAATGAGCATTTGTAAAACGTAAATATTCTCCTTGGTAACCAGCATTCCCACCAGTTTCACGATTAGTGCAGTCTCCATCAAAGCCTGCTTTACAAGCTGGACATTCCCCACAACCGTGAGTGAAAGGGACAATTACAAAATCTCCTTTTTTTACAGCAGTTACTGCTGATCCTACTTCTTCTACAATTCCAATTGCTTCGTGACCTGCGTGACTATTCAATTCTCGCTTCGAAATACCACGAAACCACCAAAGATCTGACCCGCATACACAAGCACGTATTATTTTGATAATTGCATCGGTCTCTTTTATTATTGTTGGTTTTGGTGCGTCTTGCACTTCCATTTTTCCAGGTTCAATAAATGTTGCCACTTTCATAACTATACCTCCATCTTGTCATATAAGTTAAATCATACAGCGCTTACTTTTATTCTACTCCCTAGAGTTCACTCGAAGTCAACAACATCTAGATAAAATTTTTCGCCAGCATACGATAAAAGGATCTATATTACATATTTGTTGATACAAATATTTTTGGAATCTAAATACTATGAATTAGCGCTATCTCTACCGACATTTTTAATACTTTAGTTAATAAAAAATTAGCAAGTAGTTCAAAAAGAATAGTTGATTTCGAAGTTATCTCTCAAAAATTAAACTTTTGATTTCTCTTTAAGAACTATCACATTTACATCACAAAACATAAGTACACTTTTTGTATGGAACAAACAGAATGATTTTTAGGTTTTCTTTTTGAAGGAAAGTAATTAAATTTTTGGTGAAATTAATCACATATATTAATAGGAAGAGGGTGGAGGAAATTATTACGAAGTTGAAGATTCTTCAAATCAATCTAAGTTTAAAATATATGGATCATATTTTTTTTGATAATCTTTACGTTCCAATCAGTACAACAAAGATTAAACCAACAATATCATTGACTCCTGGTAGAATTTATTATCATCAGAAAGTGGGTATATTTTTGTTGCTTGAAGGTTTGCTTATGTCTAAGATACAGGATAAAAAAAGATCGACCCTGTTTTACGAATTAGGAGATTTCAAAATTTCAAGTAAACTATCATTTTGCAAAAAGACTGACAATCGATACAGTCTTCATGACACTATCGAGCTAGTGGTAGGGAATTCAGGATTAATTGAGATCAAAGATTCAAATCTAAAAAAGTATGAATCAATAGTGAGGATGAATTAATATTTTGAAAATGAAAATATCCGTACTGTTTTTACTCGTTACGCTGATTGCAAGTATACTTCCTTTGAATGTGTATTTTGCGGAAGAGCAAACATCTGATTTAAAAATCAAAGAAGTCGTATTACTTAATTCAAATGGAGAAATCATTACCAAAGATAATCCAATCGAGAAAGGCTCAGCTTTAAAATTGCAACTGACCTTCATCGTACCAGTAACAAAATTAAGCTCTTCATCAACGAAGACAATAAGTCTCCCAAATAATTTAACGTATCCCAACCAGTCTGGTAATTTATCAGAAAGTATAGGTAGTTTTAAACTTATTAATACTGAAATTGCTTTAGATTTTTCCGGTATAGATAGTGATAATTTGGAAGAGGATGTTAATGAAATAGAGCAAACTATAAACATAGATGCTGTATGTACATTTCAAAATCTTAACGAAGATTCTTTAGAGTTTGAAAACGGGATGAGATTACCGATTTACTTTTCCGATAAGAAAAAAGTAGAGGAAGCCATAACAGAGTCTGAGGCTATAGTAACCTCGGAAAATGTTCAAAAATCAGAAATAGTATCTTCCAATCAAAATTTAATAAATGGTGTCGATATATCAAGCGTTCTCCTCGAAAGAAGTAGAAATGGTTCTTGGGTTGAAATTCTTGAAGGAGATACACTTAGAGTTGGGGATGCTGTTCGACTCACCATTAATTGGAATATATTTGATACTCAGGGAATTCAAGCAGGAGATTATTTTGAAATTGACTTGCCATCACTGTTCAGATTTTATACCACTTCGTCACGTAATTTGACTATTCAAGTTGACGGAGAAGATAAACATGTCGGTGAATATCAGCTTGTTGCTTCTAATGAAGGCTCCAGAATTCATGTGACATTTAATGATACGATTTCAAGCGAAAATATTACATCAATACAAGAAGGTTTTTTCATCTATCAAGGATCGCTAAACGAAATAAAGGATGAAAATGAACTTGTCGAAATTGGTGAATCTGAACTTCCATCCTTTGAAGTTGTTGAGCGTCCTAATAATGTCATTAATCCAGATAACCTGCCAGTTTTTTCAAAATCGGGTTGGCAGCGAGCTAATACAAATACGGTTGAGTGGAATATTCCGGTTAATTATCCGGATCTCGTTAGGGCTTACAGCAATCTTCCTTTTGAGAACAATTTTGAGGATGCGATTCTAATTGATGAATTCGAAGAAGGGTTGGAGATTTCAAGCCTATCAATCTATCTTCCTATAAATCTGATGGACAATGTTGATGAAAATGTCGTCTACAACACCAGAGTTACTGAAATACCTTTTAGATCAAGACAATTACCCTCTTCCGGGAATTATGATTCTGATATGCAAATAATAAGAGCTTCACAGCCAGGATCATATACATTATTGAATGGCTTCAACGGAAGACAGACGCTTATTTTAAAACTTGGTAACGTTCCAGTACAAAATACTGGAGATACATCGGATAGTTTAGAATTAGCTATGACTAGAGATGAGGCACTTCAGAGAATTGATAGTCGATACGACGCTAATCCTAGATTACCAGCAGAAAATAAGGAAAACACTTTAGCTGCATTTGAACGCCTTTTATCAAGAACCGAAAATACAGGAGTAGCCGGACTTTCTGTGAGTATAATAACAAATGTTAACGAGGAGTATCTTGAACAGGAGTCCTTTAGAAATACTGCTCGATTGTTATACGGTTCGAGCAATGAATCAGAAGCAAATACGGAAATTAGGTTTCAAGAAATCACCGGTGGTGGCATAGGAACAATTCCAAGAGGATCAATAAGAATAAGCAAAATGGATGAAGATAGCCATGATGGAATCTCCGAAGTATCTTTTGATGTTTATAGATATCCTCGTAGTGTTGGAGATACTCCAGTTGCTTCTGGACGAACAAATAATCTGGGAATAGTTGAGATTTCTAATTTAGCAATAGGTGACTACATTTTAGTGGAGTCTGAAATTCCTGATGGATATGAAAGTGGTATGATCATTCCTGAATCTGAAAACTCAAGTATTAGCGAAGATGGTAGATTTACTGTACGTGCTTCCGATACTCAAGGATTTCAGTTCAATATTTATAATAGAAGATTAAAAGCAGCTACTTCACTTCAAGCTATGAAAATTTTAGAACATGCAAATTTAAGTGAAGGACAATTTGAATTCGAATTGATAGATTCAAATGGAGATGTAGTACAAACTGTCACTAACACAAGTGAAGGACTGATTGTCTTTGAGTCTATTGAGTTCGATTCTGAAGGTGAATATAACTATACTATTAGAGAAAAGATAGGTGACAATCCGCTTATTGAGTACGATGATTCTGTATTCAATGTAAGAATAGCTGTTCAACTGCAAGATGGAAAACTTGTTGCAAATACTACTTATAGTGAACAACCGACATTTGTAAACACTTATGTCCCCCAATCTGGAAGCATAGTGTTAGAAGCAATGAAAACACTAGAAAACTCTAATCTTGTCAATGGGCAATTTGAGTTTGAGCTTCTAGATTCAAATAGGAGGGTTATCCAAACAGCAACAAACTATCAAGACGGGCGTATCCTTTTTGAAGAAATAGAGTTCACTAGTTCTGGAAGCTATCAATACTTTATCAGGGAAAAAATCGGGAATGATAGTCAAATCGAATATGATCGAAGCGAGCATACTGTAGTCGTTCAAGTGGAAGAAGTTGATGGTAGACTAATTGCTATTGCTGATTACAATACAGATCCTCATTTTAATAACGTATATGTACCAAATAGTAATGCTGCAGTAATAATGGCACAAAAAGTTCTTGAGAATGGACTACTGCAAAATAATCAATTCGAATTTGAATTATTGGATCAGAATGGAAATATTCTGCAAACGACCACTAATGATTCAGAGGGTAATATTATATTTGAGGAACTAGTTTTTGATAGGGAAGGTAGCTTTCGATATGAGCTTCGAGAGAAGAATACCAATGTCAGTCAGATTAAATACGATGATTCAATAATTGAGGTATCTGTTGAAATATTTTTAGAAAACGGACAACTCAGTGCAGGGGTAAACTATGAATCTGAGGCGATATTCATTAATGAGCAGCTTGATCAAAGTACTCCCGAAGAAGAGATGGTTACAAGCAGTCCTAAGCAAACCGGCTCTGCATCGAATGTGACAAGAAGCAATAACCTTCCAAATACAGGAACGATGTCGCCCAACAGGATGATTACAATAGTTGGTTTATTGCTTATTGCTTTAACATTCATTATTTTAGTTTTGAAAAAAATGGTAACCCAACAGATCAAGCAGAATAGTCGCAGTAGGAGGAAATAGTTTGATAATGTTCATTTTAGGCCTCTTTTTAGGAGGATTCATTGGAATTTTTTTAATGGCTTGTCTAATATCAGGAAAGATTGAAGACTTATATTATCAAAGAGAAAAGGTAGATATCATATCGAATAAAAAATAACTCGCAAATTATATCATCAACTCGCCACTTGGAAAACAAAAGAATTATAGTGAAAGTCCTATATTATTGAGTGGTGTCGGAACCTCAATAATATAGGACTTTCACTTTTAAATATTCACATTCCACTGTAGAGCGCAAAAAAGAGAACACCTAACTGTCGCAGCCCTCCGTCAAATCAATGCTGAGATCAATTGATAACACATGAATTTCACTGTTTTCGAAAGGTGGTAAAGTTGTTCTTGAAATTTTGTTCTACTATTAGAAAAAACAAAAGACAGGTCGATGTTGATTACCTGTCTTTTGTCTTAGGAGTTTTAAAATGAAAAAAGGGTTAGGTTTTTCATGTATATAGAATAGCGTAGAAAAGTGTTGAAATTGTGATATATTCGTGTGAAATGAGCAAAAATATTTGTGTGAGTAGCGAACTCATGTAGAGAGCATAAGAAAAGTTCTATTTTCTAATTTGTTAATGGTGAATTGAAGCCAGTATAGATCATTTCATCTTCGGATTATGTATTACTTTGTTCTAAACTGCCAAGGTTTTTTAAGAGAATCAGTTGGAAACGAAAGTCTTTGGAGCGTCTTTCAAAATGTGTTACATTTTAGATAAAGAGAGCAACTCTCAATCTAGCATTGTTTTGCTAAAATTTTTTATTTGACTTAAAGTGAACTTCAAGGTTTATACTAAATATACTCAATATTCATAGAGTAATCGGAATATTGCTTTAGGATTAATGCAACTGTTTCTTTTCCGATTGTAATACAAACTGAAATTGAAAGGAATGGAATGATGAAATCAACAATTTTTGAAAAAGCTGGTCTAGTAACGGTTCAAGAAATTGAAAAGCCAAAATTACAGGCGGAGGACGATGTGATTATTAAAGTCGTCCGCGCATGTGTCTGTGGTTCAGATCTTTGGTCTTATTCTCATGGTGACAACAAGGAAGCACACTCTGTCAATGATGGTCACGAAGCCTTGGGAATCGTGGAAGAAATTGGTTCCGCAATCACCACTGTGAAACCGGGGGATTTTGTGATCGTACCTTTCACCCATGGCTGTGGGGAATGCGATGCTTGTCGTTCAGGTTTCGACGGCACTTGCGATCGTCACAAAGGCGCTACCAACTGGTCTCATGGATTCCAATCTGAATACATTCGGTTCCATTATGCCAATTGGGCGTTGATCAAAATTCCTGGACAACCGTCTGACTATACTGAAGGAATGATTAAGTCATTGTTGACTTTGGCTGATGTGATGCCAACTGGTTACCACGCAGCGCGATGTGCATATGTAGAAAAAGGCGACAAAGTTGTTGTCATCGGTGACGGAGCTGTAGGTCAGTGTGCGGTGATAGCTGCGAAAATGCGTGGCGCTTCTCAGATTGTTCTGATGAGCCGTCATGAGGATCGGCAGGAGATGGCTTTGCAATCAGGAGCAACGGCTGTTGTCGCTGAACGTGGAGAAGAAGGTATTGCAAAAGTTCGTGAGATTTTAGGCGGCGGTGCAGATGCTGCGCTTGAATGTGTGGGGACAGAAGCCGCAATCGATCAAGCCCTGGGAGTCCTTCATAATGGAGGCCGTGTTGGTTATGTTGGGGTACCGCATTACAATAATCGCCCACTTGGTTCGACCTTTGCGCAAAACATTTCAGTCGCTGGCGGTTCAGCATCCGTAACAACGTACGATAAGCAATTTCTATTGAAAGAAGTTCTGGATGGGAATATCAATCCAGGTCGCGTGTTTACCCAGACCTACGATCTAGACGACATTAACCAGGCGTATCAAGATATGCAAGAGCGTAAAACGATCAAATCGATGGTCGTGGTGTCTAAATAGGTTCTAGATTGACAGTTCATGCTGTTTTAGGTGAAGTTGTACTACTTTTCTACTTACTATTTATCGTAGGTTATAGAAAATGGCTTTGAGAGATTTTTTAAGTTAGATGTAAAATAGAATGATACTATTTTCGAGCATAAGCAGAATTTCTGTTTATGCTTTTTTTTGAGTTCATTCATGAAATTTTATTAGCTAAACTCTGTCAAAGAAGTGCTGACAGGGAAAATAGGTCGATCAATAACATGTCTAGCATGCGGTATTAGAAGTATCTTATATGCACTGGTAAAAAGGATATTTTTAATCGCTAAGACGTAACTATATTGTTTGGTTTACGCTAAAATTGAAGCTTTCAATACGATTTTCGAGCGGAAAACGGTATTCATTAAGTGTCGAAACCTCGATTTTTTGAAGTGAAAAATGGCCTGATAAACGGCTTAAAACAACGATTTGAAAATTTGTTACGGGTTCATGTGATAGCGTTTAGAAGACTTTAAAATACCAGTTTGAAACGCTATCTGGTGGATAACTTTTTTGAATATGATAAATTAATTATTGGATTTTATTGCTTCATTTTCTTTCAATTCTTCTATTACTTGTGTACTTGTTAAATAACAAAAAGGGCATTTTGGGGTTTGACAATGCTTGACAGACAGGATTATAGTCTAGGCGTGATCACAGAGAAAGTAAAAATAAGATGAAGAAAAAGGATGTCTGTTCAACTATTCGCAGGATACTTAGCCAGAAAAGTAGTTAACAAGATTGGTTAAATTTTTGATCGTGTACGTTAGTTGAATGATATATGGCATTCGAATCAAACGAATAGGAGGAACTACTATGGAAAATACACTATTTACACCAACACAGATCTTTTCGCTTAAGCGTAAAACGATTGAAAAACGAATGGATCAATACTTCAATGACACCCATGACGCGAAATCAACAATCAAAATTTTGGTAGCGCTTCAGGTACGAGACGAACTCACAGAGGAAGATTTTTCTTTCTGCATGATGGAACTTGCCCGGAGAATTCTGATGAAAAGCAAGACTTCGCGTACTCTGCGCCGCTATTATATTTATTTCAAGAATTATTTTTCTTCGAAGGAATGGAAATTAGTCGGTCTGCGTTTATTTGCGGCCAAATCATTTGTTAAAGAAAAAATCGAAAAAGTCATCAGCCAATTCATTACGGAACCTTTGCGAGGATTGGTGGGTTCATGAACAGTACAAGGAAATCTAGAGGGTAAGGAGGGGAGCACATGGTAGAATTAGTTGCAAAATTTGAAAATAGTTTGGGTAGAGAGCATAAACTGCGGGTCAAAAATGCCAATAAAGAGATGCCATCCGAACAAATCAGAGCATCACTGGAAAAACTAACAACGGTCGATCTTTTTCGTAACAAGAAAGATGCCCGATTATTTGATAAAGTCATTACCGCCAGCTTTTTGGAGGAATTCGAACGTACGATTTTCGATAATACCATCGATGAAGTGATTGAAGTAGAGGTTGGAGTTCCTGCTGCGTCTATGGACGTGCCGACAATGGAGGCGCAAGAAACTCAAGCAGTCGTTCTAGAACAAAAAAGGCCATTGCTTGAAGATTTCAAGTTAACAGTCGTCGAAGAGAAAATGATCGAACCTAACGTATTGAAACAGGTGCTGGAACTGCCATTGGGTCTTAAGATGAGTAATTTGTTCCAGGAACAGAAACGCGCGCTAATCGTCTCTAAAATGCCGGAGGGCGGCAAGGCGATAGAGGCGAAGATCCACAATGAGGAAAATCCTGTTCACATTGAACTATTAGTACAGCTTAAAGAGGAAATAGAGGAGAAAGACAACTCCTCACCACCGCAGGACCAACGGGGAAAACAGAGTCTGTTGGACCGTTTGAAAAAGCGAAGGCAGCTAGAATAAGTCGTGCAAAATGCTGACGAGAGGATCAGTCGATAACCGCGGATTGGCTGTTACACTTCTTGTGTAATAAAGCTGTTTTTTAGCAAATTTAATTTGTTTAGATGATCAGGTTGAGTCTTTGTGTTTTGCTATAAAGTCTCGCAGTAGGAAAAAGGTCCACTACGTTAAAAAAAGGATCATCACGACAAAAATATGATTGATGAAATTGCAGAGCCGGAGTCTGCCGTTGCACCAATCAAAGATATACAGCCAGTCACTCAATCGTACGCGCAAACGAGAGTAGTCGACTGCAATCGTCTCATCAAAAAATCCAACGTTGGTATGAGTCGGTTCAAAAAAAATATCTATATAAAAATTTTTAAGCCCGCTAAAGCAGTGGGCTATTTGTCGTGGAGGGTATCAATTGATTCTGATTGCGTCTAGGTAGTTTTTTTGCTGCGATTCATTAGTGTCTTAGTAATGCTCATCTGAAAAAGATAAACTTCACTATAAAGTTTTTTATTAGCAAATATAAATTTTTGAGCATAACTCCTTGCCTTTGAGTGAACTCCATAGTTTATGATAGCTTTATAGATGAGGAGGTTAAATTAAATGAATATAAAAAAAGCAGCCGAAATGTTTGATTTAACAACTGATACATTGCGTTATTACGAGCGAGTGGGCGTCATACCGCCTGTTCATCGCAATCAAAGCGGGTATCGGGAGTATACGACCAGTGATTTAAATTGGATATATTTGGCTAAAAGTTTGCGTAATGCGGGCTTATCGGTTGAGTCTTTGATTGAGTTTGCGAACTTGGCGCAATTAAGAGAAACACAGAATGTGGAAGATGCTCAGAAACAAATTTTAGCCGATCAATTAGAAGAGCTGGATCAAAAGATGGCTGAGATACAGGATGTTAGAGAGATGCTGGCATACAAAATTGAAACCTATGACGATCACATTGCCAAATTCAAGACTGGCGAGATGACACCGGATAAGGTTGAAAAGTTATGGGAACGAAAAAAATAAAACTTTTTTCTTGCTATGGAGTTCACTTCAAGGTTTAGGATAGATCATGTAATCAATTTTAAGGAGGAAATTAACATGCAAACAATTAAATTGAACAATGGTGTAGAAATGCCGCAACTGGGATTTGGTGTTTATCAAATTCCTTTAGCTGAAACTGCTGAAGCCGTATATCAAGCAATTAAAGCCGGATATCGTTTGATCGATACAGCTTCTATTTATGGAAATGAGAAGGAAACAGGAGAAGGGGTCAAACGTGCGATTGACGAAGGTTTAGTTACTCGTGAAGAACTGTTTGTTACTTCAAAACTATTCATCCTGCAAGCACCTGAAGCGAAAGCCGCAGAAACCATTGAACAATCACTTAATGTAATGGGACTTGATTATTTGGATCTGTATTTGATCCATCAACCATACGGGGATGTTTATGGCGCATGGCGTGCAATGGTCGCAGCTCAAAAAGCTGGTAAATTACGTGCGATCGGAATTTCAAACTTCAAATCTGCTAAAATGATCGAGTTTGTCGGCTTGAATGACGTAAAACCGCAAATCAATCAAATCGAAGTAAATCCATGGAATCAACGAGTGGAAGATCAAGAATGGCATGAAAAATACGACGTGCAAATCGAAGCTTGGGCTCCTTTTGCGGAAGGACACCATGATCTATTTACCAATCCTGTTTTAGCTGAAATCGGTGAACAATATGGGAAATCTGTCGGTCAAGTTGTCCTTCGCTGGTTGATGCAACGCGGAATCGTCGCTTTGGCAAAATCAGTTCGCCCAGAACGTATGGCGGAAAATATCGATATCTTTGATTTTGAATTATCAGATGAAGATTTCGAAAAAATCGCTGCTTTAGATATGAAGGAATCTGCCTTCTTTGATCATGACGCTCCGCAGCAAGTCGAGTGGTTCATGAATCGGATGCTGGACACAGAAAAATAGTTTTTCGTTTACATGGAAAGAATAAAACGATCGGTGCAAGCGGTCAAATTTCAGAAGATCTGATTTCGCTTTTACAAAAATAGGATCATTTGAGTCTGACATTGTTTGGACCGAATGCGGCTAGGATAAGCTACGAGAATGTACCTAAAGTCAGTGGCAGATTTATCGATTGGATAATCTTTAATTGTTTCTGCAACAGAGATAGCAAAAATCGCGTAGGGGAAAAACTCGATATAAGAACCTTTAGTAAAAAAATTTTCAGGTTTTACCCGCGAAACTGTGAATGAGTGAAAAAAGGGCTTGCCTTGAAGTGAACTTCATAGTGTATGGTAAAGAGGTTATCTTAGCTAAAATTGGAGGGAAAAGCATGGATTACGTAAAATTTGGCAATACCGGTATGGATGTTTCGCAGCTTTGTTTAGGAACGATGGGCTTTGGCGATCCCAACAGTGGATTTCACGAGTGGGTGCTGGAGGAAGAAGAGAGCCGACCCGTGATCAAGAAGGCGTTAGATCTAGGCATCAACTTTTTCGACACAGCGAATGTGTACTCCTATGGCGCAAGTGAAAAAATTCTTGGTAAAGCGTTAAATGATTATGCCAATCGTGACGAAATCGTGGTTGCGACTAAAGCTTATACGCAAATGAAGCAGGCACCCAATAGTCGGGGATTATCGAGAAAGACATTACTTTATCAAATTGATCAAAGTTTAGAACGGCTGCAAATGGATTATGTCGATCTCTACATTATCCACCGCTGGGATTACAATACACCGATTGAAGAAACGATGGAGGCTCTTCACGATATCGTAAAATCAGGCAAAGCGCGCTATATCGGTGCGTCGGCGATGTATGCTTGGCAATTTGCCAAGGCGCAGGCAGTGGCGGATAAGCATGGCTGGACGAAGTTTGTCTCAATGCAGAATCATTTGAATTTGCTCTATCGTGAAGAAGAACGGGAAATGCTGCCGTTGTGCGGCGATCAGAAAATTGCAGTGACACCTTACAGTCCATTGGCGGCTGGCCGCTTGACCCGTGATTGGGAGGCAACCACAAAACGTTTCTTAACCGATACAACCGCGAAATCGAAATACGATTCGACAGAAGAACAGGATAAAATCATTGTAGAACGAGTAGCAGAAATCGCTGATAAATACCAGGTAAAACGCGCGCAAGTCGCTCTAGCTTGGCTATTGCAGAAAGAACAAGTAGTTGCTCCTATCATTGGCGCTACCAAAGAAAGTCATTTAACCGATGCATTGCCAGCGCTTGATTTGAAGCTAACACCAGAAGATGTTACCTATTTAGAAGAAACCTATCTGCCGCATCATGTTGTGGGTGCGATTTAACTTTCCGAATGTAAACTAAAAGCGTTCAAGACTTTTCAAAGGGAAAGTCTTGAACGCTTTTTCTTTCTGATCGTAAACCTTACATGATTTGACTCAATAGCTGATGAATCGTTTCTTTGGGTTCCTTAAAGCCGGAGTAGACCCACCAGTGGATCACTTGGATAATTCCGCCAGCCAGAAAAACCGCCATGATCGGAATCGAAACGGGATACTCTTCTTTTTCGATTGTTTGCTTTACCTGCAGAAATTCTTCGATCTCACCAGTGAAGGTCGATTGCAGCATTTTTTGCAGCTCCAATGACGTATCATCGTTAAACAAGGAATGAAAAAGCCGATCATTTGATTGAATAAAATCTATTACGCGATCCAGCAGCAGCGTTTTATCATTAAAATCCAGCTGATCACTGATTTCCTGCTTCAAGTCCTCCAGACAATACAGCAAAAGATGGTATTTATCTTCAAAGTGACTGTAAAAACCGGACCGGCTGACTAACGCTTCTTCGCAAAGGTCTTTGACACTGATCTTACTAAAAGGCTTTTCTTCCAGCAGCTTGACCAGCGCTCTTACCAGTAAACGATGTGTTTTTGTGATACGTAAGTCTGTTTTATAATAATTATTTGTGGACACTTTTTCATAATTGTTCATATCTAGACACTCCTTCATTTTTGTAAATGTAAAAAGTGGCGCTTTCCTTATATGCTTACTTTATCGGAAGGATGTACGAGAAACAAGTACGACTTTCCTGCAAAAAGAAAGGATAGATGACCTATGAAAAATGTAATTATCGGCGTGTTCGCAGAAGAAAGTAAAACCTATCAAACCTTGTCAGAATTAAAAACCAGAGCAGGCTCCTCAGTTGTTTTGACTGCTGGGATCGTAAAAAATGAGAATGGGCATTTACAGGTGAAGGACGGCTACAATTTTGACGACTATGGTTCGAATTGGGCGACCGGCGGATTACTTGGGAGCCTAATCGGGATTCTCGGTGGACCAGTAGGTGTATTGGCCGGCGGAAGTTTAGGAACGTTGATCGGTACAGGCGTTGATGCGGATAGTATCGGTGATTCCGTCAGTATTGTCCACAAAGTCGGATCAAAAATCGATAATTATCAGCTGGGCTTGATGCTGATAGTGGACGAACCGACCACTCATGAGCTTGATCACTTTTTATATGACCACGGCTGCAGCACCATTATCAGAGAAAGCTACGTCGATGTACAGACCGAAATTTATCAAGCGCAGGAGCTGGAAGAGCATTTGGCAAAAGAAGCAAAGAAGAAACTACGTGAAGAGAAAAAAGAAAAATGGCGTTCAAAAGCCGAAGCCAGACAACAGGAATTACAAGAGAAGATCGATCAATTCAAGGAAAAGCTTTCGGAAAGATAATGATACTAGACATTTAACCACACAAATACCCATGGATCAGAAACCCGAACAAGGTTCCTGATCCATGGGTATTTTTTACTTAATCAATCAAAAGCAATTTCTTCTTACTATATTCTTTCCGTACCTTATCCGGGATATCCTCTGAAATCAGGAAGCTCAGGTCATCGACGGGTCCGACGAGGGCATTGCTGATCGTGCCGAATTTATCGTTTGTGATCATACCCAAAACTTCGGTCGAAACCTGCGTCATTTGTGCTTTTATTTCTGCCTCCTGCACCGTTGGAACGCTGGTGCCGGCTTCGATATCAATATTGTAAATCCCCATGATATAAAGATCCGCTCTAACTTTTTGCAGCGCCTTGTAAGTTTCAACTCCAAGATTTATCATGGATTGCTTATAGAAAATCCCGCCAATATTGATCACTTCAATATTATTCCGTTGAGCCAGCTCAACTGAAATAGCTGGGCTGTTGGTGAAGATCGTTGCGCGGAAATCAACAGGGATTTCCTTCACAAGCGCCAAGTTAGTCGTACTTCCATCGATGATGATCACTGAATCTTCTTTTATAAAAGGTAAGGCTTTACGAGCAAGGGCCTTTTTTCGTTCATTGTGTTCATTTTCTCGGTAAGAAAAATCGGTGATCGGCGGGCCAACACGCAAGGCACCGCTGTGAACTCGTTTTAAAAGTCCTTGACCATCCAGCTCTTTTAAATCCCGCCGAATCGTATCCTCAGAGACATTAAAACGCTGGCTCAAATCGCTGGCGATGACCTTTTGTTCGACATTTAGCAGGTCTAAAATCTTTTGATGACGTTCTTCCTTCAACATAGTGCGCACTCCTTCTGTTTTCTTCTAATTTATCATGCCATGTATGCGCCTTTATGTCAATTCAGTTATGAGTGAAATCAATACACGTGCACAAACACGAAAATAAAAATAAATAAATTGCACGTTTGTGTTTACTTGTGATTGTTAAGCGATTACAATGGGTTTGTAAATGAATGATGTCCGGCATCGAAACACGCTGGTTTTTTCCGGAAAAGATCAGTGGATTGAATGTAGGAGGAAGATTATGGAAAAGAGAATTATTTTATCGCCATCGATCATGTGCGGCGATTTGGTGAATTTAGAAAAAAGTATCAATGAGTTAGAAGCTATCGGCATGGATACATTGCATATCGATGTGATCGATGGGTCATTCAGCCCCAGCATGCCGCTAGGAATCGAAACAATCAAACGGATGCGTGAAGTAACGTCGATGAATTTCGATGTACATATCATGTCCAATGACAATGAATTTTTTATCGGCGAGATGTTGAAGATCGGGGTTGAAGGAATCACTTTCCACCACGAAACAAGCTTGCACGTTGACCGCTATATTCAATTAATCAAGAATACGGGAACGAAGGTAGGTATCGCTTTAAATCCAGCGACTCCTTTAAATGTTTTAGATTATGTCTTACCGGAAATTGATCGGGTTTGTTTGATGCTGATTAATCCAGGATTTGCCACCAACAAAGCTGAGAAGCAGATTCCTTATGCCTTGAAGAAAATTACAGATCTGCGTCAACTAGTTGATGAACTGGGATTGACGATTGATATTCAAGTTGACGGCCGTGTATCGCTCGCGACGATTCCAGATTTGTTGGAGGCTGGTGCGACAAACCTAGTATTAGGCAGTACGAGTCTGTTTATTGCCGGGAATACATTGACGGAAAACCGTCAGTTGTTAGCAGATACGATGAATAAAGCTGTTGAAGTGAGATAGGGAGTGGAAAAGTTGGGATTTAAAAGTGTCGAACAAAAAATAACCAAAGAAATTTCTGCGACGTTAGACAATATCGCCGTAGAGGATGTGGAACAATTAGTTGCCGAAATCGAAAAGGCTGAGCGCGTGTTCTTTGTGGGAGTCGGTCGTGTACTACTTTCATTAGAAGGAATCGCCAAACGCCTAGCTCACTTAGGAATTCAGACAGTAGTCGTTGGGCAGATCACAGAACCAGCGATCACGGAAAAAGACTTATTGATTGTCGGATCGGGCAGCGGAGAAAGCTCTTTCCCATTAGCAATCGCGAAAAAGGCTAAGAGCTTTGATGCGACGGTGGCACATATTGGCTCGAATGCCAATAGTTCAATGAAGGAATACACTGATCTTTTCATAAGGATTCCAGTTCAAACCAAATTGGCTTTGCCAGGCGAGATTCCTTCCGTTCAGCCAATGACCAGCCTGTTTGAGCAATGTCTATTATTACTAGGCGACAGTATTGCCTTGATGATGGTGGAAGAAAAGAATATCGACATGCATAGTTTATGGCAGTATCATGCCAATCTGGAGTAGGTGAAGAAAATGAGAGCGGTACATTTTGGCGCAGGGAATATCGGACGCGGATTTATTGGACAAATACTACATCAAAACGGTTTTGAGCTATGTTTCGTTGATACCAATGCAGAATTGATTCAGCAACTGAATCAGGAGGGCGGTTATTCGATCGAGATCATCGATGAGGATGAAACGACTGATTTTATTGATCAAGTCACTGCTTTGAACAGCTTGACGGAAACAGAAAAAGTGATCGCAGCGATTGAAGACGCGGATATTTTAACCACATCTGTTGGTGCGAATAATTTAGTTAGAATCGCACCAACGATTGCCAAAGGATTAAGTCAACGTTTCGAGCAAAAGCGCAGCATCAATATTCTGGCGAACGAAAATGCCATCAATGCCAGTGATATCTTGAAAAAGGAAGTCTATGCTGTGCTTTCTGAACAAGAGAAAAAGGTTTTTGACCAATATGCCTTTTTTGTAAATACGGCCATCGATCGCCAATCGCTTGGAAAAATTGTTGATGGGAAAGTCGTCGCAGTGGTAGAGCCTTACTACGAATGGGTGATCAATTGCCAGCAACTTGATCCAGCGACACCGTTTCAACTGAAAAATGTCGTATTGATCGATGAAATGCAGCCATATATTGAACGGAAGCTATATATTGTAAATGCTGCTCACGCGGCAATTGCTTATCTAGGTGCTTTGAAAGGTTATCAGACGATCCAAACAGCGATTCAGGATGCACAAATTTTAACTGTTGTGAATCAATTTTTAGCAGAGAATGTGGAATATTTTGTCCAAGCATACCAATTTGATCGCGGTGATTTGCAGAGCTTTATTGCGAAGACACTAAAACGGCAGGGCAATCAAAAGCTTTCCGATGAGATCGATCGAGTAGGCGGTTCGCCCATTAGAAAGCTGGGACCTAATGATCGTTTAGTGGCGCCAGTCGTAAAATTGGAAGATTTCAATTTGCCCTACGAAGCGGGTGTGAAGGTTATCGCTGCGGGTTATCATTATCAGAATGCGGATGATGCAGAATCTGAAAGCTTGCAGGCATCAATCGTTGAAGAAGGTTTAGAAGCGACGATCAAAAAGATTTCGCAATTGGATGGTGTGTTGCTGAAGGAAGTTATTGCTGCTTACCAGACACAGCAGTAGGAGGTAAAGATGTTAAAAGAACAGCTAATAGGGAATATGATGTTCGTGGATTCAGTTTGATCTTGGGAAGAAGCTATTCGGTTAGGTGCGAAACCGCTGGTAGAACAAGGGATCGTTGAGGAATCCTATGTGCAGGCAATGATCCAAAATGTTTTAGACAATGGAAATTATATTATTTTATTGCCGCAGGTAGCGATGCCCCATGCGCGCCCGGAATACGGAAGTAACGGTGTTGGAATGACTTTTCTGCATTTAAAGGAGCCAATCATGTTTCCCGGAGATGAACCAGTCAAAGTTTTCTTTACACTTTCGTCTGATTCGCCAGATGGACACTTGGACTTGATCGCTATTTTGGGCGAATTGTTGAGTGATGAGGAATTATACCAGAAATTATTTGATGTCGAGACAGAGCAGGCGTTGTTGGATTTGGTTAATGAATAGGAGTGAAAAAAATGGATGTAACGAATGATGGAAAACAAGTATCAATGCGGGCAAGAGTCCAAGCATTTGGCGGATTCTTAACGAATATGGTGTTGCCAAACATTGGCGCGTTCATTGCTTGGGGAATTGCGACGGCATTATTTATTCCCACAGGCTGGTTTCCCAATGAGGCATTAGGTGAGTTAGTCAGTCCAACAGTTAGTTATCTTTTGCCATTATTGTTAGCATATACGGGTGGACGCATGATCGGCGGGCAACGCGGCGCAGTTTTAGGTGCAATCGGAACCATCGGATTGATTATTGGGGCGGATATTCCGATGTTCATGGGTGCCATGATCATGGGACCTTTAGGCGGCTGGGTTATGAAAAAGACAGATGATTTCTTAGATGGAAAAATCCCAGCTGGTTTTGAAATGGTAGTCAATAACTTCTCAATTGGGATTATCGGCTTCATCTTAATGTGCTTATCCTATTTAGTAGTCGGTCCGACGATCCAATCAGCCAATCAATTTGTTACAAATGCGATCGAAGCACTTGTATCAACGGGCTTCTTACCACTGCTTTCTTTGATCAATGAGCCAGCAAAAGTGCTATTCTTGAATAACGTCATTGACCAAGGGGTTTATTATCCATTAGGTATGCAGCAAACTCTTGAAGCTGGAAAATCGATCTACTTCATGGTGGCTTCAAACCCTGGACCTGGTCTAGGATTACTGTTAGCTTACTCATTCTTTGGCAAAAAAGTAGCGAAACGGACGGCGCCAGGTGCGATCATTATCCACTTCTTAGGTGGGATTCACGAAATGTATTTCCCATACGTCTTGATGAAACCGATTACTATTTTGTCAATGATTGCAGGGGGAATGGCAGGAACGCTGACCTTCCAATTGCTAAACGTGGGACTAGTAGCAGGTCCAAGTCCGGGCTCGATCTTCTCTTATCTGGCATTAACACCGAAAGGCAATTTCTTTGGAGTAATCGCTGGTGTGGTCATTGCGACAGCTGTTTCCTTCTTAGTAACTTCAGTGATTTTGAAGGCAGACCAGACCGCCGATGACGATGAAAGCTTTGAAGAATCTGTGCAAAAATCAAAATCAATGAAATCAGAGGGAAAAGATCTGTTAAATGGTCAAACTGCCAATACAATCACTTCAGCTTTGAGCAAAGTATCATTTGCCTGTGATGCAGGCATGGGCAGCAGCGCGATGGGAGCCACCACCTTCAAGAAAAAACTACAAAAAGCTGGGATCACCGATATCGAGGTCAAAAATTACCGCATCGAGGATGTACCAACAGATAGCGACATGGTGGTTGTTCATCAAGATTTGGAAGAGCGAACACGAAACGCTCATCCAAAAATGAAGATCGTGACCTTAAAGAATTATTTACAAGATCCGGCAATTGATGAGTTAGTGAATGAGATCGTAGAAGTAAAAAATAAGGATTAAGTTTGACACCGGCGGTTTTTCGCCGGTGCTAATTTGTTTAAACAAATAATTTCTATAGAGGATTTTTACTTAGAAATAAAATATCTGCTATAGTTAAAGAAAAAACAAAGAGGCAAATTATGGAAATCAGACTTTTACGTTATTTCTGGGCTGTCGCGCAAGAGGGAAATATCTCGCGGGCGGCGCGGATTTTGAATATTACTCAGCCGACATTGAGTCGCCAAATCAAAGAGCTGGAAGAGAGCATCGGCGCACCGCTTTTTCATCGGGAAAAAAATCGCTTGAGCTTAACCAAGGATGGTTGCTTTTTGAAAGAGCGGGCGGAAGAAATCTTGGCTTTGGATGAGAAGCTGGAGCAGGCATTTTCGACAAAGCGTAACGAACAGTTAAGCGGTACGATCTCAATTGGCTGTGTAGAGGCAGATAATTCGGATACGGTGGCGATGCTGCTGGAGGAATTAATTAGCGATTATCCTCAGATTCGCTTTAACTTGGTGACTGGAACGAGTGATGATATTTCAGATCGCTTAGAAAAAGGGATCTTGGATCTTGCTGTTTTGATCGAGCCAGTGACCTTGAATGAAGTTGAAACACTGACTCTACCTAGAGAGGAAAAATGGGGGTTTCTTGTTTCGAAGGAACTATTTATTGCCAATAAGAAATCTATTCAACCTGAAGATATCAAAGGGCTGCCGATATTGTGTTCAAGCCGCTCGGAAGTTCAAAGACTGTTAGCTGAATGGTCAGGGCTAGCATTTAAGCAGTTGAATATCGTTGGAAACTACAATCTGATCTTTAATATTCTGCCACTGGTAGATCACAAGGTTGGGGCAGCTTTTGCGATTGAAGGAGCGATTTCTGATCGAAAGCTGGAAAATAGTGTTTTTATTCCGTTGCAGCCAACAGTAAAAACAAATTGCGTCTTAGTTTGGAAAAAACGTGTTCAAACACCAGCAGTACAAGAGTTAATCAATCGATTTAACCATGCTTTTAAGCTATAGTACTATGATGATATAGGCATTAGACATACCTGTTAATGAGTCGTATTCTGAAGATGTTCAGAGTATGACTCATTTTTTTGAAGGAGGGAGTTTATGTCAGCAGTAATTATCTATTTCTCTAGAACCGGAGAAAACTATATTAATGGAAGAAAACAAATGGTTACAATAGGAAATACAGCAATTTTGGCAGAAAAAATCAGCAGTCAATTAGCTATTTCCGCGTATCAATTATCACCGAGGATTCCTTATTCAGATAACTATGACGAAGCCGTTCAAGCAGCCGAAAATGAGAAAAATGCAGCAGCGCGAGTTGATTATGAAGAGTTGCCCATTGATTTATCACAAGTAGACACAATTTTTCTCGGTTTTCCTAATTGGTGGGGAACATATCCAAGAGTAGTCGCAACTTTTTTAGACGATCATAATTGGGAGAATAAAA
Source organism: Enterococcus sp. (assembly GCF_032555305.1). Taxonomy (GTDB): domain Bacteria; phylum Bacillota; class Bacilli; order Lactobacillales; family Enterococcaceae; genus Enterococcus_A. The sequence continues at coordinate 27,560 of NZ_JAWGOQ010000002.1, forward strand.
CGATCTATCCTTTTTGTACTCATGAAGGCAGTGCATTTGGCTCAAGCATCCAAGATTTGCAGGAAGAATGTGTTGGCGCTGAAATCAAAACGGGTCTAGCGGTGCGTGGATCAAAAGCAGCGCAGTCGGATACTGCGATTAAAAATTGGCTGCTTTCTTATTTAAAATAATCAAATAATGGAGGAATATAAAATGGCAAAACATGAAGAAGTGAAAAATGGCGTGATTTTTCCGATTGGCGAAAAGAATGAAGCCTACGCCCAATATTTTATCGGACAAAGCTATCTGCAAGGATTGGTTTCTGATCCTGAGATTAGCGTTGGCGTTGCGAATGTTACCTTCGAACCTGGCTGTCGCAATAACTGGCATATCCATCACGATGGTTTCCAATTATTACTTGTAACAGGCGGCGAAGGATGGTACCAAGAAGAAGGCAAAACGGCTCAATTTTTAAAAGCTGGCGATGTCATTGTCACACATGACGGCGTGAAGCATTGGCATGGTGCTGCGAAGGATAGCTGGTTTGAACACATCGCCATCACTGCTGGAACACCAGAATGGCTGGAGCCAGTGACCGATGAATGGTATAACAAATTAGCAAAATAGGAGGAAATTACAATGAAAAAACAAACAGCAGGCAGAGAGCAATTAGGCGAATTCGCGCCACAATTTGCGGCGTTAAATGATGATGTATTATTTGGTGAAGTTTGGGCAAAAGAGGATGAACTCTCCGCTCACGATCGCAGCATGATCACGTGCTCCGCATTATTAGCAATAGGTGCGCCACAGCTTGAAGCTCACTTAAAGATTGCCAAAGAAAATGGCGTTACAAAAGAAGAAATCAGCGCCTTGATTACCCATTTGGCATTTTATGCTGGCTGGCCCAAGGCATGGAGTGCTTTTGCCTTGGCAAAGGAAATATTTGATTGATAAAGGTTCAGCAATCGGAAGGAGAAATAAACATGATCTTGCAGGAAAACTATAATTTAAATAACGGAGTAAAAATCCCAAAAGTTGGATTTGGCACGTGGATGATTGAGGATGAAGTAGTAGGGAAGGCTGTCAAGAATGCTTTGGAGATTGGCTATCGACATATTGACACAGCTCAAGCTTATGGGAATGAACGAGGGGTTGGTGAAGCGATCCGCACATCAGGAATTGTTCGGTCAGAAATCTTTTTAACTAGTAAAGTCGCAGCCGAACACAAAACCTATGAATCAGCTGCTCGTTCTATTGATGAGTCTTTAGAGAAATTAGGCTTAGATATGATCGACTTGATGATCATCCATGCACCTCAACCTTGGAACGAATTCAGAGAAGCCAATTACGATCAAGGAAATTTGGAAGCTTGGCGAGCACTTGAGGATGCCTATCAGGCTGGAAAAGTCAGAGCCATCGGTGTCTCAAATTTTGAGCAACACGATTTAGAGAATATTTTGGAAAATGCCAAGATAAAACCAATGGTCAATCAAATACTAACGCATATTGCGAATACACCAGTTGAGTTGATTGATTATTGTAAGCAAAATGATATTTTAGTAGAAGCCTATTCACCAGTCGGACACGGTGAATTGCTGAAGAATGATGAACTGAAAACAATGGCGGATAAATACCAAGTAAGTATTCCCCAACTAGCGATTCGTTATTGCTTGGAGTTAGATTTACTACCATTGCCCAAATCAGCAACGAAAGCTCATATTAAAAATAACGCAGAATTAGATTTCCAGATTTCTAAAAATGATTTGGAGCTGCTAAAAAATATCCAGCAAATCGAAAACTATGGAGACTCAAGTCATTTTCCAGTTTATAACAAGAGGTAAAAAAATTAGATCGTCCACAGTATTTGATTACTGTTAAGGAAAAGACTCCTCATAGAAATCTTTACGATTAGAAATAAAAAAGCAGAAAAACTTTACGAAATGAAAGTTTTTCTGCTTTTTTATTAATGACTGTAAGCAATTTAATTTAAGTGAATTATCAACTGATTTTCACTTTTTACGAAATTGTTGGATCAGAAAGACAAAAATAAAGAAAAAGAGTGCTTCCCAAAGAGTTGTCGTCCAACTGTATCTCGGACTAATCCCGAAAAATAGATTCCCAATGTTCGAGATGATCAAGTAAACCAATGTTACTAGAAATGAGTTGAATAGTCTTCTTACCATAAAAAACACCCTCCGTTCATACTTAAAAGTATAAAGGAGGATGATCAGCGCGTCCAATAAAGACTAAAAATTACTTTTGTTTTCTTTTCCTTGTAGCAAATGCTCCCGAAGCACCATCTTCTTTTTCCATTTTATCAACCTCATTTTCTATTTTCCCTTGCTTTAATTGTAAAGGATTGCACTGAAAAATGATAGAAGATTTGCCAGATCAAGTTCCTCATCTAGCGGATAAATCTTATCATTTGTTCCACTTCCTTTAGGTTATAATAATTGAACAGACTTACAAATAACCGTTCGAAAGCTTCCACTTTTTGTGGGAGTTTTTTCTTTATTTCTAAAAGTTTAAATAATCATCTTTTATCAATGCAGTGTTTTTTTTTGCCGATAGAAAAAAGGGAGGAGCACTAAAGAATGAATCATTTAAAATGGCAGAAAATTTTCTGTAAGTCAGTATAAAATAACAGTGATAACGCAATATTAGTATAAAGAAAAATTAGGCGTATTTAGGTTGCGCTTACATTTTTGCCAAAAAAGATTGCAAGAATCTCTACTTATCAAGCAAAACATAGGGTTATATACTCACCTTAGACGAGAGGAAGATACACATGAAGGACCGAACAATAAAAATATTACGGATTTTTATAACCTCTGATTATCCGGTAACACTCGCAAAACTGGAGGAAGAATTTCATACCAGTGCACGAACGATTCGAAATGAGCTTAGGGAGATCAATCAATTTTTAACTACTAAAAAAATTCCTGAGATAAAAAATCTTAGGAAACGAGGATATCAATTAGCATTAGATACCGAAGAAAAATCTTCCTTGCTAAAGCAAATTGATTTAACCGAAAGTGAACGCTATTTAGATCGTGAAAGTCGGATTTTTGATTTGATTCTTTCCTTTTCATTAGGAAGGAAGGCAACGTTTCTCTATCAAAAGGAAGAGGAATATCAGATTTCGAAGAGCTCACTAGATGAAGATATGCGGCGAGTTCGAAATACCTTAGCTGACTATGGTATTGAAGTACTAAGTGTGCCCAAGCAAGGAATTGTTTTACAAGGAGCGGAACGATCGATTCGGACGATGATCTATGACATCATCAACAGCTCGGTAGGAGTGATTTCTCCTCAGGGTGAGCAGGAGCCGTCAATCAATATGGATCTGCTGAATCAGTTCATTCCACAGAGGTTGTTAAAAAAACTTGATCAACTTTATATTGAATCCGTCGCTACAATGGACGATGCGATTTATCGGGATCAGCTGTTAATGTTTACTGCCGTCTGGTTAAGTCGTTATTTACGAGAAGACCTGATTGCCAGTTCAGCTTGGGAGGCAGCGGATACACCGCGAAGCGATATTCGCGATTTTGTGACCGCAATTTGTGAGGCATATAAAATTTCACCGCCGGAGGTAGAAATCAAGTATATCGTTTTTATGCTGAATACCTTTAATTCGAGAGATATGAACAGCTCTATCGAATGGGTTCAGGCGCAATTGCTGTCGATTCAGCTGATGCAGTTTGTTGAAGCAAAAACCAAGATTCCTTTTTCTAGAAAAGAGGAGATGCTGCAGGAGGGGCTTTACAAGCATTTAGTTGGTTTGATAAATCGGGTAAAAAGCGATATTCAAATTGTCAATCCGTTAAAAGAAAATGTCAAAAAGAATTACGGCAATATTTATACAGCAATCCGCGAATTTACACCCTCGATCGAGCAGGTCACCGGAAAAACGTTAACGGAGGATGAAATTGCCTTTCTTACGATCCATTTTTCAACCTCTGTCAGTGCGATCAACCAAGACCTTCACTACATTTATAAAGCGGTAGTCATTTGTAATCACGGCGTTGCGACAGGGAAATTGTTGTCGGAAAATTTGAAAGAGCTCTTCAACATCGAGGTTCTCGCAGTATTAAGCTCCCGAGAATTAGACTTGATTGAAAAATTGGATGTCGATTTAGTTTTTAGCACGGTAGCGATTCATTATTCGCAAAAACCGATGCTGGAGCTTGAGCCGATTATAAAGGAAGAGAGCAAGAAAAGAATCACCAGCTTTTTGAATGAAAATCAAAAGCTTAAACGTTTAGTCAGCAACCAAGATTCGACACAATTATTTTCTGCCCTGATTGAGACCATTGAGAAAAGCGGTGGAGAAGTATCTGGAAGTATTTATAAAGAATTAGAAACGCTTTTTGATCAAAATCACTTAACGATAAACAAAAAGGAGATTCAGCCGATGCTAGAAGATGTATTAAAGGATAGCAATATTTTATTGAATGAGCAGGTAAAAACATGGGAAGAATCGATCCGCAGGGTGTCCGAACCTCTGATAAAAGAAAAAGTGATCGAGCCTAGTTATGTGACGGCCATGATTGACTCGGTAAAAGAATATGGTCCTTATATCGTGATCGGCAAATACATTGCCTTGGCACATGCGCGACCGGAAGACGGGGTCAATCAATTAGGAATAAGTGTCGCGACACTTAAACAGCCTATCGAGTTTGGCAATGAAGAAAACGACCCAGTGAAAATCATTTTTTGTCTGGCAGCGGTGGATTCCTACTCACATTTGAACATCATGAAGAGTTTGATTGAGTTGATCAACGATGAAGAGAAGGTGAATCGCCTAAGCCGCGAGACAGAGATAGAACGGTTCAAGGAAATTTTATTTAGTTAAGGAATTATGCATAGTTCGATATAAAACAGAATGGAGAGAAAGAAAAATGGGAAAACAAGTATCAATTTTATTCGTATGCGGAGCAGGTCTAGGAAGCAGCTTTGCGGCTCAAATGGCAGCAGAGGATGTACTAAATGCACACGGTGTTGACGCAAAATTGGATCACGTAGACATTTCAACCGCGGCTTCATCACGATCCGATATTATTATCACGGCTCAAAACTTCAAATCACAGTTCGAAAAATTTTCGATCAATGAGGAGAATACCGCTATCGTCTATTTAAAAAATATCGTGTCGAAACCAGAAATTGAAGAAAAACTGTTACCAATCTTAGAGTCGAAAGGTGCTTTATAAAATTCGAATGGAGGAGCGAAACAAATGGGAGTAGTTAATTTTATCATCGAGAATATTTTGACTCAGGCATCCATCACGATTGCATTGATCGCGATGCTAGGGCTTTGTCTGCAAAAGAAATCAGCTGGACAAGTGGTTTCAGGAACCTTGAAAACGTTGCTTGGCTTTCAAGTATTGAGCGCGGGTTCTAGTATCATCGTCGGCAGCTTGACATACTTTGGTGAGATTTTTACCGCAGGCTTTAACATGCAAGGAATCATTCCTTCAATTGAGGCGATCAATGGGCAAGCGATGAATGAGTTGGGCTTAGGTCGCGACATTGCATTGACGTTTTTAGGTATTTTTATTGTTAATATTCTGATCGCTCGTTTCACAAAATGGAAATACATTTTCTTAACGGGTCAGGCAATTCTTTGGATGGCGACTATGACCACAGTCTTTGGTTACTTTGCCGGACTAAGAGGGCTTGTGCTGATCGTCGTAGGAAGTATCGTTGGAGCGATTTTTGCGGTAGCTATGCCCGCGATTGCGCAGCCGATCATTCGTAAGATTACCGGATCGAACGATATTGCATTAGGACACTTTTGTACGATCGGCTACATGTTTGAAGCTGGAGTAGCTTACATTTTCGGTGAACGCGGCGAAAACAAAAAATCAATCGAGGACATCAATCTGCCGAAATCCTTTGAGTTTTTGCAAGATACGTATTTGTCAGTGATGGTGGTGATGGTTCCGCTATACATTATTACCGCTGCCTTCGCTGGTTCAGGTGTCGGTGACCACGGCGGTCAACACTATTTGATGTTTGCTTTCCTACAAGCGATTCAATTTGTAGTTGGTGTTTATGTGTTGCTTTCAGGCGTTCGTTTACTGTTGGGTGAAATCGTGCCAGCCTTCCGCGGGATCGCGATGAAATTGGTGCCAAATGCAATTCCTGCATTGGACTGTCCAGTCTTTTTCCCTTATTCACCGAATGCAGTGATTTTAGGGTTCATTACAACAACGATCGGGACGATCATCGCGATGTTTGTACTGCCAACGTTTGGTTTGGCGATGATTTTACCAGGAATGTTGACCAACTTCTTCGCCGGAGGTACCGCTGGGATTTTCGGGAATGCCGCTGGTGGACGACGAGGAGCAATCATCGGTGGGATCGCCCACGGATTCTTCATTACTTTACTACCAGCACTTTTAGTAACGATCTTTAATCAAATGGGCTTCGTCAATGCGACCGCCACCGATGTGGATACTGTTGCAGCGGCGTTACTCTACGCATGGATTCTTAGTCCGATCTTAAAAATGTTCTAATTAAGGAGGTTTCAAAATGTTTGGTTTTTTAAAGAAAAAGAACAAACCGGAAAAAACAGAAGAAAAAGTTGAACTCTCCATGGAAGAAAAGGAGCGTTTAACCAATGAAAATCATGAACTGATGGCTACAATCCAAGAAATAGAACAAACAGATCCTATTGAGGAAAAAGAGCTAGCTAGTTTGTACGAAAAGCTGGGCCTAAACTACGCTCAATTGGAGCAAATCGACGCTGCTATTGAAAGTTTAGAAAAAAGTTTAGATTATAAGCTTTCAATCGGAGATGGTTATAAAAATTTAATGAGCCTTTATAATGCGAAACGAGCAGAGTCTGCAAGAAATGGCGACGATGCTGGTATCGATAAATATATGGGAAAAATGGATGACATGCGTCAAATCGCAAAAAAGGTCACAATTAGCGGTTAACTAAAAGAAAAGAAGGTAGTCGAAAAATGTATAAGACATTAAAAGAAGTCACGCAGATTGCAGAAGATTTGAATATGACGATTGGAGCGTTCAACACCCACAATTTAGAAATGCTGCCGGAAATGATTCGCGCAGCGAAGGAAATGGGTTCGCCAATCATTATCCAAACGAGTATTGATACAGCAAAATATATTGGCTATGAAGTGATGGTAGCCGTGGTGAAGGAAATCGCAAACGCTGAGATGGTGGATGTCACTCTGCATTTGGACCATGCTAGAGATTTCAATGAAATCAAAGCCGCAATCGATGCCGGCTATTCAAGCGTGATGTATGACGGTTCACATCTGCCTTTTAAAGAAAACATCGCGAAAACCAAAGCGGTCGTTGAATATGCCCATGCAAAAGGAGTTTCAGTTGAAGGGGAGCTGGGAACAATTGGCGGAACTGAAGAAGGAATCTCTGTGGCTGAAAACGATAAAGTCTACACAAAACCGGCGGATGCCGTAGAGTTTGTCAAGCAAACAGATATTGACGCACTTGCAATCGCGATCGGAACCAATCATGGACAGTTCAAATCTAAAACAGAAGTGAATATTCCATTGCTAAAAGAGATTCATGCAGTTGTAGATATTCCTTTAGTTATTCATGGCGGTACCGGTGTTAAGGAAGAGGATTACCCAGAGTTGATCAACAATGGGATTCGTAAGTTTAATGTAGGAACAGAATTACTAGTGAACTGGACGAAAGTAGCGAAGGAATCCTTTGGCGAAACTGAGGTAAACAAATCACTTCGTCACAATGTCATTCCAGCCAATCAAGCAGTCAAAGAAATCGTTAAACATAAAATCAGTCTGTTCATGAACGTTGACAGCCCCTTGGCGATGCAAAAGTAACATGAAAAAGTATTTGATTTTGATCGCAGGCAGCCCCGCGACTGGAAAATCGTATTTAATCAATGAAATGCGACGTGTTTTAGGAGATTTCTTCCTGATCACGCCGGATGAAGGTAAGGAAATGTTGGCTGATCAGATTGGCTTTGATAGTCTAGCTGAAAAGAAGGAGCTGGAAAAAAAGGTTTGGACGTTTTATTATAATGCTTTGGCGCTCTACATGGAGGCTGGAAAACGGATCGTTGTTTCAGAATATCCCTTCAGTAATAAACAAAAAAAGAAACTAGGCGACCTAGCAGATCAATATGGTTATGAACCGATCACGATTCGATTAGTAGCAGATTTCGAGACGCTTTGGGAACGTAGAAAGCTTCGCGATATCGAGCCAGATCGTCATTTAAGTCATATTATGACTCATTATCATTTTGGGGATGAGTTGCTTGATCGAAGAAATGCAGACGATCTGATAACTAAAGAAGCATTCCGCGAAATTATTGCAACGCGGGGCTATAATCACTTCAAATTAGGCAGCCTAGTTGAATTTGATGTGACTGATTTTTCAAAAGTTGATTATGAGCCTTTTTTAAAAGAATTAGCTGAACGAATTGCAGAAAACCGTTGATTATTTTGATCATCGGTTTTTTATTGGGTTCTTTTGAAAATGGAAATACTTGTGCACCTAGTTGAAGTCAAGTGCAATCATGCTAAACTTTATAAGTCTCCAACTCGTTTTTTTATATATTTGATGTTGACAAAAACGATTGAGCATCGTATGATAATTGTGAAATCGATACCACAAGGCGGTGAGACATTGGCAACCATCAAAGACGTAGCGAAAAAGGCAGGTTTATCTGTCTCAACAGTATCACGCTACCTGAATCATCATCCATATATTTCTGAAGACAAACGTAAACGGATTCAAGCAGCGATGGCGGAGCTGGATTATACGCCTAGCTCGGTGGCGACACAGTTGCGATCGAAAAAGGGAACGATGATCGGCATCTTAGTATCACGGATCGCCAATCCATTCTTTTCCCACTTAGTTGATTCGATCGAAAAAAGTGCACGGGCACATGGCTATAATGTTTTAGTGATGCAGACCTATGATGATAAAAAGGCCGAAGTGAATATGCTCGAGATGCTGAAGCAGCAGGTCATCGCAGGCTTGATCATGTGCTCGATCGAAGGTGATCCCAAGATCATCGAAGCCTATCGCGAATACGGTCCAATTGTTTTATGTAATGAACAAATTCCCGGGTCGGATCTGCCGCAGGTTTTCACGAATCAAGAAGTGGCGAGTTTTGAAGCGACGGAGTACTTAATCAACAAAGGCTACAAAAAAATCGCCTATTGCACGGGTGGGACATTAACTCGCGGCGGACATGGGAATTCACGTACCGAAGGCTTTGAACGAGCGTTGAATGAGCATCAGCTGCCAATGAAAATTGATTGGATTTTTAAGCAAGTGCACACGATTGAAGATGGCAAAGAGGTGGCGGAAAAATTGCTATCACTGCCGGAGGAAAATCGACCTGACGCCGTATTTACTAGCAGCGACGAAGTAGCTAGCGGGATTTTGGAAAAGTATTTAGAGCAGGGGAAACGAGTACCTGAAGATTTGGCGATTATGGGATTTGATAATCAGCCGTTTACTGGCATGTTGGCAGTTCCATTGACAACCATCGCGCAACCGGTCGAAGCGTTAGGACGAGAGTCCACGAATTGGCTGATCGCCCGTCTGGAAGAAAAAGATTATCAACTGGATGTATCTGAATTAGTACTAGACTTGATTATACGAAAATCTGCCTAAGCAGATTTTTCTTTAAAGCAATGTGGTATCGATACCACAAAAGGAGCGGAATTCAATGGAAATGATTTTAAAAGAAAAGCAGTTAAAAAAGGAAGAACAGCATTTTTGGCAGGAAGAAGTGGTTTATCAGATTTATCCGAAAAGTTTTTATGACAGTGACGGCGATGGCATCGGTGATATTAAAGGGATCACGGAAAAGCTGGACTATCTTCAAGAGCTTGGTGTGACGATGCTGTGGATTTGTCCAATTTTTACCTCACCAATGGTTGATAATGGCTACGATATAGCTGATTATAAGGGTATACAAAAAGAATTTGGCACGATGGAGGATTTAACTGAACTGATCGAAGCTGCTAAAGCAAGAGGGATAAAATTAATTCTTGATTTAGTTGTGAACCATTCATCAGATGAACATGCGTGGTTCCAAGCTGCTCTCACTGATTCAGAAAGTCCTTATCGTGATTACTATATTTTCAAATCAGGTGAAGCGGGCAATCCGCCGAATAACTGGCGCTCGATCTTTGGCGGCAGCGTTTGGGAGCCTGTACCACATGAAGAGAATATGTATTATTTCCATACCTTTGATAAAAAGCAGCCCGATTTAAACTGGGAAAATCCGGCTCTTAGACAAGAAATCTATGAAATGATCAACTGGTGGCTTGAGAAGGGAATCGCTGGTTTCCGAATTGATTCCATCACTTTTATTAAGAAGGATCAGGACTATGGCGATGTGCCTGTCGATGGCAGTGATGGTTTAGGAAGCGTGAAAAATAAAACTCGGAATCGTCCTGGCATCGAAGAATTTTTGGCTGAACTAAACCGCCAAACCTTTCAAAAATACGAATGTGTCAGTGTCGGCGAAGCACCAGGTGTTCCTTATGAACAGTACGATCAGTATATCGGTGAAGATGGTTATTTCAACATGATTTTTGACTTTCATTATGCGGATATCGATGTTGAAAATGGTAGTGAATGGTTTCGCCGAACGAACTGGCAGCCACGGGATTTAAAAGAGCTGCTATTTAAAAGTCAAGCAGCCATACAAGCGAACGGTTGGGGCGCGAACTTTTTAGAGAATCATGACCAGCCCCGTTCCTTATCAAAATACATTACCGATGAAAACTATCAAAATGAGATCGGCGCAAAAGCTTTGGGAACTTTGTTCTTCTTTTTACGCGGCACGCCATTTATCTACCAAGGACAAGAAATCGGGATGAAGAATTTTCAGCGCACGGCAATTGAAGATTTCAACGATGTTTCAAGTATCGATAATTACCATCGTTCACTATTAGAAGGCTATTCCGAAGAAGCGGCCATGAATTTTGTCAATCAACGTTCAAGAGACAATACACGGACGCCATTTCAGTGGGAAGCTTCAGACAATGCTGGCTTCAATCACTCAGGTAAAGCTTGGTTAAAATTGACAGGCGATCAAGCCGAAGTGAATGCGGCGGATCAAGTTCAGAGCAAGGATTCAGTCTTTTCTTACTACAAGCAAATGATCCAATTGCGAAACCATTCGGCCTATCGCGAAACATTCATCTATGGCGAGTTTCTTCCATTAAATACAACAGACGCTGTGATCGCATATGAACGATCTGGCAAGGAAACGATCCAAGTTTTCGTGAATTTGAGCAATCAACCACAAAAAATCGAAGCTGCTGGCGAAGTACTATTGAACAATTATCTTGAGTTAATGGAACAAGACGGGGCACAGCTTTTACAACCATATCAAGCCGTTGTAATCAGAAAGGGTGGCAATAACCATGACTAAAACAAACTATCAAGAAATCGCTAAAAAACTTGTCGCAGTCGTAGGAGAAGACAACATCGTCTCTGCTACGCACTGCGCAACACGTCTAAGACTACAGGTAAAAGACCGCAAAGCCATCGATGACAGTCAAGTGGAACAGGTGGAAGAGGTCAAAGGCGTCTTCTACAATGCCGGTCAGTATCAAATAATTTTAGGCACAGGGATCGTCAATAAAGTCTATGATGCCCTGCAAAAGACCCATTCATTTAGCGAAGTCTCAAAAGATCAGATGGCGAAAGACGATGCGTCACCATTACAACGCGCAGTCAGAAATATTGCCGATATCTTTGTTCCAATCATCCCGATTCTCGGTGCAACAGGTCTTTTTCTTGGACTAAAAGGGGTATTGTTCAATGAAACCGTTCTTAACGCAATGGGTTTAACACCTAATAGTATTCCGGAATGGTTGAGCGCGTCAGTGACAGTCTTGACCGATACAGCTTTTGGATTTTTAACCGCATTTATTTGCTGGTCCGCTTTTAAAAAGATGGGTGGATTACCGATCATCGGTTTCTTGATCGGATTGATGTTAGTATCTCCAGCCCTGCCGAATGCCTATGCAGTTGCCGGTGGAACGGCTGAACCAATCATGGCTTTCGGGATGATTCCGTTAGTTGGCTACCAAGGCTCCATCTTGACAGCCTTGATCACTGGGATGATCGGTGCAACGTTAGAGAAAAAGCTACGTAAAATCATGCCGAATGCAATGGATTTGATTTTCACATCATTTCTTGTGATCCTAGTTTCAGTATTTGTTGCCTTGTTCGTATTAGGACCGATCGTTCATGCCTTTGAAGGACAAGCAGTGAAGGTGATCGAAATGTTCCTGCATTTGCCATTAGGAATCGGCGGCTTGATCATTGGTTTCTTGTATCCGATCGCAGTAATGACCGGGATGCATCACATGTTTATTATGATCGAAACTTCGCTAATCGCGACGACTGGTTTTAATCCACTGATCACGGTTTGCGCGATGTATGGCTTTGCCAATGCGGCGGTATGTTTGGCGATTGCGTTACGAACAAAAAATACATCCGTGAAAACTGCCGGAATTTCTGCGACAGTCACTCAAATGCTGGGTGTCAGTGAACCTGCCTTGTTCGGGGTGGTTATGCGGACCGGAATGAAAGCGATCTTAGTCATGCTGGGCAGTTCAGCAGTCGGCGGCATGGTTCTTTCCTTATTAGGAATCCAAGCCAACAGCTACGGTTTAGCCGTTTTATTATCACCATTGATGTATATTTACGAGCTATATCAAGTCATCACGTATGTGTTAGTGGGGATCGCCACCTTTATTTTAGCCTTCATTTTAACGAATCTGTTTGTTATTAAAAAAGAAGGAAATGAAGTTTCTGCAAAGTCGCCAGCAAAAAAGTCTAACGACAAAGTTTACTCACCGATCGAAGGAGAGATCATCCCGATAACAGAAGTGAATGATCAAGTGTTTGCCAGCAAAATGATGGGTGAAGGCTTTGCGGTCTTGCCAAGCAAAGAAACAATTACAGCGCCAATCTCTGGCACAGTAAAAATGATCGCGCCAACCAAGCACGCAATTGGCATTCAGGCAGCTGATGGGATGGAGATCTTGCTACATTTAGGAATCGATACAGTTGAGTTAAATGGCGAACCATTTGCGCTGAACATCCAAGAAGGCCAAACGATTCAACAAGGACAAACCATCGGAACCATTGATTTGAAAATGATTGAGGCAAATGGAAAAGATACGACAGTGATGGTGATCATCACCGATTCAAAAGAAGCAATTGCAAGGCTGGAGTACAATCAAGATTATGTGCAGCCAATCTTAGGATCATAGGTGAATGAGATGGAATGGACACAAGAAAATCGCTATCGACCGTATTCGGAATGGTCTAACGACTATGTGAAGGATTTAAAAAAACGAGTCGATGCTTCAAGTTGGCGAACAAATTATCACATTCAACCGGAAACTGGATTGTTGAACGATCCTAATGGATTTAGTTATTTTAATGGAAGGTGGCATCTGTTTTATCAATCCTTTCCATTCGGTACAGCCCATGGCTTGAAATCTTGGCAGCATATGGCTTCAAAAGATTTGATTCATTGGGAATCGGAAGGTTTAGCGATAGTACCTGATTCTATTTATGATTCTCATGGTGCCTACTCTGGCAGTGCCATTCCAGTGGATGAAAAACTATTTCTCGCGTACACTGGAAATGTCAGGGACGAAGTATGGGAGCGCCATAGTTATCAATTGGGGGCTTGGCTGAATGGGCAAGGCGAAATCGAAAAAGTCGTTGAACCACTGATCCAACAGCCTCCGACGGGAATCACCGCGCATTTCCGCGATCCGCAAATCATTCGCTATGAGGATGAATATCTGATGATCATCGGTGGTCAAACAGACAACGAAAAAGGCGAAGTGTTAGTGTTTACTAGTCAGGATTTAGCCGATTGGCAGTACCAAGGACCAATGAAAATCGACGAGGATTTAGGCTTTATGGTGGAATGTCCGAATCTGCTTTTCATCGAAGATCAAACACTTTTACTGCTTTGCCCTCAAGGTTTAGATAAAAGTGTGTTGGATTATCAGAATGTTTATCCTAACACCTACATTTTAGCAGATCGTTTTTTAAAAGAAGAAAGCAAACTAGGAAATCCTGCTCCGCAGCAATTACTCGACGAAGGCTTTGACCTGTACGCAACCCAAGCATTCACGGCACCAGATGGACGCTGCTTAAGTATCGGCTGGATCGGATTACCTGAAATGACCTATCCAACCTTTGATGAAGGGTGGGCACATTGTCTAAGTTTGGTCAAAGAACTAACGATCAAAGGCGTTAAGCTCTATCAATATCCGGTAGCTGAAACAAAACAATTGCGAAAATCCTGCGAGAAATTTGAGTTGGATTCAGCGGAAAAAATGATTAAAGAAACCGAAAATTGCTACGAGCTGCAGCTTGAAATTTCCGCAAATAATCAAGGAAGGATTCACTTGTTCTCTGATAAAAATGGCGAAAAAGCTCTTACTTTGAGCTATGATACTGAGCAAGGAATAATAAGGCTAGATCGCAGTAAAACGGAGTATCCGTTGAATCCTGAATTTGGTGAGATTCGGGAGAGTGCGATTGAACGGAATCAACCATTAACATTAACAATTTACGTTGACAGCTCTACCAGCGAGATTTTTATTAATGGCGGAGAAAAAGTGCTGACAGCGAATTATTATCCGGCGCAGCATCAGAAAAAACTAGTTTTAGAAGCTAATAACAAAATTCAAATACTTTATTATGAACTGGAAAAATAAATCCAAAACACCCCTCAGAAAAGTCGGAAACCATCCGATATTTCTGAGGGGTGTTTCTGACTATTATGCTGATGAAAACTATCAAAAATTTATTTAACTTGTGTGAAGACTAGGTATGATTAACTTAATTTCTTTTAATTTGATCAGAGTTCTCCACCGCCGCTTCGTGCTGCTTGCTGAATTTTGCGATTTTACGGTCGATCTTGCTTAAGTAGGCTTGTGTTTGTTCCAACTGTTTTTCAACTTCTTTTTTATGTTCAGTAAAGAAGTCGAGCCGCTTTTCATAAGTCGGATCGCCATCCATTGACCATTCGACAAATTGTTTAATCTCACTTAGCTGCATGCCAGTATCCTTCAAACAGGTGATGATCGATAGAAATTCAAGGTCGGAATCTTTAAAATGGCGGCGACCATTTTCATCACGGGCAACAAAGGGAAGTAATCCTTTTTGATCGTAAAATCTTAATGTATAAGTACTGAGACCAGTCTTCTTTGAAATGTCACTTATTTTATAGCCCATTATTATTCTCCTTAAAAGTCTTTTCCTTCATTTTACCAGATGAACAGCTGGTTATCGCGAACATTTCAGAACAAGAAGACATCCAGGGACTTCCGTTCTTTCCGATAGTTGTTCTAACTCATCATCTGTGGGAAAAATTCCCGACTCTTCAAAATTCGTTGGTAATCGGAGGATTTTGAAAAAATTTTCCATCGCATGAATCCCTTTTAACGCTATTGCTTCCTCATTCTCACACGAGTCAACAATCATGATGTTTTCAGCAAATAAAATAAATCGATCCAACTGTTTCCGATAAATCGAGCGTGCCCAGTTTGGCCAAATCATACTCCATGCAGCTGCTTCAGAAAGTCCAAAATAGCGACTGACTTCGCGAGTAATTTTCTGAATCGAAAAATTCTCATCAAGATTCAGTACTCTCCATAACTGTGGAGAATAGCCGATTGCTTTTATGGATCTCGCTGCTTCCATTCGTTCATTTTGAATATTGTTTACTTTAAAAGTCGTATGCATGAGGTCTTGCAGCAACAGTTCCATTAATTTATCTGTGATAGTGATATGCTCGGATTGTGCTAAGTAAGCTGTCACAAGCTGTAGAATAAATGGAATATTTTGGTCAAGAAATTCTTCTGTTGTCACATTAGCTTGGTTAATAAACTTATGGTTTTCAAGTTGAGTTAAAGATGTTCGCATAATGTCCACTCCTTTTTTGTTTTTGATGTATTAACCATAAATCCTCGAGTACACTCTAAGTCAACAGAAAAAATATTGAATATAGTCTTTTACTTTAACTTTTTTTAGCTTTGTACCCAATGTAGTTAGCTGTGTAATTATATTCAATGAACTGGCCGATAACCTTGAAGGCTGGAAGGGTATGAATCTACCGATCGAAGAGCTATAATCATAAAAAATCCTTTTAGTCATCTAGATAAGATGACTAAAAGGATTTTTTTGTTTAACTTGCTGTTTGTTCCTTTTTCATCCGAACGGTAGCCTGGAAGTAATCAGCATAGGTCCAAGAATTCCTTGGGTGGAATTTCCCGATTTCTTCCGATTTTAAGTGCTCGATCATTTGAAATTGCTTCAATAATCTTCGTTCATCCATTTGACCATAAGCATATGGATCAATGAATGAAACAAAATAAAATCTATTTTTTAAGCGATTCAGGTATCGGAGTTGATGCATAAGAGGGAGACTTAACAGTAGGATATCGCCAGAGAGTTCGTGAACATCATCCTCGCCGAAGGTTACTACCTCAACTTGGATAGAAATATCTTCCTTTTCAGTAAGTTCATTGAAACGCGCCACTAATTGATCTGTGATACTATTGCTGTTTTTTTCTTTGATGATTGTCAGCTTATTTAATTTTGTCATTCCTTTTCATCCTTTCCGTTGTATGTATTCAAAAGGGGAGTTAATCATTTTTCACACGAATTTACCATAATACCTCGAGTACACTGTAAGTCAATCAAAAAGTATACAAAAAATTGATTTGATCGATATATCATGAAAAATTGAAGCTGGATGGTTAGGCTAAACTGTTTTGCTGTTCTTTGAAATCATCATAGCAACTGATACAATGACTTTAAATATGTTTGAAAGAAACTAAAACAGCGTTCCAAAAACAGTCGGAAGAAGGCCTGTTTTTATGAAATGCTGTTTCAACAGTGAATGGGGAGGAAACGATTTATGCTTTTACAGGAGCGGTTAGAGACGTGTCCTTTTACAAATAGTGAGCGCCAGGTGATCGAGTATCTGCTGGAACAACAACGAAATATTCAAAATAAGACGACGGCTGAAATCGCCGAAGCTACTTTTTCATCAAAATCTACATTAGTAAGAATCGCGAAAAAACTGAACTATTCTGGTTGGACAGCGTTGAAGACAGCCTACTTGGATGAATTAGCTTATTTAGAAAAGAGTATTTCCTGTATCGACGCGAATTCTCCTTTTACGAAACGTGATTCGCTGATAACGATCGCCAATAAAGTCGCTCGTTTAGAAATCGAGTCAATCGAAGATACACTTTCTTTGATTACCCATGATGATCTTCGGAAAGTTGTCGATATCATCGCCAAGTCCTCTTCGATCAATCTCTTCGCCGCCAGTAATAATCTCCTCGTTGCCCAAGAATTTGCTCAGCAGATGAGCCGGATTGGAAAAACGGTGCAGATTAATTCACTTCATGACGAAATCTTCTTTAATGCCTTTCTAGCAAAACCGGATTCATGCGGGCTAGTGATTACTTATTCTGGAGAAAATCAAACCCTGCTGCGAGTCGCCGAATTATTGTCTGAAAAAGAAATCCCTATAATCACCATTACCAGCATTGGAGAAAACACCACTTCTCGACAAGCAGATGTGATCCTTAGACTATGTACACGCGAAAAGTTGTTTTCGAAAATTTCGACATATTCTACAGATACCGCGATCAATTATCTTTTGAATGTGATTTATTCCTGTATCTTTGCACAGGATTACGATGAAAATATTCAGTTGAAGATTTCCGCATCAAAAAGAATTGAAAGCAATCGTTCGTCAGATTCGAATATTTTACGAGAATAGGAGGGGCGAAATGGTAAAAATTTTGATGATCAATTTGCCTTACGCCGGACATACGAATCCGACGTTGCCGTTGGCTCGGTGTTTAGTCGCACGTGGGCATGAAGTCAGCTATATTCATGCTCCGGAATGGCAGAAAAAAATTACTGTTACTGGTGCAACTTTTATCCCGTATCTTGATTACCCAACAGGATTATCCGAGCAACAGAAGAAGCGACGCTGTTTTTCGGCTGCGTATCGAACATTGAGGGCCGTTGGCAAAGACTATGATCTCTTGATATATGAAATGCTGTTCTTTCCAGCGAAAAAACTGGCTGATCGACTAGGAATCCCGTGCGTTCGACAATTTTCCCAATCTGCTTGGAATCAAGAAGCTTTTCAAAAACTAGAGTCCTCTTCGAAAGTATTTTTACTTTCTAGTAAGCTCATCGGAAAGCAATTGATGAATGCTTCTGCCGCACGAGTGATGGAACTAGAGGGACTAAAATTAGTCGATTCTGTCTTGAATGATGTCCCTGATCTGAACATCGTTTATCTGCCGGATTTTTTTCAACCGATGCGTGACACTTTTGATCATCGATTTATTTTCGTTCCACCGACGATCGTCCAACCTCAAGTCAGTTCCGTCATGATTCCTTACAAAGAAATGACTGGTCCTATTATCTATATTTCACTAGGCACAATCATCAGCAATAAGTCCTTTTACCGTAAATGCATCGAAGCTTTTGCTGATCAGCCGGTCTCTGTGATTCTTTCGACAGGGAAGGTTGAGCCGGAAAAACTAGGCGAACTACCAGCGAATATCTATGCTTATCCCTTTGTTTCTCAATTAGAAGTGCTGGATAAATGCAGCTTGTTTATCACCCATGGCGGGATGAACAGTGTCTGTGAAGCCATGACGTATGGGGTGCCAATGCTGGTTTTGCCTATTTTGAATGATCAGCCGATCAATGCTGCGCAAGTAGTTGAGTTAAAAATTGGAAAAAGATTGCGTTTTTTAGGTGTATCAGCAAAGGAATTAGCGACAGGAGCCTGTTCAATCTTGGCAGATCACGAAATGAAAGAGCGCTGCGAAGAGATTCAACAGAAAATTGCAGATAATTTGAAGATATCGGATGCGGCAAAGGCGATCGAAAGCTATTTAGCAAAAAATTAGAAAGAGACCTACGAATGAGGCAAATTGAGCCGTCCGCCAAAAGTTAGACTAAAATCTAACTCATGGCGGACGGCTCAAAGTAATGTCAATGTTTCTTTTTATTGTACTTTGCATTGGATATTGTTTTCTTCCAAAATAGCTTTGAAGTAGTCTAGGTCTTCCGTGTGTAGCTGCGGGATGTCCTGCATTTGATAATCACGATCCAATGAGGAGTATTTTTTCTCACCGAACTGATGGAAGGGCAGGAGTTCTACTTCAGTGATGTTCATTTGGTTGAAGAGCTTGGCAAAAGCCGTTGCGTTTGCTGGTCCATCATTATAATTAGGAATTACCGGAATCCGCACGACAAGATTTTGCTTTTGTTCGATCGCGATTTTTAGATTTTTAAGGATGGGTTTCAATGACACACCAGTGCCAGCTTTGTGCTGAGCCTCATCGTGATGCTTCACATCGAAATAAAGCAGGTCGACTTGTTCGATAAATTTGCTGAAGGTTTCGGCTCTTGCAAATCCGGTCGTTTCGCTGGCAGTATGGATACCTTTTGTTTTTAGTTGACGTAAAAGTTCGGTCGCAAATTCTGCTTGATAGAGGACTTCACCGCCGGACAAGGTAACACCGCCATCGGATTCTTCATAGAAGGCTTCGTCCTTCATGACCTCCGCGATGATCTCATCCATTGATTTGTATTCGCCAACGGTGGTGTGAGCATTTTTCTGAGTGTCCCACATTTGCTCCGGCTTGCCGTTCTGCGACTCGGGATTAGAGCACCAATAGCAGCGCAACGGGCAGCCTTTGAAAAACACGACGGTACGAATGCCAGGTCCATCGTGAATACTAAATTTTTGGATATTGAAAATACATGCTTTATCATTCATCGGATTCCCTCCTTGATCTCACTCAGAGTTTAACACATATATTTGTTAACGTAAATACGAGTGGTTACGTACGTAATTAAAAATGCAAATAAAGTTGTTCGTATTGTTAAAATATGATAGTCTGATAGAAATGATAGAATATGGAGGGAGAAGAGCCTATGTCTAGAGAAGAAGAGATTCTTGCGATTGTCAGCAAGAAGAAAAAAATCGAAGTAAACGAGCTTTCCGAATTGCTGAATGTTTCGAAAGTAACTATTCGGAAAGATTTAGATAAATTAGAGGCCCGCGGGTTGTTACATCGCCAGCATGGTTATGCCTTGCTGAACAATATGGATGATATCAATTACCGCTTGGCACAGAATTATGATTTGAAACGTAAAATCGCTTTGGAAGCCAGCAAGATCGTCAATGATGGCGAAGTGATCATGATCGAATCCGGCTCCACTTGTGCATTGCTAGCCGAGGAATTGGCCTTCAATCGAAGTGACATCACGATCATTACAAATTCTTGTTTCATCGCTTCTTACGTTCGTAAAGCCGAATCGGTCAAAGTCATCTTAATCGGCGGCGAATACCAGAAGGAATCGCAGGTTAATGTCGGACCATTAGTCAAACAGGTTATCAGTGAGTTTTACGTTGATAAATTATTTGTCGGGATCGACGGTTTTGATCAGCGCCGCGGATTTACCGGCAGTGATATCACCCGCTGCGATACAACTCGGATGTTGGCGACCGCTGCCGAGCAAACGATTGTTTTGACTGATTCCAGCAAGTTCTCGCAAAATGGTGTAGTTTCAGAGTTCGCATTCAATGAGATTAGTAAAGTATTTACCGATGGGATGATCAACAAAGAGGCGCTGGAATTTTTGCAGAAAGAAGAAATTGATGTTTTTACCGTGTAAAGAATAGGTGATCAGTCAGAAAATAGTCTGGTTGATTTTTTTTTACTATCGGATGATATACTAGAAGAAAAGCTGAGGGATGGATTTAGATGGAGATTCGTCATGTTCAAGAAAGGGATCAAGCGTTTTGTTTCACGCTGGATCATTATTTGCCGGAAGACCAATTAAGGCAAAAAGTTCGGGACAAGATGGGTTATGTTTTGTTGGTGGAAGGTGAGCCGGTGGGCTTGCTGAGGTACAACCTTTTCTGGGATGGGCACCCATTCTGCACGATGCTATATGTGGCAGATTCTTGTCAGGGGAAAGGTTATGGTAAAACCTTAATGGAGTTCTGGGAAAGGGAAATGCAGCAGCTGGGATACAAAATGCTCATGACGTCGACTTAGGTGGATGAAGATGCCCAGCACTTTTATCGTAAGCTGGGGTATCAGGATTCGGGAAGCTTGTTGATCACTATTCCAGAGTATCAGCAGCCGATGGAAATGTTTTTGATTAAAGGGATTGAAGACAAGTAGCGAAATACTTGGCTTTTTTAGTAGTGATCTTTAGCGGAATAAATGAAAATCGTATCTTCTTCAACATTGTAGATGAGGCGATGTTCGTCACTGATCCGGCGAGACCATTTCCCTGTGAGTTCAAACTTCAGCGGCTCAGGTTTTCCTATTCCGGAAAAAGGGTTTCGTTCAATATCTTTGATCAAGCGATTGATCTTTTTGATATTGGTTTTATTTCCGTGTTCATGCCAGTACATATAATCATCCCATGCAGCATCTGACCAAGCTTTATTCATCGGCTTCATCCTCGATTAAATCGTGTGACGTAAACGTTCCTTGTTGAAATTGCCGATCACCTTTTTGGATTTTTTCCATTAAGTAAGAGTTTGAAAGGATTCTCAGTGTTTCCTGCATGTTGTCATAATCACGCTTTGACATGACAACAACGGTTTCATCGACATTTTTACTTGTTACGATCAATGCCTCAGCATCATCGTTGACTTGCTTCATGTAGCTTTTCAAATTTTGACGAAAAGTTGAGTAAGCGACTGCTTCCATCATTTTGCCCCCTTTCTAATAAGATACGAAAAAATTTAGCTATGTAATGGGAAAGTTTTTATATATTAACTGTACAATATTTTGTACGAAAAATCAAAATATACTTTTCTTTATTATATGTTTCCGCTTCCATTTACTAATTGCTATAATGAATAAAAATGGTTTTACGGAGGTAAGAATGAACTTTAAAGGTAGCTTGGTTGCAGTACAAGACATCGAAAAGTCAAAGGAATTTTATCAGACTGTTTTAGGTCTGGAAGTGATGGCAGATTTGGGTGTTCATGTTCAATTGACTGGAGGCATGTTTCTACAGACGGTCAATACATGGGCAGAATTTATTCATAAGAAGGAAGACGAGGTCATTCTTGAGAATAATGCCAGCGAGCTGTATTTTGAAGTCGATGACATGGATGAGTTCATAAAATTTTTGGATAATCGGTCCGATATTGATTACATCCATCCAGTAGTGGAGCATAGCTGGGGACAGCGAGCGGTGCGCTTCTATGATTTGGATAAGCATATTATTGAGGTGGCTGAGGATATCGTGATGGTAGTCAAACGCTTCATTGACTCTGGTATGACGATTGAGGAAACGGCGGAGCGTACGAGTGTTGAGCCTAAATATATCCAAGACATTTTAGACTAGCTATAATCATTCGAGATATTGCACATTCGTGCAGTATCTTTTTTACTTTGATTTCGTTTGGAATTCTATTGACTGTATTTCTATTCACATGCTAATATATTTACGAAAGAAAATATATTTAGTTACGAATGAAAAACGGAGGGTGTAATCATGAGTATCCAAACGAAAGAACAAAATGTGCCGTATTTTGGAAAATTAACCAATCGAATGAATCATTTCCGCGAAGCTGTTTTGACGAAAAAGCCATACATCGATGCGGAGCGGGCATTACTGGCGACAGAGGCTTATCAGGAGCATAAAGATCAACCGAGTACAGTAAAGCGGGCATTGATGCTGCAAAATATTTTGGAAAAAATGTCGATTTATATTGAAGAGGATACCTTGATCGTTGGGAATCAGGCTTCATCGAATCGCGATGCACCGATCTTTCCAGAATACACAATGGAATTTGTCTTGAATGAACTGGATTTGTTTGAAAAACGTGATGGCGATGTCTTTTACAATACAGAAAAGACCAAAGAAGATCTACGTTCGATCGCGCCATTCTGGGAGAATAATAATTTACGGGCTAAAGGCTGGGCGTTGTTACCGGACGAAGTCAGTGTCTTCATGGAGACAGGATTTTTCGGAATGGAAGGTAAACTGAATTCAGGCGATGCTCATTTGGCAGTTGATTATGGTCAGATGCTGCGGATTGGTTTGAAGGGCTATAAGGAACGGACACTGAAGGAAAAAGCGGCGCTGGATTTGACGATTCCTGAAAGTTTAGATAAGTATCAATTTTACAAAGCAGTCTTGATCGTGATCGACGCGGTGAAAACTTTCGCGGAACGTTTCTCGGCATTGGCGAAGGAAAAAGCTGAAACGGCAAATCCGCAACGACGAACTGAGTTATTAGAAATCAGCCGAATTTGCGGCAAGGTTCCATATGAACCGGCGGAAACCTTCCAAGAAGCGATCCAAGCAACGTGGTTCATTCAATTACTTTTACAAATCGAGTCTAACGGACATTCATTGTCATACGGCCGTTTCGATCAATATATGTATCCATATTTGAAGGCGGACTTGGAAAAGGGCAACATCACAGAAGACAAAGCGGTAGAGCTGTTGACCAATCTTTGGATTAAAACCCTGACGGTCAATAAAGTCCGTAGTCAATCTCATACCCTCAGCAGTGCGGGTAGTCCACTTTATCAAAATGTTACGATCGGCGGACAAACCCGTGATAAAAAAGACGCGGTCAATGAGTTATCTTATTTAGTCTTACGAAGTGTCGCTCAAACGAAATTGCCACAGCCGAATTTGACGGTTCGTTACCATGCTGGGTTAGACAATCGTTTCATGAATGAATGCATCGAAGTCATGAAGCTTGGTTTCGGGATGCCGGCCTTTAACAATGATGAGATCATTATTCCATCATTCATTAAGGTTGGTGTGACGGAAGAGGATGCATATGATTACAGCGCCATCGGCTGTGTGGAAACGGCGGTACCGGGCAAGTGGGGTTATCGTTGTACCGGGATGAGCTACATGAATTTCCCGAAAATTCTGATGATCGCTATGAACAATGGAATCGATCCGGTTTCCGGCAAACGATTTGTCAAAGGGTACGGACATTTCAAAGATATGAAATCCTATGCTGAGTTACAGGACGCTTGGGATAAAACTGTTCGGGAACTGACACGAATGAGTGTCATTGTCGAAAACGCCATTGACCTTGGTTTGGAGCGTGAGGTGCCGGACATACTGTGTTCAGCCTTGACCGAAGATTGTATCGGACGCGGGAAAACCCTAAAAGAGGGCGGCGCAGTTTATGATTTCATTTCCGGCCTGCAAGTCGGTATTGCCAATATGGCAGACTCTTTAGCTGCAATCAAGCAGCTGGTCTTTGAAGAAGAAAAAGTAACACCAGAAGAATTGTGGGAAGCATTGATGACTGATTATGGCAGTGAACGCAGCCAAGAAATCCAACAGATGATCCTAAATGATGTGCCAAAATATGGGAATGATGATGATTCTGTCGACCAGCTGATCACTGAAGCGTATGACAGCTATATTGATGAGATCGCCAAATATCCAAACACTCGTTATGGACGAGGACCGATCGGCGGCATTCGCTATTCAGGAACCTCTTCGATTTCAGCGAACGTTGGTCAGGGGCGAGCAACGATGGCGACACCAGATGGCCGAAACGCTTGGGTACCATTGGCAGAAGGCTGTTCACCATCCCATAATATGGATAAAAACGGACCGACCGCCGTGTTGAAATCTGTTTCGAAATTAAGTACTGAAGATATCTTGGGTGGAGTCCTGCTGAATCAAAAGGTCAACCCGCAAACCCTAGCCAAAGAAGAGGACAAACAAAAATTGATCATGCTGCTGCGGGCTTTCTTCAATAAGCTGCACGGTTATCATATTCAATACAATGTCGTTTCAAGAGAAACCTTGATTGATGCACAGCAACATCCGGAAAAACACCGCGACTTGATCGTTCGGGTGGCAGGCTACTCAGCCTTCTTCAATGTATTATCGAAGGCAACACAGGATGATATTATTGAACGGACAGAGCATGTGATCTAAATAGATTGATGGACTTGGAGGATTTAATCCTCTAGGTCTTTTTTTGTTTCATAATCGTTACACAACCTGAAACACTCCCCAATAATCGTTTCACTGATACATTCGTTTCCAACTATATAGACGCGATAAAGGTTCGGATGCTAAGCTAAAAGTGTAATTAAAAGCGCTTACATAAAGAAAGGAGGATTCGATGGAAGCGAAAAAGAAGTTGGGTTTCTTTTCAATTTTGGCTCTGGCCTTTTCATCGGTATTTTCGCTGGAGTTGATCTCGTCTCAGGCAAAATTGGGCCCCTCGTTGATTTTTAATTTCATTTTTATTGGCTGTACTTATTTCTTATCCCATGGTCTGATCTGTGCCGAGTTGGGTTCAACGTATCCGGATCAGGGCGGCATCTATGTCTGGGTCAAGCGAGCATTTGGCGACAAATGGGCAGCACGCACGACTTGGTGGTATTGGTTGAATGTCGCGGGATTTATTCCGGCAACGGCGGTAGTCATGGTCTCGATATTGAAGGAGATGTTCTTACCTAATTTGTCAGTATGGGGAATCGTGGCGATCTGTATCATCTGTGTTTGGTTCGTCGTAATTTTTAATTGTATCGATTTGCAGAAAGCTAAGTGGCTACCGATCATCAGTTCCATCAGCAAGGTATTAGTAACATTGGTTTTGATCATTGGCGGGCTGTATTTCAGTTTTACCCAGGGCTTGCAGCATTCATTCGCGGAGGGGGCTTGGCTGCCGGAAATGAACCTTGATTTTGTAGTGTTGATTCCGGTCTATGTATACAGTGTGACGGGGTTTGATTTGATCAGTTGTTCGGCGGGAGAATTAGAAAATCCGAGTAAAAATGTTCCCAAGACTGTTTTTCTAAGCGGCTTCTTCACTATTATTTTTTATATTTTAGCAGCTTCAGCGATTCTTTTAGTCTTACCATCAAATGCCATTAGTGAAACGTCGGGATTGTTCGATACGGTCGTTGCCATGTTTGGCAGCAAGTGGTTGGTTAACTTAATCGGAAAGGTTACCTTTGTCGGCTTTTTAGGCTATGTCTTTGGTTGGGCGCTGGGCGGAAACAAAGTAGCACTTGAAGCTGGCGAAAGCGGAGAGCTGCCGAAGTTTTTTGCCAAAACTAATCGTGCCTATGCACCAGTCGGCTCAGCAGTATTGCTTGGTATCGTTTCGACTGGTTTACTGATTTTTTACGGAATTACCGCAAGCACCAGCGAGAATCTATTTTGGACCTTGCTGGCATTTACTTCCATTATCTTTTTCTTACCATATATCGTTCTAAGCTTTACTTTTTTGAAATTGCGAAAAATGTATCCGGAGATCAAACGACCGTTTAAGGTACCCTTTGGGAAAAAAACGGCTTATTTGGTTGCCATCGTTCACTGTGCCTTCTTAGTTTTCGGCAGTATTTCCTTCTTGATTCCACCAGAAGGAGACGATCCAAAGGTCTATGTAATCAGCTTGACCGTGGGCTTGATTTTATCGATCGGCTGCGGCGAAGGCTTGATTCACATGGCAATGAAACAGCAAAAAGCATCAGTCATTGATGCATAAAAATAAAAAGGAGTGTTAAAAAAATGGCAAAAAGACTTGCTTCGACACCAAAAAAGGACGGCTATCGGATGCCGGGAGAGTATGAACCTCACAAACAGATTTGGATGATTTGGCCAGAGCGGCCGGATAATTGGCAGCACGGCGGAACGGATGCACAAAAAGCCTTCACCGATGTGGCAAATGCCATCAGCAAATTTACCCCAGTGACGATGTGTGTGTCTGCTAGACAATATGAAAATTGCCGTAATACCTTGCCAGATAACATTCGAGTGGTTGAAGTAGCGAATGATGATGCCTGGATGCGGGATTGCGGTCCGACTTTTGTGGTGAATGATCAAGGGGATGTCCGGGCAGTTGATTGGGATTTCAACGCTTGGGGCGGACTGGTTGACGGCTTGTATTTCCCATGGGCAGAGGATCAAAAATTGGCGCAAAAGGTTTGCGAGATCGAATACATCGATACCTATCATACACCTGATTTTGTCCTAGAGGGCGGTTCGATCCATGTGGATGGCGAGGGAACGGTGATGGTCACGGAAATGTGTCTATTGTCAGAAGGTCGGAATCCCCATATGAATAAAGAAGAAATCGAAAATATGCTGAAGGAATATTTGAATTGCGAAAAAGTCCTGTGGATCAAGAACGGGATTGACCCAGAAGAAACCAATGGACACGTGGACGATGTGGCGTGTTTTGTTCGCCCGGGAGAAGCAGCATGTATTTACACGGACGATGAAAATCATCCTTTTTATGAAGTGGCGAAGGAAACCTATGACTATCTCAGCAGTCAAACCGATGCTAAAGGACGGCAGCTGAAAGTTCATAAGCTTTGCACGACGATTGATCCAGTGACTTATGGGGAAGAGTACGAGGTTGACACTGTGGCAGGCAGTATTCCAAGACATGCGGATGACATTTGTATTACTTCCTATATGAACTTCCTGATCACGAATGGCGCGATCATCGCACCGCAATACGGGGATAAGAATGATGCGTTGGCCTTAGAGCAGTTACAGGAGATGTTCCCTGACTATGAAATCGTCGGTGTGCAGACAAGACAGGTAGTCTACGGCGGCGGGAATATCCACTGTATCACCCAACAACAGCCAAAAGGATAGGAGCGGAATGATGAGACATTTTATCGATACCAATGAATTCAGCAAAAAGGAACTGATGGACATTATCAATCTGTCCTTATTGATCAAAGATTGTGTGAAAAAGGGCTATTATCCGCCCTTGCTGCGGCGTAAAACTTTAGGAATGATCTTCCAGCAAAGCTCAACCCGCACACGCGTTTCCTTTGAAACCGCGATGGAGCAGCTAGGTGGGCACGCTCAGTATTTAGGACCAGGCATGATCCAGTTAGGCGGACATGAAACGATTGAGGATACCGGCAGAGTACTTTCCCGCTTGGTCGATATTGTGATGGCTCGGGTAGTTGAGCATCAAACAGTGGTTGATTTGGCCGAAGCGGCGACTGTGCCAATCATCAATGCCATGAGTGATTACAATCATCCGACGCAGGAAATCGGAGATCTCTGTACGATCGCGGAAAATCTGCCTGAAGGAAAAACATTGGAAGACTGCAAAGTCACCTTCGTGGGAGATGCGACACAAGTTTGTGCATCATTAGGCTTTATTACCACCAAATTAGGAATGCACTTCGTTCATTATGGACCGAAGGGTTTTCAGTTAAATGAAGACCATCAAGTAATTCTGGAGAAAAATGTGCAGGAAAACGGCGGTAGCTGGTTAGTGACGGATGATCCAGAACAAGCCTTGCCGGGAACAGATTTTGTTTATACCGATGTTTGGTATGGACTTTATGAGAGTGAATTGTCTGAGGAAGAACGGAATCGGATATTTATGCCGAAGTACCAAGTCAATCGCGGCTTGTTGGCGCAATGTAGTTTAGGTGGGAAGTTCCTGCATTGCTTACCGGCAACAAGAGGAGAAGAAGTAACCGATGAAGTGTTGGATTCTGCGATTTCTTTGGCCTTCGATGAAGCAGAAAATCGGTTGACGGCAATGCGTGGTTTGCTGGTGTATTTGACGAAATACCAAAAGGATGGCAGTGAATATGAACAGCTGGCTGCCAAAGAAAAATTAGATGACTTTTTAGAAGCATTGGAATAGGCGGGATCGAGATGGCAAAAATCGTAGTAGCGTTAGGCGGCAATGCCCTAGGAAATTCTGCTAACGAACAATTATCACGCGCACAATTAGCGGCGAAATCGATTGCCGATCTGATCATACAAGGGCACAAAGTAGTGATCGCTCATGGCAATGGTCCACAGGTTGGTCAGATTCGTGTGGCTTTTGAAAAAAGCGGTGAAAAGGAAGTCATGCCTTTAGCGGAATGTATCGCCATGAGTCAGGGCTATATCGGCTATCACTTACAGCAGGCAATCGATGAAGAACTGGTTAGTCGTGGCGTTGAGAATGTACCAGTCATTTCAATGCTGACGCAGGTCGTGGTTGATGCAGAAGATCCGGCGTTTCAGCAGCCAGCAAAACCAATTGGCGGCTATTTTACCGAAGAGGCCGCCAAGAAACTGATGGCAGAAACGGGCATCCGCTATCAGGAGGATGCGGGAAGAGGTTGGCGCAGGGTAGTCCCGTCGCCTAAACCGATCGATATATATGAGAAGATCAGCCTGCAGGCTTTAGTCGACGCCGGGCAAGTCGTGATCGCCTGCGGAGGCGGCGGAATCCCAGTCGTTTATCGCGGAACCAGATATGAAGGGGTCGATGCAGTAATCGACAAAGATTTTGCGGCGGCGAAAATGGCGACACTGATCGAAGCGGATGTTTTTGTGATCCTAACGGCTGTCGATTATGTCTATGTGAATTTCGGCAAGGAAAATCAGCAGGCACTAAAAGAGGTTCGTTTGGCAGAGGTGGAGCAGTATATCGCGGAAAACCAATTTCCAGCCGGCAGCATGCTGCCGAAAGTCGAGGCTGCCTGTGAATTTGTTAAAAGCGGCAAAGAAAAAACTGCCATTATTGCCAATCTCGAGCAGGTCGCTCAGGCAATCACAGCAGAAACGGGAACGATTATTCGTTCGTAAGGGAACGCTTCAGGCGTTTATAAAGGATCAGTTCAACGATCGCGATCATGGAGATCCGCGAGGTCATATCCAAGCTGTCATAGACGATTTCATCCGTGAAAATGTAAAAATCGATGTCGCATAAATTTTGTACAACATTAGTAACGGCGCGAGTGAAGGAGACGATCGTTGCTTGAGACGACTGTCGGACTAATTCGATCGTCTCAATAATCGCTGGGCTGTCTCCTGTGTAATCAAAAATAAAGAGAATATCATTATCCTGGATGTTATGGATTGCATTCCTAGTAGCTGCTTTGTCTGGAAGCAAGACAGAACGAAAGCCCTGAGCGGTAAACAGCCAGTCGATGTAATGCAAAGCCTGCAAATCAAGTTCCGCCCCGATCAAATAAATCACTGGATCATTATCCAATAGCTGATTAAAGGTCTCCATCCGTTCTCGGTCAGCCACACGGATGGATTCCATGATATTTTTCAAATATTCTTCGCGATAATCTTTCTGCTTCACAGAGTGAGGAATCTCCTGTGGTGCTTCAGTGGTATTTGACAGACTGTCAACGAAATCACTGTAGCCCTCAAAGCCTAACTTTTTAGTGAAACGGAAAATAGTCGCTGAAGATACGAAGCATTTTTTAGCCAGTTGCCGAATACTGTAATGTTTGGCTTCATCAAAATTTTTCAAGACATATTGAAAGATTCGCTTTTCCGATTCGTTGAGGTGCGAGATATTTTGATTGGCCGCGGAGTAAAAATTTTTCGTTTCTGTCAAAAAACCACCTACTTTCTTATTAATTTTATTATAACCTAATTTTCTACAATTAATCGATTCAATTTGACTAACTGGAGGTCTAACATAATGAAATTGTCACATGATAAAAACTACCCAACCAAACATTTTTTGGACAACTACGATCTTTCGAAAGAGGAGATCCAAGATATTTTAAGTACGATCGTGCAATTAAAGGAAGCCGCTTATCAAAATGCGGTTCCGCAATTACTGAAGGGCGCGACCTTAGCGATGATTTTTGAGGAACCTTCGACGCGCACGCGGGTATCCTTCGAAACAGCGATGACCGAATTAGGCGGGCACGCGCTTTATTTGAAGCCTGGGGAGATCCACTTTGGTTCGCATGAGGCCATCAAAGATACGGCTCAGGTGTTATCCAGCATGTGTGATGGCATCATGCTGCGGACAGAAGATCACGAGCTGGTGCTGAATTTGGCGAAGCATGCGACTGTTCCTGTGTTCAACGCCATGACTTATTACATTCATCCGACACAAGGGTTGGCGGATGTGCTGACGATGATGGAGCACTTGCCGCAAGGAAAAACGTTGGATGACATCGAGATCGTCTTTGTCGGTGACTCAGGTGAGAACGGCATCATGTCAATGGAGCATGCTCATCTGGCGGCATCGTTAGGCTTGAAATACACGATCGCCTCACCAAAGAAGTATTCCATCAGCCAAGCGGAAATTGATAAGGTCAATCAGAAAATGGCGCTGACTGG
This sequence comes from Enterococcus sp., assembly GCF_032555305.1. Taxonomy (GTDB): domain Bacteria; phylum Bacillota; class Bacilli; order Lactobacillales; family Enterococcaceae; genus Enterococcus_A. Next base: position 58,715 of record NZ_JAWGOQ010000002.1, read on the forward strand.
TGGAACGTTGACCGTTACAGAAGACGTGGAAGAGGCTGTGAAAAAAGCGGACTTTATCATTCCAGATGTCTGGTATTATTATGGATATGAGGATGAAAAAGAGGAGCGCACCGAAGCCTTTTATCCCCGCTATCAATTGAACATGGATATGCTGAACATGGCGCCGGAGCACTGCAAAGCGATGCATTGTCTGCCGGCCAACCGTGAGGTGGAAATTACCAGCGAAGTCCTGGATCACCCGACCCGATCACTGGTCTTCCAAGAAGCGGAGAACAGGCTGCACGTTCAAAGAGGATTGTTGGCGTGGTATTTGTATCCACGCTTAAAACGGGCGGACAAGCAAACGAAAATTTACTATGAAGGAAAAATGCGCGCCTTCCTTGATCAAAGATTGAGCTAGAAAGGAGATCGACAGTAATGGAAAATGTAAAAAAGCTTGGCTTTATTGACATTGTTTCACTCTCGTTTGCGGCGGTTTTCTCCCTTGAATTGATCGCTTCGCAAGCGTCGATGGGACCGTCACTGATTTTCTGTTTTATTGTTCTAGGTGTCACTTTCTTCCTTTCCCACGGACTAATCTGTGCTGAACTCGGTTCGACCTATCCCGATCAAGGCGGGATCTATGTCTGGATTAAACGTGCTTATGGCGATCGCTGGGCAGCACGGACGACGTGGTGGTACTGGATCAATGTGGCTGGTTTTATCCCATCAACGTTAGTGGTAATGGGTTCGATTCTGCAAATGCTGTTCTTCCCGAATCTTTCCGTTTGGGGAATGGTCATCTTCTGTATTGTGTGTACCTGGTTTATTGTGGCCTTCAATTGTATTGATCTGCAGGATGCCAAATGGCTGACGATGATCAGTACGATCTGTAAATTGATTGCTTGTTTAGCCTTGATCGTCGGAGCGGTCATGACGTTGACTTCGAAAGGTTCACAGACCGAGTTTTCATTGAAAACGATCATTCCTAGTTTTGATCTAGGGTTCTTTTCACTCGTTCCAGTTTACGTCTATGCCCTGACCGGTTATGACTTAATCAGCTGTTCGGCTGGTGAGATGGAGAATCCGAGTAAAAATGTACCGAAAGCCGTATTTTCGAGTGGGATTTGTACGATCGTCTTGTATATTATTGCTGCTGTATCAATGCTGATTATTTTACCAGTCGATCAAATTGATCCTGATTCTGGCTTGTTCACGGCCTTCGGGAATGTTTTCGGCACCCAAGTAATGGTTGGCGTAGCGATCATTTCCTTTATTGCCTTTCTAGGTTATATTTTCAGCTGGGCTTTAGGTGGAAATAAAGCGGCATTGGAAGCTGGTCTGGAAGGGGAACTGCCGAAGATTTTTGCGAAAACCAATAAGGTCCATGCGCCAATCGGTTCAGCTATTCTTTTAGGATTGTCTTCGACAGCACTGTTAGTCTTTTACGGCTTGATTGCTTCTAGCAATGCAAACTTATTCTGGACACTGCTTTCCTTCACATCGATTATTTTCTTTTTACCATATATCGTACTTTCCTTCGCCTTTGTTACCTTGCGGAAGAAAGACCCGACAATCGAGCGGCCGTTCCGGATCCCGGGCGGCGATGGTGTTGGAAAATTTGTCGCAGGCGTGCAATTTGTCTTCTTTGCCTTTAGTACGATCTTCTTCTTTTTACCACCAGAAGGAGAGAATCCTGTCTCTTATGTGTTGTTTTTAGTTGTCGGAGTAGGGTTGGCCATAGCAGTAGGCGAGTGGCTGATAGATAAGTCGATTAAGGAGCGAACGCTGAGAGAAGCAGAAACAAGTGAATAGAATTCAAAAGAAAACGGGTCGTTTATTGATCGGTTTTCTTTTTTTCGGACAAAGTAGTTTTCGAGAATTACTACAATAAAGAAGGCACAAGAGGAGAACTTTTTAGTATAATGAGCATTAATGGTGAGTGAAGTTTTGAGATTTTTAGGAGGAATAAAATATGGTTCGAATCGCAGTTGACATGGATGAGGTCATTGCAGACTTTACAGCTAAACTGTTGAGTATTTACAACAAAAAATACGGAACAAGCTATACCGAGAAAGACTTGGTGGGCAAAAATTTGCGAGATGTTCATCCTGAACATGCGGAATATATTAGAAAAGTGATTCAACAGAGTGATTACTTTGCTGATCTGCCTCTGATGAAGGGTGCTAGGGAAGCGCTGGAGAAGCTATCAGAGAAGCATGAAATATTTATTACCACGGCAGCGATGGATTTCCCAACATCTTTCAATGCAAAATATGCTTGGTTGAGAGAAAACTTCCCGTTCATTTCCGACAGAAATTATGTTTTTTGCGGGGACAAATCAATCATTTCCGCGGATTACTTGATTGACGACCATTTGCGACATTTGAAAAAATTCAAGGGTCAGGGAATTCTATTTACCGCGTACCATAATATTAATGATTCCTATGAAATGAGAATGGATAGCTGGGAAGAAATCTACAACTATTTTGAAAGTAATTATTAATACAAATAAAGCTTGAGAAACGGATTCGACTTCGCTTCTCAAGCATTTCTTTATATGGAAGAGTAGAGGTAAGTCAGCCATTCAGAGTCCTTGCGACGATTATCAAACGGAAGATAGCCGTTGTATTTATAGATATAATCGATTTTCCAACCGCCAGTTTTCGTTCGTTTATCGTGAAGTAGCTGCAATAACTCAGACGCACGTGGATCATCTCCGCTCTGGCTTTTCTGAATGATATACACCAAATCTGTTAGTGAAAGAACATAGCTTTGAGGAAACATACTCTCGGTAATATGCGGACTGATGGGCTGATCGTTGGATAATCTACGATACATTTTGTGTTGCAGCATGTAGTCAACACCACGACGAATCATTTCATTCACTTTATCATCAGCGGGATCAACTTTATCTTGATAGGTTAATAAAGTCCGAACTGTTTTACCGATGCCGATATAACAAGGAACATTCTTCATACAGCCGCCATATTTACAAATCCCCTTATGAGGCCAAGTTGTTTTTTCTTGGCGATCAAAGACTTGATATTGCTTAATCCAATTCAGCGCGTTTTGTGCTTCTCCTGATTTTCCTAGACCAAGCAGGCAATAGGCTTCCAAGAGCATCGCGTTGTAGCACGGAACGATCTCTTCCATTTTTCCAGTGAAGGAAAAGCCTTCCGATGTAGCTAAGTGTTGATTCACAAAAGCGATCAATTCTTGGGTTAGAGGCAATTGTTCGGCATAAGGGATTTCGGTCGAGCCAACCAAAGCAAAAATCTTTCCTAACGGTTTCAAATCGGTTAGTTCAGAATACCTTTGAACGATTTCTGATTGGTTAAAGTATTCGAAGGGGTCTTCAATCGGTTCCTCTTGCTCAACTTTGATGCGTAATTCTAATGCACGATCCATCGCGTTCCCGCCTTTATTGTCTGTTTACAAGTATTATCTCAAAACTGGGAAGAAAAGGAAGTTATTTTCTTACAAATAGTGCAATTTATTCTTAAAAACTGTATGGTAGAGGGAGTAGAAAATAACCTAGAATTAGGAAGGTGCATTGATGAAAAAACATCCATTAGAAGGCCGAATAGCCAAAATTTTATTTAATTCAGGACTGCAGTTTCGCATTGATTTTTTGCCAGAGAATCAATTGCGCTGGACCTCGATCCGTGAAGAAGATGCAGGCGCAACAGCTGTTGAGACGATTCATATCGAAGAATATCCAGGCGGGATTTTTTCAATTGACTGGGTAGAAGAGGATGGTTTGTGTGTCTCTTATACCGTGGATACTGCCAATAATTACGTGAAAAGCTTTATGACCTTTACGGATAGCGACTATCGTGGTGGCCGCAGACCCTTTGTTCATGAAGGGCCATTTCAGCTTATTTTAGAAAATGGCGAACCTGATTTGGAGCCGCTGCACAACTAGATCTGCACTATCAAATCCGATCATTCATTCAGATGATCGGATTTTCAATTACAGATGATTATTAGTCTAGCATTTATCAAGCGGCTGCCATCTTCTGATTATGAGCCCGTTCAAGCACCTGAGATTTCGTTGACTAATTTCTCTGAAGGGTTAGAAAATTTTATAGTGAGATTTGGCTAGCGGTGAGAGGGAAAGATAGCACAAAATTTTAGTTAGCTTGAACCTAGAACATTACTAATGTTCTTAGGTTCTTTTTGTTTCTATTTGTTTAATGTTAGATAATGCAAACTATCCCTAGTACATTTACTAAAAATTTGATACGCTAGGTAAGAAAAGAGGCGATGAAATGTTAAAAACGGATCGATTTCAAGCAATCATGTCGTTATTGGAAGTAAGTGGAACGGTGCGGGTCAGCGATATTATGGACAAGCTGTCGGTTTCAGATATGACGGTACGGCGTGATTTGGACGAATTAGAAAAACAAGGGTTATTGGAGCGGGTACACGGCGGTGCGAAATTGAAGGATTTCTATCGTCATGTTGAGCTTTCACATACGGAAAAGCAAATTATGCTGCAGGAGGAAAAACAACGCATCGTAGAAAAAGCTAATGAGCTGATCAATGATGGGGATACACTTTTTCTTGGACCAGGGACTACTATCGAGTTGTTGGCACAGATCATCAGAGCGGATTCACTGAGAATCGTGACCAATTGTCTGCCAGTGTTTGAGGAATTGAACAAACATAAGGGGAATCGAAAAATCTATCTTTTGGGTGGAGAGCTCAGGGAAACAACACAATGTTTCGTTGGCGAGATCACCAATAAATCCCTGAAAGATATGAATTTCCATAAAGCCTTTTTCAGCTGCAATGCTTTAAATGAACAAAAAATCATGACTTCGACCTTTGAAGAAGGGCAGACCCAGCAAATTGCGTTAAACAATTCCGTTGAACGCTTCCTACTGATCGATCATTCTAAGATCGGTAAAAGAGACTTCTCGGTTTATTATAACTTGAGTGAGGTGACCGCGGTTATCACGGATAAAGACGAACAGAAGCATTATGAAAAGATTGAAAAAGAAGACAAATACTTAGTTTAATAATCGATCCGGAAATCTCATAATAGTGGTTCCGGATCTTTTTGTATGTTGTAAAAACCGTCCAAATTTTTTACGAATAAATTTGGACGGTTATTTGTCTTATTTGGCTTCTGCAGCGTAAGCGACATGTTTGTTTGTCGCTGCTGGAGTGGATTTTTCTTCTTTTTCAGCTGCGTAAGCGGCATTGCGTTTTTTCATTTGGCGTGCATACCAGATGAAAATCAATAGGTAGGCGCCTAGTGCTAAGGTAGCGTAGATCACGAATTCGATTTGGCCTTGAGAGGCGTTACCAACCAAGTAGCCTAAGAATTTTTCGATCGGGCCTTCCATCGTAGTATGCGAGATCATCGCAGATCCGCTTAAGCCTGCTGGGAAGGCGCCAACTGCTTTGGCTGTTTGAGTAACGAAAGGTGCGATCAAGGTACCTGACCATAAGAACAACGGTAATTCAATCGCACCGATGACGATCATACGGATTAGTTTTCCACGAGTCACAACTAGTAAAGCTGGAGTGACTCCCATTGCGATGATTCCGCCAAGCGGCAGCAATTTGTTTCCTGGTAAAATGATTGCTTCTAATAACATGATAGGTGCCAACACGTTAGCAGCTGCCCAGATTTCTGCGCGACCAGCTAGGAAAGGCCAGTCCAGACCGATATTGATGGTACGACCTTTTAAGCGTTTGTTAGCAAAGTCGGTGATTCCTTGTGATAATGGCTCTACGGCGGCTATGAACCATGCTCCGATCAAAGAGAACAATTCCAAACAGACAGCTGCAGTGAAGGCGAGTGAGAAAATTTGTGTTGGTGTTTGTCCTGCTAGTAATCCAACAAAAATCCCCAAATAGATTCCGATCGCAAATTTTGAACCCCAAAAGCCGATTTTGCTGTTTAACTTCGCAGCGTCGAAATCGTATTTGTCTAACCATGGGAAGACCTTATCAAAAATTTTGTCAAAGCCCATGATGATTGGATTCATCATATAGTTCATATGAGTCGTCGTCATCGGATTGCTGTCAGGCGCGTTTAACAAATCATTGAAGGTAGGTTTCATTAGATCAGAGTTCCAAATTTTCAACACTCCGATGAAAATAACTAATGCAGAAGCAACGAATAAGTTTGCACCACAGAAGATCGCAAATAGACCAACGATGGCTAAGTGCCAAATATCAAAAATATCGACATCTAAGGTGTTGGTTTTCTTCATTGCCAACATGATGATATTGACGATCACCATAATTAATAGGAAATAAAGCGTGTAGGGAGAGCCCCAAGTAATGGTTGCTAAAGGCGCCCAGCCAACATCCGTGATATTCAAAGAAATACCGGTACGTTCAACAAAGGCAGTCATTGCGTCTGAGAACGCTGTGGTTAAAATTCCAATAATAGCTCCGATCCCAGTCAAGGCGATCCCAAGTTTGATCCCACCTTCAAGAGCTCGGGACGGTTTTACTTTAAAGAATAAGGCAATAACAGTTAATACGATAGTCATTAGCGGTGCCGCCCCTAAATCAATTAGGGGGGTAAATACTTTATTGGCGATATCAATAATGGTATTCATATGCTTTTCCTTTCCTGGTGCCTACTTATTGATCGATTGGATAGCGCTTTCCATACTTTGGTAAACAGGTTCTGCCATGGCAGGAATACGATAAAGAATAGCGCCAGCATCTACGACTGGAATGTTCACATTGAAGCCTAAGTCGGTATTGGCGATTTGAGCAAAAATGTCGTAATGAGACAGCATTTCTTCATTGATATCTTTGATCATGACTGCATCACAGGTTACTTGATAGCCACGATTATTTAGTTCTGTTTCCAGTGCGCTTTTGATCTGATGACTTGAATTTACTCCTGCTCCACATGCTGCTAAAATTTTAATCATTGTATTTCTCTCCTTAAATCATTTTATTTTTTTATCCTGCTCTTAGGCAGAAACTTCCATAGTAAAGTGTTCCTCTAAAAACTGATAGATTGCTTCTGTGTCCTCTAGTTTGAAAAAACCACAAAGCTCTTCTTTATCAACAGAGTTAATGAAATCCATGATATCCGCTAACATGCCTGCTTGTGCTTCACCGTTTTCATTTAAGATCATGAATAGGAAACGGACAGATATTTGATCGCTAGGTGAGATCATATTATGGAAAATGATTTCATTTTTCAGTTTGATCGGAATAATCCTTGTCGTTTGTACATATTCGCTTTCTGTATGAGGAATCGCAATATCTGGCAATACCTCAGAGACAGGAGATAGATCTAAACCGGTCGGATAATTACGCTCACGTTCTAAAAGACTCTCCAGAAAATCCTCAGTAACCAATTGTTTGTTCAATAGATCCAAATAAACTTCCTCAAAAACTTCTTCTTGTGTGTCCTTGCCAGAAACATAGGTTGTCTCTTTGAAAAAAAGCTTTTTCAAACAGAACAGCTCCTTTCTAAGTTCGTTTATGTTTGTTTACAAGTTGAGTATAATCGCTTACATTTGTTTTGTCAACATAAAACGAAATTAAATAAACATAAAGTGTTGATATTTGTTCGAATATGTTTTATTATATGAGTGTGGAGGGACAACCTATGCTGAAAACAGAGCGTCAACAATCAATCTTGACCATGTGTGACCGCTATGGGACGATCACCGTTAAATTTATTCAAGAAGTCTTAGATGTTTCTGATATGACCATTCGCCGCGACCTTGAAGAGCTTGCGCAAAAGAAAAAACTTCTGCGAGTTCACGGCGGGGCACAGAAAATGAACAATCAGGATTTATCGAAAACTTCTATGGAAGCAAACGAGCTATCCCATAAAGAAAAAAAGCAGCTGCACACGAAGGAAAAAGAATATATCGCCAAGAATGCGGCAGCTTACATTACAAAAGAAGACGACACGATCTTTCTTGGTTCCGGGACAACGATTGAGCTGATGACGCAATATATCGAGCCTTCTTCACTGAGGATTGTGACGAACAGTCTGCCGGTTTTTAACCTATTAAGTGAAACAAAAAGATTTGAGCTCTATTTGATCGGCGGATTGTACCGGGAAAAGACCGGTGCCTTTGTCGGTTCGATCGCCAATGAAGCGGTTCAAAAAATCGGCATCAAGAAGGCTTTTGTCGGGGTCAACGGGTTAAAGGGCACTGAGGTCTCGAATTTCAGTATAGAAGAAGGGACCTTGCAGAAGATCGTGTTAGACAACGCAGCCGAAAAATGTTTGGTTTCCGATGCCAACAAGTTTGATCGCAGTGATTTTTATACCTTCTATGATCTGCGTAAAATCAATGCATTATTTACGGATTCTACTCTTTCAGCTGAACTGAAGAGTTATTATCAGCAATATACTAAAATTATTCAGTAATTAATTAGGAGGATGCAAAAATGCGTGTAGTAATTGGTTCAGACAGTGATGGCATGAGATTAAAGGAACTGATCAAGGAAGACTTGATCAATAAAGGATTTACAGTCGTCGATAAAAGTGAAACAGCTTCAGAGGATTTTGTGGAATCAACCTTATCGATCGCGAATGATTTGAATGAAAATGAAGGCAGTTTAGGGGTTGCAGTTGATGGCTATGGTGCTGGCAGTTTCATTACGGCAGTTAAGGTCAAAGGGATGGTAGCGGCAGAAGTTTCCGATGAACGCAGTGCCTACATGACGCGAGAACATAACAACTCTCGCATGATTACACTGGGTTCAAAAATTGTGGGTGACGAATTGGCGTTGAATATCGTTCAAGAATTTTTACAAGCGAATTATGACGGCGGCCGTCATCAAATTCGTGTTGATATGTTAAATAAAATGGCTTAATAAGAGAGGTTGATTAAAATGAAAATCGCAATCGGCTGTGACCATATCGTCACAGATACAAAAATGGCAGTATCGGATTTCTTAAAATCAAAAGGACATGAAGTGTTGGATATGGGAACCTATGACTTTACCCGGACTCATTATCCGATTTACGGAAAGAAAGTTGGCGAAGCAGTAACCAGCGGTGAAGCAGATTTAGGTGTTTGTTTATGTGGGACTGGTGTTGGGATTAATAACGCCGTAAATAAAGTTCCTGGTATTCGTAGTGCTTTGGTACGAGATATGACAACAGCAATCTATGCCAAAGAACAATTGAATGCCAATGTGATTGGTTTTGGTGCCCGCATCACAGGCGAATTCTTAATTTGTGATATTTTAGACGCCTTCATCAAGGCCGACTATCAAGAAACAGAGGAAAACAAGAAATTGATTGCAAAAATCGATCATGTTGAAAAAGCCAGTGCAGATCAGTCCGATCCTCATTTCTTTGATGAGTTTATCGAAAAATGGGACCGCGGCGAATACCATGATTGAGAGGGACGACCGATGATTCTTACAATTACCATGAATCCTTCGATCGATATTTCCTATCCATTAGAAGTATTCGAAATGGACACGGTCAATCGAGTGAAAAATGTCCGCAAAACAGCTGGCGGCAAAGGTTTGAATGTCACACGTATTTTAAAACAGCTTGATGCGGAAGTGACCGCCAGTGGCTTGATCGGCGGATTTTTAGGTGAAGAGATCAAAAAGGACTTGGATCAAAATAAGATCCCTCATGATTTTCTACCAATCAGGGGCGAGACCCGCAATTGTATCGCTGTTTTACATGAAGGGCAGCAGACCGAAATTTTGGAAAGTGGACCAGTGATCTCAGAAACAGAAGCGGCGGCTTTTCTAAAGCATTTTGCAAAATTAGCAGCAAAAGCCGATATCATTTCCTTTTCAGGCAGCTTGCCGGAAGGATTGCCCAGTGATTTCTATAGTCAAATGCTGCAAGTATGCCAACCAAAACCAGTCGTTTTAGATTGTTCTGGTGCAGCCTTAGCAGAGGTCCTTAAAGGCAAGGTCAAACCTAAGCTGATTAAACCAAACACGGAAGAGTTAGCCGGATTGTTGGGCCGGACAGTTTCAACAGATGTCGAAGAACTGAAAACCGCGTTATCCGATCCGATGTTTGAAGCGATTGAGTGGATCGTTGTTTCGATGGGCGGCGATGGAGCTTTTGCTAAGCATTTCGATAAGTTTTATCGAGTGAGGATTCTGAAGATCGAGGTAGTTAATCCCGTTGGCTCAGGCGATGCGACGGTGGCAGGACTAACCGCTGCTATCGAAGCTGGATTCTCAGACGAAGCTATTCTAAAACAAGGAAATGTTCTAGGAATGTTAAATGCTCAAGAAGCAACAACAGGGCACGCAAATTTTGCAAATTATCAAACATTATTCGATCAAGTCAAAGTAGAAGAAGTTGGATGACAGTTCCGCTTTTAGCAGTATTTGTAGCAGAAAGAGTACCGAAATAAATTCTTTGCTACAAAGAGGGAATAATCTTAGCGGAATGATTACTTTAATACAAAATAGGATGACAGTTCCGCTTTTAGCAGTGTTTGTAGCAAAAAGAGTATCGGAATAAAATCTTTTCTACAAAGTGGGATTGATCTTAGCGGAATGATATACGTGGTGAGAATAAAACTCATTTTTCGCTTTTTGAAAAATGATTACTTAAATCCGAAATAGGAGGAACTGGAAATGAACGAAGAAAAACGTCAATTTATCAAACAACTATGTAACGAAGACGGAGTGATTGGTGCCTTAGCTATTGATCAACGAGGCGCATTGAAGAAAATGATCACGAAATTCAAAGGTAGCGAAGCTGAAGAATCTGAAATCGTGGCTTTTAAGGAAATCGTTTCTTCTCAATTAACGAAGTACGCCTCGTCAATTTTATTGGATCCAGAATATGGTCTGCCAGCCGCGGATGTTAGAGCTGAAAATGCCGGCTTATTGCTAGCCTATGAAAAAACTGGGTATGATGCTTCAACGCCTGGCCGTTTGCCTGATTTATTATCAATTTGGTCAGTTAAACGTTTGAAGGAAGCCGGCGCCGATGCCTGCAAGTTCCTGCTATATTATGATGTTGATGAAGCAGAAGAAATCAACAATCAAAAACATGCCTTCATTGAACGGATCGGTTCCGAATGTCAGGCAGAAAATCTGCCGTTCTTCTTGGAATTGGTTTCCTATGATGCCAATATTTTCGATGCAACTTCTAAAGAATATGCCAGTGTAAAACCTCATAAAGTCGTCGAAATGATGAAGGAATTTTCTGATCCTCGCTACGGTGTAGATGTGTTGAAGGTTGAAGTACCCGTTAACATGAACTACGTGGAAGAGTATGCAACCGGCGAAGCCGTACACACGAAAGCCGAAGCGGCCAACTTCTTCAAGGAACAAGCAGAGGCGACGAACTTGCCATTCATCTTCTTGAGTGCCGGTGTTAAAGCAGAGCTGTTCCAAGAAACCTTGCGCTTTGCCAAAAATGCTGGCTCAACCTTCAACGGTGTACTTTGCGGTCGGGCAACATGGGCTGACGGAGTGGAAAGCTATATCATGCATGGCGAAGCAGCGGCAATTGAGTGGATGAATACGCAAGGACGTAAAAATATTGAAGAATTAAATGCGGTGTTAAAAGAAACAGCGACACCAGTGGAAATATTTGAAGCATCTCTATCGTAAAAAAGTCTATTTAACGGACTGTGAGCATAAAAAGTTCACAGTCTTTTTTTGATGAAATATGAAAAATAGTGCTACAATTAAATGAAAGGGTATTCAAAATAACAATACTGAAAGAGAGTTGAATAGAATGATATTAGTAACCTCAGCAGCGGGAAATACCGGTCGGATCATGGTCCAAAAATTAGTTGAAGCAGGATTAGATGTTTTAGCGACAGACATTAATCCGAAAGTAAAGGACTTACCCGGAATCAAAAAGGCGGTGGTTGGCGATCTGACAGATTTGTCATTTATTGATGCATTAATGCAAGAAGCATCGAAGGTGGTCTACATTCCGCCTTTGTTTTCAGCGGAAGAAGCCCTGATCGGTCAACGGATGGTCGACAAAGCGATCGAACACAAGATTGAGCACTTTGTCTTTATCTCGGTGATTCATCCGATTTTGACCAGCTTGCTGCAGCACACAGCAAAGCGAGATGTTGAAGAGTATCTGATCGTAAAAGGTATGGAGACGCAATGTTCTTATACGATCTTACAGCCGATGCATTATATGCATAATTTCAATCCGAAAATGGTGGCGGAAACGGGCGCATATCGGATCTTTTATGATGTGGACAGTAAAGTTGGTTATGTGGCGACCGAGGACGTCGGGGAAGTTGCGGTGAAGGTCTTGACTGATCCCGCGAAACACAATAAAGCGACCTACGAGTTAGTTGGAACCGAAGCCTATTCGCCAAATGTTCTGGTGAAAATGTTTAATCGAATAACTGGAAAAAATGCTGTATCAGTATACATCGATGTGGAGGATTTCTTGAATCAAATCCAAGCGAACGATCTGTTCTTTAGAGAGGGGTTTAAGCATTTGGCTCATTCTTATTCAACATGGGGACTTGATGGCAATCCGAATGTGCTAACTTGGCTTTTGGGACATGAGCCTACTAGTTTTGAAGAATATCTAAATAAAAATCTGAATACGTAGAAAAAGAAGGCTAGAACGATTTCTCATTCTAGCCTTTTTACATAAATTTTATTGTAACTTATCGTAGGCATTAAACCCGATGCCTTCATCTTTCCAACCAACTTTGATTAAGTGATCGCGTTCGTATTTGAATAGAGTAAAGTGATGAGCACCAGCTTTGGCATTTGGATTGTATAAACGATAAACAGGTTGACCGAGACTATCAGGCATAATCAGACTGATATTGTCATCATGCCATCCAACATTTACTAAGTGTTGAACCTCACCAAAACTAGCGGTGTAATGATGATCACCCGCATTTGGGTTATAGACACGATAAACATGAGCTACTTTGATGGTTTTCGTGTATCCTTGACCATAAAAGCCAATGCCTTCATCTTTCCAGCCAAAGTTTATTAATGTAGCGCGTTCATAGGTACTTGGTGTGAAAAGATGTTCCCCGGAATTCGGATTATAGAGTCTGTAGATCGCATGTCGCCGCGATTCTTCCGCCGATACCTTCGAGCCAAAACTGAAAGCACCGAATAAGCTTAAACCTGCAAACATTGCCATTAAGATAAGTGAAAATCTTTTTTTTCTCATTCTCAAACCCTCCATTCTTAAGTAAAAACTTCCTTTTACCAACTGCATTTGTTCAAATAACCGTGCTTTACCAAAACGATTGATACTACCTATTTAAAATTATAGCATAGAAGATTTCGCAGAAAATTTGTCTGATTCCCAAAAAAATTATCATTTTGAAAATAATAAATTTTTTGCCCAGAAGGAGACAAAAAGGGTGTTTCATTTTGACTAGAAATTGAATCTATTACGAAAAAAGAGACACAAGACAATTGAATGAGAATGAAGTGATGCAAAAATAGCTAAAAAAACTGCTTGTCGAAAATCGATAAACAGTTCGAAAATAGTGTAAATCTTATTGAAGTTTGTCGTAAGCATTGAATGCGATGCCTTCATCTTTCCAACCAACTTTGATTAAGTGATCGCGTTCGTATTTGAACATGGTAAAGTGGTGAGCGCCAGCTTGGGCATTTGGATTGTATAGGCGGTAGACTGGTTGGCCTTTTTGACGAGGCATGTGGAAGCCGATATTATCATCATGCCAACCAACTTTAATCAAATGATCCTTCTCATCTGGAAAAGCAGTGTAATGATGGTCACCAGCATTTGGATTATAAACGCGATGAACATAATCGGTGGATTCTGTATTCGTATAGCCTTGACCGTAAAAGCCAATACCTTCATCTTTCCAGCCGTAATTGATCAACGTAGCACGTTCAAAACTACTCGGTGTGAAGAGATGCTCACCTGAATTTGGATTATACAGCCGATTGATCGCGATTCTCGGATATTCTACTGCTGGACTTTCAGCTGCAGATGTTTTAGTACCAAAACCTAACACACTCAATAAACAGAGCCCGACGAACATCGTCATCATGATAGTCGATAAAGCCTTTTTCTTCATAACATAACCCCTCCAATGTTTTTCACTTAGCTGAATAATTCTTCTGGATACAAACGCATTTGATCAAAAAGGAACATAGATAGTCATTTCCATTTATATATAAAATTATATCACAAATTTTCGGTCGAAAAATAATGATTATAGTGATGTTTATTCTTTATAAGGGTAGACCTAAGATTAATTTAGAAATTATTGTGCAGAATCATAAATAATCCAACTACCTATCGAAAATCGACAGGTAGTTGGATTATTTAGTTACTTCAATGATGAATAGGCGTTAAATGCGATACCTTCATCTTTCCAACCAACTTTGATTAAATGATCTCGTTCATATTTGAATAGAGTAAAGTGATGAGCGCCAGCTTTTGCGTTTGGATTATACAAACGATAAACAGGCTGTCCGAGATTTTCAGGCGGCATAATAAGACCAATATTATCATCATGCCATCCAACTCTGACCAAATTCTGAACTTCATTAGCATTAGCAGTGTAATGATGGTCGCCCGCATTAGGATTATAGACACGATAAACATGAGTAGCCTTTGCCTGTTTCCAATTGCCTATACCGCCTTGGCCATAAAAACCGATGCCTTCATCTTTCCAGCCAACATTAATTAATAGAGCCCGCTCATGATTACTAGAGGTAAATAAATGCTCACCTGAATTCGGATTGTAGACTCGATAAATCTCGTGCCGGTCCAAATCCGCAGCAGAAGCCTTTGAACCAAAACCCATGACACCTATTAAACATAATCCAATAAACATCACCATCATGATAATCGACTGCTTCTTTTTCTTCATTCCAATCCCCTCCGTTTTTTCGAATAACCTGCTTAACACATGTTTCACTTTCCGAATCGAATTTGATCCAAAACAACAATTTTCCAATAGTTTATCTAATAAAATTATATCATATAAAAAACTACACTAAATTTAAATATCATAAAATATGCAAAAAGCTTCCCATCGAAAATGACAGGAAGCTCTAGATAGCAACATGTTTATTTAAAACTAGAATAAGCGTTAAATCCGATACCTTCGTCTTTCCAACCAACTTTGATTAAGTGATCGCGTTCGTATTTAAACTGTGTAAAGTGATGAGCACCGGCTTTCGCATTTGGATTGTACAAACGGTACACAGGTTCACCAAGACTGTATGGCATAACTAAAGCAATATTGTCATCATGCCAGCCTACCTTAACTAAATGCTGAACTTCATCATAATTAGCGGTGTAATGGTGGTCTCCTGCATTCGGATTATAGACACGATAAACATGTGCTACTTTGATCGTTTTCGTATAGCCTTGACCATAGAAACCGACACCTTCATCTTTCCATCCAAAGTTTACCAATGTAGCTCGTTCATAATTACTGGGCGTAAAAAGGTGTTCTCCAGAATTGGGATTATAAAGACGATAAATCGCGTCTCTTTGTAATTCCTCAGCCGAAGCTTTCGAACCAAAGCCAACAGCACCTAACAAACAGAGTCCAACGAACATTACCATCATAATAAGTGATAATTTCTTTTTCTTCATTCTTATCCCTCCATTTTTTTATTTTAACTAGCTTCCAGACGAATTTGTTCAAACAGTCATCCCTTCATCAATATTATTTCACTTTATTAATAATTATATCATATGAAATTTACAAAATTTATTATTATCTTGAACGGTGGTTTTTCTGTCTTGAAAGTTTTTATTTTTCACCAGATTATGAAGAATCTTGCTATTAACGATCAAATTTCCTACTTCATTTATAAAGACTGTTTGATTTCAGTTTTTTTGTAACAATCTTTAAATCTTCACAAAAAGAAAGTGGACTTTGATGAAGCGGCTGTACTATTTTAAAAAGAACAAGAAGGATGATTATTTCCAAATGAGGAGTGAGAATAGATGTGCGTTTTGGTGGTTGAAGATAATCGTGACCTGGCTTTGTTGATGAAAAAAGGTTTAGATCAGGAAAATATTTCGGTGGATCTAGCCTTCGATGGCGAATAAGGGGAAGAGAAGGCCTTCGTGAATTTGAATGATCTTGCCGGATTTGGAGTTGTCTTAAAAGGATTTGCAAAGCATGCGTGGAGGAGAAGTAGAGAGTCCTGTCATCATTATTACAGCTAGGGATGAGATCGAAGAACGGGCAAAGGGATTGGATTTTGGGGCGGACAATTATTGGGTCAAACCTTTTGAGGGGACAAAAAATATCAATGAATAGGTTTATGGATTTCCTAGTTCTCTATCAATTGTAAAAATTTAGTTTATTTAAATAATTAAAAACCTAAGATATAAACTCATTCAAGATATTATTGAATGAGTTTATTTATGTTAGTTAATAAAATACTATTTGCAATATAACATCAATTATATTAATATTAAAATAGATAAAATATCATTTATGATTATATTGAATTGGAGGCCTTTACAATGGAAGGAACCACAGATGAACAAAATAAGATTCGGCGGGCAACGTTGTTGATCTCGATGCTGCTTTTGTTATGCAGCGTGGGAAGCTATCTGATTTATCAGCATTTTTATCAGCCGGAACTGACCGTGACCTTTGTCAGTAAGAAAATCTTGCCAAATACTGGAACTCCAAAAAAAATATCTCGTGAAGTAAAGACAGTCAAAAGTGATAAAAGTACTCCAGAAAGTAGTGCAGAAGAAGAATTAAACCGTAGTCCCTTGATACAAAGTACTGTCTTAAAGGAAAATCAAGTAAAACAATCAAGTCACGCAGTTTCTGAAGTAAAGATATTTAAATTGAGTGATGAAATAGAATGATTGCCTCACGATTCTTCGATCATTTTAAAGCCATTCATGCCAAGCCTTTTTCAGTCTAGCCACACAGTCTGGAATATCGTCCAAATCAATTTTTCCGAAGCCGAGAAATAGTGTATTGGCGGGACAGTCTGCTTTTTCCTGCCAGAATTGCATAGTGGAATAGACCCGAACACCTTGTTCCAGTGCGCGATCAATCAATTGGGTCTGTTGGACGTCTTGAGCAAACGTCAGTAGAAAGTATTGACCGCTGCCATTACTGGACAGTTTAACTTTATCCTTTACATCTGACAGTTCTGCAGTGAAGCGTTCGAGACGCTTACGAAAGGCGTGGTTTAAGCGGCGAATGTGGCGTTCATAATTTCCCGTTTCAATTAGGCGCGCAATAACATATTGATTCAGTAAGGGCACGCTGCTATTATACAGTTCAAATGTTTTAAGATAACAGTGAAGCAATGCTGGAGGTAAAATCATATACCCCATCCGAATCGATGGAGATAGTGCTTTGGAAAAGGTTCCGAGATAGATTACCCGGTCCTTATCGTCGATTGATTGAAGTGCGGGAATAGGTTTTGAATAGTAACGTAGTTCACTATCAAAATCGTCCTCAATGATAAAGGAGTTGCTTCTTTCAGCCCATTCTAACAATTTATACCTGCGATCAATTGACAGCGTCGCGCCTGTTGGAAATTGGTGAGAAGGAGTTGTATAAACTGCGCGGATAGCTGAATAATTAGGAAGCTTGGAGACTATTAAACCGTCATGATCTACGGGAATGGTCTCTATTTTAACGCCATTTGTCTGAAAAACCGCGGCCGCTTTGTCGAAACCCGGATCTTCCATTAACAGAGAATGCTGATCAAATGAAATAAGCTTACAAAGATAATCAAGCGACTGCTGCAATCCACAGGTAAGAACTATCTGCTCCTCATTACATTGAACACCGCGAATTTTTCTCAAGTAGGAAAGCAAATTCTTTCTCAAGTATCGTTCTCCCTGCTTATCTTGGTAGGAGGAAAGTTTGGCTTCATTAGACAAAATATCCATGCATTCAATGGTATATTTCCTCCAAAGCTTTTTGGGAAAAAGACTGCTAGTTTGACTGCTATTTGTCAGATCATATACGATATCAAAGGACGACTCAGGTTCATCAGGAATCTCTTTTAGCTTTTGCTTGATCGTTTTTTTATGAATCTTCAGTTCAGGAACCTTCTTGACTCGCAAACCTATCCGTTTGGCTGAACTGACATATCCCTCAGCAATTAGCTGGCTATACGCGGTATTCACGGTATTTCGACTCACACCTAATATCTCCAAAAGGGCTCTACTGCTTACCAGAACATCATCTTCTTTCAACCTGCCGCTTAATATCTCAGTCTTCATCTGGTTATAAATTTGTTCATATAAAGGCTCATTACTTTCTCGATTTAGATAAATCACGGCACAAACTCCCTTCTTCTGGTACTATATTTTTTTCGTTTTCTGGTTCTTTTGGTAGTTCCAGAATTAGTATACCATAGTTATCAAAGTCGCTTAGAGGATGATGGAGGTCTAGAAAATGAACAAATCAAATCAACGGACTAATGATACAAAAGACGTTTTAATCGAATTAGTAGCAATTGCTTTCTTAGCAACTGGAGGGATTTTTGTAAAGTTTAGCAGCTTACCACCAATCAATACTGGCTTTTATCGTGTTCTACTTGCTTTTCCATTTTTGTTTCCTTTGGCCTATAAATACCTATACCAACTGACAAAAAAAGATATAACGATTCTTTGTTTGGCCGGTATTTTTCTGGCAGGTGACATCGCGCTCTGGAATCTTTCATTTAGTTATACTAGCGTTGCTAATGCGAATCTGCTGACCAACTTAACACCTTTTACCGTCATTCCTATCTCTTACTTTCTATTTAAGGAAAAGATTTCGCCGTCCTTTTTAGTTGGAGCAGGGATAACTGTGATTGGAGTATTTATCCTTTTAGGAGGCAAGAATAACCCTAGTCCAAGTAATTATTTTGGCGATTTATTGGCCTTTTGCGCCTCAATCTTTTATGCTGGCTTTTTGCTGATTACTTATCGTTTGCGTGATCGTTATCAAAGCAGTGTGATCATGTTTGTTAGCGGATTCGGTAGTTTGTTGGCTCTGGGAGCAACTGCTGCCGTGATTGAAGGTCTTCAAGCACCTAAAGAATGGATGGATTTATTCCCTTTATTAGGGTTAGCCATTTGTTTACAGGTGATCGGCCACAATTTGTTGGCTCATTGTCAAGGAAAGATAAATGTCAATTTGTCGACGATCGTGTGCCTTTGCCAACCAGTTATTGCCTCTATATATGCTTTTCTGATCTTTTCTGAAAATCTGTCTTTAAAGGAGATCGCTGGAATAATTATTGTCATGATGGGTGTCTATTCGGTCAAGTCGCAATACCAAAAGAAAACTAAGAAGTTAGCAAAAGAACCATCATGAGCAGTTCATTTACAAAGTGAATTGGGTATCCAGCTTTTTTTGTATGAAAAGAACAACGAAAGAAAGCGTTGACATTGGAAATATCCTCCTTTACAATAATACATGAGAAAACTTAAATCAAAGCAACGGTGGTAGTTGCTGCTTTGAGTATGTTACTGATTATGCAGGCAGAACTCAAATTACCTTGGGATAAATTCGCTATCCCCAGGTAGTTTGAGTTTTTTTGTTTGAAAGGAGGGAAAGCATGATAATCAGTCAAATTTTGAACAACAACGTAGCCATTGTAAAAAAGGGGAGCAATAACCAAGCTCGCGGGAACGAAATTATTGTTTACTCCAAGGGGGTCGCTTTTAAGCGCAAGGTCGGCGACACGATTGAGGAAAAAGATATCCAAAAGACCTATGTACTGGATTCACATGATAAATTGGAGCATTTCAGCTATTTACTTTCGAACACCAAGGACGAATACCTTCAGATCGTGACCAAGACGATTGAATACGGTGAAGAAATCATCCAGAGAAATGTTTCCGATTATCTTTACCTCGCTTTATTAGACCATATCGATTTTGCGATCAAGCGTTTAAAAAGAGAGCAAATCATCAAGAGTCCACTGGATTGGGAAGTTCGCAAATTCTACCCTGATCACTATAAGATCGGACTTTACGCGGTCGGATTGATTGAAAAGGCAACAGGTTTGCCTTGTCCGAATGAGGAAGCTGTTTCCATCGCCCTGCATTTCATCAATTTGCGGACCAAAGGTAGCGAAGACGACAACATGATGCGGATGATGGAAGCTGTTCGCGATATTTTATCCGTTATCAAATACCATTTCAAATTGGATTTTCAAGAGGAAAGCATCAATTATATTCGCTTAGTCACTCACTTGCAGTATTTTATCGTTCGAATGTTTAAGAATGAGGCTTTTACGTCAAATGAGACTGAGCTCAATCGACAAATTCGCAAGCTTTATCCAGAAGCCTACAGTTGTGTCAATAAGATACGCATCTACGTTAGAGACACCTTTGAAAAGGAACTTTCAGATGATGAAGAAGCCTATTTGATGCTACACATTCAGCGAGTCACTAAACGAGAAGAGGATGGCAGCTGATCCGCTGTTCAGCGAAAAAAATTAGGATGTCAGTTCAACTTTTAGCAGAATAATTAAGAAGCGAAGTAATGCTCAAGGTTGATTAAAACATAGTTGAGGACGCTTTAGTTGAATGATATACGGCATTCGAATCGAACTAATTTTTCTGTGAAAAATTAATCCATTAAATCGAATAAGGATGTCAGTTCAACTTTTAGCAGAATAATTAAGAAGCGAAGTAATGCTCAAGATTGATTAAAACATCGTTGACGATACTTTAGTTGAATGATATACGGCATTCGAATCGAACTAATTTTTCCGAGAAAAATTAATCCATTAAATCGAATAAGGAGAATAAAAAATGAAATATGAGGAATTTTGCATACAGCTGATTGAATTAGTCGGCGGTAAAGAAAATATTCAAAGCGTCACAAATTGCATGACGCGTCTGCGTTTTAAATTAAAAGATCGCAATGTTCCAAAAACAGAAGAAATCAAAGAATTGTCTGATGTAATCGATGTTGTATCCAATGATGTGGCATATCAAGTCATTATCGGAACGCAGGTACAGGATATTCGCCCAGAGATGAATCAGATTTTAGGGTTAAGCGGCGAAGGTAATAATTCCGCACCTGCTGAAAAAGAAAAATTCGTCACGATGGCGTTACGTGTCTTATCGGAAGCGATGGGTCCGATCTTAATTCCAATCATGGCAGCTGGGTTGTTAGCTGGGATTTTATCCTTGCTGTCATTGACCGGGTTGGTATCAGCAGAAAGCTCGACTTACATGATCTTAGATGCCATTCGTCAGTCGGTTTTCTTCTTCCTGCCCGTCTTGATCGCGATCTCCTTTGGTCGTCAGTTAGGTGTGAATGAATATTTGGCTGTTACGATCGCGTTGACGATGATGTCGGATACAATCAATGGCGCGAAAGGATTAGATTTTCTAGGTTTGAAATTACCGGAAACAACCTATTCGAATTCCTTTTTCCCAATTATTTTGAGTATCATCTTTATGAAATATGTTGGAAAAGCCTTAGAAAAAATTGTTCCAAAAGCATTGCAATACTTCTTTAATCCAGTGCTGACTTTGATTATTACCTTACCTATAACTTTGATTTTATTTGGACCTTTGGGAATGTATATTGGTGATGGCTTAAACTTTGTCTTTGACTTCATCGGAAGCACCTTTGGTAATTGGATGGTGGTTATGTTGTATGCGGCGCTGCAGCCTTTCTTGATTACAATCGGCGCCGGGAACTTTATTATTCCGATCTTCATGAATTCTTATGCGACGTTAGGGTACGATCCAGTCTTTACCGCAGCTTGGGTCATCTCAGATATCGCTGTATGTGGTGCCGTAATGGGTTACTTCTTACGTTCAAAAGACAAAAAACAAAAACAATTATTCGGAACGACTGCCTTCAGTGCCTTTATGGGCGTCACTGAACCGGCGGTATACGGGGTATTCGTAAAATATCGTCGTCCATATATAGCGGTAATGATTGGTGGTGGACTAGGCGGATTGTTCGCTGGTTTAATGAAAGTTGTTGGCTATGCACCAGTCGGATTATTCGGGATCGCGTCATTTATTGGTGAAAGCAACTACCGGAACTTCTATATGATGGTGATTGCGGTTGTCATAGGGTTTGTCGGTTCAGTAATCGCAGCCTACATTTTAGGGATTCCAGATGATGAAAAAATTAAAGCAAAACAAGCGGATGCAGTCGAAACAGATGTAGAAGCCGTAACAAAGCTATTGATCAAAGCTCCCGTGAAAGGCAAAAATGTCGCTTTAAGCAATGTGAATGACAAAGCGTTCTCGTCTTCAGCATTAGGTAAAGGATTAGGGATCGATCCAGAAGAAGATACGATCCATGCGCCAGTTAATGGCGAAGTAGTTAGTTTATTCCCAACCAATCACGCGATTGGTATCAAGACCGAGTATGGCGTTGAGATCTTGATCCATATTGGGATCAACACCGTTGAACTAGATGGTAAGCATTTTAAATCATTTGTAAAACAAGGCGATAAGGTTTCAGTCGGCGATGCAATTTTAAAAGCTGACATGTCAGGGATTCGAAGTGAAGGATATGATCCGGTCGTGATCACGGTTATTACAAACACAGCAGACTACTTAGATGTGCTGCCGTCAAATGATCCAAGCTTGAATAGTAAAGAAGACTGCTTGACAGTCGTGGTCTAAAACGGAGGGATAAATGGAAATGACAAAATTATCAGAAGACTTTTTATGGGGCGGAAGTATCGCAGCCCATCAGCTAGAAGGTGCCTGGCAAGAAGGCGGCAAAGGTCCGGCGATTATGGATTTTGCGACATCAGGTTCAGCCACGACACCTCGGAAATATACGAAAACGATTGAAGCAGGCAAACATTATCCTTCTCATGAAGGAATTGATTTTTATCATCGCTACAAAGAAGATATCAAATTGTTTGGAGAAATGGGATTTAAAAGCCTACGCATCTCTATTGATTGGTCACGCATCTATCCAAATGGAGATGATGCAGAGCCAAATCAAGACGGAATAGAATTTTACCAAAATGTTGTTGATGAACTATTGAAATACAACATCGAGCCGATCATTACTTTGTATCATTTTGAATTGCCGATGAACTTGGTAACGAATTATGATTCTTGGAAGAACCGCAAAGTCATTGACTTCCATCTGAAGTTTGTCGAAACGATGGTCAATGCATTGAAGGGTAAAGTCAAATATTGGGTGACCTTCAACGAAATGAACCATATTGATCCACAAACTGAGGCTTCAGATATGTTCACTTATATTTTGGCCGGACTAAAATATAGCGAGCTTGAAGGAAATAAAAAGGAAGTTCTAGCAGTAGTGGGCTATAACATGACCATAGCAGGAGTCAAAGCGACAAGATTGATCCATCAGCTTGATCCAGAGAGTAAAGTTGGTTGTGTGTTTGGAATCACACCAACCTATCCGGTGAATTGTGATCCAGCCAATGTGCTAAATGCCTTTAAAGAAATGGATCGTGACTTTTACCAGATCGATGCGATGTGTAATGGTGAGTTTCCAAAGTATAAATTAAGAGAATACGAGGATATGGGTATCGAAATTGGTTTGACCGATGAAGATAAAGTAGCTTTCGCGGATGGTAAACTTGATTTTATCGGAATGAATTATTATATGACCGATGTTGCCCGTTATAAAGGCGGCGAAGAGGATGAAGAATCCTTGTTCGGCGGTGTACAGAATCCTTTCCTAGAAAAAAGCAAATGGGGCTGGGGCGTTGATCCGATTGGGCTAAGATATTTGTTGAACTACACTTATCGCAGATACGGTTTACCGATCATTATTTGTGAAAATGGTCTTGGAGCAGTTGATGAAGTAGGGGCAGACGGTGTGGTGCATGATGATTATCGTATCGATTTCCTGCAAAAGCATTTGAGTGAATTGAAGAAAGCAGTGGAAGAAGACAAAGTCGATTGCTTTGGTTACTTGATGTGGGGACCGATCGATCTAGTCAGTGCTACAACTGGTGAAATGAAAAAACGCTACGGCTTTATTTATGTCGATAAGCACGATGATGGCACAGGTGATCTAAGCAGAACACCGAAGGATTCATTCTATTGGTATAAAAATTTGATCGAAACTAATGGGGAGGAACTGTAAAAATGAAAAGGGTATTTGGGGCATTACTGACCTGTTTGTTAGGATTAACGTTGATTAGCGGTTTTACTAAACGTGAAGAAGCAGAAGCCGCTAAGAAAACTGATGAAGTTACGATCTATTTGATCCGTCACGGCAAGACCTTCTTCAATACGACCGGACAAGTGCAAGGGTTTGCAGATTCACCGCTGACTGAAAAAGGTATTAGCCAAGCAAAAAAACTTGGAACTGGCTTGAAAGATATCAAGTTTGATCTCGCGTATTCCAGTGATCTAGGACGCCAGCGCAATACTGCTAAGCTGATTCTTTCAAAAAATGACAATAAAAAACCAAAATTGATCGAACACGACGGCTTCAAGGAATGGAACTACGGCGGGTATGAAGGCAAGACCGATAAAGAGATGTGGACACCGATCTTTGAGGCGAATGGTTTTAAGCTTGATGATGACTGGTCAGATTATGACAAATTGGTGGAGAAAATCGGTGATGAAGGCATCGCTAATGCAATCGCTGAGAATGATCCATTAAAGGCAGCAGAAAATTATGACGAGATCACCAATCGCGGCCAAGCAGCGATGGACAAGGTGATCAAGGACTCAAAGAAAAAGAACGCAAAAAATGTGATGATTGTATCCTCTGGCGGTATGATTCCAACGTTGCTGGAAATGCTGGTACCAGATGCTTATAATGGTGAGATGATGGACAATTGCAGCGTGACGACCCTTAAGTATAAAGACGGTAAGTATACCTTAGATAAGATTAGCGACACACAATATATTGAATAGCAGAGATCCTCTCACTGAATGTTGAGGAAAATTTAGTGTATAAGTATGGGAATAAGTTTTTTGGTCACAAGGCTATTACGTAAGTACAGTTGGATTGAATCAGAAAACAATTGCAAAATATTTAAGAGAACAAGAAGCAGAGGATCGAATTAGAGATAGCATAAGTAAAAGAGAATACGTCGATTCATTCAAAATGAAGAAAAATAAATAAAGTAGCGAGTGATGAGCGCTTGGAGGCTTTAAAAAAGCTCCATTTATGGAGTACGCGAATAGTGATCTCTTCCATAAGTGTAAAAAACCACTCGTTTCCACGGTTAGTAGGGTTATTCTTCCTTCTAGCGATCGTGATTTATCTAAGACAGCGAATAAAATCCGAAGCTCATGTATAGAATCTTCAAAAAAGCAGCAGTGCCAAAAATGATGACACTGCTGCTTTTTTGCATTGAAATCTATCTTAAGTTTGAAAAGGCACCGAATTTAGTCATTAATTCATCAAATCCTGGAACGGTTTCCTCTCGGTTCCAATCCCGTTGCAGTTCGCAAGCGAGTTGGGCAATTGAAGTTAATTGCGCTCCGGCTTGTTCTACACGGCGCAAGGCAGTTTCGTGAGCAATCGTTGAAGTTCCGCCAACAGCATCCACGATAGGGTAAACTTCATAGCCTTCTTTTAATGCATCTAGTGTTGGGAACGTCAAACAAGCTTCTGTCCATAAAGCCAAAATCAAGATTTTTTTACGACCGGTCGCTTTGATTGCTTCATTGTATTCTTTATCTTCCCACGCATTGATAGAACTGCGGTCATAAGAGGGTGCGTCTTCGCCAACCGCTTTTTTCAAAACAGGGATCGTGTCAGTATTCCAACCTTTTTCAACGTTAACAGTTGAAAGGACAATCGGTATATTATAAAGTTTCGCCAGTTCAATAACGATCTCCGTATTTCGGATCAATTCTGACCGATTCATTGAATTGATCGAGTTGATCTGAGTCGGTTGATAATCGATCACGGTCAACACAGTATTTTCAGGTGAAAGCAATTCATCTTCGGTTCTTTTAGCATAGCTAGTCATTTTATCCACTCCCTATTTTTGATACTGTTATTGTAACTCGGACTGGAAAAAATCACTAAGATTTCGTTTTATGTGGCTTCTGTCAGCTCCTTTAAGAAGAGCTTTCCGGCATTGGAAAAAACCTGCTTCTTTTTCCAAATGATGCTGATGGTTGACGTGAGGGCTGGCTTCAATGGAATAAAAGCTAAACCGCTATCCTTGGTATTAATGATGCCCTCGATACAAAAAGCCACGGTTGAACCTTCCTTGACTAATAATGAGGCATTGTAAAGCAGATTGTAGCTGCCAGCAATCTTGAAATTGTTCAAATTACCGCCCAGCCATTCAGATATCTGATTATTGACTAACGTTTGGCTCGAAATCAATAAAGGATAGGCGGCCAAATCACTAGCAATGACCAATTTATTTTTTGCTAGTTCATGTTTTTCATTAACCAAAATCCCCCAACGATCTGAGACTGGTAGGGGAAGATATTCATATTTTTGCTTTTCAACAGGATCAATCACCAAGCCAAAATCCAGCAATCCTTTATCAATTTTTGTCTTTACATCATCGGCATTTCCGCTATACATGTGGACGTTGATATCAGGATGTTTGCTCATCAAATCGTTCAGGATCGTTGATAAAAATTGAAAGGCTTGGGTTTCGCCGCTACCAATCATGATATCTCCGCCAATGACTTCATTTTTTTGCAGATTAGAGGTCGTGGTGTCCACTAATGATAAAATTTCTTTGCCGCGATTTTGCAGGTAAACGCCATCTTCAGTCAGCGAAATTTCGCGATTTCCACGGATAAACAGCTGTACACCTAATTCATCTTCCAGATCTTTTAATTGCTTTGACAAGGTTGGTTGAGAAAGATGCAGAACTTCAGCGGCTTTACTGATGGTCTTTTCTCTAGCAACAGTCAAAAAGTAGTTCAACACTCGTAATTCCATCCTTCTCCTCCTATAACTGAAAACGATAGTTGTCTATTCAATATAAGTATTATTCATTGCTAGTATAGCGAAGTATACTATAGTCAGCAACCAAAGGAGGTAGACAGGATGATCAAACATGAACTTCTAAAGAAAATTCAAGGGATCGAGATTTTACCTAATTCTTACATTTATGATGAGATCCATGAATTGAAAGCAAATAATGAACAACTGACTATGGAAATGAATGCAAGTTATCATACCGCTGAAGAAATGCGAACCTACTTAGAAAAAATCACTGGTAGAAGTATTGATCCATCGGTAACAGTTTCTCAACCATTTTATACTGATTTTGGCAAACATATCTCGTTTGGCAAAGATATTTTTATCAATCAAAATGTCACGTTTGTTGATTTGGGCGGAATCATGATTGAGGATCATGTCCTGATTGGTCCGATGTGTCGGATCATTTCTGTGAATCATTTAGTCAATCCGGAAAAACGTCGCGGTTTATCTGTCGCTTCGGTCAAAATTGAGGAAAATTCATGGTTAGGGGCGAATGTCACGATTCTTCCTGGTGTTACAGTCGGAAAGAATTCTATCGTTGCGGCCGACTCCACAGTCACTAAGGACGTACCCCAAAATGTGATCGTTGCCGGATCTCCTGCTAGGATCATAAAAGAAATTTAGGAGGAATCAAGATAACAGATGTATCAGAAAAAGAAGTAGTAATCATGTAACACTTCAATGAAGTACTGCTTCGACCAGTAAAGCAACCTATTTAATAGTAGGTTTTTGATTAATATGGAGTTGGTATGGATGAAAAAAATGAGAAGCTTTCTATTGGCAGTGCTATTTATTCTCTTACTGACAGCCTGCTCTCAAGAACGGTCTCCAGCGACAGCCTCAAGCCCAACAACTATCCTAAATGAAGAGGAGACCAGGAAAATGCTTCGTATTGAAATAAATGGGACTGTTTTCCAGCTTGAGTTAGCAGAGAATCCAACTGCAAAAAAATTACGGGAAATTTTACCAAACACATTCTCAATGGAAGATCTGAATCAAAACGAAAAATTCTTTGACCTTCCCGAACATTTGCCAAAGAATGAACGAGCGGTTGGAGAAATCGAAGCAGGAGATGTCATGCTGTACGGGGATAGCACGTTAGTTCTTTTTTATCGTTCATTTGAAACATCTTATTCCTATACGCGGATCGGAAAAATGTTGGAGGCTGAGAAATTTGCTAAGGTAGCAGGGAATAGGTCGATTGATGTTAAAATACAAAAAGAGGACTTACCGTAAAGCGGCAGGTCCTCTTTTTCACTGTAATTATTGATTATTGATAGCGCCGCGATTTGCATTAGCGTTTGCCATACTTGCTTGCGCATTGGCATCATTGGCTAATGTCCAAACAACGTTGGCTTGGTAAACACCGGCTTGGATATTATCATTTTTATTGATTGTCAAAGTCGTTCCTTTTTGATCGACCATAGCTTTCGTTGTATCCATGCCCATACCTTTTTTAGCGGTAAGGACAGGTTTGGCTTCGCCATTCATACTGCTTAGGCTAGTTGAAGTGCCTTCAACACCATTGTCGCTCATCAATTTAAGATTCAAAGTTGCATCTAATGTATCCCCATCTTTGTCAGTTAGCGGAGTGATGGCTGCAAAAAGTGACCAGCCCATGCTTTTATCACTCATGCTTTTGTCATTGATTTCGATCAACCCGTCTTTATTGCCGTCGAAGGCCATTTTTTCAGCACTGGTTCCTTTTTCAACTTTGAAGCTGTCAGACATCAAAGTCACATCGCCTTTTTTGATGTCCTCTCTTTTCGTATCGCTGAAGGCGATGTTTGGAACTCCATCTAACCGTAGTGTTGCTTCATCTGGTTGCTTGCCAGCTTTGGCAGGTTCTAATTCAAAGGTTGTACCTTTTGACGTTTTTGATACTTTCACCTGAATAGTTGAAGTTGCACCAGCGGCACTGGTTCCGACACGAGGACCAATGAAGGTAGAACCACCTGAGAAGTAGCCTTTGCCAGCTTCTGGCATTGAGATGTTGTATTTTTTAGCCATCGTACTACCAAAAGCAGGTCCCATTGGGTTTCGTGTAGTTTTTGCTCCTTCAGTAAAGTTGGCTGCAGCGTGTACAGTCGTTGAATCTGTTTTAATTAATCCTCCTAGAGCGATACTGCTTAGGATAGTGACTGCTGCCACTGTTCCAAATTTTCTTGCGATCATAATAAAGACTCCTTTTTTTGTTTTCTCTTAACGTGTACAACTTTACGTCTAAGAAAATAAAAAAACAAAGAAGCTGTTCCTTAAGCAAATCATAAATCAGAGCTGTAAAAGGTTTTCCATCACTATTAATAGTTATTTTTGATCATAAATCAAGAAAAAGTCTCACACTTATTGGACAAAAACAACGCTGTTTTTTTGTTGAAATGGATTTGCGTTTAAGTATTTCGAATGATTCAGTTAAGAAAGACTTAAGACTTAATTTACGCCGTTTTATGAGTTAAATGAGTGCTTTTTTTATGCGTCTGGTTTACTATAAGCCGTGAGGTGGATGTTATGCAAAAAATACTAGTAGTAGATGATGAAAAAGCGATTTTAGATATCGTCTCACGTTATTTAGTTAGAGAAGGATACAAAGTTTTTGCGGCCAGCAACGGAAAAGAGGCCTTGGCTTTCTTTCAAAAGGAATCATTAGATCTGATCATTACAGATATTATGATGCCAGAAATGGATGGCTATGATTTTATCGAAAAGGTTCTGGAGAAAGGGGATGAAACACCCTTTATCTTTGTTAGTGCCAAAGATCAGGAGAAAGATAAGATTTTTTCTTTAACTTTGGGCGCCGATGATTTTATCACGAAGCCTTTTAGTCCGCGGGAATTAACCTTGCGAGTGAAAAATATATTGCGGCGGGTTGGAAGTAAAGAAAATCAAGGTGAAAGTGCGATCGAAACAGGTCCTTTTAAGATCAATGAAGAAAAATTTCAAGCGTCCTTGTATGATCATCCTTTAGAGCTGTCGATTAAGGAATTCCAGTTGCTTCTACTATTCTTACAAAATCTTGGTAAGGTTTTCCCAAAATCAGAGTTGTATGAAAAAATTTGGCAGATGGAGTATTTTGACGATGCCAACACATTGAATGTTCACATCCACAGTTTACGAGAAAAACTGGAGACAGCAGCCGATAGTTTGCCTTATCCGCACATTCAGACTGTTTGGGGCTTAGGCTATAAAATGGAGGGATAGAAGATGAAACTGCGAAATATGCTGATTTTGTCCTTTTTGTCCTCCAGTATTGTCGTGATTTTAATCGTTTGGTTCAGTATCAGTAAGATGTATTTAACGGATTATGACGGCTATTTGATCATTGGGATCACGATTTTGGCTAACTTTTTAGGAGCGGCATTAGGATTATTATTACTGCGAAATACGTTTCATTCTTTAAATATGTTGAGTAAGCAAACGAAGGTCATTAAAGAAAATCAATTCACAGAAATTCAGCTGCATCACGCACCAAAAGAGCTGCAAACACTTGCGGATGATTTTAATGAAATGGTAAAAGCTTTAGGAGATAGCTTCACTGCATTGGAAAAAAGTGAACAGGATAAAAGTAACCTCGTAGCGCAGTTAGGACATGATATAAAAACACCAATCACCGCGGTCAAAAACCAGATCGAAGCAATACAGGATGGCATCATTTCAAGAGATGAAATTGACCAAACGCTGGATCAGATGGCTTTTCAAATTGATCGACTCAGCTCTTTGACCAAACAATTGATGGAAGTCGCTGTTATGGAAAAAGCAACAGCTCAAAGCGCAGTCAATCAAGAGCAAAAAATCTGGTTAGATCAATTTTTACTGACACTATTATCTAGTTTTGATTATATTCTCAGAAAGAAGCAGCAAAAAATAAAACTTGAGGTTGATCCAGAAATAAAGACTCTAACAACAGATGAAGGCAAACTAAATCGAATTTTGACCAATTTGATCGAGAATGCTAGCAAGTATTCGCCTGAAAAAACTACGATTTATTTGAAGATTGAAAATCGTGAGGAGACAATCATTTTTTCAATTAAAGATGAAGGTTTCGGAATCCGGTGGGAGGAGCAGCAGAAAATTTTTGAACGGCTCTATCGTGTTGAGAAATCGCGTAATCCTGAGACTGGTGGTTCAGGATTAGGCCTTTATATTAGTAAGAGTCTTGCTGAGCAATTAGGTGGTACGCTAAAAGTAACTAGCGAGTACGAAAGAGGCAGTATTTTTTATTTAAGCTTGCCGGAAGTTTAAAAAGCAACGATCTTTTCCAGATCGTTGCTTTTTTAGCATAAAATGCTTTTTTTAGTAGCTGGGTCAACAATGTCTTCCAGTTGAAACTTCTCATTTTCATAGTTTAAGATAAAGATCGCACAGTTAGGATACGCACGAATCAAGTCATCCTTGTTTTCTTGTTGAAGCGATTGCAGAAAGCTGATACAGGCGCCATTGTGAGAGACAGCTAGGACCTGCTGATGATCCTCCTCTGACATGATTTGGTGCAGGGCAGATACAACCCGCTCTTGTACAGCTGATAAGGATTCACCGCCGAATTGTTGATAGAACGTTTCAAAATATTCAGGCCCCTGCGGCTGTAGAAATTGCGGTTCTCCTTCATATACGCCATGATGCATTTCTTTTAGCTCCTTAAGGCGTTTATAATCGCTTCTTTCTGTTATGATCTCTAACGTATCACAGGCGCGTTCCTGCGTAGAAGAGTAGAGATGGTCAAACTCAATCTTGTTTTCTTGAAAATAGCTTCGAGCCTGTTGCGCCTGCTGGATGCCTTTCTCAGTCAATGGCGAGTCACAAGCGCCTTGGACCTTATTCAATTGATTGAACAGAGTTTGTCCGTGACGCATCAAGTATAATTTCTTTTTCATATTGATCCTCCGATTAGTATACTTATTAAAGTTTACCAAATCAGTCGAAAAAAAACCTGTAAATTTCGTTTTAAAATGAAAGTTGTTGTCAGAACCGACTATAGGAAGAGTAGCCTTGCGCCTTAATTTCTTTATACAGAATTATGCAATACCACATATCAAAGATCAAACTCGTAGCGATCATTACTCCCATAAAATACCAAGCTCCTGGATGAGTCACAATATAGTAAATACCAACAGTAAAAGAAGTGCCGATCATTTTTGCGATTGCTGCATAAATCGATTGGCCTTCAATTGAGGAACCCATTTTCTTCCTCGAATAAAAGAAGGCAACGAATAGAACACTCATAATGGCATTTTGCATTAAAGCGATAAATTGTGCGCCCTCAAAAATATCACTCTTGAAGTACTGCGCGAAGCTGCCGAAGAATTGTCCGCCTGTCAACATCATCAAAAAGGCGAGAACGAAAGCCAACACACTACCAACATAGAAAATGTTTTTGCTGATGCCATATTGCTTCTTAAAATATTTGAAACCATATAAGAAATAAGTCACAACGATTCCAATATCACAGATCATCCAAATCGTGTTGATGATCGTAAGTGCAAAGCCGCCGTCAGCAGGTGGATAGATCACCGAGAAAGTCGTCTCCCAAGCAAAGTTCAATGCTAATGCGGCAATTGGCATTCCATAGGATTTATCTTTGAAGCCTCGATAAACAAGCGCAAAATAAGTGACCGTCCAACAAATACCACTGGCGATCGGTGCAAAGTCTAAAATTTCCATATAATCCAATCCTTTCTGTCCAACAAATGCACACTTGTGTATTTGTATGTTGGAAATTATAATTAGGTTATCTACAAAGGTCAATCAATAACTAATGATATTGGAAAAGATGCTCAAAACAGAAAATGTGTGAAGGAATGATAATATGAAGGCTGAAAAAAGAGGATTCAAAAATCTTTCTCAAGAATATATCGTCTATGCTCTATTGGAGTTGATGGAGGAAAAAGCGTACAGCGATATCACGATAACAGAAATCACTCAGCGAGCAAAGATTGCTAGACGGACTTTCTATTTGAATTTCGCATCAAAGCAGGATGTCTTGAATACGTATTTTAATAGTTTATTTTTGGATTTTATGGATGCCTTGAGGGATTATTCTTATAGTGATCTCCGTGAAAAAGCGCGTGCCTATTTTAAGTTTTGGGAAGAGAAGCTATCTCTTGTCCTCCTGCTTGAAAAAAATCATCTGTTTGAACTGCTAATCAAGAAATATTCAGAAAAACTATCAGACCAAGACTTTTTCAATTCAAGCCGTGATCTGGGCAAAACATTCTCAGAAAGAGAGTTAAAGATTGTAATTCTATTCAACGCTGCAGGACTTTGGAAAATGCTTGAATATTGGGCGCTGACTGGTCAACGAGAATCAGCGGAGGAAATGGCGACGATATTTTACAAAATCGTACGGAATGAGTAGCAAAAAAGATGTTCAAGGGAGGAGTCCTTTGAACATCTTTTCGTTATTTTTCTAGCTTTTCTGTGATTCCAGGGACTAGAAGATTCCAAACATTTTCAAATCGATCCTGTAGATGAGAATCCCAGCTATGGGCAAATGAAGGGGCAGAGAAGACAGCAAAAGCTTCTAATATCGCATTAATATCGGTTCTTTCAGGATGTTGCAAGAGCTCCGAGATTTTCTCTGTCAATTCATGAAGATGCTCAGCTAAAACTATTGGATTGTCATCAATATAGGTAGTATATAGCTTAAACATTTTCTGATTGGCATCATATGCGTTCTTTTTACTTGATGTCAATGTCCACAGCCAGTCATGTAATAGTTTCACTTTTGAATCATAAGGCTGCGGATCAAATTGAAAAACAGCTTCGAGTTCTTTGTTCAGCCAACCAAATGCCAATGAAGTCCACAGTTCCTCCTTATCTGCGAAATATTTATATAGCGCGGCATGACTGACACCAAGTTCCTTCGCTACTTGCGAGAGAGAGGTCTTCCTCATTCCCTGTTGTTCGATTAAACGTTCGGCGGTTTCCAGTATGAGTGTTCGATTAATTGTCTTCATAAGGAGAGTATAACATATAAGTTACAATATTTGACTTATGTAACTAGAAACTTTAAGATTACCTTGTTACAAAAAAAGAAAAATGTAACTCGAAGGAGCAAATCAAATATGAAACTGACAAATAATGAGGTATTAATCACAGGCGGAACATCTGGTATTGGCTTAGCGTTGGCTATAGAATTATCTAAAAGAGGAAATAAAGTTGTTGTAATAGGTCGTAATAACGATCGTCTAGCTGCTGTTCAGGCAGAACACCCAGAGATTTTGACCTTCCAAGGAGACGTAGCCGATCGCCAATCATTGGTCGTATTACAGGAATGGCTGCCAAACAATTTGCCTAACTTGAATATCATAATCAATTCAGCAGGTATTATGAAACCCCATAACCTGTTGGATCCAGATCTGGATTTAGATGAGTTACTGTCAGATATCCATATCAATCTAGTGGGAACGATCACGGTAGATAAACTTTTTCTACCGCAGCTGATACGTCAGAAAGAAGCGATGATTGTAAATATTTCATCAGGCCTAGCCTATCTCAGCTCAGCACCACATCCGACCTATTCAGCATCAAAAGCAGGGGTTCAAATGTTTACCTCCGCCTTGCGTGATCAGCTAGCCTACGCTCATAAGGACAACGTTCACGTCATGGAACTAGTACCACCTCTAGTCGCTGAAACCAACTTGGAGAATGTCACTGCATCGAACTCTTTCAGTAATATGGATCTTAATGACTTGATCAACGTTGCGATCAAAGGAATGGAACAGAACAAGCATCGAGTGAATGCTGGAGCCGCAAAGATGCTGCGGAAAATGAGAAATACTGCGGCAGATCGTACAGAAGCAATGATGGCTAAAGAATCATTGAAGCTGTACTTCCCAGAAGGATTATAAAGACAATAAGCCAAGCTAAAAATTCAGCTTGGCTTATTCTGTAAGGTAATCCGAAAACAACTGCTTTTTCTGCCAACCAGCGATGGCAAGAATTACTGAGACCAAACGAACATAGATGAATCCGGTGTCTGGGATCATCTTGACGGTTGGAAATACGCCGGCAAGTGTCGCGTAATTAAGATAGGTTTCTGGGCTTGGACCATTTCTACTTTCCATTGTTTTAACCTCCTGTATTTATGAATGAGTTTATCTGGTTCAATAACTGTACGTATTTTCATCTATTTATAGCCATTCTATCGAGGAAATCCCAAGTAGACAAATTCTTTAAACGTTAAAATGGATCACAATTTTACATGATAATGACAAATAGGAACAAATGAAAGGAGACTTGATACCTAAATGAACTTTCTCAAAGTGGATAACGCAATTTTAATTAAATGATTTTCTTATTTTCTCAATTCCGGAAGGTGAAAAAAATATTTGATTTCGTGTTTCGATTTTGATGTTAATCAACTCAAGATTGTTCATTTGTGAATCAGGCTTTTTAGTGAACATAATAAAATTACAGTGTTGACAACGTTTTCACGGATGTATTAAAGTTTAGTTGTAAATTAAGAGGGATTTAGCTCGACAGCCATATCCTAAAAATGTGATAAGTTTTGACCAGTTAATCTTAGAAGATTCATTACATTTAAAACTAAAACGAAGATACGGATTGATAAGGAGGATTAATAATGCAAAAGTTAGTGGCAGTTTTCGAAAATAGCAAAGGAAAAAATCATCGCTGGACCTTTAAGGATCCAGATCCAAATAAATCAGCAGAAGAAATCAGAACGGCGTTAGAAAAACTAACTGCTTTGAATTTATTCGAAAAGGATGGCGTTCGTCTATACCAAAAAGTCGTCAGCGCGAAAATTATAGAAACAACAGAAAAAACACTTTTTGATATTAATGAAGAGAAAACAGCAGTCGTGGAGGAATCTGTCCAAAATCACAAGTCCAATCTGCAAACAGCTGAAGAAAATGGTTTTACAATCCAAATTGCTGAAGAACCCGAAGACGGAATCAAGCAAATGGAAGTCGTTCTGCCGAAAGGACGAGATATAAGTTCTGTATCTGATGAAGAGTTGAAGGAAATGGTTGTCGAAGTATTACCAGATGATGCTATTTTAGAAGATTTGTACTACGAAGAGGTGTCAGATTCATCCGAAATTCAGCAGCTCGAAGAATCGGTCGCTGATTCAAAGAGATCATCACCAGAAAAATCAGAGAATATACCGAAGGATGCGTCTCAACAAAAGGAAACAAAGACGACACAAAAGAAAAAAATCAACAAGACCAAACGAAAACTCTTAGAACGTTTTAAGCAACACAAAAAGCATTAACAGGCGTTCGATTATTGGTAAATTCAACATTGGTATTCGATCAAGCAAAAATATCATTATACTATGAATAGCAAATAAACGAGTCGGAATCAATGCTTCTCGTTTATTTGTGCTTTTTTTATACTTTTAAACCCTCCACTATAACACCAACCCTGTGTACTTTTGCTAAGATAAAGGCTGACGAAAGGGGAGGATTTCATGAATTCAATGACTGAAGAGATTTATTTAGCAGATGTGACTAGTAAGCTGACTAGAAAAATTGCTGAAGTTGAGGACATCTTAACCACCAATGAAGAAAATTACAAGGAGCTTAAACACTATACGATTGATTACAAAAATGAATTGGACAAATATGAAGTGTACAATCATCAGCAAAACTTGAAATTTATTGACAGCCGTAGTGTACTGGAGGCGAATACGCTAAAAAAATTGAACTATCAAAAGAATACACCGTACTTTAGCAAAATCGTTTTTCAATTTTCTGAAGAAGACGAACCAGAAAACTTTTACATTGGCCGATACGGTTTCGCAGACCATTTCGGAGAGCAATTAATCTATGACTGGCGAGCTCCGATATCATCGCTTTATTATGATTTTTCTCTTGGTGATGCTTTTTATGAATCACATAATCGACAATTTCACGGTAAACTACAATTGAAAAGGCAATTTGAAATCGAGAATGGAATAATCAACTTCGTGGTGGATACAAATGACGCAATCAATGATGATCTACTGGCGCGAGAGTTAGGCAAAAGTACTTCTAACGAAATGAAGACGATTATCCACACGATTCAAAAGGAGCAGAATGCAGCGATTAGAGATACAAAAACCAAAAATCTAGTGATTCAAGGGATTGCTGGCTCGGGGAAAACCTCGATAGCACTGCATCGCATGGCATATTTGTTATACCAGAAAAAGGAGGAGCTATCTGCTTCTGATATTTTGATTATCTCACCGAACCAGGTCTTCGCTGATTATATCTCAACGGTTTTACCAGAATTAGGAGAAGATGAGCTGCCACAAGTAGATATCGTGAAGCTGGGTTCGCTGTTTATTGAGGAAAAATATCAGGTGACTGATCGTCACGGCGATTTGACTGAGGCGTTAGAAAATCCAGCATCTAAACAAGCCGAAACCTTCAATTACAAACAGTCAAAAGAATTTTTCGATTTGCTTAAAAGACATTTTGAGCAATTGAAGGCCAAATTATCCTCAACAGAAATGTTGGTCGATGATCAGCTGATCACGTCAGCTGAAATTAAGCGCTTGGTTGACCAACAGCCAGATAAAAGTTTATTTGAAATCATTCAAGCTGTCTCCAACCTGCTAAGTAAACGAGTAATTGATGTTCGGCGTGAAAAATTCTCAAAACAACTAAAGCAGCGATTTAAGAAAATAGTCAACATAACAGGCAGTTTAGCGGATTACTATTGCTTTCTTGCTGAAAATAAAATAGAGTATACGAATATTCGAAACACCATTAATTATTCCGATCTATTCCCCTATCTATTTTTCAAATCAATGATCGAAGGAATCAAGCCCAATAAAAAAATCCAGCATTTAGTGATTGATGAGATGCAGGACTATTCGCTGCTGCAGCTTTCGGTGATCGAGCGGTTGTTTCCTTGTCAAAAAACAATTTGCGGGGATATTCATCAATCGTTGCTTTCGGTGGATTCGAATTTTCTGACGGAAATTCTGACTGAACTGCCAAATTCGCGGTTACTTAAATTTCACACCAGCTATCGCTCAAGTTTTGAAATTATGGACTTTGCGAAACGTTTCATCAATGCAGAGGAAATTCAACCGGTAGAGCGTCATGGCAAAGAAGTTGAAATTCGAAAATACAGTAAAGAGCAGCTTGAGCAAAAATTGACAGATTTTAAAGAAAGTGAACATAAATCCTGTGGTATAATTTGTCAGAATTGGCAAGAGGCGGCGAAGATCACAGCGGATTTTCCTGATGAGAAAATGATTCGTTTTGGAAAAGACACAAAAAAGATTGCGGAAGGTGTTATTCTGACAACTACGCAGTTTGCCAAAGGATTGGAGTTTGATCAGGTAATCTTACCTGATATCCGATCTAGCCAGCTGACTCAAAAGAGCACACTGATCTACACCAGTTGTTCCAGAGCATTGCATGAGCTGACACTCTTAATTCGTGATTGAAAGGAAAATTGATGAAAACATACAGTACCTCCGAAGTCGCAAAAGTTGTCGGGCTGCATCCCAATACGATTCGTCGTTATGAGGAATGGGAGTTGATCCCCATTCCTCCTCGAGCGGAAAATGGGTACCGTGTCTTTACTGACTATCATATCGAGACAATCAAAATTGCGCAGATCGCTTTTCAGATCGAAGTCTTGCAATCAGGTTTGCGCATCACCATGGTAGATATGGTGAAAGCTGTGGCACGCTATGATTTTACTGAAGCTCAGGCACTCCTTGACCATTATCTCAACCTAGTGGATCAGGAAATTTCTGATGCCAATGATGTGATTCATGTGGTTGAAGAGATTCTAGATGGGAAAACGGAAGAAGAAGGTACTTGCTTAACACGAAGTGAGGCGGCAGAAAGCTTAAGTGTGACTTCTGAAGCTCTTAGAAATTGGGAGCGAAATGGTTTGCTAACGATTAAAAGAAGTAAAAATAACTATCGTGTCTATGATGGAGAAGATATCAAGCGGCTGAAAATTATTCGTACATTAAGATCGGCAAAATATTCTTTGGCGGCAATTTTACGAATGTTGAACGCAATTGATCAGGAAAAGCAGGATATCAAGCCATTATTGAATCCAACTGATCCAGATGACAGCATTCTCACCGCCTGTGACAATCTAATTGTTTCCCTGGAAAAAGCCAAGAACAATGCTTCTGAACTAAAACAAAAAGTCAATACAATGCAGAGCCGTTTTTTTAATAACAAAAAGTAAAAAAGCGTTTGCATTTTTTGATTCCATAGTGCTATACTTTTCTTTAGAAATAGAATCAAATGGATAGTGATTGCAACTAGCAAGCTAAACCTGTTGATAAATCGAGCGTGAGGAACGCTTTATTTGTTGACAGGTTTTTGATGTTTTTGGGCTGTAATCACGCCAAAAAAATATTGAAAAGAGGATTTACAAATGACATTTCCAAAAGATTTTTTATGGGGCGGAGCGACCGCTGCTAATCAATGTGAAGGAGCTTGGGACGTAGGAGGAAAAGGTGAAAGCCTCCCCGATCATATGCGGGCAGGAGGATTACACAAGCCGCGGGTGATGACGCCAACGATTGAACCAGACGGCTACTATCCAAATCATGATGGCATCGATTTTTATCATCGTTATAAAGAAGACATTGCGTTGTTTGCGGAGATGGGCTTCAAAGTTTTTCGCCTAAGTATTGCTTGGTCACGAATTTTTCCAAAAGGCGACGAGACAGAACCAAATGAAGAAGGCTTAGCGTTTTATGACAAGGTTTTTGATGAATGTAAAAAGTATGGCATCGAACCGTTAGTTACTATCAGCCATTTTGAATTGCCTTATGCACTCGCAGAAAATTACGGCGGCTTCGCCAATCGTAAAACGATCGATTTCTTCGTCAATTATGCGACGACCCTATTTGAACGCTACAAAAACAAAGTCAAATACTGGTTGACCTTCAATGAGATTAACTTTGGTACCTTACCATTAGGTGGTAGAAATTTACTTGGAATCTTAGATGCAGAAGACAATGAAGAACGCCGTTTTCAAGCACTGCATCATATGTTTGTGGCTAGTGCGAAAGCAGTGAAAATCGGTCATGAGATCAATCCCGATTTCCAGATTGGTTGTATGCTGGCATATATGACGATGTATCCGCTGACCTGTAAACCGGAAGATGCGTTGGCGAGTCAAGAGCTAGTAAAAAAATTGAACTGGTTCTGTGGGGATGTTCAGGTTAAAGGAAAATATCCATACTATATGAAGAGGTACTTCGAGAAGCACGACATCGATGTGAAGTTTGAAACAGGTGACGAAGAAATCCTGAAAGAAGGAACGGTTGACTACTATACCTTCTCTTATTATATGACTAGTTGCGTGACTGCGAATATCGAAGAAAGCGATGACCGTGTTGGTGGAAACCTCTTTGGCGGTGTGAAAAATAATTATCTAGAAACTAGCGAATGGGGTTGGCAGATTGATCCAGTCGGTCTGCGCTTCACCTTAAACGAACTGTATGATCGCTATGAGATTCCTTTGATGATTGTAGAAAATGGATTAGGTGCGGTCGATAAAGTCGAAGCAGATGGTTCGATTCATGATGAATACCGCATTGATTATGTCCGTCGCCACATTGAAGAAATGGGCAAAGCGGTTGATGATGGTGTCGACTTGATTGGTTATACACCGTGGGGCTGTATTGATCTGGTTTCTGGTGGAACAGGTGAAATGTCGAAACGATATGGTTTTATTTATGTTGACAAAGACGATGAAGGTAATGGAACGTTTGATCGCAGCCGTAAAGACAGCTTCTATTGGTACAAAAAAGTTATCGCGAGCAATGGGGAAAATTTAGCATCTAAATAATCCATGCAAGTCAAACGAGCCTTTCACTATCTAAACTGATAGCAAAAGGCTCGTTTACTTTGCTTTCGTTAAGTATTTTCCGAAAAACTTTACACATTCATTGCCGCTTCATAGGCTTCCCAAATGGCATCCATCACATTCGTCGGTTTCTTGGCATCTCCAATCAAATGAACATTGTCAGCTTGGATAGCTTGATATAGATCGTCGTCAGGGGTATAGCCGACAGAAACGATAATATCATCGGCTGGAATTTCATGCGCTTTTGGCATTCCTTGTACACCGAGAGCGAACATATGCTGTGCACGGTTTGCGACATTCGGATAATTCTTGATGGTTTCCGTGATATAAGCAGTTCCATCGGAAAATTTATCAACGACAGAGTTTTTCAGAACCGTCACTTGATAGTAATCCAACAATTCCATCATCATGTTGTAATTGGCAGCCGAAAGTCCAAAGGCATTCAAGATTGTTTCGCTGGCTTCAACGATCGTGACCTTTTTGCCTTTTTTCGCCAAATCATAAGCAATTTCACAGCCAGTCAATCCACCACCGACTATCACCACATTTTCACCAACAATTTCTTTATGACGCAGAGCATCAATAGCATAAGTCACATGCTCACTGTCAAAGCCCGGTGTATCCAAGCGCCGTTCAATGGCACCGGTAGCAACGAATATTTCATCATAATCCTTGGTTTGATTAGCAGTGATTTCCGTATTGAGTTGAACACCCACCATCAAGTCATCCATTTGTTTCTTATACCAATCCAACAAGTGGCGATCGTCCTCTTTGAAATCAGCGGTTGCCGCCGCAACAAAAACACCGCCCAATTGATCCGTTTTCTCATATAGGTCAACTGCATGTCCACGAATCGCCGCCACTCGAGCTGCTTCCATTCCGCCGATTCCGCCGCCAACGACTAAGACTCTTTTCTTCGTTTCCGCAGGAGTCAAGGCGTAACTCTTCTCGCGACCACAGGCTGGATTGACTGCGCAGGAAATGTCTTTGAATTGGAAAATCCGACCTAAACAGCCTTGGTGACAGTAAATACATGGTCGTACGTCATCCAAACGGCCTTCAGAAAATTTCTTTGGCGCTTCCGGATCAGCCAATAGGGGGCGCCCCATTCCCATGACATCCAGTTTTCCTTCAGCGATCACTTGATCCGCTAATGCCGGATCGTCAAATCGGCCGGCACAAGCAACAGGGATCGAAACGACCTCTTTAACCTTCATGACATCTTCCAAGTTGCAAGCTTTCGGCATATACATTGGAGGATGCGCCCAGAACCAAGAGTCATAGCTTCCATTGTCGCAGTTCAACATGTCGTAGCCGAACTCTTCTAATTTTTTCGCCACAATAAAGGACTCTTCATAGTCACGACCCTTTTCTTCAAAGGCTTCACCTGGAATTGCACCGCGGTTAAAGTCCTTCACATAGCTTTTCACACTGTAACGCATCGATACTGGGAAATCTTGCCCGCAGGCTTCCTTAATCGCTTCGACGATTTCTTTAATAATTCGCAGGCGATTTTCTAGTGACCCGCCATATTCGTCGGTCCGGCGATTAAAGAAGGAGATAGCAAATTGATCTAGTAAATAACCTTCATGGACCGCATGAATTTCAACACCATCACCACCAGCATCTTGGACTAACTTCGCACCTTTGGCAAAATTTTCAATGTAGGTTTTTATCTCTTCTTTTGACATACCACGATCGGTTTTGGTCGGGTCCCAAACATTTTGGATTGGTGCAGGTGCAGGGCAGATGCCGACTAATCCGTGATTCGCACGTCCAGTCAAAGCAGTCAATTGTACAAATACTTTTCCGCCAGCTTCATGAACGCCGTCCGTCAAATACTTCATATCTTTGACATAGCCTTCGGGATTACTCAAAATACAAAAGCCCATATTGTCCACCACCGGCATCAAGCCAGTAATGATCAACCCAGTGCCGCCTTTGGCTCTTTCGATGTAGTAATCCGCACCTTCTTTGGTATAAGCGATCGTTTCCATACTCAGTAAGCGTGGGGAGAAGACACCCATCGGCATCATAGCGATCCGATTGGGGATTTCAACCGAACCAATCTGTAAAGGGGAGAACAAACTTTCAAATTTTGACGTCATACAACAATTCCTCCTTTTCTTTTTTGTAGCTATATTTTTAAGCCGCAAACCATTCACGACTTGCATTCTGATACGAATAAAGAATATAGGGAGACTTCATTTAATTTGAGTTGTGAAAAAGTATTCAAATAGTATAATTTAAGTATAGAATATCTGATGAAGATCACTATGATTTTAGCGCCCGAGGAATATAACGATTACGCGAGGGGAGCGGAAAAGTCGATGACACAAAGAGGTATCCATTGTTCTCAATTTTCCAAATCGCAGGATTATTCGAAAGGTTTGTCTCAGCTAAACTTTCAATACACGATCAACAGTCCCAAAGAAACCCTGTCCGTCTCCAGAATCTATCAATTGGATCATCTTGTATTGACCCACAGTATCGTTGATCGGTCACAGGGAATTTTTACTCGTTGTTGTGAGGATCATGAAGGGTATTTAGGATTGCGTTTTATTAAAAATGGTTTTGAACGACATACGGATGGTAAAGAAACCAGTATTTTGAAGGATTATACTATAGGAATCTTTGATTTGCGGGCTACGAGTCACTATCAACGAGAAAGAATAACAGAAGGAATTAACTTGTTTCTTCAGCAGGATTTTCAGACCGAAAAACTGCTTGCCTCCTCGAAGACTAGCCGAGTTCTTGCGGTTGAAAATGGAATGGGGCGGGTTTTGCTGGAGATGATTTTTCAGATAGCCGAACAATTTCCGTTATGTTCAGAAGAAGAAAATCGTGGATTACTGAAGTATTTTATGAAGCTTTTTTGTGATTGGTTAACAGAAACTGAACCTTTTTTAGACAGCAAAAACTATAACGAGCTCCTGGTGATTGCGACCGATTTTATGCGTAAAAACCTGCGGGATTCTAATCTGACGATCAAACAAACCGCCGCTCATTGCCAAACATCGATTCGAACGCTGCAAAAAGTCTTTCAAGTAGCCGATTTATCCTTTAGTCATTATTTAAATGATCTGCGTTTGACGTCTGCCGCAATCTGTTTGTATCAGACGAAAAGCCCGATTACTGCTATCGCTTTTCAGTGCGGCTTCAATAATTCTGCATATTTTGCGAAACGATTTAAGGAAAAATATCACGTATCTCCAATGAAGTATCGAAAAAAAGTCCAGACGATGCTGAAGGCTGGCGAAGAAGTAGGAATTAACTGTCCATTACTGGCTAAATATTTGAATTAAGTGAAAAGGAGTATCGCACATGATAATCATGGTGCAATACTCCTTTTTATAATTCATTCCGCTCGTTTGATGAAGCAATATTCACTGTAAGGGACATTTTGGCTTTGGTGAACTTCAGCCAATTCAAAACCGAAATGTTCGTAGATTGGAATATTCGCTTCAGTCATTGTCTCCAATACAACATCCATCT
Organism: Enterococcus sp.; assembly: GCF_032555305.1. Lineage (GTDB taxonomy): Bacteria > Bacillota > Bacilli > Lactobacillales > Enterococcaceae > Enterococcus_A. The sequence goes on from NZ_JAWGOQ010000002.1 coordinate 102,805, forward strand.
TCTTCTTCTGACAATCTGCCAAGATTGGAGCAATCAATTTACGCATGACACCCGTTCCTTTTGCTTCTTTAGCCACAGCAATTTGAGCAATATAATAGCTGTTTTTTGAGTACTTTTTATGCCAGGGAATTGAATGATGGATCTCTGCTACCTGTTTGTTTTTCTCTAGTAACCGTTTGCGATCGTCTTTCGGTAGTGCCTTCAATATTTTTCTAGATGGAAAAGAAGAGATTAATTGGCGGAATAAGGTGAATTCTTTTGATGGAATGCTGCTGACGATTCCGGTGATTGGCTCGCCATATAATTGAACCTCTCCATATTTTAAAAATAGTGCGATTTCAAACTCAATAAACTTTTTCAGGAGATCTTCGGCATCACTCATGTGGTCGGTCAAAAAATTAAAATGCTCCAGACCTGAAAATCGTTCATATATAATGTCTACAATCTTAGGTAAATCTTCAATCGTTGCGCTTCTCATAAAAAATCCTCCTTTAACTAGTCCTTGTTCATTTAGTATAGATAACTTACACTGGAGTTAATGGATAATTCTACTATAGTGGAACTTGACAAGGAGTGAATAAGTGATGGATGGAGAAACATTTCGACAATTGCGTAAGGATCGTGGGTTGAGTTTGCATGCTGTCGCGGACGAGATCAATAGTCTGTCCTTTATCAGCAAGTTTGAAAAAGGCGATTCGAATATTAGTTTCTATCGCTTGGAGCATCTGCTTGAGCGGATCAATGTTTCAATGGAAGAATTTCTTTATGTGCGTGTTCAGAACCCAGGAGCTAATCTTTATTACTATCTTTCCGATCGACCATTTTTTATGACCGGAAAATTTACCTTCTATTTAAATCAGATTTTTAAATGCAATGATGAAGTGAATGAATCGCGTAATTTTCAAGATGCAATCAAGCAGATGGTTGAGTTGAGTGAAGAAATCAAAGGAGAAACACGGAGTGCGAAATATCTAAGATTATTATGTCAATTATTGAGTATGAGCTATCAACTTAATGATGACCGCGATCAAGGAAAGCAAATAAGTATTGATCATTTTTTTGCTGACCTTCAGCGGAGGTCTGAGCCTGTTGTAAAATATCTCTATAATGTTGAAAATTGGGGCGTTTTTGAAGTCCTGCTCTTTCGCTTTTTCCAGTTCAGTTTTCCAGTTGAGACTGTGCATCAGCTTTTAGGTACAGCGGTTTCGCGAACAGAAAAAGAAGCGGGTGTTCAGTTGATGCAGCGAATGAAATTTGAACTGCTGTTTGGCACCTGTGCGACTTTTATCAATTTTAGAAAACTGATTTGGGCGAAAGAAGTATTGGAAGAAACGGAGAAGTTGCTTCATGATCAAGGGGATTTATTAAATAGTACGAAATTGCTGTTTTATCAAGGCTGGCTAAAAATCAGCTCAGGTTCAATAGTAGCAGGAAAACAAAACTGTGAGCAGTCGATCTCGATCTTCCGCATTTTGAAACAGCCATCCATGCAGCGAATGTACGAAGAAATGCTTCAAGGAATTATGGTCAATCAAGAGAATCATGATGATTCTTTTATTTTTTCATAAAATTCCTTCGTTACATTATTTACAAGCGCTTTCTTTGCTTTCGCTCCGATATTCTTGCATAATAAACGAAAATTTAAAGGAGTGGACAAGATGGTGGCAATGGTGTTTACAAATTACCCAGTGAAAGATGTGCAGGCTTCGACCGAATTTTATGAAAAGCTAGGATTTAAGAAGAACGAAGAATTTTCTAACGAGCAGACAAGCTCGATGGTGTGGGACGATACATTTTGGATTATGCTGCTAGAATATGATTTTTATAATCTGTTCTTGAAAAATAAAAAAATTGCAGATACTCAAAGAGAAAGCGGTACGTTAACAGCTTTTTCTGTTGAAAGCCCCGATGTGGTAAAGAAAATCGCGGAAGCAGCGAAAGCCAATGGTGGAGATTATTTCTCAGTTGATATGAATGTTCCAGAAGATCAAATGTTCAGCCTAGAAGTAACCGATATAGATGGAAATCAATTTGAGCCGGTATGGATGAACATGCCTTAAACGGAAAAATCACGGTTAGTGCCGTGATTTTTTTTGCAGATAATGAGCGTCTTGATACCTTTTTTCTCATTTCTTTACTATTCTAGAAGAGATGAATGAAATGATAGTACAATGAATGATTCTTTAAAAGAGGTAGAAATGATGACAACTACACAAAAAGATTTCTTTGAAGAGCTCTTTGATCGAGAAACCTTTCACCAACGACGAATGGTCTTACTGCTAAATAAAAAGAATGGGTACTGGGTAACACGGGAATGGTTAAGTGAGAAGTTAGACTTAAGTAAGCGCACCACCTTAAGTGTGATAAATAGTTTATCCGAAAAGGTTCATAAACTCCACTCCGAAAAATTTACTCTTGAAGTGTCAAAGGGCAAAGGTGTACGTCTGATGATTGATTTAGATGCGGATGTATATCATTTGGTGACAGAAATTGTCCGCGATTGCTCAACTGTTGTTCTCCTAAAAACACTGTTTCTAGACGAGTTTAAAAGTGTTCGTCACTACGCACAGACTCATTATAAAAGCGAATCAACGGTTCGAAGGGATTTGACAAAGGTCCGTCGACTATTGTCTCGTTATAAGATTGAAATTGGTCGCGACAATTTTCGTTTAATAGGAGAAGAGTATCAAATACGGATGGTCATGGTTATTTTTTTCTGGAGTATTTACCGAGGCAGCAGTTGGCCGTTTGATCATGTAGATGAGCAGCTAATTGATCGTTATGTCGAAGATATGCTAGATAGTGCGTTTACAGTTTATCCCAACATCCCATATGCCTATAAAAAGCAGTTAGCGTACATTTTCGCAGAGGCTATTATTCGTACAAGAAAAGGCAACATTCTTCAAATGCCTGAAACATTAGAAAATCAAATCACCGCAAATAACTTATATCCTACATTTGAAGAGATCCTCTGTAAGTCTCAAGGAACAATTAATACACGTCAAGCCGAGATTCCTTTCTTTTTCTTGGTTTGGATTTCCATGTCGAAAACCATTGATGTCTTTAAAGAATCATTGATTGATGCATTGTATCAGCAACAGGAACAGCGTCATACACAAATTTTTTCTGCGACAGATTTAATGGTTCGACGTTTTGAAGACGAGTTCTTTCCTATTAAAAGGACGAGTTCTGGCGTTTTCGCAACTACATCTTGAGCGGTCATTTTTTTGCTCAATATTTTAAAGGCTTTAATACAGATATGACAGGAAATACGTATAAATCTATTTTTATTGAGCGTTATCCCAAACTAGTAGAAAAAATGCGTGCATTTATTAGAGCGCTGTATCAGGAATCGAAGAATCCAATTTATCTAGAAGAGGATTTCTTAATGATTCCTTATCTAAAAAATGTGTTGTATCTTGAAGAACCATGTAAATATGAAGTTCCCATTACCGTTTTAGTTGAAAGTGATATGCCTAGCTTAATGACGAAAAACTTTATCAGGCAGCTTCATGGTTATTTCAGCTTTTTATATAATGTATCGTTTACAGATATCTTTACTGCTGAAAATACGAAAGTTGATATTTTATTAACGACAGGAGCTTTCAAGGATATGAATCAAGCGTATCCTGAAGCACAAGTGGTAGTTATCGGTAGAACTTTAACATTGAATGATTTGAATCGATTGAATCAAACCTTGGAGCAAATCTCAAAAGATAAACAGAAATTCTAGGCTTTCAAAAAGTGTTCTATGAAGGCTCCTTTTTTGAAAATTTCCAGAAAAAGAATCTGTTATAAATAAAATGACAGCTTGAAAATGGAAGGAAGAGGAGCATAAATGAAACAAAAGAAAATAATTGACCAGTTGGTATATGGGTTTATGACGTTAGTGGTTTTAATCAATTCTTTGACCCCGCTAACTGTATTTGCTGAAGGTCAAGAATCGCCGATAGTCAAACTTGAGTCCATCTCAAAGGGGCAGGGCGATGATCAGTTAGACATTCAAATTACGACAGCAGAAAGCCAAGAGGAACAGAGTATTCAATTCTCTCAGCCTGTGGTTCAGCAAGCTAGTCTAGAACAGGATGGAAAATCAACGCCATTAAATGTAGAAAATAGTCAGGTGCTTCGTATTCCTAGTACTAATACAGGATCAGGAACGATTCATCTAACATTGCAGGACACGAAGGAGCTTTCTACATTGGAGATCAGTTATGAACAACAGAAACTGACTTATACATTTGAAAAGCCAGCAAGCTCTGATACTTCGGAGTCAACAGAAACTTCGAATGATGTAGAAAGTGACAGTAAAACAGAGATCACAGAAACTAGCTCTTCGAAAGAAAACCAACAAACCACGGATTCTACAACTGAAGCCAAACTAGAAACCTCAGTTGAAGAGAACGACCTGCGTGCAGACGGTCCGACAGATATCAGAGACTATTTTCCGAATGGTGAAGGAACGATTTTAACAAGTTCTAATTTAGTTTATTTAGATGAAGAAGGTAATGTTGTTACACCACCCATTACAGTGGATATGACGGTGCGTGCATTTTATACTTGGAGTATTCCTGAGGACGTGCGCAAGCAGATTGAGCCGGGCGATTACTTTGATTTTAAATTGCCAGATGAGCTTAAGCCAAAGCAGGCACAAACCGGTGAATTGAAAAATGAAGCTGGAGAGGTCTATGCAAAATATACTATCGATGAAAATGGAAACATTCGATTTGAATTTACGGAAGAAGTAAAAAATCAAAGTGATATTACTGGTAGTTTTTTCTTTGACACAGTATTCAAAAAAGAACATATAGATGGTCCTGGTGATATCACCATTCATTATCCTGTAGAGGATGATCTGCCCCCCGTCAATATTGAGATCCGACCAAATACAGATCAATCAATCGATAAGCAAGGACACTTTGACCGGACGCCCAATCCCAGCAGTGTGGAATGGACAATAGATTTTAATCAATCCATGAATCATCTCGAGGATCCAACTATTACAGAAACTTGGCCTCAAGGAATTGATTTTAAATCCGTTAAGGTAATGGAATTGGAAATGAATCTCGATGGAACAATAAAAGAAGTTAGTCGTGAACTTAATCCAAATGAATATACTGTAGATCAAAATGGAAATGTCACGATATTAGGTGAAACCAATAAAGCGTATCGCTTAGTTTATCAAACAAGCATTAATGACTCAGTAAAGCCAGAAGATGGCGGCAAAGTCAGCTTTACGAACGTGGCTAAGTTGACGGATAAAAATGATGATGATGGAATCGATGCAAAAGCGACAGTGACGAACTCTTATGGAAAGCCTGTCGAGAAAAACATGGTAAATTACGATCCCAACAAACAAGAATTTGATTGGGCAATTAAATATAACTACAATGAAAAGAAAATTTCCAAAGACCATGCAGTTATTACTGATACTATTAGTAAAAATATGGATCTTGTGGAGGATTCAGTAAAGCTTTATCCCATTACTTTTGATAGTAAGGGAAAAGAGATTAAGGGTGAAGCGTTGGTGGAAGGGAAGGATTATGTATTAGAACCTAACCCTGATGGCGAGGGCTTTGTCATTAAATTTTTAAATGACGTAGACGGGGCCATTCGCGTTGAGTATAAAACTAAGGTCAATGGTATCGTCACTGATCCAACGCAAGTAGACAACAGTGTGACAACAGGGACCGGACAAACAGCCGGCGACAAAGGAACCGCTCAACAGCAAAACGTGATCAAAAATATCGCGGATGTCGATTATACAAATAAAAAGGTCGGCTGGAAAATAAATGTCAATAAAAATCATTACCATATGGAAAACCTCGTATTAACGGATACCTATTCGCCCATTCCAGGATTAATGATGGCGATCAAGGACGACTTGAAGCCAGATTTTGAGATTCGTGATGTGACGAAGAATCAGGTACTGACTCCTGGTGAGGATTATGATCTTGAATTGATCAACGATAGTACGGGAAAAAATGAAATTGGGTTCAAAGTGGTGTTTAAAGGCGATTACAATCCGACAGATTCGGAATTAGAGATCAATTATCACACCTATTTTGATGTGTCATTATTGGATCCAAACAATCCTGATCTAGACCACTTTAAAAATACGATGCAGGCAGATTGGGAAGACGAACATGGTGATAAACAAACATCAAGCGATGATAAAAATTTTAAACCCCATGACCCATTCCAATTAAATGCCCAGAAAAGTGGCGTTTATAATGCTCAAACCAAACGGATCACTTGGACCATCGCAGTAAACCTTAGTCGTAATATTCTAGTTCATGCCCAATTAGAGGATAAAATAAAAGAAAACCAAGACTATGTTGCTGATTCACTGAAGATTTATAAAGCAGAAGTAAAAAAAGATGGAACTGTCACAAAGAAGCAACCTGAAACAGTAGTAAACAACGAAATGAAAAATATTGTTGAACCTAGTGATTCCAATGCTCAATTACTGCAAATTGATTTTCCTGAAGGATCAGATGAAACTTATTTAATAGAATTTGAAACGTCAGTAGACGGGAAAATTATCGAAGGGTCAAACCAATATACAAATGTTGCTCATTATGAAAATAATGATGATGATCGGGATGTTATTGGCGAAGTAGATGTGAAGAATGGCGGAAAGTATGTACAAAAAACTGGAGAGCAGGATAGTGAAGATCCCGATTATGTTAATTGGCACGCAGTTATTAATCCCTCTCAATCAACCCTGGAGCATGTTGTCATCAAAGATGAACCTTCTGAAAATCAGGTAATTGATCAGGATTCGATCCATTTATACGAAACAACTGTTGCTGAAGACGGAACAATTACACCGAATTATGATAAACCGTTGAAGTTAAACAAGGATTACACCGTTGAAACACAAACGGACAATGTGACTGGAAAGCAAATCATGTTGATTAAACTGAACAAAAAGATCGACAAACCTTATCAATTGGAATATCGAAGCTATATCACCTCATCCTCTAGTGGCAGTAAAGATACCGTATCAAATAAAATCACGGTAACAGGGGACAATGAGCAGACCATTTCTGGTGGCGATGGTGAAGACGTTACTGTCGAGTTGAATCATAGCGGTGGTTCGGCAACTGGGAAAAAAGGCAAGCTTGTCATTCAAAAAACAGAGGCTGATGGAAAAACACCATTAGTCGGAGCAAAATTTGAACTGTGGAACACTTCAAAAACCCAGCTATTGCGTGAAGCTGAAAGTGATGAAAATGGACAAATTATTTTTGGAAATCTGCCTTATGGCGAGTATTTACTGATTGAGACGAAAGCTCCGAAAGGTTTCACTATTGCGGATGATTTGACCGATGGACGACGGATTACGATCGATGATCGCACTTCAACTGAAAATGCGGCACCCATGGTCATTGAAAATGAGCGAAATAAAGTCATTTTGCAAAAAACGGATGAAGAGGGAAACCCGATCAAATTTGGCGGTGATGTAAAAGAAGGAGCACGTTTTAAGCTAGAGCATTTCAGTAATTTGATGCCTAATCATTCATTATGGGAACCTGTAGAATTAAAACCGGATCGCCTAAACAGCGAAGGAATTTTAGAAATTAACAGTTTACCTTTAGGTTTATATCGGATTACTGAAATTGAGGCACCGACTGGGTACATCTTGAATAATGATCCAGTTACGTTTGTTGTTTATCGAAACAGTCATCATCAAATACCGACAATCAATTTGAATTACAAGAACTATCAAGATTCTGCGGAGTTAATCAAAAAAGACAGCGAAGGCAATCCTTTAGCGGGTGCAAAATTTGATGTTATAGATAAAAATGGCAAGAAAGTAAACGAGCAGCCGTTAGTATCACAGGCTGACGGTAAAGTTACAGTGACTGGATTGGCACCTGGTGATTACAAATTTGTTGAAACAAAAGCACCGGACGATTTCATCATCAATAGTAAGGAGATTCCATTTACGATTGATGAAACATCTCATGACAAACCTGAAACCGTGACGACTCAGCCAGACGGTTCACCACTTGAATTAGCAAATTATCAAGGCTCGGCCGAATTTGTAAAGAAGGATAAGTCAGGAGAATCCTTAGCAGGAGCGGAATTTGATCTTTATAAGGATAATAAAAAGGTAAACGACACGCCGATCACCTCTGATAAAGATGGAAAAGTTCGAATTGATCATTTAGCACCTGGAAAATATACATTAAAAGAAACAAAGGCTCCTGATGGTTTTCTGATTAATACGAAGGAAATTACCTTTACAGTGGATGTCTCGCACAATGGAAAACTACCTGTCATTAAATTATCTGATTTCATCAATTACAAAGGTGCATTCCAAATTATTAAACGTAATACCGATGGTGAAGGCTTAGAAGGTGCAGAATTTACACTTTATAAAGAAGATAAAAAAGAGGTCGTTCAAAAAGTAGAGAGTGGAAAAGATGGAAAAGTTATTTTCAAAGACTTAAAACCGGGAACCTACTATTATAAAGAAACCAAAGCACCGACGGTAAATGAAGGGCCTGATTACGTTATTAATCCAGCATTGATCAAAGTAGAGATTCCAGATAGAGCAGATGGTGATCCCGGAATTCAAGAACTCGGAGATTTCCAAAACTTCCGCGGTAAAGCTCAAATAACGAAAGTCGGCGATGGCGGCTCGATTGCTGGAGCGACATTTGAACTGTATCATATCGTCAATGGTGAACAGAATCCAATTAGAACTATTGTAGCTCCTGAAGATGGTATATTAGATATTTCTGGTTTAGGAGCAGGCAGCTATAAATTAGTGGAAACCAAAGCGGCACCAGGTTACATTATCAATGACCAGCCGATCTATTTCGTTGTTCAAGAAAACGATGAGCAAAATCCAACTATTGATAATTTAGATTTTGATAATTATCAAGTCGAGGTCATCGGTCATAAGCTTGCTAAAGACAAAACACCATTGGCAGGTGCAGAATATCAAGTTTTCGAAGCAGATGACACTAATCGGCCAACAGGTAATCCAGTGAATGTCATTGATCGTGATGGGAATTCAACAGACACGATCATAACTGACAAAGATGGTGAAATCTACTTCAAGGGTATTGATCTAAAGGACGCAGAACACAAAAAATTTGTTTTGATCGAAACAAAAGCTCCAGATGGCTATATTCGCGATACCACACCGCATCCATTTGAGATTACGAAACAAACAGGGAAACCTAAACCAATCGAATTAGGAAACTTTATTAACTATCAAGGCTCTATTTCGTTGCTGAAGAAAAACGACAAAGGCAAAGCACTGAAAGGTGCGGAATTTGAAATTCATGATAAAGAGGGTAAGGTGCAAACGGTTCTTGATGCCGATGGAAAAGAAACGAAGACACTAACCTCTAACAAAGAGGGAAAACTATTCGCGACTGGTTTAGTACCAGGGGATTACAAGTTAATTGAAACGAAAGCACCAGAAGGGTACTTATTAAATAAATCTGAAGTCCCATTCAAAGTTGCGGATGAAGCAGCCGGCAAGCCAGAAACGATGTCTCTATCCGACTTTATCAACTATCAAGGTTCTGTTCAGCTGAAAAAGTTCTCCGAACAAGGCAAAACCTTATCAGGTGCAATCTTTGAATTGTATCACGCCAACGGCAAGCAAGTTGGTGAATATACTTCTGATAGAGAAGGACATGTTTCAGTGAATAATCTATCTCCCGGCGAGTATTACTTTATGGAAATAGAAGCTCCGACTGGCTACTCAATCAGCAAAGAGAAACGAACTTTCACGATTAGTTCAGCTAAAGAAAATAAACCAGCAACGGTTGATGCCGGAGAATTTGTGAATAAGGAAAGCTCAAAGACACCAAATTCTTCAGAGTCACCAGATAAACCAAGCGGCTCAAATCGTATTTCGGGAACAACAACAGGAAGTTATCCGAAAACAAATGATACCCGCCACTCATGGTTATTGATAGCTGGTGGAGTGATTATTATCATCGTTGGAACGATCTATTTCAGAAGAAGAAAAGGATAATCTTAAAGACTTAAACAGTAGATCATCTGCTGTTTAAGTCTTTTTTTTCGTTGCTTCTCGAATGAAAGCGCTGTATGCTGAGGGCAGAGTACAGAACGGACTGAAAGGATGAGTTGATGAAAAAGATGGCCTTTTTTGATTTGGATGGGACATTGTGTCAAGGCAACAGTTTGATATTGGGTGAGGGGTTAGTCGAGGCTTTTGATCAGTTGCGGAAAAATGATGTTCATCCAGTGATAGCGTCAGGACGAAGTTTATATGAAGTGAAAGAGCTGTTTCATCAATTAAAGATCGAAACGTTTATTTTGGCAGGCGGCTGCTATGCCCATTTTGCTGGAGAAACCATCTTAAATGAAACATTTTCAAATAGCGAGATCGAGTCAATTTTAAGACTCGCAGATCGCCATGAGTTACCCGCAGGCTACTTTAATCAGCAAGGATACGCGGTGACAAAGCTTTCCGAGATTGTTAAAGAACATGTTGGACACATGGCGATCACAGGAGTAACTGTTGCGCCTGATTTTTATCATACGAGACCAGTCAATTATATGAATTTATATATGGATGAAAAAGTCGAAGCAAAAATCGATCGCAACCTTGAACAGTTGGTTGACCGAATGCGTTTTTCTCCTTTAGCCCTGACGATCTCGCCTAAAAATATTTCTAAAGGAAATGCGATTCAAAAAGTAATGGATCGATTTGCCGAATCAGAAGTCGAGACCTATGCGTTTGGTGACAATAACAATGATGTATCAATGTTCAAAGTAGTTAATCATGGAATCGCCATGTGCGATGCGACAGAACAGCTGAAGTATCAAGCGGACTATGTAGCAAAAACAGAACATGGCGTGCTGGAAGGATTGAAACACTTTGAATTGATTTGATAAATCCTATTGCGTCATACTTTCAAGACATGGTATGATTTACCGTGAACTGGAAAACTGGAGCTAGGGTTCCGCTCAAGTGAGGACTGTGACCGAGGGCTTCATCTTTTACTAGATGTAAAAGGCACCTATTGATATAAAAGATCCGAGGGGAAAGGTTCAGTGTATTTGTGATGCACTGACTTTTCTCTCGGCTTTTTTGTGTCCGATAGATCAACGGTGTATCAAAAATAAATCAATTCATTTTAGAGAGGATGTCAATTGTGGAAAAGCTAGCTTTTTTTGATTTAGACGGAACATTGTGTGCTGGTGGCAGTTTGCAGGTAGAGCAAGAAACGATCCAAGCGTTTGATGAGCTAAGAAAGCAAGATGTATTGCCGATTATTGCAACCGGTCGAAGCTTTTATGAGGTGAAGGATTTACTAAAACAATTGCAGGTAGAGCATTTTATTTTATCAAACGGCTGCTATGTCCGTTTTGCTGGAAAGACGATTCAAGATGCCAGATTTACTCACTCAGAAATTGAGAAAATTCTTACAATTGCAGATAAGCATCAAGTATCTGCCGGCTATTTTAATCAGCAGGAGTTGGGCTTTCAGTCTTGGTTGCCTTGCTTCGCGGACTTTCGCAAGTGAAAAAGAAAACCCTAGGAAATTTCTGGCAGGATTTAACCCGCAGTCTGGTTTATATTCTTTTACCGTTATCTATCATTTTCGCTGTTTTATTAATCTCACAGGGTACAGTGCAATCCTTTAAATCAGGCATTACCTACGAAGGATTGGAAGGGAAAAGCTTGTGGCTTTATTTAGGACCGGTTGCCAGTCAAGTGGCGATTAAACAACTTGGAACCAATGGCGGCGGCTTCTTCGGGGCGAACTCAGCCCATCCATTTGAGAATCCGACAATTTTTTCGAACTTTTTAGAAAATATCGCGATTTTGTTGATTCCAGTCGCTTTGATCTTTGCTTTTGGATTTTGGATCAAAGATTTAAAGCAAGGACGAACAATCATGATTGTTTCACTTTTCTTTTTGTTTTTAGCGTTTATCGGTGTTGCTTTCAGTGAATATTACGGCCCTGAATTTGCTCGCGTTATTGGTTCAAGCAACATGGAAGGAAAAGAAGTTCGTTTCGGTGTTGGCTGGTCTAGTTTATGGTCAGTTGGAACGACAGCTGCGTCTAATGGATCAGTAAATGCGATGCTGGATAGCTTTACACCACTAGGCGGTGCGATCCCAATGTTTCTGATGCAGTTAGGGGAAATCATCTTTGGAGGTGTCGGTAGCGGACTGTACGGCATGTTAGCCTTTCTTTTGTTGGCAGTTTTCATCGCCGGACTTTTAGTAGGACGAACCCCAGAGTATCTAGGAAAAAAAATAGAAGCTTTCGATATCAAAATGGCAAGTCTAGTTATATTAACACCATTAATGCTGACGTTGTTTGGAGCGATGGCATTGGTTTTGCACCCAGAGATAATGACTTGGTTGGCGAATCGCGGTCCTCATGCATTCAGTGAGCTGCTTTATGGTGCGACGTCGTTAGCGAATAATAACGGGAGTGCCTTTGGCGGACTTTTAGCAGATACGACTTTCTTGAATATTTTAGGTAGTCTGTTAATGATCATTTCCAGATATCTGCCGATCATTGCCATCTTGTTTTTGGCGGAAAATATGGGCAGCAAAAAGAAAGCCGCGCTAAGTTCTGGAACGTTGTCTACTGTTAGTCCAACGTTTATATCGATGTTGATTATTGTGATTCTGGTAATTGGATCATTGAGCTTTTTACCAGCTCTTGCTCTTGGTCCAATTGCGGAATTCTTCACGATGAAGTAAATGGAGTGAGTGAAAATGAAAAAAATCTATCAATGGGCCGTCGGTCAGTCCTTTAAAAAGTTGGACCCACGCCAACAAATCAAAAATCCTGTAATGTTCGTCGTTTATCTCGGTGCGATCATTACGACAGTATTGTGTTTTTATTCGATGCGTGTGCCGCTTTGGTTCAGTATCTCGGTCACCATTTTTTTATGGCTGACGTTGCTTTTTGCTAATTTCGCTGAAGCGGTTGCGGAAGGTCGAGGAAAAGCGCAATCCGACAGCTTAAAACAAGCGAAAAAAGAAGTTATGACCTACAAGATAAAAAGTTTAGCAGATATCAAAGATGAAAACTTCATTGAATTACGTTCTTCTGATTTGAAACGTGGTGATTTGGTTTATGTTCGAGCGGGAGAACAAATTCCGGCCGATGGAGATGTGATCGAAGGAGCCGCCTCTGTTGATGAGAGTGCGATTACAGGAGAGTCGGCACCGGTGATTCGTGAATCGGGTGGTGACCGCAGCGCGGTGACCGGTGGAACTACCGTTGTCTCCGATTATTTAGTGATACGCGTAACATCTGAAAATGGACAATCTTTTCTGGATAAAATGATCGCGATGGTGGAGGGAACGCAACGAAAAAAGACACCGAATGAGATTGGCTTGCAGATTTTTTTGATCACCTTGACGATTATCTTCTTAACGGTTTCTATCACTCTCGTACCTTTTACTGATTTTAGCAGTCAGTTATCAGGGAAAGGTGAGACACTATCTATGATTATCGTAATCGCCTTGTTGATTTGTTTAGCTCCGACGACCATTGGCGCGCTGATTTCCTCTATTGGTATTGCAGGGATGAGTCGTTTGACAAAGGAAAATGTGATTGCTATGAGCAGACGTGCGATTGAAGCGGCAGGAGATGTCGATGTTCTTTTACTAGATAAAACAGGAACCATTACACTAGGAAATCGTCGCGCCAGTGAATTTTTACCAGTTAAGGGTATCAGTGAAGAACAGCTTGCTGATGCCGCACAATTGTCTTCCTTAGCTGATGAAACCGCAGAAGGCCGTAGTATCGTAATACTAGCGAAAGAGCGTTTTAATCTGCGGGAAAGGGAGTTCCAGGAAACAGAAGTAAAATTCATTGATTTTAGCGCCAAGACGCGAATGAGCGGTATCGATTATCGTGGTGATGAAATTCGCAAGGGTGCTGCTGATACGATGAAAAAGTATGTTCAGTCAAAAGGGAAAGAATACCCTGTTGAGTGTGATGAAATCGTTGATAAGATCGCTCGTGCCGGTGGGACACCACTAGTCGTAGTGAAAAACGAACGTGTAATGGGTGTCGTTTATCTAAAGGACATCGTGAAAAATGGCGTGAAGGAAAAATTTTCTGATATGCGTAAAATGGGAATTAAGACCATCATGATCACAGGAGACAATCCGCTGACCGCAGCAGCAATCGCAGCTGAGGCTGGTGTCGACGATTTTCTAGCAGAAGCGACACCTGAGAATAAGATGAATCTGATTCGTGACTATCAAGAAAAAGGACACTTAGTAGCTATGACTGGTGATGGAACCAATGATGCTCCTGCGTTAGCACAAGCCGATGTAGCGATGGCGATGAATACCGGTACACAGGCCGCCAAAGAAGCGGGAAATATGATCGACTTAGACTCCAGTCCGACCAAATTGTTACAGGTCGTTCAAATTGGTAAACAATTATTAATGACTCGCGGTGCTCTGACAACATTTAGTATCGCTAATGATATCGCTAAATATTTTGCGGTGATTCCCGTACTGTTTTACAGTATCTATCCGCAGCTGGATCGTCTGAACATCATGGAACTAGGAAGTCCATTGACTGCCATCTTGTCGGCGGTTATCTACAATGCAGTCGTGATTGTCGCCTTGATTCCTTTAGCGTTGAAGGGTGTGAGGTATCAAGAAAAGCCTGCCAGCCAAATTTTACGACATAACTTGTTAATCTATGGTCTTGGCGGCATTATCGCACCATTCATTTTTATCAAAATCATTGATGTGATTCTTTCGATGATTATTTTATAGAGAGGAGTAGGAGCTATGAAAAATAGTCTTTTAGGTAGTTTGAAATTTCTGATTCTAAGCCTAGTCGTCTTCGGTGGATTTTATACGGTTTTAGTAACTGGTATTGGTCAATTGTTCTTTTCAGACCAAGCTAATGGCAGTCAAGTAACAAAGGATAATCAATTGGTGGGTTCAAAACTGATTGGGCAGACCTTTGAACAGGACGGGTACTTTTCGGGACGCAGTGAGAAAGTCAGTCAGCTTTCCCCTGTATCTAGTAAGCAAAAAATGCTAATAGAAGAACGAATAAAAAAACAATTAACTAAAAATCCTACGCAGCAAAATGTACCGAATGATTTAGTCACAGCTTCTGCCAGCGGTGTCGATCCTGATATTAGTTTATCAGCAGCTGAATTTCAAATCGCAAGGATTGCCAAAGTGCGGGGGCTATCTGAACGAACAGTTCATAAAGTGATCAACCAACAAGCCCGGAAGGATTGGTTCTCAGATCGTTATTATGTCAATGTTTTGCAGTTAAACCTCGCATTAGATAAACTAGAAGCATAAGTAGGAAGAGATTCTCTAACTGTTCTACCAGTTAGAGAATTATTGTGCATGGAAAGGAAGTTGACCGATGCAAGGGATTGAAGATAATCAAATCGGGAATGGGCGTAGAGGGCGACTGCGAGTTTTTTTTGGTTTTGCCGCCGGAGTTGGGAAAACCTATAGTATGCTGGCGGAAGCCCATGAACTATTGATGACTGGAAAAAATATTGCAGTCGGCTATATCGAGCCTCATGATCGACCTGATACGAATCGGTTGCTGGAGAGATTACCACAGATTGCACCAAAAAAAATCCTATACAAGCAACTAGTATTAACTGAGCCTGATATTGATCAAATCATTCAGCAAAAACCAGAGATCGTGTTGATCGATGAGTTAGCACATACGAATGCGGTAGGCTCTCGCAATCGCAAACGGTATCAGGATGTAGATGAATTACTAAATGCTGGAATTGACGTTTTTACAACGATCAATGTTCAGCATATCGAGAGTCTAAATGACATTGTCGAAGAGGTTACTGGGATCGAAGTCAAGGAGACTGTTCCAGATACGTTCCTGCAGCAAGCCACGATCAAAGTGGTTGATGTGGAACCAGATGAACTGATCGACCGGTTGGAGCAAGGGAAGATCTATGCCAATGAAAATGCGAAACGCGCGTTGCAGAACTTCTTTATCCCACAGAAACTCGATCAGCTACGAGGCTTGGCGATTCAACGAGCGTCGGATCATATTAATCGTATCAGCGGAAAGACGATTGGTATTCAGAGTAAATTACTGACAGTAGTGAACGATGGATTTCCTAAGATGACTGAAAAATCAATTCGCTGGACTGCACGTTTGGCTCAAGGCCTAGGAGCCGAATGGACTGTTATACAAATCAGAACCCAAGAAGAAACTCCTACAAATATTCCGCTGGCTGAAAAACTGGGGGCAGAAGTCATTAGTATTGAAGAAGATGATAGCTTTGAAACAATCGTGGAATTTGCGAAAATGACTGGTGTCACAGACATTATCATGGGTAAAAATCTGCGACAGCCATGGTATGAAAAAGTTTTTGTTGAAGCCTTCGATGATCGGTTACTAAAACGATTGAATGACACGGAACTCCATTTGATTCCCTTTAATGAAGAGAAGCAATCGTTCTTTCTAAAGACCCGTAAAGTGATTGAAGGCGGTGGGAAGGACCTAGCAATTGCTCTAGGCGGCGTATTTCTAGCGACGATCGTGACAGAATTGATGCAATACATCCATGTTGGTGACCAAAACTTGATGCTGATCTACATCTTTTTCATTTTATTAGTCGCAAGAATGACATCGGGATATTTTTGGAGTGCTCTTACCTCTATTTTAAGTGTACTGTCCTTTAACTGGTTTTTCGTTGAACCTCTATACTCGCTGACTGTTTATAAACAAGGTTATCCTATTACTCTGCTAATCATGTGCTTGGTAGCCATCCTAATCAGTAATTTAATGGTTCGATTAAAAAAACAAGCAGAAAGCTCTATGGAAAAAGAACACCAAATGGAAATCCTCTATGAATTAAATAAACAATATGTATTAGCCGATAGTCGAAATCAGATTTTTGACATTTCAGCCACTTACTTATCTCGTTTATTGAACCGCGAAGTGATCTTGTTTGATCGCCAAGCGAAGCTTGAAAGCGTTCATTGTGTGGGTGATAAATCGTCAATTTTAAACACCAAGGAAGAAGCCGCTGTAGCATTTTGGACAGCTAATAATCAAAAAGAAGCAGGGAATGGCACCGACACGTTGATTGGGGCTAAAGGATTCTATCTACCAATTATTGTAAGCGGAAAAACATTGGCAGTACTAGGAATCGAACGCAATGCCGGACTTGATTTAGAAAACGATCAACTGAATTATTTGAGGCTAGTTTTGACCCAAATTGCTGTTATTTTAGAGCAAACTGAACTGAAGAACGAAAAAGAACAGGTCGAGTTAGAAAATGAACGAGAAAAAGTTCGTAGCAATTTATTACGAGCTGTATCTCATGACCTTCGAACGCCCTTGACGGTTATCTCAGGAATTGCAGAAACGCTAGGCGGTAGCGGTGATTTGCAGGAAGAAACTCGGCAGAAACTGTTAAAAGATATTCACGACGAATCGCAATGGTTGATTCGGATGGTAGAGAATCTATTATCTATTACACGCATCAATATAGATACAATGAAGGTTAATAAATCAGCAGAGCCAGTGGAAGAAATCATCGAAGCAGTTTATCAACATTTAAAAAAAGTCTATCCAAAAGGACAGGTGGAACTTCAATTGCCAGCTGATGTCATCTTTATTCAAGTAGATCCGATTTTGATTGAACAATCGTTATTTAATTTGGTGGAGAATGCTCTTTGTCATGGTGAAAAAGATCAACCAGTAAAGTTAACTGTTTATCAGGAAAAAGGACAGACTGTCTTTGAAATTGAAAACTATGGTGAGATTCCATTGAAGCAGTTCGAAAAGATTCAAACAAATTTAACAAGCATTAATGAAGTGCCAGTGGATTCGAAAAATGGATTGGGAATCGGTTTGAGCATCGTGAAAACCATTATCCATGCTCACAATGGTACTATGGAAATGACTGTTCGTGATGGAAAGACATTTGTCAGAATATTTTTAAAGTGAGGGATGTTTATGAAACCAACAATTTTACTGATTGAAGATGATCCCAATATTACGGATTTTATGGAAGTCATTTTAGGACAGGAGCGCTATCAGTTGACGGTCGCTAGGACTGGAATGGAGGCACTAACTGCTTTTCAAACAACATCGATCGATTTGGTATTGTTGGATCTAGGGTTACCTGATATTGATGGAATCGATTTACTGAAAATTTTGCGCAAGCGAATGCATTTGCCGATTATTATTATTTCTGCGAGAAATAATGAAGAAGAGAAAGTGAAGGCTTTGGATTTGGGGGCCGATGATTATGTCACAAAACCTTTTGGAACAAATGAATTACTAGCACGCATGCGAACAGCCCTTCGCCATAAAAACGTGCAAACCGACGCAGTATCAGTTTTAGAGAATAAAGCCTTGAAAATTGATTTCGAGAAGCAATTAGTATACAAGGATGAGCAAGAGATCCATTTAACTAAGAATGAGTATCGAATCTTAGCCTTGATGTTTCGTCAATTAGGCAAGGTTGTCACGTATCAAACACTGATGACGGAAGTATGGGGGCCATACAGTGAAGATTCTCAAACATTACGCGTGAACATGTCAAATATTCGCAAGAAAATCGAACAAAACACGTTAAAACCAGAATATCTAATTACAGAAATCGGAGTTGGTTATCGACTGCGAGATCACCGTTCAGAGTAATAAAAAAGTCGACAGTCAGTCGGCTTTTTTTGCTGGAAATTACTAGGCTATGATGAAGTTAGATGAAGTTAAATGAAAAATCTCAGTTCAACTCAGACTATAATAATTACAATATGTGTGTATTAAATATAAGCTGTTAATGATTATCTTTATCATTTAGACGTTTCCATTTTCAATTAGCTTATCAGAGTGCTAATCTGATTATGAAGACAGATGGAGGCGCAAATAAATGAGTAATACAAAGAAATTTTTATCAACCTTAGCGATTGGGATCATCGCATTAGTTTTGGAATTTGGTTTTCATCAGGATCGTTTAGCATTTTGGTTAGTTGCAATCATTGGCGGAATAATGACGATCTCTATGTTGATCGGAATGATTGAAACGCTAAGGTCAGGAAAATACGGTGTAGATATATTGGCGATTACCGCAATCGTAGCTACATTGTTAGTTGGTGAATATTGGGCGAGCTTGATGGTGTTGATTATGTTGACAGGCGGAGATAGCTTGGAAGACTATGCCAGTCATCAAGCGAGTCGAGAACTGAGATCACTCTTAGATAATTCGCCACAAATCGCACATAGAATCGACGGTGAAAAATTAACTGAAGTATCGGTCGAAGAAGTTCAGGTCGGTGATTTGATTTTAGTGAAGCCTGGTGAGTTAGTTCCGGTTGACGGTCGTGTGACGGCAGGAGAATCCTTTGTTGATGAGTCTTCGTTGACAGGTGAATCAAAACCCATCGAAAAGAAAAACAATGATGAATTGATGTCCGGCTCGATTAATGGTGATGGCGCATTGCGATTTAAAGTAACAAAGGCCGCAAAGGACAGTCAGTATCAAACATTGGTAAAGCTTGTTAAAGAATCAGAAGCTAAGCCTGCACATTTTGTTCGTTTAGCTGACCGCTACGCCGTGCCATTTACGATCATCGCGTATTTAATCGGTGGTATTGCATGGTTTGTTTCAAAAGATCCGGTTCGTTTTGCGGAAGTGTTGGTCGTAGCTTCGCCTTGTCCTTTGATCTTAGCAGCCCCTGTGGCTCTCGTTGCGGGGATGAGTCGCTCAAGTCGTAATGGGATCGTTGTGAAAACTGGGACAACAATAGAAAAATTGGCTCGAGCAAAAAGTATTGCTTTTGATAAAACGGGGACCTTAACAGAAGGGAAGTTATCAGTTGAGGAAATTCGAGTTATTTCTGAGGATTTTTCAAAAGAAGAATTGATCACCTATGCTGCTAGCGGCGAACAAGAATCGAGTCATATTTTAGCACGTTCGTTAGTTGCTTACGCGAAAGATAATAATATTGATTTGTTCTCAGTAACGAACTTGGAAGAAGTTACCGGGCAAGGAATCCAAGCGATGGTTAATGGTAAGAAAATTCGTGTTGGTAAAGCCTCTTTTGCCGGCTCAACGGTTGAGTTGGATAGTGAGCAAACAGCTGTTTATGTGTCTCTGGATGCGAAATATATTGGCTATATCACGTTTTCAGATATCGTTCGCAAGGAGTCCGCAGCTACAGTCAAAGCCCTAAATGCGATGGGAATTGAGAAAACCATTATGCTGACTGGAGATCATCAATCCATCGCAAATCAAATCGCAAGCAAAGTAGGGATTTCAGAGGTTCATGCAGAATGTCTACCAGAAGAAAAAATCAACGTTATAAAAGCATTAAATGAAGAGGATCGACCAGGCATCATGGTGGGCGACGGTGTCAATGACGCTCCTGCATTAGCTGTTGCTGATATAGGAATCGCGATGGGGGCTCACGGATCAACCGCAGCAAGCGAAAGTGCCGACGCAGTTATTTTGAAAGACGATTTGAGTCGAGTTTCAGAAGCTGTTCGCTTATCTCAAGATACGATGCGGATCGCGCGTCAATCAGTGTTGATTGGAATCGTCATTTGTGTAGTCTTGATGTTGATTGCAAGTACTGGTGTGATTCCGGCATTATTAGGAGCTGCTCTGCAGGAAGTGATCGATACTGTTTCGATATTATCAGCTTTGAGAGCACGGAAAGATAAGTAAATAGATTGGACATAAAGAAGCCTAGCAAAATTTCCTTTTGGAATCTTGCTAGGCTATTTTTAATGGTGTCGATTTCCATGATGTCCGTTCGTTTGTTGGGTTGTGTAATTATGATGGACACGCGGGGCCACCTGCTGCTGTTGGGCTTGTTGTTGTTGAGCCGCAGCTTGTTGCTGTTGTTGAGCGGCTTGTTGGCGAGCTGCTGCTTTTTGTTGTTGCTGGTGATGCCACTGTTGTTGAACCGCTGCCTCTTGGGCTGCTTGCTGTGCTTGATAATTTGCCGCATTTTGAGTCTGTTCAACATCATTTGTTTGTTGTGGAGTTAAACTTTGCTGCCCGTATTGATTTCCGGTTCCTTCTTGCGGCTGTGTTCCATAATTAGTTGGTTCAGTCACTGGTGCTGTACTGGTATTTTGTACATTTTGACTTTGTTTTTCTTCAAAATTAGGACAATCAGGAACTCTAGATCCATCAACTCGTCTTGGTCCTGTTCCGTCTTGCTTACCATTGCCAGTGTAATTTCTATTACCTCTTCGTTCACCTGTACCATTTTGCGGTCTTGCATTTTTTTGATCCAAACCATTAAGAATCCGATCCTGACGTAAAGGACAATCTTCTCGCGACACTTTGTAAATGTTATTGATCGTGCAATAGCGCAAATTTTGGAGTCCTTGTCCAGTTGTTGCGGCATCTGTTTTCAATGTCGCATACCCCGTCAATCCAACAAAGATCAATGCAATAGAAACTAGCCCTTTTTTGTGTTTGACCATGAATGATCTCCTCCTTTTCAATTGTAGTATAAGAAGAGATTGTGACAAAAGTATGGCAATTAGAGAGAGGGCAACTGAATTTTTATCATAAACTGATTTTGATCTGCTTCTGCAGCGATTTGTCCCTGGTGGCGCAGGATTACTTGTCTAGCAATTGCTAAACCGAGTCCGGTTCCAGTTGCATAATTTTGCTGTTGTCGATGAAAAGAATCAAATAAATGAGTGGTATCATTTATAGGCTCAGTTAGTTTGTTAGAAAGAGAAATATCGACGGCTGAAGTTTTATTTGAAATAACAATTTTGATAATCGAATGCTCAGGTGAGTATCTATTTGCGTTATCTAACAAAATCTTGATGACCTGTGTAATCCGCATGTAATCGCCATCGATCATTTTTGGTTCAGTAAGCCGATTAACAAGAATGATTTCCTGATTCTTTTCCTTAAGCGCTATGCGGTAGCTTCTTACAGCATCATTAATACAATCCAATGGGTTGACTGGCTCTTTTTGAAGCTGAAACTCAGTTGATTGCAGGCGACTCAGTTCAAGTAAGTCGTTGACCAAGCGTTCTAAGCTTGTGCTCTCCTTCAGAAGCTGTGCTAAATAATCCTTTTCTTCATTTGCATCAATATACCCATCATTGATCGCCTCTAAAGAGCTTTTTATCACCATGACCGGCGTGCGCAGTTCATGAGAGATTTGAGAAAGAAAATCTTTTTCTGATTGTTCCTTTCGATCCCGAGCAGATTTTGCTTCTGCTAAACGCTGACTCAGGAGAGTTAGTTGATCGCCAAGTTCCTGTAGTTCGTCTTTCGTCTGAATCGAAAGAGTTTCACTATAATCTTCATTGGCTAACTTATTCGTATATGCTCGCATTGATTCAATCGGCTTCACAAATCGTTTGGACAAACGCCAAGCGAGAATAGTGGCAACAATTACAGATCCTAACAGACTAAAGAGTAAAATCACATAACCAGCAAATTGGTTTTCATGGATCGCATCGACCTTTGAATGCATCAGGACGATTCCACGAACTGTTCCGTTAGTCATGATCGGTGTCGCGATTGTTAATTCTTGTAATTGAAACAATCGTCGTTGTTTTGCGACCTGCATTTTCTTTGTTTTGAAAGTTGTATTGACTAAGTTTTTTGCCTCAGCTGGCGGCGATGTTTGATTACCTGAATTTTCATGATGATAGGAGATAATGGCGTTCATTTCAGTATCAACCACCCAAACATCTTCTCCAGCGATCTGATTGAGAAATCGTAAAAAAGCCCCATAGCCTCCCATGCCGTTTCCTTCACCATTAGCATTACCTTGTCCTTGATGTGTATTAGACTGAAAATAACCAGATAACGTT
The DNA here is from genome assembly GCF_032555305.1 of Enterococcus sp. Classification (GTDB taxonomy): domain Bacteria; phylum Bacillota; class Bacilli; order Lactobacillales; family Enterococcaceae; genus Enterococcus_A. Next base: position 125,613 of record NZ_JAWGOQ010000002.1, read on the forward strand.
TCACTAATTAATTCGCTGCGATGTGTCATTTCTTCCTGATGCATATCTTCCGTTTGTTTGGCAAACAAGATACCAAAGAAAAAGGCAATCATGATAGTAAAAGCTAGTAATAGACCAACAAATTGCTGGATCAGCCGCGTTGTGATTTTCTTCATGCTGGTCCCTCGATTCGATAGCCTTCACCCCAAACAGTTTCAATCTGACAATCTTCAATACCAGCTTTTTTCAATTTCGCTCGTAATCGTTTAATGTGGCTGTCCACAGTACGGCTATCGCCATAATAATCATAGCCCCAAACAGCATCCAGTAAATTATCACGAGTAAAAACCTTATTCGGATACTTGGCGAATAAAACAAGCAACTCAAATTCTTTTTTTGTCAGTTTTATTTGTTTATCACCCGCAATCGCTTGACGATTTTCTAAAAGCAACCGCAGAGAACCTAGTGATAACTGTTTCACAGCTGATTCTTTTTCAAAATCAATCCGCCTCATGATAGCCTTTATTCGAGAAAGGACTTCTTTAGGTGAAAAGGGCTTGATAATATAGTCATCGGCACCGACTTCCAAGCCTAAAATTCGATCGGCATCTTCTGTTTTTGCAGTGATCATAATGATTGGTACTGTAGATTTTTCCCGAATCTGCTGGCAGATTTCTAAGCCATTAACATGCGGTAACATGATATCTAACAAAATGAAATCTACTGTGTGCTGATCAAAATAGGGAAGAGCATCTTTTCCGTCATAGGCGACTGCTGTTTCATAACCAGCTTCATCCAAATAGCGCGTCAATACATCAACGATTTGTTCGTTATCTTCAATAACCAGAATTTTCATGGGAACCTCCTTGCTTATAGAAGCTTTGGCTTAAGTATAGCGTACTATAAAAGCAGAAAGGAACACTCAATAAAAAAACAGCACAATATTGTGATGTGCTGTCATTAAAGAAGAAATTCAATTGGTTTAACAATTTTGCAAATCATAATCAAGATTTTTTGTCTCATTGGATGCAGGATCCGTCGTTTAGGATCACTTTTTTATGTCGTTAGATTTTAACTCCCCGCGGAGCTGCCTTCAATAGTTTACCAACTAAAATCTATTTCAATATAAATAGTTCAGCATATTAGAAATAAAGCTGAATAGTTATGAAAAAAAACAATGTAAGCAAAATATGACAGTCATTTGGACTAATTGAGCAATAATTTACAATCCAAATTTTTTGAAAGCGTTTTTCGTTATGATACACTGATTTTATAAGTTCTATTAATACTATTCTTCGATCAAAAAAGGAGATGTTAACTTCAAGAGGCATTTGAATAAAACTACCTATTGAGTAAGACGGTATTTTTCTATTTAGAGAAATAATTCATTATTAAGAGCGAGGTTGCCAGTCCAGTTCTTCGCAGGAAAATTATGAAGCATAGGATCGGATGAATGATTTATTTAGACAAGGATCATTTCGTTTATCTGGATGGTAGGCGTTGCGACAATCAGACTATTTTTTTACTTAGAAAAACAATTCATTATTAAGAGCGAGGTGTTTAGTATGTTTTCTTTTCGAGAACGATCGAAAATGATTCGAAAATTAGGGGAGCAACCCTTTGACTTAGTGATCATTGGTGGTGGAATCACTGGGGCTGGTGTAGCCTTGCAGGCTGCAGCATCTGGATTATCGGTCGCTTTGCTGGAAATGCAGGATTTTTCTGAAGGGACATCCTCAAGATCAACGAAGCTAGTCCACGGTGGACTCCGCTATCTTAAAACCTTTGATGTTGAAGTAGTAGCCGATACGGTCAGTGAGCGTGCGATTATTCAGGGCATTGCGCCACATATTCCGAAGGCGGATCCAATGATTTTACCGATCTTCGATGAGCCAGGATCAACCTTCAATATGTTTTCAGTAAAAGTCGCGATGGATCTTTATGATCACTTAGCTGGTATCACAGGCGGCAAGTATGCGAACTATATGTTGAGCAAAGAAGAAATTTTGGAGCGTGAACCTCAGTTAGAGGCAGATGGGCTGCTAGGCGGCGGTGTGTATTTGGACTATCGCAATAACGATGCCCGTTTGGTAATCGAAAATATCAAACGAGCGGTTGATGACGGCGCAATTGCTGTCAGTCGAATGAAGGTAGAAGAAATTATTCATGATGAGCAAGGAAAAGTTTCAGGTGTTAAAGCTACAGATATACTGAATGATGTAACAGTATCTATAGACAGCAGACTGGTAATAAATACAGCAGGTCCTTGGTCAGATTTCGTTAATAAGCTCGACAAAAAAATCGATCATAAACCACATATGCGTCCAACCAAAGGAGTCCACTTAGTCGTTGACGGGGAAAAATTAAAAGTCCCGCAACCAACTTATTTTGATACCGGCGAAAATGACGGTCGCATGATTTTTGTTATTCCAAGAGAGAGCAAAACCTATTTTGGAACGACGGATACAGATTACCAAGGCGACTTCAATCATCCAACAGTGGAACAAGCTGATGTTGATTATTTACTAAAAATCGTGAATCGCAGATATCCTGATGCGAATCTGTCGATCAATGATATAGAAGCTGCTTGGGCAGGTCTGAGACCATTGATTAGTGAAGCAGGCGGCGATTATAATGGTACAAAGAAGGAAAAAATAAGCGACGAAAACTTCGAAAAAATTATCAATGCCGCCAAAGATTATGATGCTGGCAAGCAATCTCGGCCGGAGGTAGAAAAAACTATCACAGATGCGGCGAAGGAAGAACCAAAAGACAATCCTTCAGCCGTTTCCCGCGGCAGTGATTTGACGATTGCTGAAGACGGCCTCTTAATTTTATCTGGTGGGAAGCTGACAGACTATCGTTTGATGGCAACAGGTGCAATGAAGGAAATCATTGGTTTGCTGCCTAATGGTAAGTATAAACTTATCGATTCAGAAAAATATCCAGTTTCTGGTGGCGAGATTAATCCAGCAAGTGTTGATGAAGAATTGAAAGCCCTTGCGAAAAAAGGTGAGAATCTAGGCTTGAGTCCTGATGATGCCAAATTTATTGCTGATCTGTTTGGCTCGAATGCGGAAAAAGTATTTGCGTTGAAGGATCAAGGCACGTTTGAAGGCTTGTCATTGGCTGAATCAATGTCATTACGCTACGCAATGGAAGCGGAGATGACGTTAACCCCGGTGGACTATTTATTACGCCGGACCAATTATATGCTGTTTATCAGCCATCGCTTAATGGAGATCAAAGACGCTGTCGTTGATGCCATGGCCGGCTATTTTGGTTGGGATACGAATACAAAAAATGCTTACCAATTAGAACTAGATAAACAGATTAGTGAAACCCAATTAACGGATTTAAAAAAGCACCAAATATAATATAAAAAGGAGTGGGAACATGGAGTCTTATATCATGTCAATCGATCAAGGAACAACGTCAAGCAGGGCAATCGTTTTCGACAAAGCCGGCAAGGAAGTAAGTTCTTCACAGAAAGAATTTACACAGCATTTTCCAAAACCGGGCTGGGTAGAACATGATGCAAATGAGATCTGGAACTCGGTTCAATCAGTTATCGCAGGGTCATTAATTGAAGGCAACTTGAAACCAGAACAAATCGAAGGAATCGGAATTACGAACCAACGTGAAACAACAGTCATTTGGGACAAAGAAACAGGACAGCCAATTTATAATGCGATCGTCTGGCAATCGAAACAAACAAGTGGCATCGCTGATGATTTAAAAGAGGCAGGTCATTCAGAAATGATCCAGAAAAAAACTGGACTATTGATTGATTCCTATTTCTCAGCAACAAAAGTGAAATGGATTTTAGATCATGTTGAGGGCTCACGTGAACGCGCAAGAAATGGAGAATTACTATTTGGTACGATCGACACTTGGCTCGTTTGGAAATTAACGGGTGGAGAAGTACATGTTTCTGACTATACAAACGCCAGTCGGACAATGATGTATAACATTTATGATCTTCAATGGGATCAAGAAATTTTGGATCTATTGGATATTCCGAAAGAAATTCTGCCAGAGGTAAAATCTAACTCAGAAGTTTATGGTTATACAGCTGACTATCATTTCTATGGAAATAAGGTTCCCATCGCTGGTATGGCGGGTGACCAACAGGCTGCATTAGTAGGACAATTAGCCTTTGACAAAGGAATGGTTAAGAACACTTATGGAACTGGGGCCTTCATCGTTATGAATACCGGGGAAGAACCTATCCTTTCCGAAAATGGATTATTGACCACGATTGGTTACGGCATTGGCGGAAAAGTGACTTATGCCCTAGAAGGTAGTGTGTTTGTTGCTGGTTCTGCGATTCAATGGTTGCGTGACGGATTGAGAATGTTCCAAAAAGCTCCGCAATCTGAGGACTACGCGAAACGAGTAGACAGCAGTGAAAATGTGTATGTAGTTCCGGCCTTCACTGGACTTGGTGCACCTTACTGGGATCAACAAGCACGGGGGGCAATCTTCGGATTAACTCGTGGAACGACGAAAGAGCATTTCATTCGTGCAACCCTTGAATCGTTAGCTTATCAAACAGCGGATGTTGTTAAAACGATGAATAAGGATTCAGGCACCGACATTAAGTTATTACGTGTTGATGGCGGAGCATCGAAAAATGATCTATTGCTGCAATTCCAAGCAGATATCCTACAAACACCAGTAGAGCGCGCGCCATATCTTGAAACAACCGCTCTGGGCGTGGCATACCTTGCAGGTTTAGCTGTTGGTTATTGGAAAAACGTCGATGAAATTAAGGAGTTTGGTGCTGAAGGTGAACGCTACGAACCTGCAATGGATAAAGATGTAACAGACGATCTTTACGCTGGCTGGCAAGAAGCAGTACAAGCAACGATGCAATATAAACATCAACCTAAAGAAAAATAAGTGAATAAGTCAGCTGCACAGCGCAACTAAATTTTTATGAGAGAAAAAATTTACTGTGCGGCTGATATAGTAACAAAAATTAAAGGGGATGAGTTTATGGACACGAGTATGTCAACGCAGGTAATTGGTGAAATTATTGGAACGATGGTCTTAGTATTATTGGGTGATGGTGTCGTAGCTGGTGTGAGCTTGCGAAAAACGAAGGCGGAAGGAGCTGGCTGGATAGCGATTACCCTAGGTTGGGGCGCTGCGGTTACAATCGGTGCTTATGCGGCAGGCTATATGTCATTTGCACATTTGAATCCTGCAGTAACGATCGGCATGGGGATCGCCGGAAAAATTGGCTGGGATATGGTCGTCCCTTATATTATCGGACAAATGATCGGTGCAATTATCGGTGCGGTTCTAGTATACATTCATTATTATCCGCATTGGAAAGAAACCAAAGATCAGGCGACGATCTTAGGGGTATTCTCAACAGGACCTGCGATCCGCAGCCTGGGTGCCAATCTAATCAGTGAAATCATTGGAACCTTCATGTTGGTGTTTGCTTTATTAGCCTTTGGCATGAGCAAATTCGGTGATGGCTTAAATCCAATCGCTGTCGGTATTTTGATTTTAGTTATTGGACTATCACTTGGTGGAACCACAGGTTATGCCATCAACCCTGCTCGAGACCTTGGTCCGAGGATCGCACATGCGTTTCTGCCGATCCCAAATAAAGGCGGATCAGATTGGGGCTATTCTTGGGTGCCAGTCGTTGGTCCAATCATCGGTGCTATTTTAGCGGCATTGTTATTTATGGCTTTACCAATGTAAATCTTTTGGGGTGATAGAATCTTTCTATTACCCTAATGTGCTTAGTATAGGAAGAAATTTGGAGAAAGGGACGAAGAAGATAAAAACCGAACGACTAATAATTAGAAAATTTGTGCCGAATGATTGGCCAGATCTGTTGGAGTATCTTTCAGATGCCCGTGTTGTAAAATATGAACCTTATGAGCCGATCAATCAGCAGCAAAGCAAGGAAATCGCTCTAAGCCATAGTGAATCCGACGAATTTTGGGCAGTATGTCTTAAAGATAAAGTGATAGGCAACATCTATCTTGAGGAAGTAGTAGAAGATAGCTGGGAAATAGGTTTTGTCTTTCATTATGACTATCAGCATCAAGGCTATGCCTACGAGGCAGCTTCAATGATGCTCGATCAAGTTTTCGCACAAGGAGCACACCGGATATTTGCAGAATGCCATCCGGACAACCAATCTTCTTGGAGATTATTAGAAAAGTTAGGTTTCACTAAAGAAGCTCATTTAAGAAAAAATATTTTTTTCAATAAAGCAGAAGATGGTACACCCCTTTGGCAGGATACACTTGTTTATGGATTATTAACAGAAGATCGAGCGTAAAATTATAAAGGATGTATTACCTTAACCTATAAGGAGGAAGAGCAAGTGAAAAAAATTATCAATGATCCAAAGAATGTTGTAGAAGAAATGGTCGGAGGGTTAGTTGGTGCCTATCCTGATTACGTGAAACAAGTACCTGAAACATTAGTGGTTGCTCGCAGCGATGATTTTGATACTGTAGCCCTAGTCAGCGGCGGCGGCAGTGGACACGAACCTTCACATGCCGGCTTTGTCGGAGATGGTATGCTTAGCGCAGCTGTTTGCGGACAAGTCTTCACTTCACCAACACCAGACCAAATTCATGAAGCAATCAAAGCAACAGACAAGGGCAAGGGAACGTTGATGATTGTTAAGAACTACTCAGGAGACGTCATGAATTTTGACATGGCAAAGGACTTAGCGGAAATGGATGATATCGAAGTTGATTCTGTTTTAGTTGATGACGATATAGCGGTGGAGGACAGCACCTATACACAAGGACGTCGCGGCGTTGCTGGAACTGTTTTGGTTCATAAAATCTTAGGCGCAATGGCTCGCGAAGGAAAATCTGTTTCAGAGTTAGCCAGTTATGGGAAAGATTTAGTCAAAGATATCAAAACAGTTGGTATCGCTCTTTCTGGTGCAACAGTTCCTGAAGTTGGCAAACCAGGCTTTGTGTTAGCAGATGATGAGATGGAATTTGGTGTCGGAATTCATGGCGAACCTGGCTATCGCCGTGAAGCAATTAAGCCGTCTTATGAAATTGCCAAAGAAATCATCGGCAAGTTAAAGGCAGAGTTCAATTGGCAAGCAGGAGATAAATATGGCTTATTTGTAAATGGCATGGGAGCGACTCCGTTGATGGAGTTATTCATTATGTTCAATGATGCGAAGAATATCCTTTCAGAAGATGGCATCGAACTTACCTTCAACAAAGTCGGCAACTACATGACTTCGCTTGAAATGGCCGGCGCCTCAATTACAATGATCAAATTAGATGACGAACGTTTACGCTTATTAAATGAACCTGTGCATACAATCGCTTGGTAATCTTAAGCTTACTAACGGGTTCGAGCTGGTAAATTTCAATAATCGCAAGCTGAACAAAAGAGTATTCAAGGAGGTCCATTATGTTTACACCAGATAATTTGCGAAAAACCTTAGAGTTATTCAATGAAAAGATTCAAATCAAGAAAGACTATTTAAGCGAGCTGGATACGCCGATCGGAGATGGTGACCATGGAAATAATATGGCCCGAGGCATGGATGCGGTGATGGCAGCAGATTTGGATGGAGAACTTCCAGATATCTTCAAAGCGACAGCGATGGCGCTGATCAGCAAAGTTGGTGGAGCATCAGGTCCTCTCTATGGGACAGCTATGATGGAAATGATGAAAGCCAGCAAAGATTCCGCTGAACCAGAAATCTTGCTGAAGGCAGCAATCGCCGGTATCATGAAACGCGGTAACTCGACGGTTGGCGAAAAAACAATGTTAGATTTATGGGTGCCAGCAGTAGATAATTTAAATAACGGTACGTTAAATCCGGCAACATTGGAAATACTCGTTGAACAAACGAAAAATATCAAAGCAACAAAAGGCCGTGCTTCCTATGTTGGTGATCGTTCAATCGGTCATATCGATCCTGGTGCGATGTCATCGGCCTATCTTTTTGAATCAATGATCGAGGCAGGTGTCTTCAGTGAGTAGAGGTGTTGTGTTAGTTTCTCATACAAAAGAAATACCAGAAGGCTTGAAACGCTTGATCAGTGAAGTCGCCAAAGATGTTCCGGTTACTACTGCTGGAGGCTTAGAAGATGGCGGTATTGGTACATCAATGGATCGAATCTCACAAGCGATCGAGGAAAACTCAGCCGATGAATTGTTAGCCTTTTATGATCTTGGCAGCGCGAAAATGAATCTGGAAATGGCTATTGAAATGACAGATAAGAAGGTCACTTTATTCGATACTGCGATGGTCGAAAGTGCCTATACTGCCTGTGCCTTACTGGCGGCGGACGTTGGAGAAGAGGATATTGAAAAACAACTAGCGGCATTAAAAGTAAAATAAGCGAAGAAATTTTTGAGAAGTCAGCGAAAACTGGCTTCTCTTTTTTATTTAAAATAATAACAAAATGAAATTTTTTCTTTTTTCTTTTTTTGAGATAAAAAAGAAAAAAATCCATCCTCCTTTAGTTGTGCTATGCTTTTTTTCAAAGGGAGGAATCAAGATGGAAATGATTAAAGAAACATCATTGCAAACAGAATTGGTAGATATTAGGCGACACCTGCACCAAAACCCAGAAGTTGGAATGGAACTGCCAGCAACGAAGGAATACGTCTGGCAAAAATTGGTTGAGTACGGATACGAACCGCAAGACTGTGGCAAGATGGGCATTACCTGCACGGTTGGCCAAGGAGAAAAGGTCTTTTTATTGCGCGGTGATATGGATGCGCTTCCGCTTTCTGAAGATACCGATCTGGACTTTCGTTCAGAAAACGGGGCAATGCACGCCTGCGGCCATGACATGCACACGACAATGCTTTTAGGTGCTGCGAAAATCTTGAAAGAACGTGAAGCCGAACTGACAGGGATAGTGAAATTCCTTTTCCAACCAGGAGAAGAAATTTTACAAGGAGCAAAGGACTGTATAGATGCTGGAATCCTAGAGAATCCTAAGGTCGATGCGGGAGCGATGATCCATGTTTTTCCTTTCAAGGGTTTGCCGTTGAAGCATGTTTTTGTCGCACCAGCTGGAACATTTATGGCTAGTGCTGATTGGTATGAGATTATAGTTGAGGGTGTGGGTAGTCATGGCTCGATGCCGGAAGTTTCGATCGACCCAATCAATGTTGCGACAAAGATTTACGATGCATTGCAAACGCTCTCTGCCCGCGAGATCAGCTCAGCGGAACGCTTTGTCTTAACGATCGGTGAGTTTGTCGGTGGGACACCGGGCTCTTCGAATGTCATTCCCAATTCAGCGTATATGAAAGGAACACTTCGGACGTTGAAAGAAGAGGTCCGCCAGCAAATCAAAAAACGGATGGTAGAAATTTCAGAATCTATCGGTCAAGCCTTTGGAGCGAACGTAACGATTGATTTTACCAACGGCTGCTGCAGCAATGAAATCGATGAAACTGTAACAGATACTCTCAAAGGAGGATTAGAAAAGGCCTTTCCTACAAATGTTCTTCAGGAAGCACCTTTAGCAGTGCCAATGATGGGGAGTGAAGATTTCGGTGAAATCAGTCATCGAATTCCAACAACCACTATGCTAATAACTGCTGCCGATACAGAATTGATGCTGCACAATCCGAAAATCGTTTTAGACGAATCTGTTTTAGAATTTGGCGCAAATGTCTATGTTGAAGCCGCACTATCCTATTTAGAAAGCGTCTAGCCTATGAGGAAGAGCAAGATTAATCGTTCACTAATCCTGATATTTCTGGGATATACCTGTGTTTATTTAGATAAGAATATCATTAGCTTATCAGTCATTCCGATTGCACAAGACCTGGGTATTAATGCAGGACAAAAGGGGCTGATTTTAAGTGCCTTCTTTCTTGGCTATACGCTATTTCAAATTCCGTTCGGTTTTTTAGGCAATCGTCTAGGCAGTCGTAAAATTATGACGTTTGCGATTCTGCTGATCGGTGTATTGATGATTTGTTTAGGCTTCGGCTTTTCACTTATGTATTTATTGCTGATTCGGTTTGCGGCAGGATCTTTTGCCCATGCAGGGTATCCTTCAGCAGTTAGCGCATTTGTGACAAAAGAAGTGGAGCCGGCAAAACGTGGCTCAGTCCAATCATCCATGATTGCTTCTTCGGGATTTGCTGGAATTGTTGGGCCATTGTTAGTGGCGCCTTTACTGACATTGGCAGGATGGAAAATGACGTATTTTATTTATGGTGGAATCGTGTTGTTGATTGGTTTTCTAATGATTCGAGGAATTCCAAAAACAAGCGGACAGCCAATCGTTTCGGCCAATCAAGCGAACATTTCCTTCTTTGAAGTAATCAAGGATCGAAATGTTTGGATCATGGTTTTAGCGGCATTTTTCATCAACGCAGCCGTTTACGGTATGACTGGCTGGATTGCCTCTTATTTAGTGGATGAATTCAGCTTGACGATGAATAAGATGGCCATGATGAGTGCTTTGATTGGATTTGTTATGATGATTAGTGCAATGTTCACTGGTTCAATGATGGGACGTTACTTTAAGGATAGAGAGAAACAAGTTATCTTTTTTGCATCTGCACTGGGTGGGATCGTAGCCTTTTTATTATCAAAGAGTCATTCATTAGTTTTAAGCATGCTCTTCTTAGCGGTCGCGGTCGCAGCAGCAAGTATTGGCTTCGCTACTTTGATGAGTCTGCCAGTCAAAATTTTTGCTGAACGAGAAGTGTCGACCAAGTATTCGATTATTAATGCGATTGGTGTTTCTGGCGGCTTCTTCGCGCCGATGATTATAGGTTGGCTGGTAAATACCAGCGGATCATACGGAGGGGCCTTTATTTTTATCGCTCTAGTTTTTGTATTAGCAGGGATTGTTTCACTGATTATTCAAACAAAAGAAAGCAAACAAGTAGTTGGAGAATTAGAACAACAAAAATAAATAAATCTTCTGTGAAATAGAGGCAGCCAACCGCATAAAAGGGTTGGCTGTTTTTAGTTTATTTTCTTTCAGGAAATTTGAACTCTTTTAAGGCAGTATTCAAGAATTGATTGAAGTCTTTCATCAATATAAATTTATTTACAGCTTGCGCAACAAAATCATCCGACTCTAATATCTCCTGATCAGTCAACGAGTACTCCAAATACATGCTCTTAAATTTTAAATAATCGGCGATAGGTGAATCCGCATATTGTTCATATCCACGAGGCATTCGCTTTAGTTGTGTTCCTAATACCGAAAAGTGTTTTTTGAATGCCGGTTTCTGGATGATCGCCAGAAATTCTGACTCGTGTTTGATCAAAGCCTGACGAATAAGATCAGTCGCATCAGAAAACATATCGGCGAATAGTCCGCCTCCTAAAAAGGACTGGTCATTGGGCTTCAAGAAGATAAAGTAGCCTGTTGGAATCGGTAATTTTCCCTTTGGTCCAATGTGCGCGCGAAACACAGGATTGTAGGGAGATTTATCATGACTGAAACGCGTATCCCGATTAAGCTTGAATGTTAGATTTTTTGCAGGAAGAATCGGGCTGTCTTGGTCTTTTTCATGGAGTGCATGGGAAAAGTCATCTACCAACTGATTAAACTCTTGAACAACTGCCATTCGTTCTTCTTTCGTTTGATGAAACCATTCTTGATTATTGTTTTTCTCTAACGCTAATAAGTATTCAAAAATCTGATTATAAGCCATAGATGGAATCCTCCTTAATTAGTTCAGAAAGTTGCTTAGATTTTAGTAAGTCTTGCATAAAAATTTTTGCATCAAACGCTGACTGATAATGGGAAAGTGTATCAAACAGAAGAGTTTGATCATCTATAAACTCCATATTGTTTTTTTGGTGATAAATTTCTGTCAAGTTCAGTTCTCTCAAAGATGAATATTCCAAACTTGAGGGATTTAGCCGATGCTGCTTGATTGCGAAGGGTACACGTCTTCGACAATCACATTTACCGCCTGAATGGCCACAATAAATCGACAAAAATTTTCCCATTCTTTTTCGAGTACGGGACAGTTTTTGGCGAAAAGAATCCGGCGTCATTTGCAGAAGATCACTAGCTAACTTGCTATTCATTTTGAACATAGTGCCTAATATAAATACACAACGATCTTGCGGACTCAAGCATTGTAACATGATGTTCGTACACGATAGCTTTAATTCCTCAGCCAATTCTTCCTCTTCAAAGTCAGTGAATGCCATATCACTTTCTGGAACTGGCTGTTCCAAATCCTTCTGCATCAGGTCAAACGTTAATTGTTCGCGAAACGATCGCTTTTTTTGATCATTAATTAAATGATTGACACCGATTCGATATACCCATGTACTAAAACGACTTTGCTGGTTGAAAGTGGAGAAGTTCGTGACAGCTTTTAATAGAATTTCCTGGGTGGCATCCTCTGCGTCAAAAACATTCCCCAACATTCGCAACGATAAGTTAAAAATACTGTCTTTTACATCATTAAGTAATTCCGATAAAGAATCCGTATCGCCAATCAACGCTGACTGAACAAGTAATGCTTCTCGATCAATTTTCATTTCATTTTGCCTCCTTTACTTATTAGACAAACAAAGATGATAAGTGTGACACTAAATTTGCTTTTTATTTATTATTTTGACAGAAAGTATGTGAACTTACTAGAAGAAAAAGCGGCTATTGACAAACTGATATACACTGTTATACACTGTTTACGAAGAGGTGAATGGATCATGAAAATTATTGTTCAGCACACATCGATGACACCAATCTATGAACAGCTGGTTGACCAAATCAAAAGCGCAATCATTCAAGGAGAGCTACAGGAAAATGATCCATTGCCTTCCGTACGCTCCTTGGCAAAGGAACTGAGAATCAGCGCGTTAACGGTAAAAAAGGCTTATGATGCATTGGATCAAGAAGGAATGATTACAACCGTTCACGGAAAGGGAAGTTTCGTTTGCGGGGTGAATCCTTCATTGAAGCGGGAGGAACAGCTTAAAGTGATCCAAGACGAACTTGAAGGGATTGTCACTAAAGCACACTTGGTGGGTGTAAGCGACAAAGAGTTGATGGAACTGTTGGAGCTAATACTGGAGGGGTTATAATGCTTAAACTAAAAAATGTAAAAAAGCAGTATAAAGATTTTGAGTTGGATTGTTCCTTGACACTTGAGAGTGGTCAGATCGTCGGGCTTGTGGGTCGCAATGGGGCAGGAAAAAGTACGGCCTTTAAAATCGCTCTTGGTTTGATTAGTAGAGATGACGGAACGACTGAGCTTTTCGGCAAACCGATCGATAAAATCACAGATAAGGATCGACAACGTATTGGAGCGTCATTAGGTGATGCCGGTTTTTACGAAGCACTTTCTATAAAAGAAATCGTATCAATATTGCGAAACTTCTATCCAAAATTTGAGCAAGACTATTTTATAGAGAAATGCAAAGAGTTTCAGCTTCCCTTGAATAAGCCGTTAAAAGATTTTTCCACTGGGATGAGCGCGCGTCTAAATTTATTGATTGCGATCAGCCACAATGCAGACCTTTTGATTTTGGATGAACCAACGGCCGGACTAGATGTTATCGCCCGAGGTGAAATTTTGAATCTTTTACAAGAATATCTTGAGAAAGATGAATCTCGCAGTATTTTGATCAGTTCTCATATTTCCACAGATTTAGAGCAGCTTTGCGATTCCTTGTACTTTATTGATCAAGGTAAGATCATTTTAAGTGAAGATACGGATGTATTGTTAGACGAATACGGAATCCTAAAATTAACAGATGACCAATATTCTAAACTGGATAAAGAACATATTACAAAGACATTGCCCGCTAGTTTCGGTTATCAATGCTTAACGAAGCAGCGCCAATTTTATCGTGAAAATTATCCTGAGGTGGCAGTTGAAAAAGCGAATATTGATGAAATTGTCTATATGATGATGGGAGGGAATTAGAATGAAAGGATTATATGTGAAAGATCTCCATTTACTAGCAAAGCAAAAATTATTCTTTATGGCTACAATCTTTTTGACGGTGATGAATGCTTATAATCTCCAAACATTGGTGTTGGTTCCATTGTTTATGATATTTTTTGTACTGTCGATCATTTTTACCACTATTACACTTGATGAAATGAATCATGGCTTTACTTTTTTATTCACGATGCCCATCTCACGAAAAAAATATGTCATTGAAAAATATTCCTTGAGTTACATCGCTACGATCGCAGCGATTTCACTTTCGGTTTTGGTCCTTATAATTATGAATACAATGCAGGGGAGAACCATTGATCTGAAAAATCTCTTGCTCGTTTTAGCAAGTGTTTTCATCGCTGGCTCCTTTTATATCAGTTTAATTCTGCCATTTTACTTTAAGTTTGGTGAAGGCAAAAGTCGAATGATCATTATGGTTGTAATGGCAATCATTTTCTTCTTCGTATTCTTGGGGAAAGGTTTGTTTGAGCGACTAGGAATTGATATCGTGGCACTTTTACATCGGATTTCTGAGATTCCGCTAGGGCTCCTTTTCACTGTTAGTACGATTGCAGCAATCATCGCTGGCGGGATATCTTTCGTTTTTTCATTTGGATTTATAGAAAAGAAAGAGCTTTAAAACTTTGATCAATCATCTTAACAGATGGTTGATTTTTTTGTTCTACAAAGCCTTAACCTCTGATAATAAATGACTCAACACTCTTTTCAACAGTTCCCTGATTTTGTTAAAGTGTTGAAAATCTCTATTACATTTCACAAAGAAGCGCAGATATCTACAGCGCTTTTGATTGGCACGGGGATTGCTTAATAGATTAAAGATAACACCTTTTTTTCGAAAATATTTTTTTGAGATTGAAAAACAATAATTGACTTTAGATCATTATTTTCTATTATAAAAAGAAGGAGGGAAGTATATGAAAGAAGATCTGTTAAATTATTTAAAGAATCAAACGGCTTTTCTCAATTTAGATGATTTGAGTGACCTCTTTACTGCGTCAAAATTAGCGCAGATCTTTAAAGTAAAACGAAATACAGTCAGTCAATATTTGAATCAATTAACTGAAAATGGTGAGCTGGTAAAAATAAATTCACGTCCGGTCTATTATTTTCACAAAAGCGCTTTTGAAAAACAATTCTTTGCTTTGAGTACAAATAATTATGAAAGCGTTCAAACGATTCTATCTGAACAGCCAATGTTTGGTAAAGAGCAGGATTTTTTTTCACTTTTAATCGGCCACGATAAAAGCTTGAATCGTGTGATCGAACAAATCAAAGCAGCGCTAAATTATCCTGATGGCGGCTTACCTGTATTGATCAACGGCGAAAGCGGTACCGGGAAAAGCTATTTAGTTAAGCTGATTCATCATTATTGTATTCAAAATGAATTGATAACAGAGGATGCTCCATTTATTACACTGAACTGTGCGCAATATGCCAATAACCCCGAGCTGCTGACGAGTAATCTTTTCGGCAGTGTGAAAGGTGCTTATACCGGAGCGGAATCAGATCGTAAAGGGGTTTTTGAGGCGGCTGATGGCGGTATTCTTTTTTTAGATGAAGTTCATCGTTTGAATGCTGAAGGACAGGAAAAATTATTTACTTATTTAGATCAAGGTGAAATTTATCGCGTGGGAGATACGAATCATCCTATTAAGGTTCAGACAAGATTATTTTTTGCAACAACAGAGGAGCTTACCAGCAATTTTCTAAATACCTTCATTCGGCGAATTCCGATCCAAGTAACGATTCCTTCATTACAGCAAAGAGCGAGGAATGAACGCTTGGAACTGATCTACTCCTTCTTAATCAGTGAGCAGATGAAGATCAAGCGGGATTTAAGAGTCAGCGGGCAAACCCTTGAATTATTAGCAAATGGGAGTTTTAAAGGAAATATCGGCGAATTAAAAAATATTGTCAAAGTAATGGTAGCCAAGGCTTTTTCAGAAGCTATTCACGATCCACAGATCAAACTTACGATCCATCATCTTCCTGAAGCATTGCTTTCTATGAATCCTCAGAATATGCAAACTTCGCTGCCGGAAGAAGTATTGATCCATAGCGATTCGAGATTAGATCGTTTGATGTTGTCGAATACACAAAGTCAAAAACGTGTAGAGGATACATTTGCCAAAATGATTCTGGCTTATCAGGAATGCCAAAGTCGGTTAAGTGATTGTCACTCGAAGTTGAAAGAAATCGTGGATCAGCTGTTTGATTATTTGCTGTTTGAAACGGATCGTCAGCAAAAACATGAGATGCTGCTATATTTGACCCAATATATTCGTGAAACCTTCCGCCAAATGGAAAATGCCTACCAGATCAAATTTAACGGCAATAGTGTGTATGCTATCGGCTATTATTTATTTCAACGAGGTTCTAGTCGCTGGCTGCCAGAAGACAATCAAATCATGGAACTCATTCGTCAGCTAGAAACACAAATATCAGAGGCTTATCCAGCCAGTTATCATTATGTGCAAAGAATCCTTGAATTGTGCAAGCCTAAAATCGATATAGAAATATCAGCTATGGACCGGATTGTATTAACTTTATATTTGAAAAAAGCTGATTGGACGAAGGAACAAGGAATAGCGAAGGCTGTCATCGTAGCTCATGGTTATGCAACAGCCAGCAGTATTGCCAATGTGGCAAACCGTTTTTTGGCAAACGATATTTTTGAATCCTTTGATATGCCTTTAGACGTGACGCCGCAGCAAATTGCAGAGGAAATTTTGGATTACAGTGAAAATAATGATATTTCCAACGGCTTAGTTATTTTGGTAGATATGGGCAGTCTCAAAGAAATTTATCAATACTTCCCTAAGCAGATCAATGTACCGATCGTCATTATGAACAATGTGACGACACCGTTGGCTATTGCCGTTGGTGAAAATATTAAGCATCAGAAAAGCTTAAACGAGATCGCAAGTATGGCTGCCACTGATGCGAGCTTTGATTGGGAAATAATTTACCCTGAAGAGAACCGCACCAAAGCATTGTTGACCACCTGTCAAACTGGGATCGGAACAGCCACTCAAATTTGTCACTTGTTAGAAAAAAGCCTTCCTGGGTCCTGTGAACTAAAGATTCTGCCATATGAATACCGAGTGTTGGAAGAAAAGAAACTAGATGAGACAGTATTCTCGATCTATGATGTCTTAGGGATTATCGGCACCGATGATCCTCAAATCGAGGCCATTCCATATCTTTCTTTGGAGGAACTAATTTCAGGCGATGAACAGCAAGTTCTGAGTGAATGGCTCGATCAAGTCATGACTGAAGAGGCAAATCAGATTTTTAATACGAATGTGATCCGAAACTTCTCTTTGGAAAAAGTGATTGATTCCGTCACGATTCTTGATACTGACAAAGTTATGAGTGAGATTGATCTATTCATGCGTGACCTGGAGTTAGCCGGGAGGATCCAGCTTTCTAATGCGAAAAAACTAGCGCTCTATGTCCATGTCAGCTGCTTGATCGAGCGTTTAATCCGAAATGTTCCGATTGAAACCTATGATGGTTATTCTGATTTGTATCAGTGTCAAAAAGAACCGCTTGAAACGATCAAAAAAGCGTTTAGTGTCATTGAGCGAGATTATAGTGTCACAATCCCGGATTCTGAAATTGCCTACATCTTTGATATTGTTTATCGAAACGCGGATACTTCGATGAAAGATGAAGAATTTTAACAAAGCAGGCGGTGCGCCACTAAAGTTGGCACACCGCTTGCTTTTATTAAAGTGTAGAAGAGATTGAGAGGTGAAATGATTGGAAAGAAAACTAGTTCTAGCATCACATGGAAAATTAGCATCAGGAATAAAATCATCACTGGAATTGATCTGTGGCGAAAATACTGAGATTGAAACGCTGGACTGTTATTTATCTGAAGAATTTGATTTGGAAAAAGCAGTAAATGAACTAATGATTCGTCATCGCGATCATGAATTAGTGGTGGTGACAGATTTACTTGGCGGCAGTGTAAATAATGAATTTTTAGCTCATATCCAAAGAGAAAATTTTTATTTGGTCGCTGGAATGAACCTGCCTTTTTTAATTGAGCTGACGATGCAGCTTCAACTAGCAGAATCACTATCAATGTTGATAGAGACATCATTGACAGCAGCGAAGCAAACGATTCAGTTTTGTAATCAATTAATCAGTAATGAGGTAGCAGAAGAAGAGTTTTAATCTTTTAAGAAAATGGAGGGATAAAAATGATTTTATTAACTAGAGTAGACCATCGCTTGCTTCACGGACAAGTCGCCTTTTCTTGGACACAAAGTTTAGGAGCAGATTGTATTTTAATTGCAAACGATGATGTACCGACAAACGAGATTCGTAAAACGACAATTAAATTGGCAAAACCGCAAGGCGTGAAACTGGTCATCAAAAATATTGAGGATTCAATTAAAGCATTAGAAAGCGGTGTGACCGATAAGTACAAACTATTTATCGTGGTGGAATCAATTGCCGATGCGAAAAAATTAGCGCAGGCATACCCTGAAATCAAAAAAATTAATTTAGGTGGAATCAAAGCTAAAGAAGGCACTCGCAGCATTGGCAAAGCGGTTAATGTTTTACCGGAAGAAGAAGTACTGTTGAAGGAATTAGTCGCTAATCAAATCGAAGTGGAGATTCGTCAAGTGCCGACAGATAAGAAAGTTGCTGTTACTGAAGTCCTTTAAAAAAAGAAAGGTTGAAGAAATATGCTTGTTCAAGCACTTTTACTTGGGTTAGTCGCATTCATTGCTCAGTCTGAATACGCGTTAGGGACCTCCTTGTTGTCACGTCCGATTGTGACAGGGCTGTTTACTGGGATTGTACTGGGAGATATAAAAGCCGGAATTATCATGGGGGCAACGCTAGAATTAGCATTTATTGGTTCCTTCTCGGTTGGAGCGGCGATTCCCCCGGATGTTGTAACTGGAGGTGTTCTAGGAACTGCTTTTGCAATTACTGCTGGAGCAGGAACGGAGACGGCGTTGCTATTAGGGTTGCCGATCGCGACACTGACTTTGATTTTAAAAAATATTTATCTGGGTATCCTGATTCCGATTATGAATCAGAAAGCTGATAAATATGCGGAAGATGGCAATTATAAGGGCGTTGAGCGGATGCACTTAACTGCTGGATTTGGTCTATCACTGATGTTGGGCTTAGTCGTAATGATCTCATTCATGGTTGGGAGTAAAACGGTCGGTAACTTATTGGCTATGATTCCAGAGTTTATCCAGCACGGATTATCTGTAGCGACTGGCTTGATTCCGGCATTAGGATTCGCCATGCTTGCTCGTTTATTGATCAACAAACAAGTTGCTCCATACTTCTTCTTAGGCTTTGCACTAGCTGCTTATTTAGAAATCCCGGTTACTGGGATTGCAATATTTGGTGCGATCGTAGCTGTCGTTGTAGTCAATATTATGAATATCAGAGGTGGACAGAACAACAGCGCGCAAACATCAACAGGGGAGGTAGTAGACGATGATGACTTCTAATGAAGAGAATGAATTGAAAATCACAAAAAAAGACTTGAATAAGGTCTTCTGGCGCTCTTTCCAGATGGAATTCTCATGGAACTATGAACGGCAAATGAACTTGGCATACTGCTACGCGATGATTCCGATTCTGAAGAAACTGTACCGGACAAAGGAATCCATGGCTGGAGCGCTAAAACGGCATCTAGAATTCTTTAATACTACGCCTCATATAGTAACGTTGATTTTAGGAATCAATGCGGCGATGGAAGAAGAGAATGCCAATGATCCAAGCTTTGATGTTTCCACGATCGATAATATCAAAACATCCTTGATGGGGCCGCTGGCCGGAATAGGTGACTCATTCTTCTGGGGAACCTTACGTTTGATTGCTACAGGTGTCGGAACTTCACTGGCTTTACAGGGAAATATCTTGGGGCCGATTCTATTCGCGGTGATCTTTAATGTGCCGCATTTATTGTTCCGCTACTTCGGAACCTCTTGGGGCTATAAACTGGGTACCGGCTTCTTGAAGAAAATTCAGGAAAACGGCATGATGGGCAGTCTGACATTAGGTGCTTCAATCATTGGTTTGATGGTAGTCGGCGGCATGACAGCTTCCATGATCGATATCAATATTCCATTGAAAATTGGTACTGGCGAAAATGCTGTGACTGTTCAAAGTATTTTTGACGACATCGTTCCTAGAATTCTGTCACTCGGAGCCTTTGGAGCAGTTTTCTATCTGCTAAAAAAAGAAGTCAAAGCGTTGACAATTTTGTTAGGCTTAGCAATCTTCGGCATTCTAGGCTCATGGATCGGTTTCTTTTAAGAATGGAGGAATAAGATGGCAACAATGACAATGCTTGATTATATTAATCAAGAGCAGGAAACATTGACGAAGATTTTGGATAACTACGATTTTTCATGGGACACACAATTGGCTGAAATGAATACTGTTACGATTTTAGCGACAGGTTCTTCCTATAATGCGTGTTTATCCGCCAAGCTGGCATTTGAAACACTTGCGGATGTCACAATTACGATTGAAGAGCCCTACAATTTTAAACATTATGGACGATTGATCAAAGGAACAGATACGATTATTGGGGTTTCTCAAAGTGGGAAAAGCGCGTCGACAATTGATGCCATGAAGGATTTAAGCGGCAGCGAAATCCAACGAATCGTGTTGACGAGTGATTTAGAAAGCCCTATTACTCACGTCGTGGATAAGGTAATTGATTTGGATATGGGAATTGAAACGGTCGGTTTTGTAACCAAAGGCTTTTCAGCAACGGTCTTACAATTGTTTTTGTTGGCGATCAAAGTCGGTGTGTCGAAAAAACAAATCGATGAACAAAAGCTTCATGCCCTTAAGGAAGAATTAGCTGAGGGAATTTCTCGGATACCAAGTGTGATTGATAAGACCAACGCCTTTTTTGAAGAACATGCAAACCTCTTGAAGCTTGGGGCACGGTTTGTTGCATTAGGCTATGGCCCTAACTGGGGAACAGCAAAGGAATTTGAAACCAAGTTCACGGAAACGGTTCGCCGTCCTAGCTCAGGCTTTGAGTTAGAGGCTTATATGCATGGGCCATATCTAGAAGCTAACTGGGAACACACATTGTTCTTTATTGAAACACCAAGTGTAAATCAAAGCCGGTCGCAGGCACTTGCTGAATACATGAGAGCGTACGTCGGACAGGTTATAACTGTGACGACAGAGAAAAGTTCTGATCGTGATGTTCTAGGCTTAGATACAACCATTTCAGAACTATTTTCACCATTATTATTAATCATACCGTTCCAGTTACTTGCTTATCGTACAGCAGCAGCAAAAGGAATTGATTTGAGTCAACGAATTTTTGATGATTTTGATAATGTATTAAAAAGTAAAATATAAAAGTTGAGGAGTTTATGACATGTTGAAATTTAATGAACAACAGCAGATTGATGATATCCAAGGGGCATTAGAGTTACGTCCGCAGGTAGAGAAAATCATTGATGAAGTTTGTGAGAAGGGCTATGACAATATTTTTTATCTGGGAATCGGCGGCACGTATGCTTCTGCTATGCAGGCGGTAACCTACATTAACGGTCGCAGTGATTTACCAGTCTATGTTCAACACGCAGCCGAATATTACACAACCGGAAACCGCCGACTAACCAAAGATTCATTAGTCATCCTTTCTTCAGTAACTGGAACGACAGAAGAAGTCGTGAAAGCAGTGGATTTGATCAAGGAAGTGGGCGCAACCTTATTAGGATTTATTGACACAGCAGGGACCAAACTGGCTGAAAGCTGTGATCATGTAATCACTTATCCAGCTCCTGGGACAGAACAAATCAAATTCTTCATGGTTGCGGATCACTTGATGAATAAGAATGGAGATTTCCTTGATTACGAAGAGTATTATGAAGAATTGGAGCAACACTTAGCCAAAGGATTGGTTGAGGCAGAAAAACAAGCAGAAGATTTTGGCCGTGAGTTCGCTGAAAAACATCGTCATGACGATATCCACTATTTCATTGGTGCCGGAAATCAGTGGGGAGCTGTTTACTCCTATGCGATGTGCTACTGGGAAGAGCAAAGCTGGCTGCGTTCTAAATCGATCCATGCAGCCGAATTTCTACACGGTACATTAGAAATTGTTGATGAAACCACGCCAGTAACGTTATTCTTAGGTGAAGACGAACAGCGACCATTAGCTGAACGGGTGAAAAATCTATTGCCCCGTATTTGCGGAAACTATACCTTTATCGATTCGAAAGATTATCCGATCGAAGGGATCAGTGAAAAAAATCGCGGGCGCGTGTTGCCGCATCTATTGATGCATTGTGTGACTCAACGAATCGATGCCCATGTTGAAAAACTAAATTGCCATCCATTAGATATTCGTCGCTACTATCGTCAGTTTGATTATTAAATTGTCTAATCCTCTTTGTGTGAAGCAGAGAGGATTTTTTATTTGAACCAAAATTCGTCAGAACAAGGAAGAAAAGCATCTACAATAAGACAAATCCAACAACACTATATATTGTGTTATTTTTTTGTATATCATTAAATAGACACAAAATCTAGTCTTTACATCAGGAAAATTTAGGAGTACTATTATCAAGGATTTAAAAAGACAATTGATTATTTTTGATAAGAAGGGATGGATGAAACGATGCTATTAATTGCTGGTACGATTGGTGCAGGGAAGAGCAGTTTGACAGATATGTTGTCGCAAGAAATGAATTCAAAGCCATTTTATGAAAACGTTGATGACAATGAAGTGCTGCCGTTGTTTTACTCAAATCCAGAAAAATATACGTTTCTGTTACAAATATTCTTTTTAAATAAACGCTTTTTGGCGATGAAGGATGCCTTAAAGCAAGCCGACAATGTTCTTGATCGTTCAATTTATGAAGACAGTTTGCTGTTTCATTTGAATGCTGACCTTGGGCGTGTAAGCCAGCAGGAAGTGCTGCAATATGACAATTTGCTGGATACGATGTTGAAGGAATTGGAGCATGCCGCTCCGAAGAAAAGACCGGATTTGTTGGTTCATATTAAGGTTTCTTTTGATGTAATGCTGGATCGGATTGAAAAACGTGGACGCGATTATGAACAAATCGCCGCCAACTCAGAGCTATATGACTACTATCGGATGGTCAATGAGCGATACGAGCAGTGGTATGACAGCTTTGATATTTGCCCGAAAATTCAGATCGACGGCGACCACTACGATTTTGTGGCTGATCCACAGGCTGCAGAAACAGTCATCGAACGAATCAAAGCCGAAACCAAGAAGTTGAACAAGCAGGAAATTGAAATACCTCGCTATTATTCAAACGGAAAGATTGAAAAAGGAATTTTTTAGTCTTTCCACTTTTTAAAATGATTAAAGAACGATCGTTTTCCAGAAGAATGGTATGCGTACGAGAATCTTTTGAATTTTTACGTCAGAAAAATTATTACATTATTACGAATAAGGAGCTCCACCATGTTAAACTATTTCAAATTTCTACTTCACCAGTTAAAAGGCTGGCCTCAACAAAATTACTATTTATTTTTCTTCAGTCTGGGCTGCCAGATAATGACCTTAGTCAATCAGCCGATCACACTGCTTACTGTAATCACGTTTATCGGAACGACTTTAGGAGTGTTATGTATTCTTTCCATTAATGCAGCGAAATCGGTCAACGGTATATTAGGAATCATTTCAGCCATCTGTTTTATTTATGTCGGTTACTCAGCGAAGAACTACTTGAGTATCGGCGAACAAATTGCTTATATGATCACATTAGATATCCCCGTATTATTAAGTAAAGAATGGAACCACAACATGGCCTCAAAAATCCGCAAGTTCACTGGTAAAACGTGGGTAACAGCGATCATCAGTACCATTTTTGTTTACTTTGTTTCCGGTTATCTGATTCAGCGATTTACCGATGATCCACGTCCTTGGATCGATGCGATTGCCTTTTCGATCAGTCTCAGTGCCGGAATCATCAGCTTCTTACGTTACAACAATCAATACTACTGGTGGCTAGCTTCAGGACTTGCACAAATGGTGCTGTGGTACATTTCATTCAGACATGGCTCGGCTAGTCTTGCAATGTTTGTTAACAGTTCGGTTTATTTGATCAATGATGTCCTAGCCTTCACCGTTTCTCCTTGGTACAACAAAAAGGAACGAGAGAGAATGCAACGGATGGAAGATGAGTATTATCATTTGAGTCACTGATAGTATAGAATCATGACCTCGATGACGAGAAATTGTCATCGAGGTATTTTTATTTAGCTAATATCCAATTAATCTCATCACTAATCCACGTTCCCGGCTTCTTCAACTGATCAAAAGGAACCCAAGAGCTCTTCATAAAAATCTTTTCCGCCTGCCAATAGCCATCCTTCATTTGTTTCCTTCGCAAATAATCAATTGCCGCCTGACATTCGGCTCGATCGAGAAGCTTCTCAGATTTCAGTAAAGCTAACACTTCAATTACATTGGTGCGATAAGGATAAGGGTAGAAAAGAGTGATCAAGTCCTTATATAGGTACTCATCACTATGCTGATGAAAAATAGCGCGATGATCTAAAATATTAGCTAGTCCCAATTGCAATTTTTCCTGAAGTCCTGGAAGATCGCCATATTTTTTTGAATATTCCGAGAGCGCCTTAACTGATTTGACTAGCCCGTCATAGCAAGGTCCCTTGCCGACACACCCGCCAAAACGATGAAAAAGATCTTTACCTTGCCAGGTGGAAGTTTCGCCTTTATCAAATGGTAGGAAAGAGATAATCCAACGAACACCTTGTTCAGCCCATTCTTTTTTGTCAGCACGAATGAAAACCAATGTACAAATTGCGTTATGACAAGCTAGGACACCGTCTTGCTTACCAGTCAGCGAGTAACCCTGTTGAACATTCGTAAAGCTGTGAAGCGTATCAAGCATTTTTGGAACCTTTTCCAATCGCTCAAAAAAAGGGATTTCGGAAAGCTCCGCTAATAAAAATTCTAGCTTGCGTAAACCTGTGAAGGTATCTGTACGATAATTCTCAGCTAAAAATCTTTTAATAATATTCGAATTTTCTAGGTACCATTGAACATTTATGCTTTCGTCATTTGCTCTAACGGCTTGCTTTAGTTGCAGAGCAGCATCCAATTTGACTTCTTCTTTTACCATCCAAACACCCCATACATTTCATTCTTATTTTAGTTTAGCATTCGATTGGAATAGAGAGTAGCTGATTTTCTCATAAAGTAAGATTATTCTTTGAAAGTTTAATGAATTATGAGATTTACATTTAAGTTTCCGTTAAGGTAAAGATAAATAATAAATGAAATAAGAAGAGGATGGCTATGAAATATCTGTATCAACAACTGCTGGCTTTTTGGTTTTTAATTATTCTCACCATTATTTTTATCGGCGTGGCTTTTACCAATATAAATAGACGTACGTTGGTTAACCAGAATTATAAACAAATCGAGGAATACCTCGGTACTGTCAACATCATGCTGGACCAGTCAGAATCAGTTTTTTCTGATTCGTTTTCAGACGCTAATAATGGATTAAGTCGTGAGGAACACTTACAAAACACCTTAGCACAGGCAGAGAGTATACTGACTACCCAAGGACTCACCTTTGCCTTAATAAGCAGCAATAAAACTGTTCTTTATCCTGCAAAAGAAATTGAAATTTCCAAAGAGCTCTTAAATGATTCCGAATGGAAAAATATCAGAAATGGAGTACCAATTTATAAAACGATAAATAGGAATCTTGCCGGCGAACCTAAGCAAACCTCCTATGTGCTCTCCAGCAGATATGTAGCAAACAATTTCGACGGAATCTTGATCGCAGCAAAATCAGCCCATGATCTGGAATATAGTCAAAAGCTCATAACTGATAATCTGCTAAAAGGCTTTATTATCTCACTATTATTTGGGGGAGCCATCAGTTTCGGACTAGCAGCAAGACAGGTGAAGAAAATCAATGACTTAAAACGTGCGGTAAATCAAATCGCCAATGGAAATTACGAAATAGCAATCGAAGAAAAGGATAATAAAGATGAGTTTAATGAGTTGGCGCATGATTTTAATAAAATGGCTGTTGCGCTACAGGATAACGAAAAGGAAATTATCCGACAAGAAGAGCTGCGCAAGCAATTCATGGCGAATACTTCCCATGAAATGCGAACACCTTTGACAACGATCAAAGGATTATTGGAAGGTCTTAGATATAATGCGATTCCAGAAGCACAAAAAGACAAAGCCGTTATACTAATGCAAAATGAAACAGATCGCTTGATTCGTTTGGTAAAACAAAATCTAGATTATGAGAATATCCGCAGCCATCAAATCACCTTATCGCTGACACATTTCGATGCGGTTGAGGCGATTAAAAATATCTTCACTCAACTAAACGAAAAAGCAACCTCAATGAATAATGAGTTGCATTTAGTAAATGATCACCCGATTGAAATATATGCTGATCATGATCGCTTTATTCAAATCATGGTAAATGTCATTCAAAATGCGATCCAGTTCACCCAAAACGGGAAAGTCAAAGTGGCAGTGCAGGATACAGCTTCTGATACCGTTGTGACTGTTGAAGATAATGGTATTGGAATGAGTGAAGAAGAACAAAAAAATATTTGGGATAGATACTACAAAGCTGATCCTTCTAGAAAAAACACAAAATTAAGTGAATCAGGATTAGGTCTTTCTATAGTCAAAGAACTAATACGCCTGCATGAAGGAACGATTGAAGTATCGAGTAAGATAAATGAAGGGACTTTATTTACGATTCGATTTCCCAAACGCGGCTAAATTTTACCAAACGAAATAATAAGCTATGGAAACGTCATCCTGTTTTTACGGATAACTGCTTGAAGAACATGTTCATGGAAATAAGATATTATTGATAAGATAAATGATTATATGGGGGGCTTTTGATGAAAATCACTATTCATAAAATTAATGAAGAACGGATGGAGGATTATCTCGCTTTTTTCGAAAAAGGAAACCAGTGCTTTTGTTGCAGCTGGACGAGTAATGAGTTCAATGGTGAAAATTTTGAGCGGATAGAGGCGAGAAAAAACTATGCTGTTACCTCAATCAAAAACCGTAAGCTCCAAGGCTATCTAGCCTATGAGCAAGGAAAAGTGATTGGCTGGTGCAACACGAATGAGAAAAATCAATGCGTCCAGTGTGAAGGCTGGCGCCAGATTCTAACTTCCGTTCACCAAGAGCCCTCACAGAAAGTTAAAAGTATCTTTTGCTTTTACGTTCATCCTGAATATCAAAAAATGGGTGTAGCATCTAAACTATTAGAGCGGATTATTATTGATGCACGAGAAGAGGGTTTCGACATTTTAGAAGCTTATCCAGACAAATCCTTTAATGAGCTTTATCAGGAATTTATGGGTCCGCAACAGCTCTATCACAACTTTGGTTTTGAAGCTCTATATGAAATTGATGAAAAAATAGTCGTAAGAAAATTGTTATAAAATCAGCTACAAAAAAACTATGCAGATTCTGGAAGATTAAAGTTGAAGTCGAGCTTGTGCAACCATCAGATGGCATAAAACTAAAAGTTTTGGATACTTTCCATGGTATAGATCACAGGCTTAAGAATACGCTAAGTCATTGTATGCTGGACTATATATCACAACAAATCTAAAGCGATAATACTTAATTGAATGAAGAAGATGGTCTGATCAACAGGTCATCTTTTTTCGTATCTTTTTTAAAAATGACTTATTTTAAATGACAAGTTTTTTTAGTTGACAATATGTCTAAAAGACCTATAATAAGCAAGGCGATATATCTAAAAGACTTATGTATATTTTTTGTCGGAAGGGAGGATATCATGTATGATTTACTGCTTTTAGGTTCTTTGATCACCAGTGATAAAACCGGTTATAAACTACAAAAAATCGTCGGTTCTGCTTTGCAGCCGATGAGAAAAGTGTCTAGCGGGGTGCTCTATCCTTCATTAGAAAGGTTAGAAAAGGAAGGGCTCATCACTTCAACGGTCTATGAAGAAGGACGAAAGATGAAATTGTGGCATATTACCACAAAGGGCGGAGATCGCTTCATTGAATTGATGAAGGAAAAAATCCCTTCGGATGCTAAGCGAAATGATATGATTCATTTTAAATTACGGTCAATGGACAGCGTAACGCTCGATGAGCAATTAGAGATCTTAGCAGAATTCCAATCATTTATTGAAAAAGATCTGGCTTTCTATCAAAAAGCGCAAGATGAAATGGCGGAACATCAAGAGCGTTTTCCAGAAAATGCGGAACGTTTTCGCATTCTTGTAGAAGCATATGAGTTGGATATCCAAATCGCCAAAACAAAATTAACTTGGATCAAGAGACAAATCGCTGAGCGAAAATAACTTTTCGTTGAGTCGATTGCTATTTATAGATGGTAGGAGTGTTAACAGTTTATGAAAAATTCTTCAAAAAAATGGTTCTCATTGGTCGCGATGTCTTTAGGCGTCTTCATGGGACTTTTAGATGTAACAGTTGTCAATGTGGCATTGCCAACAATGCAAAAAGCCTTCAATGAACCCTTTACTCAATTGCAGTGGGTCTTGAATGCATATACTTTAGTTTTTGCGGTCACCTTACTGATCGTCTCAAAAATGGGCGATATGTATGGGCGTAAAAAAGTCTTTTTAGCTAGCTTAATCTTATTCGTTATTGCCTCAGTGGTGAATGGTTTTGCCCCATCATTACTAATTTTAGACATTGGGCGTGGTGTACAAGCAGTTGGCGGAGCAGGGATGATGTCCTTGTCAATGGCTCTGGTCGCCTCCAACTTTGATGGCAAGCAGCGAGGGTTGGCTTTAGGTATTTTAGGATCAGTCATCGGTTTATCCTCCGCTTCAGGTCCGTTAGTTGGCGGGTTACTGGTAGATGCCTTTGGTTGGGAATCAATTTTCTTTATCAATTTACCAATCGGGATCATCGCTGTCCTGATGACGATACGTTTCGTAAATGAAACACCAAGTTATGGAAAAGACCAAAAAATCGACTTTATGGGAATGATTTTATCTGCGGCTGCATTATTTAGCGGAATTTATGGCTTGATCCAAAAAGAAACGCATATCGGTCTGGCTTGGACCGATCCACGTGTGGGCGGCTGGCTGCTTTTAGCGGTAGTTTTCTTGGCATTGTTCATTTTTGTGGAAGCCAAAGTTCAAAACCCTATGATGAATTTGAAGATGTTCAAAAACATCAACTTTATCGGTTCTGTTTTGGTCGCCTTTGCTTTAGGATCAGGAATATATGCTTTTAATACGTACTTGACTGTCTTAATGCAAAATTACATCGGGTGGTCTGCTTTTGATACGGGAATTCGTCAATTAGCGCTATCTGTTTGGTCATTAATTTTGGGACCAGTCGTTGGTATTCTCGGCAACAAATTTTCGAAAAAATGGATGATCGTTGCTGGATTATTAGTTAGCGGCGCGGGATTCATATTCTTGATTGGTCAATTATCACCAACCATGGGGTATGCCCAATTATGGCCCACGCTGGTCATGATCGGGATCGCAAACGGGATCGTTAATCCAGTATTGAACTCAGCTGGGTTAGAGGGTGTGGCTCCACAGGAAATGGGGATGGCTTCTGGCTTACTGAATGTTTTCCGACAATTTGGTACTAGTTTTGGTGTAGTAATATTAGGTTTGGTGGAAGCAAATCGTTATGCTGACGTGTTGAACCAACATTCGTCATCCTTGCAACTACCAGAAAAATTAACGACGAGCTTGATTAAAGCCGGACCATTTTCTGGTCATGAAATTGCCTTTTCGGATGCTTTGAGCAAAGCCCCTTTTGTCAGTGAATTACAGAAGGTGGTAGTTGATGCCTTTGATAAAGGGCTAATTCAAATCTGTTACGTTGCCGGCACAATCGTTTTGATTGGTGCTGTCGGCGCGGCGATCTTTATGCGTGACGATAAGGTTGCTGTAAAATAATTCTACTTAGATCTGAAACCTGGAGAATCATTCTCCGGGTTATTTTTTTTTGGAAAGAGGAAAAATGAAAAAGTAAAGATTTGAAAAGCAGAAGGGTCCGTCATTTTTTTCACAAAGATGGAAATATAAGAAATCGTTTTCGAACAAAGTGGAAAAAGACGCGTATTGTGAGTTAGTAATAGCATAAAATAACTCATTGAAATTTAATTTGCTGAGGAATACTTCTTAAGAAAATAGCCGATTATAATAAATTATCTAATTTGTGCAGAAACAAACACTCGTTATTTGATAACGCAACACATCAGACAAATATTTTCAGGACAACCTAAAATATTTTTTTGCTATAAAAGTATAGTTATTTTGAAGAATCAACTCAGTTGTCTGTTTCTTATTTTATTGTTAAATTCCACTTAAACTTAAGTTAATAAAATATTTTAGTTGGCGCCAACAAAAAATAGTTTCAATAAATTATTTTTGGGGGGATACAGGTGAAAAAGGATTACAAAAAATTAATGGATCAAAAAGCGAGAGCAAAACGCAGATCCAAGAAATACGTGTATGTAGGTACAACTGTTGCGACAGGTCTCTTATTAGGGCTGACTCCTGTTTCTATTACCACACCGTTTTTTACTGTTCAATCAACGACCGCACAGGCAGCCTTAATTGATGGGCAATTATTTAGTGACTTAACTGCTTCTAACTCAAGTGGAACCACACCTTCGGCTCCATTTACAATCGAAAATGCCAGTCGGAATGTCAGTTTTACCATCACGGCTGACAGTGGTATTGATTTAAGCGTCCTTCCAGGCAATCGTCGAGCCGTTCTCGCTATCCCAGAGCCGTTGAGAGGGCGTGTCACTCCTAATGGTGTTGGTTCTTTTTCAACTAATATTATTCTACCTGAAAATGGGCTCGATCCGTTGATCTCAATTGTAGATGGTGCAACAACAACACTGATAGATTCCATTGACACTCTCATTAACTCGAATCCCTTGCTTGATTTAGAAATCAATTTGTCTGATGTCTATGCTCAGTTGAATCAATTAAAAAGTCTGAGTAGTTTAACCGCGGCAGATGTCGCACTTCAAATACAAGCGCAAGGGGATCAATACATTTACGCTGATCTGGATGGCGTTATAGAAACAATTATCCGAGAAAATCTGAACACTATCTTAACGGATTTAAACAATGCCGTTCAAGCGTTAACAATAACTGGCACAGGCTCCACACTTGTAAATCAAACACTTAATTTGACGTTGAAACCGATCTTCAATGCGACATTCGCAACAGCACAAGATCTTGTAAATGTTAGCACAGCACTCGTTGGCGATTTAGTTGATGCCAGTGTTCTAGGTCAAACAACTGTAACTTTGCCTACAACAATCATGGATCCCACGTATATTGATTTGATTAATCAAGGAGTTGATATGTCAACTCCTTACGAAGCTGGGTTCATCGCGAATATTGTAAAATCGCCAGACCTTTTATCCATTGATATCGCAACTGATAACGACGGCTATACGCCAGTTTTTTATAAAGTGGCGGCAGTAACAGCACCTTATGATGTCGCTGTCACAGGTAGTTCATCAACGGGCTATGAAGTGACCGGTTTTGCGGATCCAAATACGACGGTTCGAATTTATAAGGACAGTGTCATGATTGCGGAAGGCATGACGGATGATACTGGTAAATTTACCATTCCTGTATCAGCGGACGATGTGGATGCCTTAGACGAGATTACATTGATCGCCTATGATCAAAATGATGTTCCAAGCTTACCGACACCAGCGATCATTCCAGATGATGATGAAACTGATGCTGACGCCGATGCAGATGCGGATGCGGATGCTGACGCCGATGCTGACGCCGATGCAGATGCGGATGCGGATGCTGACGCCGATGCTGACGCCGATGCCGATGCGGATGCTGATGCGGATGCTGATGCCGACGCCGATGCTGACGCCGATGCTGATGCTGATGCCGATGCCGACGCTGATGCGGATGCTGACGCCGACGCGGATGCCGACGCGGATGCTGATGCCGACGCGGATGCTGACGCGGATGCCGACGCAGATGCTGATGCCGACGCGGATGCAGATGCCGACGCCGACGCCGATGCTGACGCCGATGCTGATGCCGATGCCGACGCTGATGCAGATGCCGATGCCGATGCCGATGCCGACGCCGACGCCGATGCTGACGCGGATGCCGACGCGGATGCCGACGCTGACGCCGATGCTGACGCCGATGCTGATGCTGATGCTGATGCCGATGCTGATGCTGACGCGGATACCGACGCTGATGCCGATGCTGATGCCGATGCTGACGCTGATGCCGACGCGGATGCCGACGCGGATCAAGATCGCCCTGTCCCATTAATTGCAGGTAATTCTACTACACCTCCAGGGGGTTCTGGTAATGGTTATATTTCCAGCAGAGGATCTTCTGGAGGAAGCAGCTCTGGAGCAGGTTACACGGGAAGTGCGAAGCAGTATCCAGCGACTGGTGACGAGAAGACCGGTTCGTTAACAGCTTTAGGAGCTCTAGCTGTCTTCATTTCAGGACTTGGTATTTGGAAGTTAAAACGAACGAAGAAAGAAGAATAAGTAAAAATATAAAGAAACGATTGATGAAGAACGATTTTTCTTCATCAATCGTTTGTGAGGTGAGTAGATGTCTGTTCAAACAATGGAAAGTCAATTTCAAATGGTGAAAATACAGCTTGATATACTTGAAGCAAAGCAATCTCAACATCCGATGATGATCGTCAGTACTGGAAATTTCGCTGAGCGTGGGACTGTAACTGAGCTTTATGGTAAAACCTATCAGAGTGTGTGGCACAACTTTTTGTCCTATGTCAAAAAGAATCAACTCACTTCCGCTTGTTATTTCAGAATC
Source organism: Enterococcus sp. (assembly GCF_032555305.1). Taxonomy (GTDB): domain Bacteria; phylum Bacillota; class Bacilli; order Lactobacillales; family Enterococcaceae; genus Enterococcus_A. The sequence goes on from NZ_JAWGOQ010000002.1 coordinate 158,381, forward strand.
GATATTCTCACGGAGGAAAGACAAATCAGTTTTGAACAACTACAAAACCTCATTCGTTCTGTAAAAAGAAATAATTATGGGGATTTCAATTTTCGCATCGAAGGAAAGCAATCCTATAGCTTTTTGATGGAAGAATTGGCCGGAAATGCAATTTTGAGACCTAGCAAAGAGCATAAAGTAGGAAGAAATCTTCCAAATCTTTCGATCGATGAACAAAATTATCGGGGATATATTAAACGAAAATATGGAAAGAAGAATGCTAACGTTAATCTGCTGAAACAATCAAAGATATTTTTATTCAAAACCAAAGCCTTTTATTTTGAGCAGCAACAGGTTTTTCCGATTATTGATTACGGAAATGGCAATCGAGTCAGAGAAATTACTTACTCGAATGTAGATAGAACGACCGATCTTGTGATCGAAAAGGGAGCTGCTTATTTAAATCGTCAGTTAACAGATTCTGGTCAATTCATTTATGGCTATTTTCCATGTTATGACCAGAGCATTAAGGGCTATAATTCTGTTCGGCATTTTTCTTCAATCTACGCGTTGGCAGAAGCGGCGGCATATTTAAAAGATAGGGGAATGTATTCATCTTTAAAACAGAGTGTTCTTTGGGGAGTTCAAAATCTGATTGTCAATAAGGAAGGTTACACAGTTGTGGAGGAACCCTTAAAAAATGGTGCTGAGTACAAATTAGGGGCGCAAGCCACCGCAATACTCGCAATCGCGAAATATATTGAGGTGACTGGAGATCCTCAATTCAATGCGATTTTACAAAAACTAATACTGGTGGTAAAAGAGAAGTTCATAACGAAGGACAATCGAACCATTCATGTTTTAGATGAATCACTAACAATCAAAGAAAAATTTCGGATCGAATATTACGATGGCGAAATATTGTTTGCTTTGCTGCGTGCTTATGGCGTTTTTAAAGAGGAAAAAATCATGAAAATTTGTGAAGATCTGATGGCACAGTTTATAGCAAACGATTATCAAAAATATCATGATCATTGGCTAAGCTATGCGGTGAACGAATTTCTAAGATATAAAAAAAAAGAAGCCTATTACCGATTCGGACTTGATAACGCATTGGGGAACATCCGCTTTATTGAAAAACGAGATACTGCATATCCGACAATGCTAGAGCTGTTGGTAGCAGCTTCTAAAATGATTGATAAGCTCGAAGTCAGTGGTTTGAAAGCTAAAATTTTTAATCAAGAGGAAGAATTTGAAACAGTTAAAAATCGAATAAACGCAGTCATGAAAAAGAGAGTTCTCCATGAACTCACTACTGGAGTCATGTTCCCAGAGTTTGCTCAATTTTTTAAAAAACCAGAAATTGTTTCCTTTGGCTTTTTTGCTCGTCATGATCGTTTTCGAATGCGCATTGATGATGCGGAGCATTTTCTGTCAGGACTGATCAATTATCGGCTGCAAGTGATAAAGGAGGAAGAGAGATGGTTGGAACAATCAGGTTTATCGCGTTACTCCTAATTGGTTTAACCTACTTGCTAATGCGAATCAGTAAGAAAAAAGATCGTAAGACCCACTCAGAAGGAGATAATGATTTGAGTACGTATCAAAAAAATCAGGCTGGGCTTTATCCCTGGGAGGTTGATACAGATAACTCACCGGAACGAATTCCTCCAAATGCGAAACGCTATGTGAACAAAGCGCGGTTAAAACGTGGAAGATGGTGATTTATTTAGACCATTCATTAAATGCAAAACTAGAACAGCTCATTCTGCTTTCTCAGCAATCGAGGATATCGATTGCTGATTTTTTCTGTTTTTGATACGGTATTTACAACGAGTAATATTAAAAAGAAAGGATAGTGTCTTCATGAGCCTATTCATTAAAGATGTAGACGAAACCAATTGGCGTGAAGTTCGTTCACTTTGTGTTTCACCCAATCAAAAAGGATTCATCGAAAGCAACGCTCAATCGTTATTGGAGGCTGCATACGATGTCTCTCTTCGATGGCGTCCCTTAGCGCTGTATCATAAAGACCAATTAGTCGGATTCTCTATGATTGGCGCCAAAAACGGGAGTACAATGTGGCTAGATCGTTTGATGATTGATACCAACTTTCAGGGAGAAGGGTTAGGTACCTTATTTATTCCCTTGTTGATTGAGTTTATGAAGCAAGAATACGCGGTCGAACGGATCTATTTAAGCGTGCATGATGAGAATGAAAAAATCATCCCCTATTATCAGCGATTTGGGTTCCTCGATAGCCAGAAATATGATCCCGAAAACGGTGAAAGAATCATGTATCTAAATATTTAAAAAAATCGTGGTTGCCTTTTCATTTGTTTGTTGCTAGAATGTAAGGAAATTATGAAGAACTTTTAGCAAAATCGCCGGGTTTTGTTTTGAGTAGCAGTCTACCCCTTAGGCCATCGGAGGGTAGGATGCTATTTTTTTGTGGAGGGAATTCAGATGAACGAGATCAAAGGGTATGTAACACGTAGCGTTTTAAGCACATTGGGATTATCACTGTATATTTTAGCGGACACCTTTTTCATCGCAAATGGTGTAGGGGTGCTGGGCTTAGCGGCCTTGAATATCGCACTTCCACTGTTTAATTTATTGACAGGACTAGGATTATTGCTGGGGATGGGGGGCGCCACTCTTTTTACCCTCAAGGGGAGAAGGGGCGACTATTTCTCACAGCTGCTAATTGTCGGTGCCGCTATCGGGCTTTTCTTCACAATTATTGGTGTTTTTTTTAGTCATGATTTGGCACTGCTGTTGGGTGCGAGCGGGGCAACGGTTGAATTGACTGTCATGTATATGCGCTTTATTCTAGTAATGGCACCATTTTTTATCTCGAACAACCTATGTTTAGCGTTCATTCGCAACGATCAAAATCCGCAATTGGCGATGAAGGCGATGATTTGTTCAAGTCTTTTTAACATCGTGTTTGACTATATTTTCGTCTTCCCGATGAATCTAGGAATGGCCGGTGCTGCATTGGCAACTGTTTTGTCGCCAATACTGAGCCTGATGATTTTGAGTACCCATCGCAAGTTTTCGAAACGCCAACTTTCATTGACTTGGGCAATACCTGAACTGAGAACAATTACTAAAAGTGTCCAGTTAGGTCTTTCATCTTTTCTTGCTGAAATGAGCACTGGTGTTAGCATCTTGGTCTTCAATCAAGTGTTAATCGGCTTAGGAGGGGATATCGCCATCGCGGCATATGGTGTTTTAGCGAATATTTTAGTAGTAGCACTTTCCCTATTTACCGGTGTCGCGCAGGGAATCCAGCCATTGATCAGTCGTGCAGTAAACAAAGGAGATACGCCTACAGTCAAAAAAGTATTGAACTTTGGTTTGAGAACTAGTTTCCTAATGGCGGTCGGCTTATATCTGCTTCTGTTTTTCTTAAAGTATCCAATCATCTCTGCCTTCAATCGTGAGAATGATCCAATACTGATTCAATTGGCTGCTGCCGGCATTCCGATATTCTTTCTATCATTGTTCGGATCTTCCTTTAACGTCGTTTTTAGTATCTTCTTTTCGGCTATTGGGCGGGCAAAGCAGGCCTTTGCGCTGGCGTTATTTCGTGGATATATCTTCTTAATTCCTTTAGTCATCGTTTTAGCTGGAATTTTTGGCCTGACGGGAGCATGGGTGAGCTTGCCAGTAACTGAAGGGGCGACCTTGCTGTTTTCCTTTTTCTTTTTAAGACAGTATGATAAATCTAGCAAAAAAATGTTAGGAACGGATTCCGCTATCTAGCTATCAATAATAAAAAACCGATCGAACATTCACTTTCCTAATAAAAAGTAGAATGTTCGATCGGTTTATATTTATAAAGTTTTTATCAATAATTTTTTACAAGATAAAAGCTTATGAGAATAGTTGCATTAAGAATCCTGAAATAATCAGTACGATCGCACCACCTAAACGGTTGCCCATTTGAGCAAAGGCAATCAATTCCATGCGGTTTGCGGCAGATAACACGGCTACATTCCCAGTGCCGCCCATTGAGTTGTTACATAGACCAGCAGTAATCGTTGATTCGATTGGATATAAACCAAATAGACGACCGACAAATCCAGAAACAAGAGAAATGACTACGACACTTGTCAAACACAGAACAACGAATTGCCATGTTAATGCTGAAGCTAGAACGTTCAAGTTCAATAGCGCAATACCAATACCGGCAAGAACTGCAGCAGTTAAGTTTTTAACAATCAAGTTGTTGAACATGATCGCAGCATCTTCATAGTATTCAGGTAAAATATTGGTAATTTTGCAAATAACAACGATGATAATCATAAAAGCATAGGCATGGATCTTTGGAACAAAGAAGTTACAGATTTGACCTAAAATAAAGAAGGTCAAGGCAACCATCAAACCAACGCCTAATTGGGCGATATCAGGTTTTACTTCGCGAGGTTTGCCATCGCCAAGATCGCCTTTTTCCATCAATTTGCCATTGCCGTTTAGTTTAGGCAATGATTGACCGGCACGAGCAACTAAAGCGGCGCCGATAATTGCTAAAACATTCGTCATGGCTGTCGCAGGGATCAAACGTGAAATGATCGATGATGCGTCTGTACCCAGAACATGTGCGTAAATCGTTGATAGTGGAACTGCTCCGGCACCAACACCACCAGCCATCGCAGGTAATGAGATGTATAGAACAGAGTTTGCAAAACCGTTACCGATCAGCATACCAACAAGTCCAACTGCGAAGAAAGAAACAACCATTGAAATAAGTGCTACAGGAATAAAGCGAACAGAAGCCTTCATCAATAATTTACGGTTCATTCCCAGGATACTACCAGTGATCAAAGCCGCAATATAAAAGTCTAAGAAACCCATGTTGCTAACGAAGTTTTGTGTTGATTTTACAACCTCAGGAGGTAAGATACCAAACGTGGCGATTGCCGCAGAAGCGAAGATTGCAAACACTGATCCACCACCAAGATAGCTTTTAACGATTGGAATTTTATTGCCGATAAAATGGAATAAGTTCCCAAAGATTACTAGAATAGCGATTGGTCCGATCATATTCGTTGGCAATTTGCCTAAAGCCATTGCCACAATCAGAACGACCACCATGATCAAATAGATTGGAAGGCTGACGCCAGTAATTTTTGTGGACCAGAAGCTGGTCTTTTTTTCTTCAACTGGCATCGCAGTTGTTGATTCTTTTTGTGCCATTTTTAAAAGATCCTTTCTTTAATAAAACATTGTTGAATCCATAAAAATGGGGAGTAGAGCAGCATCTACTCCCTCATTTCAGAGAGATGTTTCTATATATAAACCCAAATCATATCAAGGGGGAAGGGATGATTGGGATTAATCGTTGTATTCAGGAACCCATTTAGCCGCTTCAACAGCTGCTTTCACATCTGAGATTTCTTCACGGTTCAATTGTTGGTCAACCACTGATTTCACGACTGTTTCAGCGATGATTTGAGAGAATTCCGTCAATTTAGCGACTGGAGGCAAGATAGATGCACCTGGTTTTGTGACATCAACAATTCCGCCTAAAGCACGGCTAGCTTGAGAAATGATTTCATCATTTACGCGAGTCGAAGTTGAAGCAATTAAGCCTAAACCGAGCCCTGGGTACATTAGCGCATTATTAGCTTGACCAATTTGATAAGTCACGCCTTTGTATTCCACATCGGCAGCAGGGATACCCGTTCCAATCAAGGCTTTACCATCAGTCCAGTTAATTAGGTCTTCAGCAGTTGCTTCCGCTAATTTTGTTGGGTTTGATAAAGGCATAATGATTGGACGTTCAGTGTGTGCAGCCATTTCTTTAATGATTGTTTCGCTGAAAGCACCTGGTTGAGTAGAAGTCCCGATCATGATTGTAGGGTGAATTTCTTTCACTACGGCTTCTAGGTTTGTTAATTCTTCACTGTTTGTAAATTCTGCACGTTTTCTAGCAAACGGAATTTGTCCAGGAGTTAAGCCTTCTGTGTCTTCAAATAATAGACCTTGTTTGTCAACTTGGTAGAAGTGTTTACGCGCTTCTTCTTCAGGAGTTCCTTGACGAACCATTTCCTTTAATAGAATGTTGGCAATACCAACACCGGCAGTACCCGCACCAAATGTTAAAATCGTTTGATCTTTCAAGTCTTCACCAGAAATGTTCAATCCGCCTAATACACCGGCAAGTACAACGATCCCAGTTCCTTGGATATCATCATTAAAGGTAGTGATCTTATCTTGATATTTTTCTAAGATATTTGCGGCATTGCCACGTCCGAAGTCTTCCCAGTGCAATAGCAATTCAGGGAAAAGCTCTGTTGCTGATTCAACGAATTTGTCGATGAAGTCATAATAAGTGTCGCCAGTTACACGTGCATGACGGTTCCCTAAGTAAAGCGGGTTGTTTAATAATTCTTCGTTATTTGTACCAGCATCGATAGAGACAGGTAATACTTGTGCAGGGTTAATTCCAGCTGCAGCTGTGTAAACCATTAATTTACCGATGGCGATGTCGACACCGTTGACACCCCAGTCACCCATACCTAAGATTCCTTCTGCGTCAGTCACAACGATCAAACGAATGTCGCGGCCGTCAGCAGCGTTTTTCAAGCTGTCTTTAATACTTTCTGGATCATCGATAGATAAGAAAGCTGCATCTTGTGGTTCTACAAAGATTTCGTTGTATTGTTCGATTGAATCCGCAACAACTGGATCATAAACGATTGGCATGAACTCAACTAGATGTTGACCCATTAATTTGTAGAATAATGTCCGGTTTGTATTAAAAACGTTCATTAAGAAAATACGTTTTTCCAAATCAGATGGTTTGCTTAAATATTGTCCGTAGGCTTGAACAGCTTGTTGTTCTAAGGTTTGAACGGTGCTTGGAAGCATTCCTGTAATACCGTATTTTGCCCGTTCTTCTTTGGTAAAAGCAGTTCCTTTATTTAAAAAGGGGTTGTTTAATAAATTTAAACCTGTAAGCATAAATAAATCCTCCTAAATTTTGATTGCTCACGAAGTATAAAAGGAGAAGGAAAGTATAGTCAAAACGTTGGGTAACGATAAATCTTGTTTATATGAGGGGAGATACGTTCGGGGAGAACAAACGAGGGAGGGGAAGAAGCGTTTAAGGAAATCATACTTTTTTTCCAGAAGGAATCCTTCTGTCTCTTTAACACACAGAAAATAAATTGGGTTATACTGAATATAAGAGATATACGGAGTTCCTAATTGGCAGTTACTTTACTATCTGGAAGGGGGAGAGGACATGCTAATTGTGGGAATTAGTTGTTTGCTATTATTCTTAGTGTTGCTGATCAGCCTTTTATTCTTAAATTTACAACAGTTCGATGAAGAGATAACCCTCAAAGTCATAGCCTGGCGCCGGCCCTTTGCCAATCGAATCATGCTGTTTTTTACTAAGCTTGGCCGAGCAACAGGGGTGATTATTGTTATTGGTGCGTTGGCTCTTGTTCCACCATTTCGTTCAGCAATCTTGAAACCAGCTGGTCTATCCCTAGCTATTGGCTGGGGTTTGGCTTATCTGATCAAACGGATTGTCAAGCGACCTCGTCCGGTGGGGGAGCGCTTAGTTGAAGAGGTGGATGCCAGTTTTCCTAGTTTCCACGCGACGTGCTCTAGCGCGCTTTATTGTAGTATCGCACTTGGTGGCGGAGCGGTTTATCCGCAATGGCTGCCCTTATTGGTGGTCCTTTGTGTAATAATTGCTGGAATGATTGGCTTTTCTCGCGTGTACTTAGGGATTCATTACTTGTCAGACGTAGTAGGCGGCTGGTTGTTTGGTGCCGGGATCACGCTGATTCTGCAGTGGTCGTTGTTTATTTATGGGTGAGGGCAAGTGAGCTCATCATTAATAGTGATCGTAAGTAAGAATCGGTTCAGTTATTGTTGGTTGGTCTGAAATAGTATAAAAATAGTCAAGAACTTCTCATTAACAGAGAAGTTCTTGACTATTTTTATTGAATAATTTCAAATCCATAGCCGCGAATATGTTCTTTTAATAGTTCTAGGTAAGTGTGCCCCAAATGACTTAACTCCAGCTGCTGCTGCTTGATCCAGCCTAAGGTGATCACATCATCGTACTCTAAAGGAATGGCGACGATCTTATCATCATTTAGCTCACTACTGATGATTCCAGAACTGATTGTGTAGCCATTCAGACCAACCATTAGATTAAAAATCGTGGCGCGATCACTGACCTTAATGTTTTTTTTCCGATCCCAAGTGCTGAGAATTTCTTCGGAAAAATAGAACGAGTTGTTATCCCCTTGCTCGTAGGATAAATAAGGATACTCCTCAAGATCACTCAGTTGGATTGTCTGCTTAGCGACTAACGGATTGGTCCGACTGACAAAGACATGAGGTTTGGCATTGAATAGCGGGGTAAACTCTAATCCCTTCTCTTTAAATAGTTTTGTCATGACCTGACGATTAAAAGAGTTCAGATATAAAACGCCTAATTCGCTTTTGAAGCTAGCAAGGTCATCAAAAATATTTTCCGTTTCAGTCTCACGCAAAGTAAAGTTGTATTCATCTGCATCGACGGTCCGCAGCAATTCCACAAAGGCATGGACTACAAAAGCATAGTGTTGGGCAGAAACTGAAAAATTTTGCCTACGTAGAGGTTCATTTTTAAATTTTTCCTCCAGCAAATTAACCTGATCCAATATTTGGCGGACATAGATCAGAAATTCACGACCTTCTGCAGTGGGAATGATCCCTTGTTTGTTGCGGACGAGCAGTCGAACATTCATTTCATTCTCCAGTTCCTTTAGAGCATTGGAGAGACTGGGTTGAGTCAGGAACAAAGCTTTAGCTGCTTCGTTGATGGAGCCTTTTTCAATGATTTTCTCAAAATAAATTAATTGCTGCAGACGCATCGTCTCACCTCTTTTCTATAAATTATAGCTGACGTTATAGTTATTGGCTATAACTGGTTATTATTTTTATCAGTTATTCAATCTTGAAAAAGAATGATATTGTGTACTGTATCACAGATTGAACAGGAGAATCGCTAAGAGACGCGATGATTTAAAAAGGAATATAAAATTCTTGAAAACAGCTGAAAGGAAGTGAGTGTTATGTCCAGCACCTTATCATTTGAAGTTTTCCCACCAAATACTCAAGTCGGGACAGAAAAATTGTTTGCGACATTGGAGGATCTGCGGGAATTGCAGCCTGATTTTATCAGTGTGACCTGTAGTAATAATCGGAAAACGATTGAAGAAACAACCCTAAAAGTGGCAGATTATATCCATAATGAATTACAGGTGCCGACAATCGCCCACCTGCCCGCAGCATATCTGGATCAAAAGCAAGTCCAACGACTAGTAGAACAATTGGATCAAATTGGCATCCATCAGATTTTAGCCCTGCGAGGCGACATTAGTCCTGAGCTGCCGCCTAAAAAGGATTTCACTTATGCGAGTGATTTGATTGACTTCGTAAAGAAGCAAGCACCAGCTTTTCATGTTAGTGGCGCTTGCTATCCTGAAGCTCATCCAGAATCTCTAAATCGGATTGAGGATATTAAAAGCTTAAGACAAAAGGTTTCTGTAGGATGTGATCAGTTGATTACACAGTTGTTTTTTGACAATGAATTGTTCTATCAATTTCAAGAATCCTGCGATTTAGCTGATATCAAGGTTCCTATTTTGGCAGGAATTATGCCGATCGTGAATCGCAAACAGGCCTTGCGCTTAATCAAGACAACGAACACGAAGCTTCCACGGAAATTTTTAGCCATTTTGGAAAAGTATGAACACGATCCAGTAGCCCTGAGAGAGGCTGGATTGGCTTATGCTGTAGATCAGATCATTGATTTAGCGACACAAGATGTTGCAGGAATTCATCTGTATACGATGAACAATGCTGAAGTGGCAAAGCATATTTATCAAAATACTAAGAACGTGCTAAGTGGCCAAATAAAAGCAGTTTAGCGCGAATTGTTTATCGAACAGAATAAATCAAACGTTGAAGAGAAGAGTAATTGACACTGCTGCATAAAGAGACCTCGGCTGGTGAGAAAGAGGAGCAAGCAAACTCAATGAAGATGAGCTCTGAGTGTTCTCACGGGTTAACGCTCGTTAGACGGTTGCGATCGTTATCTCGCCGAGTTTCGCATGGAACTGTCGAGGTATTTTTATAATACGAATTTGGGTGGTAACACGGTATAAGCCGTCCCTTTGTCTAATTATGACAAAGGGGCGTTTTTTTTTACAAAAAAGGAGTGAACGAATGGAAACAGCAGATTTTATTCAAACCTATTACCGAGAAAGAAAACAAACGGATTCCTTGAAATGGGACGCACTAAAGGAACGCTACGGAAACGAAAATTTGCTGCCTTTATGGGTAGCAGACATGGATTTTTCTGCTCCATCCTCCGTTCAAGAGGCACTTAAGGAACGGATTGAGCATGGGATTTTTGGCTATTCATTAGTCCCAGAGAACTATTTCTCTGCTTATGACGGATGGCAAAAAAGACATGAACAGACTAGCTTCCAACCAGAGTGGCTGCACTTTACCTCGGTCGTTGTTCAAGGCCTCTATGATTTGATCACTTGTTTTACGGAGGAAGGAGATCAAATCATTGTTCAACCACCTGTGTATTATCCTTTCTTCGATATGATCAGAGACCAGAAGCGTCAGCTTGTGACTTCAAATTTAGTTGAAACACCGTCTGGCTATCAAATGGACCTGGTTCATTTTGAACGACAGCTGATCGAAAATGACATCAAGCTGTTCATTCTGTGTTCTCCTCACAATCCAGTCGGACGTGTTTGGAGTAAAGAGGAACTTAAAACGATCCTTAGCTTGTGTCAAAAATATGGGGTACTGGTCATTTCCGACGAAATCCATTCTGATTTGATCTTAACAGGAAAATCCTTTGTTTCGGCAGTGACAGTGGCTAAAGAGGCAGATTTTTTAGATCAGCTGATTGTCTGCAACGCACCATCAAAAACGTTCAATTTAGCATCACTTTTGAATGCCCACATCTGGTTGCCAGGCGAAAATTTGCGCAAACAGTATCAGAAATGGGAAAGTCTTCACCACCATACAGGTATAAGCGTTTTGGGACAAGTGGCGGCGATCGCTGCTTACGAAACAGGGGATGATTGGCTGCGTGATTTGTTAGCCATCGTAGAAGAAAACTATCAGCTATTACAACGACAGCTCTTGAATGCTATACCAGAAATCAAGCTTAGCGAGCTTCAAGGAACCTACTTGGCTTGGTTGGACTTAAGAGACTGGCTGTCAACGGAAGCTGATGTAAAGAATACCGTCCAAAATCAGGCTAAATTGGCAATTGATTACGGGGAATGGTTTTCATCTGAAACAAAAGGATTTATCCGTATCAATTTGGCAACAAAATCGGAGAATATCCAAAAAGCAATAACAAATTTAATTGAGGTTGATCGCAAGCTTAAGGGAGGAAATGGAGAATGAACTATCATACAGCAACAGAATTGGCGCAGATTGGGAATCATAGTGATAAGCAGACAGGAGCGGTCTCGGCACCAATCTACTTATCGACGACTTTTTCCCACCCAGAGCTGGGACATAGTACGGGCTATGACTATACACGGACAAAAAATCCTACTCGAACGATTTTAGAAGAAGCATTGGCGAAGTTAGAAGGAGGCAGTCATGGGATTGTAACTAGCTCTGGCATGAGCGCGATCCAGTTAGTTTTCAACTACTTCCCAGCTAAAAGCGAGTTCTTAGTTTCCCGTGATCTATATGGCGGAAGTTATCGATATTTTCAAGAATTAGAACGACAAAGTGCTGCAGTCTTTCATTATTTTGACGATTTCGACAGCCTTAAAAGCCAACTGACCGAAAAGATCGACGCTGTCTTTTTAGAAACACCAACGAACCCTTTGATGCAAGAGGTCTCGATTGCCGATACCGCGAAACTAGCTCAACAAAAGCAGTCGCTATTGATCGTGGACAATACCTTCTCAACGCCATTAAGACAGCAGCCTTTAAAGGCAGGGGCAGACATCGTCGTTCATTCAGGCACGAAGTTTTTAAGCGGACATAATGATATTTTGGCAGGGGTCGTGGTGGCAAAGGATTCTGACATAGGTGAGAAATTAGCTTGGCTTAGCAATACGACCGGACCAACGCTATCAAGCTTTGACAGCTGGTTGTTTATTCGCAGCTTGAAAACATTAAAGGTTCGTTTTGAACAGCAAGAACGCAATGCACAGGAAATCGCTGAAGCTTTGGGACAATTTCCTCAAGTAGAAAAGGTGCTTTATCCCGGGATTGGTGGAATGATCAGCTTTTTGGTCACTGACGCAAGTAAAATCACACATTTTTTAACTCAATTACAGCTAATTACTTTTGCGGAAAGCTTAGGCGGAGTAGAGACCTTGATCACTTATCCGACAACTCAAACACATGCGGATATCCCGCAGGAGCTGCGAGAGTCCTACGGTTTGACTGACAACCTGCTACGCCTTTCGATCGGGATCGAAGATAGTCAAGATCTGCTGACGGATCTGACTCAGGCCTTCAATGTCTTTGATGATTAGATGAAGGGAGGCAGCTCATGAATTTACAGCAATATCGTTATGTTCAAACGATCGCGAAAGTGGGGAGCTTCAGCCAGGCGGCTAAAGAATTATTTGTTACGCAGCCTAGCCTTTCCAGTTCAATCAAAGAGGTGGAGAGCGAACTGAATGTTCAGCTTTTTCATCGCTCAAAATCCGGTGTCTGCTTAACAGAAGCCGGGAGTGACTTTTTGATCTACGCCAAACGGATATTAGCTCAGGTAGAAGACATGGAGAAGCATTTTTTACTAGGAACAAAGAGAAGTTTTTCTGTGATCTCTCAGCATTATGACTTCCTTTATGAACCGTTTATGGCAGTGACGGAAGAATTTCAATCTGTTTGTCAGAACTTTTCTCTTATTGAAACAACAACAAAAACGATTCTTGAGAGTATTCGCGATTTCGAAAGCGAACTGGGGATTCTTTACCTGAATCCCCAGAACAAAAGACTGCTAGAGCGATATTTTAGCCAAGAAAGTCTCAATTTCGAAGTGTTGGGAAACTTCTCCACGCACATATACTTAGGCAGGCATCATCCTCTGGCCGCCAAACAAGTGGTAACGAAGGACGACCTTGCTTGCTATCCGCAGGTTCGTTTTGTCCAAGAGGATAGCGGCGCCGCTCATTTAGATGAGGACCCGTTGGATACTTCCAAAGAACAGTCGACTTATTATACTAGCGATCGCGGGACCTTGATGAATCTTCTAGCTGCCTCGGATGCCTACGCATCTGGGTTAGGTATCATCAAGGGATTGACAAAAAATCAAATCGTCTTGCGACCGCTAAAAGCTGCTGATGTTCATTCATTAGTGGTGATTACGAATAAAATGCGTAAACAAACTGAGATGGGAGAATTTTTTTTGAGGGAATTGAAGAATACACTAAAAGATATTTTAATCGCCCAATGATATAAAGAAAGCATTGATTTATATGAGACCGATTTTTACGAAATAGCTGAATCAACCGCCTTATTTCGCTCTTTCAATAAGTTTGAAAAGCGCTTAACAAATTAAATTATCATTTTTTTTAAATTATTCCAAAAAAAACAATTTTTGTTATTGCCCAATCATCTAGGCTCAGAGCTCGCCATCACTTATACTTAACTAAAGAGCAACAATAGGAGGTTGATCACGTGGGAATATGGGCTCAGAAAGAACTGTTGCATTATGGTGAGTATCGGGTTGGTCGTGTCATTTTGATTACCACGTTGAAGGGCGAAATGACACTCAAATTCAATGTCCTAAATAAAGCTGGAGACATTTTATACAAGTTCAGACAAAACATGGATGCAGACAATTTCGAAGTGATAGTGGAGTCTTTAACGTCCAACGAAATCGTAGATATTCAGCAAATTTTCAGCAATAATCAGGCTGAATGGGGAGAGTGCAGCTTGGAGGACACTCTAGGGATTTTTGGACTGGAGCTGGTAGATAATTCTGAAATGCTGAAATATGGTCAAAACGAAAATGACACAGTGATCAGCTATTCTTTTCATTCAAGTTTGGAGGAAACAGGTGCAGCTTCAAATAATGTAGAATTTTTTGAAGAAGGAACCTCAGAGCAGGATATCATTGGCAACTATTTAATGCCTAAGCTTTTAGCAAATGAGGGATCAGATACGCTAAAATTGAAGATTGTAGAGAAGGGCGAGCTAAAGTGCTATAGAATAACCTTGAGTGCATAGTTTTTTAGATGGCGCTAAAGAGAATTTCAGCGTGAGTTTTTTCCATTTGTTTATACTAAAACGACCTATCAATCAAACAAGAACGAAGAATTTGAAACGTTGATCTGTAAAGGGATCAGCGTTTTTTTGTGCAGCAATCTCTGCCATCTATTTAATCATTTCGAGTGAAAGTGTCAGAGCCTTTCTTTCGTTCATAATGATAAAACAAAATAATATGAATAAAAATAAAAAAAAGAATTATTCAAATTGGTAATTAAAAGAAAAAAGATAGGCAACCTCCCGAATTCAATGACGTGCTATTATTTTTTCAACAATTGATTTATGAATACATCGTTTCCTTTAAAATTTTCGAATGAAAAAGCTTAGCTAAATGAAATCGTTAACTATTACATAGCTGAAACCACTATCTGGCAAACGATATTTCATAATTTCACCATATCGATTTTCAAATTGAGCCAGTCAGATTATTTCATCATGAAGGAGTGAATAAAGATGTACTATAAAAAACTATATGCGATTTATTCTAGCAATGAAGATTTTGGGTATGTTACAGGAATCAGTGTTATTGAGGGTTCAAAATTTCTGAATACAACAAGGGTACTATCAGAAACGTGTCAAAAGAATGAAATTCCGATCTTCGCTCACCTAGTCGCAAGTATAAAACTATATTCGGATAAACAGGCTGCCCAAGAGGCAATCAAGGAATTTGCGTTATGTTCCAATATTCCAAGTGTAAAAACTTTAGTAGCAAGAGAACTTGATGATCGCGAGCTGTTAATGATCGATCGCTGTCGCAGAGCTGTTAATGAACAAAATACGGCCTGGTCCTACCTGAGACAATTCAAACTTAGAAAGCTAAAATGTCCTTCCTGCAGTAACAAGAGTGTGGCTGATATGATCGTGGGCGAGACGAACTACCTTGTGATGTCAAATGAGACACCAATCCTCTCTGAAGAACAGTTTCAAAAACAAGTGAAGATATACTGCAACAAATGCGGGGAAAAGATAGTATAAAAATCTGTGTTTTCATTTATCAGCTGTTTAGCATTCAGGAGGGTGTGTGGGTGAAAAGAAGAACCTTTCGAAGAGAACCAATTGACTACGAACAGTATCGGGTTGGTCGGGTCATTTGAATCACCACGCTGAAGGACGAGACGTTAATCAAATGTGACAAACTAGAATTAGCGGGAAATGTCCTATACCGAAACATAGGAAGCATTAGAGAAATATCTGGTTTTAAGCTCATGATGAAGTATTAGACAACACAATCGAAATGAAATTTAGCAAAAAAAAAATATGGAACGGTATCGGCCTAGCGATTAGTCTTAGATTAGCCATGAGAAATCCTAAAGATTGCTGCTGAACTCGTGAAAATGATATGATGGCAACGATAGAAAGAGGAGATAACAGTGAAGAAATGGAAAAAGATTCTTCTGACTGTTCTGATCGGAATCGTTGTCGTGATGGTCGGGGGAGTAGCCTACCTAAAAACACAAACTTATGCTCCAACAGAGAGGGCACAACAGACAGCAGAAAAGGGGGAAAGCAGCAGAGATTGGCTTTACTTTCCTTCTAATGACAAGACCAAACCAATGATCATTTTTTATCCAGGAGCGCTAGTTGATCCGGAAAGCTATAGTCTATGGGCTCAAACTGTGGCTAAAGCAGGTTACCCCGTGTATATTCTGAAGATGCCCTTGGATTTGGCTGTTTTGGCACCGAATCGTGGAGAGAAGGTGCTTTCCGAACATCCTGATCGTGACTATGTGCTTGGCGGTCATTCATTAGGTGGAGTCATGGCCAGCCGTTTCGCGAAGGAGCATCCTGATAAATTGGCAGGGATGTTTTTCCTAGCTAGTTATCCAGATGAGAAGGGAAGCTTGGCTGGTACGGAGATCCCCATACTATCCCTGACTGGAGAGAATGATAAAGTGTTAAATCGCGAGACTTATCAGAAAGCCAAAGAAGATTTGCCGAAAAGTACGGATTATCAAGAAATAGCTGGAGGAAACCATGCGGGCTTTGGTGCTTATGGCGCACAAAAAGGCGATGGAACATCTACTATTGATAATCAAAACCAACAGGTCGCAGAACGATTGCTTGCGTGGTTAACAGAGAAAGTTGAATAGGTAGCAGCGCTGGTCAGATAATGTGATCAGCGTTTTTCGTGTTGCTGCTATCAAAAAATACTGCTACTCTGAGGATAAAGATACTGCTTTTCCATGAGGAGGAATTATGTTAGTAAACGAAAAGATAGAAAATTGTCCTGATCTAACCGCTTCTGAAAAAGTCGTTGCCGATTTTATTCTTAGTCTGGGCTTAGAGGTAAAAGAGCTTTCTACTGCGGAGATCGCAAAAAATACCTTTACCTCGCCAGCCACTGCGGTACGATTAGCACAAAAAATTGGTTTTTCTGGCTGGAATGAGCTTAAGGAGCGCTTATTTTCAGAGACGGAGTATTTAAATTCGCATTTTTCTGAAGTGGATGCCAATATTCCCTTTTCGGCGAATGACAGCTTTATGTCTGTCGCCAATAAAATCGGAGCACTTGAGATTGAAACAATACGCGACACGCTCGCTTTACTTGATTATAAAGTATTACACGAAGCTGCCCATCTATTGAACAATGCAAGGACAATACATGTTATCGGAACAAGCGTGTCATTAATGTTGGCAGAACAATTCAAATACAAAATGATTCGCATCGGCAGGAACGTGAACGTGTCAATGATTCATGGCGAACAGCTATACGAAAGTGAGCAGGTAAGTACAGACGATTGTGTGATCGTCTTAAGCTATTCCGGTGAAGATGCTTTTTTGAAAACGATCATGACGCGTTTAAATAAGAAGCAGGTAAACATGATTAGTGTGACGAATATCGGTTCGAACACCATCGCAAAATCCGCAAAACTGAATTTGTTTTGTTCAACACGTGAAAAGCTGAATCATAAAATCGGCGCTTTTTCGTCGGTTGGATCAATGGATTTTATTCTGGATGTCCTCTATTCCTGTATCTTTTCCATTGACTACAAGAAAAATTTGAACAAGCGCGTTGAATTAGCGAAGAAATATGAACTTAACCGGACTTCTGATACAAAGCAATTGATTGATGACGCATAAATAGTAAAGATTTAGAGCTTGATAATAGAAGGATTGACAGGTATTTTTAACAGACATACAATTCAATTAATAAATCATGAATCCGTTTTCTTAGATGCGGATTTGGAAAGAGAGCTAAAATGAAGTTGAATGAGGAGATTATTTATCGAAATCCCGTCGTAGAGGATGCGGAGGAGCTTGTCACTTTTTATAATCGTGTCGGTGGTGAAACAACCTATTTGAGCTTTACAGAAAATGAGTACCCGCTGAACGTGGAGGAGCAGAAAGCGAAAATTCTGAGTGTCGATCAGCAGCAGAATTCCGTCATGATTCTAGCGATCGCAGCAGATCAGATCGTTGGTATCGGAACAATTACTTCCAGTAATAAAATCAAGGCAAGACACTGCGGTGAGCTAGGTATTGTCGTTACCGAAAAATTTCAGGGACAAGGGATTGGCAGCGAATTGATTCGCCGAATGTTAGACTGGTCCAGAGCAAACGGTGTTACAACCAAAATTCAGTTAGACACTCGAACAGATAATCATGGAGCAGTGGAATTGTATCAGAAATTTGGCTTCGAAATTGAAGGCGAATTGAAGAATACCACCTTAATTGATGGAAAATACTACCATTTATATGTTATGGGATTGATGCTATAAGGCATTCTATAAACATAAGCGAGCGTCACGCAGCCTAATTGTGTGACGCTTTTTGTCAGTTTTGCTTTTAGCAGTTTAGAATGTATGACTGCTAAGTCATGATTTTAATCGAGTTAGTGATCAAACAGGTTAGCAGAATGATATTTGATCAGTAACGCCCGAATTTTTAGGTAAAGTATAAGATTCGTCACGTGTCTGCTCAATAGTGCAGATAAGGCTTCAAAATTTCATTGAAAAATTTATAATAGGGAAGGCCTATATCAAGAAATAGACAGTATACATAATTTTATTATCGTAATTTGCGAAAGGATTTTTTGAGTGAAGATTTTACTAGGTGAAGATGAAGATAAAATGCGGGAACTATTGCGGAAATTTTTCGAAAAGGAAGGCTATCAGGTAGTGGAAGCGAGTGATGGCGAAGCGGCTTTGGAAAAATTCTATGCCGAGACATTCGATTTGGCGGTTTTAGATTGGATGATGCCGAAGATGAGTGGTCTCGAAGTTGCGCAGCAGATGAAGCAGGAACGCAATATTAAGGTATTGATACTGACGGCAAAGGATCTGCCGGAGGATGAGATTAACGCATTGATAGCGGGTGTCGATGATTACTTGACCAAGCCTTTTCACGCGAAAGTCTTGCTGATTCGAGTGGCCAAATTATTAGGCGTCATCCAGCAGGATATCATGCAGCCGCTCGTTTTTGTTCCTAATGAAAAACGGGTTTTGCTAAATAATAGGGAATTAAATTTGACGAAAAGAGAGTACGACATGCTTTACTATCTCTATCAGAATCAAGGATTGGCACTGAGCCGCGAGCAGATTTTGCTTTCAGTCTGGGGATTGGATCATGAGAATGACGAAAGGACCGTCGACAGTTTTATCAGGATATTGCGGGATAAGCTTGGGAAAGACTTTATTCAGACTGTTTACGGGATAGGTTATCGCTTTGAACTACCGAAAAAATAGTTTGACTCGCTCCTTTATCCTGCGGGTTGGCATCATCTTTATCTTGATGCTTCTGCTTGCGGCACTGTTCTATCGCTGGATTTTTCCGACGTATTACTATTGGAGAATGGAGCAGCCAGTCAAGGATGCGCAGCAAGCTATTCAAAAGGGAGAAAACAAACAATTTCCAGATGATCTTATCGTTGTTTCCTTAGAAAATAAAGATGCCAACTCAGAAGAAGAACTGACGGAGGAGCTCACTTTTGGTCTAAATCGTGAAGGCATTTCACTGAATCGTTTCTGGGTAGATCGAACAACAATCAATGCGGTGAAATCGGGACGATCGGTACAGCGTCTATACCAGCAAAACAAACAAAAAAGTGATTTTTATACGATCTTTTTTAATCATGGGGACACCTTCTACTTAGTCGGTACTAGTATTCCCGATTTTAAAGCAGCGGTTCATACCCTGCTGCCAATTTTAGCCGCTGCCACGCTTTTATTTCTGCTGATCATATTCGGCTTGATGATCTTATTGGTTCGCAAGCAAATCATTGAGCCACTGCGGCGTCTGGAGCAAACAACCCGCAACATTTCTAAGTTAGATTTTGCGGATTCCGATGTTCATGAGGAAAATGAATTAGGCAGCTTAAGCCAATCGATTAATCAAATGAAGCATTCCTTGCAGCAGCACGAAAAGGAGATGCTGGAGCGCAACGATCAGTTGAAGGATTTTTCATCTAATCTTGCTCACGAGTTAAAAACTCCGTTGTCTGTTATGCAGCTGCTCGTGGATGGAGAAAATATGGGTTTGGAGAATCCGACATTCCTAGAAGATATTGATCAGCAATTAGCAAAGATGAATGACTTGGTCCGAGACATTTTATCCTACAGCCGACAGTTAAAAAAAGACATTCAGCTGGAAAAGGTGAGTATCCAAGAGGTCGTAGAACAGGAAGTGAAGCAGCAACAGCTGATCGATCCGAATTTCCAAATACGGCTTGAATTGGAAAAATCTCACATTCAGACGAATGAACAGCTGCTGAGGATGATTTTGGTCAACCTTCTGACTAATGGACTGAAATACAGCTTGGACAAACAAATGAAGATTTCGGGGAAAATTCGCGGCGATCACTATCAATTAATTTTTGAAAACACAGCCAAAAGTCTGACGAATCAGCAATTTTCCCAATTAGCCGAGCCCTTTGTCGTTGGTGAAGAATCTCGGAATGATCGTTTATCTGGTACAGGCTTGGGTCTTTCAATCGTCAATGAATCGTTGAAATCATTAGGCGGAGATTTGCTTCTACAGCAGGGAAATGATCACTTTAGCGTGACAGTAAATTTACCAATCGATCAAGAAACAGCACATTAATGCGTGCTGTTTTTTCTTTTGCACAAGTTTTGCATAATTGTTCGATATTCTTTGAGACACAGGAGGAGAGTATATGAACAATCAGACAAAACGAAAAGTGATTATTGGCGTGTTAATCCTAGCCTTGCTCCTGTCAGGTGGGGCATTACTTAAGCTGACGTTGCAAACGCCACTTAATAATTACTTAGAGAAAGCAGGAAAATAATGTTCAAAAAAATAATTGCGGCACTCATGCTGCTTGCGCTGTTCATCCCATTTTATGCCTTTAAGATCGAGCCAAACTTAGCCGTCGTCCATCAGCTGAAATTAGGTGATCAAAGCCAGCCCGCAGAAATAAAAGTCGTCCAGCTGTCCGATATTCAGGTATCTGAAAGCTATGAAACGAAGCGCTTAGACAAGGTAATCCGCAAAGTAAATCAGCAAAAGCCCGACATCATCGTATTCACAGGGGATCTGTTTGATAACTATTCCCAGTATCAGCATGAACAGGAGATCATCGAGAGACTGGGCCAAATGAAGGCTTCAATCGGAAAATATGCCGTTTGGGGAAATCATGATTATGGCGGTGGTGCTGCTAGAGTTTACGAAAGAGTCATGAATGCTGCTAATTTCACTGTTTTAAAAAATTCTGGAGAAACGATTTCGCTAAAGGACGGAAAAAAACTGTTCATTGGCGGACTGGATGATTCGCTGCTGGGAAATCCATCTGTCGACGAAACGTTAGCTTATCGGCAACGCTATGATTATTCGATCCTATTGACCCATGAACCAGATGTCGCAGACAAATTTATCGGAACAAATACCCAACTGATCTTAGCTGGTCACAGCCATGGCGGTCAGATTCGGCTGCCATTTTATCAAGTTAAGAATGTCTTAGCAGAGAAATATATCCGCGGACTATATGAACTGAGCGATCATACCAAGCTTTATGTCAATACTGGCTTGGGGACGACATCGATTCACGCAAGAATGGGGGTGCCGCCGGAAATCTCTGTCTTTCAAATCCATTTTTAAAGGAACAGATCATCACTTTAAAAATTATCTTCAACAAGGGATAGAGTCCATTGAATAATTAATGGTCTTTATCCTATTTTGGTTTTTGGGAAAGAAATCGTGGGTAACTAAAATTCCTCCCTAATGTAATACAGATGTTGCAGTATAATGAAAACAGAATGAAGGTTGGACTTTTAAGAAGCTAAACTTTTCTAATAGGGTAAAAAAAGCTTTCCTCTATCATCTTGTTTTAGTTATTATAACTATATAGTATTTATAAAACAGGAGTGATCACATGAAAAAAGCAATTATCAGTCTGAGTTTGTGTATGGGCTTATTAGGTTTAGCAGGGTGCAGCAAAGACGAGGCGCCAGCAAGTAAGAGTAAAAGTGAAGATACTATCAAAGTTTCAGAAACTTATTCCTCCAGTAAAAAGAACAAAGCAACAAGTGAAAAGGCTAGTACTTCAAAAACGACTGAACCATCTTCCGCGGAAACCGGTGAAAGCTCGACTGATACTAATATTGCAACTACCTTATGGGATACCAACAAATCTAGTGAACTTCAAAGCTTCATGCAGAGCTGGGGAAATACGATGGGTCAATCCTACAACGAATATCGCCCCGGGAATAATGTGAATTTTTACGGAATGCCGTTACCTGAAGCAGTTTTAGGAACGACTGACAGTCCATTGGCTGTAAATGACACCATTGTTTCGGCTGAGTGGTCTGATACAGGGGAATCATCTGCTCAATACAGTATCGTTGCAGTCTATTCTGATGCTCAAACGGCTTCTGGCATGGCTTCACGACACGTCTACTTCTTTGCCTTTACCAATAATCAGCCAGTGGTTTTAGTATCCATGCAGAATCAAGGAATGCCGGACAAAGCGCTGCACACCACTCAAACAGAAAACCAAGCGTTGAATAGTGGTTTCCAAGCTATTGCGGCAGGAAAATCGACGGAACCACCAGCGGCAGCTGCTCAACCAGAACCAGTGAACAACGATTGGACGTCAATGGAAGAAGCCATCGAATTTTATGAAGCGACTTACAAGAATCCAGCAAATGAAGTTAGCAAAGACATCGCCTGGGAAAATTACGATCGAAAATGCTGGAGTATGACAGAACAAGAGGGGAATCGCATCGTTCTTCATTGGTCTAATATCAGCGGAGCAGGCGGCAGCTATGTGAAGTTCATCAAATATGGCGACCGCACTGAAATCACTCATTACGATGGAAATATGTCTTATCCAGATAGTCCTAGTAAAAGATTCCATGTTCGAAACAGTGATCATCAAGTAATTTAAGCGGATATTTTTATTAATGCCTGTCGAATGATGGGCTTTTTTTAGACTCTAGCTTACCGATAGTCGTCCCAACTCAACTCTGACCATGAGTAACAAGCGGTAGACAAGTCGTATACAACATCTACAGCAAAATTACCTTTAAACAAATAGAGCGATGCCAGAAGACTCGATTAATGATTAAGCTCTCCCTAGTGTCTGCGTGTCGGTCTTCTTCTGTGCTGAATAAAAATGAACCCTCCAACAATGACAACAACTCCCACTAATCCGTACCATAAATAATGATTGCTCTTTTCGCTAGAAGCTGCCGCTTGATTACTACTAGTAATGGAGTTAGTTGTAGTGGCGGTGCTGTTATTTTCACTACTAGATTTTGTACTTTCACTGGTAGTCGTTTTGTTGGTAAAAGCTGTTGCCAGTTGAAAATGTTGGTCGAAAGCTGTTCGATCAATCGATGGATCACTTAATTGATTGGCATCATCAAGATTCACTTGGGTACTATAAGCCCCTGAAACAGTAACGGTAGTCGCTCCAGTTCCTTCAACGACTTTTTCTCCATTCGCTACAACATTAACAGTTTTGCCTTCGCCATCGACAATCTTGCCACCTGACGCCACATTCAAATTGGTTACCTGTGAATCCTCAGTAACCACCCATTTCGATGTTTTATCAACATTGATCGTAATAGGAGAATCAGTGGGATTGGTATTCACATCATTTGTAGTAATTTCAGTACTTCCACTATAAGTAGAGCCTTCAGTCAGCGTAAGGTTAAGGCTGCTGATCGAGTCCACACTGATCTTACCAGCTAGTTTTTGGTCGATCCCTGTGAAATTAACTATGCCCCCGTTGCTTCCGGCGGTTCCCCAATTATTTGAATTATTTCCTTGAATGGTCATCAATGCGGCTCTATCGTTATCAAAATCCAGCTTAGTATCCTGCAAAACGATATTCGCCTCAGTATTTGTGACATAAAACATGGTTCCCTCTGTAGCACTTTTTAAAGTGGAGTTGACCGCTTCAAAGGTTGCTGTTTCGCCAGTGGTTGATTCTGCGTCACCAGAAGTAGACTGATAAATAATCACGCCATTTGCGATAGGATCGCTGGCGGTTGCTTCGGTTAGCTCACTAGTCAAATCAGAATTGTATATCTGAATCGAATTAAAACCTTCCATTCCGGCAATCTGACTGCCCGTAGACGTTCCTTTCACATTATTTACTTCGATATCTCCAGTAGAATAAAGCAGGGGAGAACCTGAGCCATGCGTTGTAAACTGACTATCAGTTACGGAGATATTTCCGCCACCACGATCGGTTGCTAAAGCGGCACTGTGATCTCCTTTGGTATTAATCGTGGTTTTATTAGCGATAATGGTGCCGCCATAAGTCGCATCCATGCCGCGAGAGTTATCAGCTTCAGTCGCAATGGTATTGTCATTCGCGTAAATCATTCCTTTATCCGTTGCAAATAACCCATTACTTCCTTTATCACTGGCAGTCAATTGACTATTGGAAAGATAAGCCAAGGAGTTTTCATTTACTGATAATAAAATAGAATTCAACCCGTAAAAGTTACTATTATCATCATTCGCACTTTCACCGGACTTTTCCAAAGCGGCTTCGGTAAGAGTCAATTTCCCGCCATTTTTTACCAGCACCGTGTTTTCATCACCAGTAGTTGAACTGTGACTTTCACTTTTCGAGCTTGATTCCTGATTATCGGCTACTAAACTGCCTTTCAATTCTCCGCTGTAATCGTAGGTCATCGTATCTGCACCACCGGGTCCACCACCTCCTTCTGGCGGGGCTTCAGGAGCACCACCTTGTTCAACGGCGAACACTATGGCAGAGGACACATTTGTGGCGCTCATTACTAAAGTACCGATTAATAAAATCTCAGCCGTTCGTTTAAAAATTACTTGGACCATCAAAAATCCTCCTTTTTACTAACTTCAACGTCTACTATAGTTGTTGAAGCTTAAAACAAGCTAAACGTTGAATGGTTCGATTGATACAAATCCTAGAAGGGTTCATGTACATCCTTTCATAATTGATTGAATCAATATCTGTAATTTCCCTCGCAGGTGTCAGTGGAAATTTGTTCCCTACGCAATATTCAGTTTTCAAGGATCGGATTTAATCGCGAAAAAGGTTATTCCCGCGGGAGAATTGGAGGGTCCTCCTTATTGCGGTTCGTCCTGCTAAAGAATCGTTTCAGCCAGCCTTCTTTCCTGTTGGTTGGTGTATATACAGGCTGTTGTTGTGAGCTAGAAGTCGGCAGAACGGTCTCCTGTTCGTGTTTCTCAAGCGTTGGACAAGTAAGTTCCACACGAGGGAAATCCTCTTTCTCCGTATTTTTCACTTCCACCACTTCTGTTAATGGTCGTACAAGCGTTTGCTTCACTGAACCCAATAAAGGGATGCGAGGAGGCATCAACCTTTCTCTTTCTTTAGGCTGAGCTGTTTCTTCCTCCACCACTTCAAAACAGCGCACTTCTTCACACGTTGGTTCTTGAGCAGGTTTGCCATAATAAGTAAGCCCCTTTGTTTCATGTTCTGGATCAAATATTAAGGTATCGATAGTGGTTACAACCTTTGCGGTCACAATAGAATCAAATAGGTTTACGCCTTTTTCTGTACAAATGTCTAGTTTTGTTAGTAGTTCGCAAGCTTCTTTGATCTTTGGTACCGGCAGGTCGGGGTCGAGACCTTTATATTTCCAGTCATGCGTCCCACCATCACCTTTTCCAAAGGTTACGATTAAATCCTCGGTCATTGTTTTTTATCCTTTCTTTGATTATTTTTTCTGCGTAGCTAGTGATTATCAAGGTTCGTTGGTTTCTTCGGGACGGGCAAATGAAAAGAAGGAACGGACTTTTGACACGACTGTTTCACCGAATTTTCTTTGTGGAAGAACTTTTAAACGCAACGTTTTCCACTCAGGTGCCATAAAGTAATCTTCAAAGTAGTGGAAGAAACGCTTCATGGTGCGAGTCGCTTTCGTATTCATAAACAGTTCACGGACGAGATCCTTTAGAAAGTGATCAAACTCCGTCGCTCCCAGCTGGTTGCGAACCTTAAGAGTCAAAATATATTGAATCGTGACACTACTGTTTTGTGTAGCTTGATAAAAATTCGTGATACGGGTTTCCAGTGTTTTCGGTTTTAAATTGAATAGCTGCCGGAACGACAGGGGTTGGATCTGCATCATGGGTTCTCATCCTCTCTTTTTTAGTAGAGGAAGGCGGCAGCGCTGCCGGCTTTCCTCAATCGTTAATTTGTTGATTTAGAAAATAATTCGTTCAGTTGTTTCGACGTACTTGGCGGTCTCTACGGTGTGGAACATCTCGGCACCGTCTTTCTGACAAAGCTTCACGTCGGTCATTTGTCCTAACAGACCTTTGATCTCGGTGTCAGTTTTCAAGGTATTTGGATCTTTAAAGCTCCAGGTGTGGTTCTTGCCAGAGCTGTTTTTAAAGGTTGCGACGATTTTTAGCATGTAGTTTCTCTCCCTTCATTATTTGGTGTAGCGTGATTGGCTGGTTAGGACGACACCGTATAACTCGCTGCCTTCAACGGCTAATCCTTTCATGATCTCGCCTAGTTCAAGGACTTTTTCCTCACTTGGCTCTTCGATCACATTTGAGAAGGTGATCTTCTCGATTTTTTCTCCGCCTGCGTCGATCTCTATTTGTAGTTTGTTTCCGATGTGTTGAATCATTGTTGTTTCCTCCTGTTTGATTTTTTTGTTCCGGCCGTTGACTACAAGATAGCGGATTTCCCAAAAAAGTGCGAATCGCAAATTGACCAAAAAGGGGGGCAATTTGACCTGTTTTTGGGCAAAAAACGCGGTTTTCGGCTAAAAAGTGGTCAAATTGGGGGTATAACTGGTAAATTTGGGATTTGACAATTCGGATGGAAAAAGGAGATAATAAATAGTTTAGGTTTATTTGATGAAAATTAGGAATCACTCAAACAAAAAGTTTTTTTGGGGTGATAAACCTAGCTTAGACTATGCGATTAAGACAAGAATGTGGAAGAAGAAGCGGTAATTTGAACTTCTCCGAATTCTTTACGGACATCATAAGCAAAGTCTTGGTGTTAGGATGATTTGGTGGACACATTTTGAGAGAGAACCATAATACCCTCGAACGAAAGGAAGTTCACCAAATAAGAAAGTATATCCAAGAAAAAAAGAGCGCTCTCTAGTAAAAAAGCACTCCTAAAATTACTTTATTAGACTAAAAGCCTAAGTTAGCCTGGGAAAATCTTCCTAGCCCAACTTAGGCTTTTTGCTACTCTATTTTTGCTTTACAGCAATCCAAATTTCACTGTAAACGTTCTTTGGATCATCGCCAAATCTAATGAAGGAAATTTCTGGTGCTTCGACTAGTTCATAGTCCGAAGAGGGCAGCCATTCCGCATAGATTTTCCCCCAGTTTTCCTGTAATGTAGTAGGAAAAATTCCTTCACTTGGAAAGATTGCCCACGTATGACTAGGAATATGGATTTGTTCCAAGTCACTAAAAGGATTGTCCTTGGTCGTAGCAATCCCAATCATATGAGTCAGCTCACCGGTCTCTTGTGAACGGTCCTGATCAAAATTATATGAGGCATTTAGTACTTGATGGGGATATAAATCCTCCAGTTCATGCATTTCCGCTTTTTGATGCGAAGTAATGCCTTCCGCCAGCTGACGGATCGCTTCATTTTCACCTTCAAATTGATAAGGAACCTTTTTGGATACGCCAACTAAATGAAATGCCGCTTTTTCTTCAATTTTAAATTTCATTGAACTTCCTCCTTTAACATCAATAAAAAACGAGAGCTTAGGAAAGGATTTTTGAAGCTTGTTTTTGCTGACATCTGAAGGCGTATACCCGCTCCATTCACGAAAAGCCCGAGAGAAGCCTTCAACTGTTTGATAGCCATACATAAAAGCCACTTCGGTCACTTTTTTACCGGCTATCAGATCGGCATTAGCCAATGAAAATTTCCGGTTTTTAATGTAATCAAACAAAGTCATCCCCGCAATGAAGGAAAAGGTCCGTTTCAAATGGTATTCCGAAATCCCAATAGCTTTGGCTGCTTCAGCAATAGAAAACTCTTCTGTTAAGTGGGCCTCAATATACTCAATTAGATGATTCAAATCCTTTATCATATTTCCTCTCCTTACTCATGTTCCTATCTTATCAACGGAGCACCAAACGTACTTGATATATCTTAGACGGCATTCATCAACTCTTGTCTAGCATACAACAAAAGTCCGTTTCCCGCTTCTTGCGTATTTAGAACTATCCTCTATAATTAAAGCCAGCAAGATACTTGAAAGGAGCTTCAACATGAATATACACACAAACGGCATTTCACTTTTCTATCAAGTCAGCGGCAGCGGGGAACCGATGCTGTTACTCCATGGAAACGGGGAGGACCATCAAATATTTACTGAATTGGGCGCAAAGCTGGCTGACCATTACACAGTCTACGCTATTGACAGCCGCAATCATGGACAAAGCCAAAAAACCGAAGATTATTCTTACGAAACCATGGTGAATGACATTTTCGGATTCATCGAGGAGCTAGATTTAGGACCAGTGGATTTAGTCGGCTTTAGTGATGGCGCGATTATCGGGTTAATGCTGGCAATGAAGGAACCGATGTTGATTAAGAAAATGGCTTTGCTAGGGGTTAATTTAAAGCCGGAAGATTTTACCGAAGAGAGTTATCAATTCGTCAAGGAAACCTACGAGGAAACGAAAGATCCATTGTTCAAATTAATGCTGGAACAGCCCAACATTGAATTGGAGGAGGTTAGAAAAGTAGTTACACCAACACTGTTAATCAGAGCCGATGGCGATATTTTCAAACCAGAAACCTACATCAATCTGTTGGCGACCTTGCCCAATGCAACCTTGAAAATCATGAACGACCACGACCATGCCAGCTACATCAGTAATCAGGATATGCTGTATCCTCATTTAATGGATTTTTTTGGTAATAACTAACGAAAGCTATTAAAAGAGCATTCTTAATAAACTCAAGAATGCTCTTTTGAACTCTTTTTTCATCACAGTGTCAATCTTATAGAGGAGGGCAGACTCCGTAGTGTTCTTTTTTTACTTAGTTTCCAAATAAAGATCCGTTGCTTAATAACTGAATATTTTTGTACTTTTCCTCAATATCATGAACGTAGTGCTACATAAGGCATAAGCTGATAAAGGTCATTATGAACAGATGGTAAACAGCCTCCAAGAATTTCAAAAATACCATTTCGGTAGAGATATTGTTGCCTTATCTTTTGAGGTCCCGCCAATTACGTGTTTAATGCGGCAAAATACTTTAAAGCAGATTAGTTGCAAAGGAAACTAAATGAAGCTATACTCATAATAGTTTCAAATGAAACTATTTTTTGGATGGAGGGAAAAACGATCGGAAACCCTACTATTGGCTGGAGTAACACGGCAATTTATCGTAATTTCCAGTTGCTATTGAGTAAAAAATTAGACAACCTAGAAATAAAAAATGGTCAATATGATTTTTTTTATGTGATTGCCAGTAATGAAGGCATCACGCAAAAAGAAATTGCAGAGATATTGAGCATTGGTAAATCAACGGTTGCTAAAGCAGTAAAGAATCTAACTGACAAAGGTTATGTAGAAAAAAGAATCAATAGTCGTGATAAGCGAGTAGAGCATCTTTTTTTAACCGACAGCGGCAAAAAAATGGCTCCAAAAGTCAAAGCCATTTTTATTGAAAACCTTGAGGTAGCTGAAAGAGGACTCAGTGTAGCGGAAAAGGATTTATTGATCTCCTTGATGCAAAAAGTTTTACGAAATGTAGCAGATGAAAATAATCGTCTTGATACAAAAAACAACAAAGGAAGGTAACACAATGAAAACATATTTAGTTGATGGCTCATTTACAAGACCAATTGATTTTAAAGATCCAGAGATCGCTGAGTTAATGAAGGGACATATGGATTTTCTTGATCGTGGCATAAGTGAAGGCTGGCTGTTGTTAACAGGTGGAAAATTTGAAGAAGAAGGTGGAGGTATCTTGATAATCAAGGCAAAGGATAGAGAAGAAATTAATGCTATCATGGATACCGATCCTTTAAAAATAGAAAAAATCAATGACTATTGCATTAAAGAATTTGGTTTTGCAAAAGGACAAGATGCTGTAAAAGATTGGTTCGCAGATGCAATGCCAAGTATTGATTAGAAACAGACCAAAGGAACACTGAAGCTTACTAGAAGTAGTAAGCTTCAGTGTTCCTTCTTTATTAATTCCATTGGAAAAAATCGAAGCAAGAATAATGAAGTTCATTTGTCAATTTTTCCATGAAAAAACTTTTTTCTTATTGTTATGCCATCACGTCCACAAATCATTCATCGCATCGCGTTTTTTCTTCCCGGCGATATGGGTATACACCGTCGTAGCCGACGTTCCTGATTGCCCTAGTTGTTCTGCGACTTGAACTAGGGAGTTCGTTTTGCTGTAAAGCTGAGTAGCAACGGAGTGCCGCAGCTTGTGAGGCGAGATTCTGATTTTGAAGGCCTCGGAATATTTTCCTACCATTGCTTCAACAGCACCGCTGGCGATGCGTTTGGCTTTGCCGCGGTAACGAGTCAAGAACAGGGCGGTCTCCTTTTCATCTGGCTGATAAAGTTGAGCTCTTTGGGCTAAATACTCGTTTAAGTATTCGATAGCGATCGAAGAGATGACCACCATATCCCATTTTCCGCCTTTTCGATAGACACGCGCTTCACCTGCGTTCAGGTCAAGGTCTTGCAGATTCATATTTACTAGTTCGGACAACCGCATGCCGGTTCCAAGGAAAAGACCGATAATCGCGAGGTCGCGTACCTGATTCTTCTTAAAGGCTGTGATCGCCTGACGTGATTCTAACGTATCGATATAGCGTTTTTCGATAAAATCGAGAAAATCCAAGGCTTCTTCATCTAGGAAAAGCTTTTTCTCGATCGCGGCTCCGCGCTCCGCCATGGTTTTATTATCCTTGACATTTGCGACTTTTCCCATCATATTGTGTTCAAGATAAGGTTTGCCGGTGTCGCGGTCGATTGCTTCATTGAGATAGCTGAATAGGGAACGCAGAGCTGTCACTCCACGTTGTACAGTCACGTTTTGACGTAAGGGCATATCTTGTTCGCTCTCTTCTAAGCGTTTTTTTGTGGATTCTTTCAAGATTTTCGGTGCTTTGACTAGATGGGCTTTATAAAATTCCAAGTCCTCAGGCCACAGCTTCGCAAATTCATCCAAGGATATCTCTGATAGTTTGTCAGCTAAAGAAAAGCCTTCTTGGATCAGCCAATTCAAAAAGCGCCGATATTCTTTGGCATATTCATAGAGGGTGATGGATGAATATTGATCACCACTTTTTTTACGAAAATAATTCTGAACAAACCAAGGGAAAAATTGGATTTCCTCCTCCATCCGTCGATTGGCTTCTTGTTGATTCATACTGGTCAGCTCCTTTATAATTAGAAGTATAAATCAGAGAAGAAACGCTGTCAAACGTCAGTTATTTTATATAATATCATTATCGTTGAAACAAAATGCATACTCATTTTATAGTTATTTAATGAATAATGGAAATAAAAAATAGTTGTTCATTTTTCGAAAGAAAGGCGCGAGCTAACGGTCTATAATAGACGCAATAAAGGGGGAAGTCATTCATGATTACTTCGAAGAAAAAACAAACTGAATATTATCGTGCTTTGAAGGAAAGGGATCGTAATTATGATGGGATATTTTTTGCCGGGATAAAAACGACGGGTATCTTTTGTCATCCAACCTGTACCGCGCGTAAACCGAAGATGGAAAATTGTGAATTTTATCCAACGGCAGAAGAGGCGCTGTTGGCGGGCTATCGACCATGTAAAATTTGTCAGCCATTGTCGTTTCCCCACGCGATTCCTGAAGAGGTACAATTGTTAGTGAACGCAGTGGAGGAGCATCCAGAAAAACGCTGGAAAGAATCTGATTTTTCAGCAATCGGGCTGAATTCTGCCACAGCACGCAGAAAATTTAAAGACATTTATAATATGACCTTTGTTCAATATGCTCGTGCACGCCGTATGGGATTAGCTTTCAAGGAAATCAGTCAAGGCAGCAAGGTAATTGATCAGCAACTTGAAGCAGGCTATGAATCTCCAAGCGGCTTCAATGATGCCTTCACCAAAATCATGGGTAATCCGGCGAAAAAAGTGGCGACGCGACCATTGAATGCTTCATTCATTTCAACACCGATCGGTCTAATGTTTTGTTTAACAGATGAAGAGTATCTTTATTTACTGGAGTTTGAGGATCGACGGGGCTTGGAGAATGAGATCGAAGCCTTACGAGCGAAGTACAATTTCCGGATCATCTATGGTCAAACAGCCATCAATCAACAGGTCGAAAAACAATTGAATGAATATTTCCGCGGCGAACGAACTGAATTTTCATTACCGTTGTTCTACGATGGTTCACCTTTCCAAAAAGAAGTCTGGAAAGCTTTAGCGACTATTCCAAGTGGCGAAACTGTGAGCTATCGCGAGATCGCACTGCGACTAGGCGATAAAAATAAAGTTCGTGCGGTGGGACGAGCAAATGGCTCCAATAAAATAGCGATCATCGTTCCTTGTCATCGAGTGATCGGAAGCGATGGTAATCTGACCGGTTACGCTGGCGGCTTGGAGCGGAAACAGTATCTGCTAGATTTAGAAAAGAGAGCAGCAAATTAGTCAAATACGTTATGCTTTAGGCAAAAAAGCAGAATATCCTCCTATCGCCCTCTGGCTGGGTACTTTTTGATAAATTTGGTGTTTGGATTGGAAGATATATCCATGAAAACGAGTCGAATACGGCTCGTTTTTTTGCTCCATCGGAAATAAGAGCAGACAATCCGTTTCGACTTGATTCTGAGAAATTAGTCTGATGATTCATCATATTTGCTTTTCCTACAAAAGTTTAATCATTTCTTGATCTTCCTTCAATCCTTCATCTTTAAGTTTCATTTAAGTCGAACCGATTAGATTTATCTAAGATGAAAAGCATTATTACAAAAATAGATTGTTGCTAATTAAGGGAATAAGACCCATTTCCGCATCTTTTTGTAAGGGAGCTTTATTTTCAACTTAAGGAGAGAAGAGGATGAAGAAAAAAATTATCTTAATGGGGGCAACTATCTTTACAGCTTTCTTTTGCTTAGCTGGATGCCAAAGTGAGGAAACTACCACCGAGACAAGTAACAAGGAAGAAAAAAAGGAAAAATCTGTCGTGCTTAAGGATGCGGACAGTAAGAAAACCATCGAACAAACGTTAAATCTAAAAAACAATTCGGAACAGGAATGGACTTATTCACAGGAAGCCGATGCATGGATCCTATCAGTAGTCACTACCGTAACAAATCCGGAAATTGAAGATCAGCAGGGCGTTTCCGTTTGTGTTCCCGGGAAGTATGTTACTGGCATCGATACGAATAGCGACGGAAAATCAGATATAACCACGGAAAACTATTCTGATGTAGTCAAAGGTTCCTTAGTAATCGATTATGATGCCGAAATCACTAGTACTAATGGACAAAAATATACTGCGGAGGCAGCTCCGGTCATTCTAAATACTGGCGCTGCTGGTTATGGCTCGTCTAACAATTCAAAAGCAGCCACTACTTATGCTAAAGAAGGCTATATCAACGTTACATGCGGCAATCGGGGAAAACAAGATGTCGCTACGAATGAAGCTGGTGAAGAATATTATACTGGTGATGCGCCTTTATGTTTAGTAGATCAGAAAAATGCGGCTCGTTACGTTAAATACAATATCTTACTGGGAAATCTTCCTGGCAGCGCAGATCATTTTGTTGCTACAGGAGGTTCTGGTGGCGGAGCCCATGCGACCATGTTTGCAGCCACGTCAAACAATTCTGATTACTACGATTATGAAATAGAAGCTGGTGCAGTAGGTGTTTATGCAAACACAGATGGGAGCTATTCTTCTACGGTTACTATCGATGGAAAAGAACAAGAACTTTCAGATGGTGCTTGGGGATGCATCGCATATAGTGCCATCACCTCTTTATCTGAGGCTGATGCGGCAATGGCCTTTGAATACTTTATGGACAGCACTTATGATTTCAGTACCGCCTTTCAAAGTCAATTGGCAGAGTATCTATCAAAAAGTTATATGGACTACATCAACAAACAAGATCTTCACGTGTCAGAAAAGGACATTGATATCGACCTAAACGGTGATGGTGATAAGAAAGATAATGTTGCATTGACGATCAAATATGACTTAAATAAATATCCAGAAACAAATGGTTATTATGGAACATACTTAGATCTGTATCTAGCAGAATTTACTGAAAATCTACAGTGGTATTTGGATAATCTGGATTATACCGAAGGCTGGACTTGGTTCAATGCAGAAGGGCAGCCACTAAGCAATGAGGAAGTTGCAGCGATGACTAGCGAAGACCGTTCCAAAGCCTTTATTGAAGGTCGTTACGCAAAAAGTACGAACTCAGAGAGCGGACCTGGTGGTATGGAGGGTGGCGCGCCAACTGGTGATCTTCCTAACGGTGTGATGGGTGATGGAGATGGCCCACCGGATATGGCAGATGCTTTAGGCGAAGTTGGCACACCCGATGCTGGTACGACGCAATCTGTATCTGGCGGTGTAGACTCCGCAAATTATGAAACTTATGAAGAGATGTTGGAATCCTACAAATCCGATATAGCAGAAATCGAAAAGGGAGATAAGTACGGCAATAATATTGTAGATCTGTATGATCCGTTAAAATATATCGGCGCAAAAAGCACTGAGAATCCGACATGGACAAAAATTGTTATGGGAGCCTCCGAAGGTGATATGTCCATGTTCTCTTCACTGAATCTGCAAATTGCTTGGTTGAATACTGGTGTCGACGCTAACATCGAGTGGCAGTGGGACGGTGGACATGTACCGTCTGAGGTACTGGGGAATTCTTTCAGTCTATACGTGGATCAGATGTATGGTGAATACGTAAACGATTCAGCAACAATTAAAAAATCCGAGCCAAAAACACAAACTGAAAACGGTACTGAAACTGAAGCAACCGGCACAGATATAAGCAGCTGGGTTAATTATGACGATACAAATGAGGTTTCCTTTTCTCTAGCGGATATTGCTAACTATCGAACCAGCACAGCAAGTAAATCTGTTCCCGGCTTTGATGTGATTGATTACGGACAGGAAGACTATGTGTTCGGCAGTTCCACTCAAGACGCTCGCCACTGGAACCGAAGCTTATTAGATATCTTTGAGGAAAACAGTGAACAACTTTCAGCTCTATTCAATAAAAATGAGTAGTAAAAAAGCAGAACTGATTTAGTTCTGCTTTTTGTGTAGGTTGGTCCGTTTAAGTGAAGCGGAAAATGGTTGCAATAAACAATAAAAAGAGGAAAAATAGGACCACTAGCAAACAATAGATTTTCCGCTTGATTCTTAGAAATTGCTCCGTTTCTGCCGAATTCATTGTGCTAGTTGTTTTTCTTCGGGTAAAGAGATACAAAAGCAGGCCTCCGCCATTTTGACCGCCGGTAGCTATTAGTGACCAGAACTTTGGATTTTTGATCCCGCGACTTTTAGCATCAATCATCACTAATGAAAAAATGTAGTAGCACATGCAGGCCGCAGCCAAGATCAGCAAACTCATTAAAAGAATCATTATTGTTGTTTGGTTCATGAGAATCAGCCCCTAAATTTTTTTGATAATCAAGTAGAAGAGCGATAGACAATTTGCACCGATCAAAACAAAAATAACAAATAGAAAGGTTTCGCTCATATTTTGATTGACTAGGAGAAACAACATCAAAAGAACATTGACGAAAAGCATCCCAATAAAGATTTTCAAGAAGTGATTGACCACCGTATTCTCCTGTAAATGCTTGACCATTTCTTGATCTCCCTTCAATAATTCATCCAAAGACAGGCCATAGATTTCAGACAGGCGAATGATTCGCGCGATGTCAGGGTAGCTTCTGCCGTTTTCCCAGTTTGAGATTGTTTGTCGCGTGATGCCTAGTTCTTCAGCAACATACTCTTGTTTCAAATTCAGTTCATTTCTCCGCATTTTTAATCGTTGTCCAACATCCATTTTGCATCCCTCAATTACCAGTAGTCTTTCTTATAGCATAAAACAAATTGCCATTTACCGCGAGAAAAATCGGGTAAAAATGCTTTTACATCTTGTGGTTAAGGGATTTATTATTACTGACGAGCCGCAATCGCAAACAGAAAAGTTTACTTTTTTAAAGAAACTGTTTGACAATTGGCGTATTAAGGATTATATTTTAGATAGATACCAATGGTATGTAAAGGAGTTGAATCGATGGCTCGAGGAAAGAATCCAGAAGAGACTAGACGAAAAATTTTAGAAGTTTCGAAAAAATTATTTCTTGAACAAGGCTATGACAATACCTCAATTCAAGATATCGTGAACGGCTTGGATGGCATGACAAAAGGTGCTATCTATCAGCATTTCAAGTCGAAGCTGGAAATTTTCGAGACAATCATCGAACCGGCCGCCACGGCTGAGGAAAGCTTGAGCAAACACAAGGGAAACAACGGTATGGAACGATTGCAGAGTGCGATCCTGGATGCCTTCACTGACTATTCTCGCATGCAGCTGAATTATTCAGCGGCAGTCACACTAAGAAGTCCGCGCTTCATCGGTGAACAGTTTATAGAAATGTTTCAGGTTGTGATTCCAGAGATCAAGAAGATCGTGGAAACGGGCGTAGCCGATGGCTCGATCGAAACAGAGTTTCCCGAAGAGGTCGCAGATGTCTTAATGCTGAATCTGAATTCTTGGATTGGATTGCATTTGACTGTTTTTTCAGAGGAACAGTTAAAACGCAAGGTGCTTTTTACCAAGAAGCTATTCGATGGTGTCGGGATTCCCATTTTTAATGAAGAGATCATGACAGAAGCCTACAAGATGTTTGAGTTTATAAAAAAAGATAGCAGGGAATAAGCTATTTTTTTTAAATATATAGATACCAACGGTAGGTATGATAAAAATCACTTTGATAGATAGTTGCTGGTTTTTGAGGTTGTTGCATAAGGTTTAGGAAAGTAGGCGTTTATAATGAGAAAAAATAAAAATTTTAATCTATTAATCGGGAGTCAATTATTTTCAGTATTAGGAACCACCATCGTTCAGTTCGTCATTTCATTGTATGTATTAGATATTACGAAGTCAGCGTTGACATTTAGTGTAATTGCTTCATTGTCGATCGTCGGGCGTTTGGTTTGTTTACCTTTCTGTGGTGTGCTGGCGGACCGTTTGCCGAAAAGAAATTTGATGTTGTTGATGGATTGTCTGTATTTGGTTCTATCAGTTGGCTTGTTTTTAGTTACACGTTTGGCTAATCCTGTTACCGCGATTGGTGTACTGACAGTAATCATCGGTATGGTGTCAGCATTTGAAACTCCCGTTGTTCAATCAGCGATCCCTGTAATTTGTGAGGAAGAGGAGATTCCTCAGGCAAATGGCATCATCAGTTCGATTGGGACATTAGGTACGGTGCTTGGACCGATTATTGCCGGGATCATCTATCGTTTTGATGCCGTTTATCAAATCTTTGTCATCACTGGTGTATTATTCTTGATCGCAATCTTTTGTGAAGTGCTGCTGAATATTCCGGTTCAATCACAGGCAGCAATGGAGGGATCATTGTTCCAAGTAGTGGCAGGGGATTTAAAAGAAGTAACGCATTATTTGAAGGTGCAAAAAGTGATTGTAAAGGTTGCGGCAGTGGCATTCTTATTAAACTTCTTCCTTGCTTCTTTTATTCAAGTCATTATCCCGTATGTTTCGCGGATTCAATTAGGTGCTAGTGATGCACAGTTTGGTCTGATGAACACGATTTTTGCGATTGGCAGCTTGTTAGGAACGGTGATTTACGGAGTCATCGCCAATCGTTTGAATGAAGCTAGTATCACCAAGAATCTGATTTTTGTGGCAATTCTGTTCGGTTTGCTCGTTATTCCTTTCGGGTTGATCAAAGATTCTACAATGGCCTTTTGGATCATGACAATCATCGTTGCGTGTGCGATGGGGGTAGTAACGGTAATTTCGGTTCAATTGATCGTGTATATCCAATTAGTTTCCGCTAAAGCACTGCTTGGGCGAATTATGTCATTAGTAATGATCGTGACAACTTTAGCGATCCCTCTAGGACAAGTGATGTATGGTAGCTTTGCGGCGGTGGCCTCTACTCAAATGCTGCTTATGTTGATCATCGCGACTTCCGTTGTGACGGTTTTGATCGCGATTTTCTCTACCCGAATCTTTAAACAAATGCGTGTAGAAAGTGAAGTTTAATTAAATATCACATTATTTGTTAATTGTCCAACCCATATTTTTTATATTTTATAAAAAAACTTTTATAACCAATGACAGTTGTCGTTGGTTTTTCTTGTTATACTTGAAATGGAATGTATTAAGTTCTAAGGAGGGATTGTAGTGTGTTTCTTTAGCTATAATGGAAAGAATGTCTTTTACGAAACAATCGGAGAAGGAAAACCACTCGTATTTTTGCATGGTAATACCTCATCATCAAAGTTATTTAAACCCATGTTGCCCCTTTATAAAGATTATCAGGTGATTTTGATCGATTTCTTAGGTTATGGACAATCGGATCGTTTGGAAAAATTTCCGACAGAACTTTGGAAAGATGAAGCCCGTCAAACGATTGCCTTATTGGAACACTTAGACATCACAGAAGCAAACTTGGTAGGAACCAGTGGTGGAGCCTGGGTAGCAATAAATGCAGCATTTCTTAGACCAGACCTGATTGCTACAGTCACTGCGGATAGCTTCCATGGTCGAACACTGCCAGATGATTATGATGAAGAAATATTGGCAGAGCGTTCTTTAACGATGGAAGACCCTGAATTCTCCGAGTTTTACCACTGGTGTATTGGTGATGATTGGAAAGATGTGGTTAAACGCGATACGGATTCCATGTGGCGTTTAAGTATTTCTAGACGAGAATTATTCTTCGATTCCCTGCAAATTCTTCAAGCTCCTTTACTTTTAACAGCAACCAAAAAAGATGACACGATTCGTCCGAATATCGAAAGAGAATACCAAGCGATTGTCGGCGAAGTCATTCACGGACACTTCAAGATTTTTGATAAGCCTGGACATCCAGCGATCGAGTCAAGCTCCGAAGAAGTAGCAGAAACAATCAACCAATTTATTTATCAATATAGTTAAAACAAACAAGAATGGCGATCAAATGGCTGGGTAACGAAATTAATCCAACCTTTGATCGTCTTTTTTCCTACAGGAGGGTTCTGTATGAGTTTCTTCAATTACCACGACAAACAAATTTATTATGAAAGAATAGGAGAGGGCAAACCGCTGCTATTCCTACATGGCAATACCTCTTCATCGAAGCTTTTCTCGCCAATGTTGCATCTGTATTCAGATTTTCAAATCCTCTTAATTGATTTCTTAGGCTACGGTCAGTCTGATCGCTTAGCAGAATTTCCTACAGAGTTATGGAAGGACGAAGCTCGCCAGACAGTTGCGTTACTAGATCATCTTCAACTTGGAAGAGTTGATTTGGTTGGAACCAGCGGCGGTGCCTGGGCTGCGATTAATGCGGCATTATTACGACCGGACTTAATCGCTACTGTCACAGCCGATAGTTTCGATGGACGCTCGCTTCACGAGGGCTTTGGAGATGAGCTGTTGGCCGAACGAAAAGCTGTCGCAGCAAACCCGGAAACCGCTGTGATCTATCAGTGGTATCTCGGTGATGATTGGGAATCGATTGTTAAAAAAGATACCGATTCGCTGCTTCGCCTAATTCGATCAGAGAAAGGTTTATTTTTTGATTCTTTAAAAACGTTAAAATGTCCTTTACTGCTAACAGGAACTATTAATGATGGCATGATTCGTTCGAATATCAAAGAGGAATATCAAGCGATCGTTGATGAAGTCCCGCAGGTACGGTTCCAACTGTTTGAGAATCCAGGACATCCAGCGATTGGTACGAATATGGAAGAAGTTGCGGCAGCGATCATACAATTTATTACTGAATATAGTTGACGAGCGAAGAATTTCAAGTTATTGTTTAGTAAACAATTGAGGTGAACAATAATGGTTGGAATTCGAGATGTAGCCAGACGAGCGGGCGTCAGTCCGGGAACCGTCTCCAGAGTATTGAATAATGATCCTACGTTATCTGTTGCTGATTCAACGAAAGAACGGATCTATAAAGCAATCAAAGAACTGGATTACGATATTGATAAACGTAAGTATGTAAAACGTCGACTGCCATCGATCGGCGTCATTACCACCACCAGCCGCCAAAAAGAATTGGATGATCCTTATTTCAATGCCCTGCGGATCGGCTTAGAACAAGAAGCGCGGCGGCTGCATCTAGGGATGAATCGTGTCTACAATTTAGAAGACAATCCGAAAACATGGCAGGATTTCGACAAGCTGGGCGCGATCATCATCGTTGGGACCGTTTCAGAAACAGCTGTTAAACGTCTAAGTAAGCAAAATAAAAATATCGTGGTGCTGGATAATCCAGATATCAACCAAGAAGTCGATATGGTCTATGCTGACTTTGAACGCATGACCAAACGCGTGCTCCAGCTTTTCTATGAGAAGGGACATCGCCGCATTGGATATATAGGCGGGTTCAATATCGATATTGATGAAGATGGAAAGAAAATCTACAGTGATGATGAAAAACGTTTTCGCGCTTATCAAGCCTTTATGAAGGCCAATGATCTTTCTCCGCAAGCCAAGCTAGGTTTATGGGAACCCCTCGAAGGAAAACGAATGATGGATGAGTGGCTGGCATCGGGACAAGAACTCCCAACAGCGCTGCTAGTCGGCAGTGACCCATTATCGGTAGGTGTTTACCGTTCCTTGCAGTCAGCGAATATCACTATCGGCAAAGACATTGAGATCGCAAGCTTTGATGATATCGAAATTGCCGAATTTCTAACGCCGAGTTTAACGACGGTTCATATCAGTGCGCAGGAAATCGCTAAGG
The DNA here is from genome assembly GCF_032555305.1 of Enterococcus sp. Classification (GTDB taxonomy): domain Bacteria; phylum Bacillota; class Bacilli; order Lactobacillales; family Enterococcaceae; genus Enterococcus_A. The sequence goes on from NZ_JAWGOQ010000002.1 coordinate 199,061, forward strand.
CTGCGGTACGGTTAGCCAAAGAGCGGATCGAAGAAGAACGACAGGAACCGGTGATCATGACTTTTCCTTCAAAATTAGTGGTGCGGGAAAGTTTTATTCCCAATAAATAGCGGTTTAGAGAGCTTTTGCAAAAAAGTTCTCTTTTTTTGCGAAATTCCCTTGACAAAAGTGTTTAGTAAACATTATAAGGTAAACAACAAGTTAAGGGAGGAACAAAAAATGAATCAGTCTTACATCGAATTTAATCAAGAAACCCAGGTATTCCACTTACGCAATAATGAAATCTCTTACATCGCCCAAATCGAAGAGAACGGAATCTTCAATCATCTGTACTTTGGCAAAGCCATCCAGCATTACAATGGAAACAAAAAGTATTTACGCCGAGATCGCGGTTTTTCCGGAAATGTACCGGGCAACGCTGAAAGGGCTTACTCAAAAGATACTTTGCCACAGGAGTATTCTAGTCACGGATCGATGGACTATCGCATCCCAGCCTCCATCATCCGCCGCGAAAATGGTTCGAACCTGCACGATTTACGTTACCATGACTATCGCATCGAAGCAGGCAAGCCAGAGCTTGAAGGCTTACCGCAATCTTATGTACTTAATGAAGAGGAGGCAACGACTTTGACCGTGGTTCTGAAGGATCGAGATCAGGAAATCTATCTGGAATTGGCGTATACGATTTATCATGACCGCCCGGTAATCACACGTTCAGCCAAGGTTCTGAATCAAACGAATGAAACCGTTGTATTAAAAAAAATTGCTTCGATGCAAATGGATCTAACCAATAGCGGCATCTATGACGAAGTGATCTCTTTACCAGGTGCTCATTTAAGAGAACGCCAAATCAATCGTGACAAAATCCATTCCGGTATCCAAAGCTTTGAAAGTCGGCGCGGTGCATCAAGTCATCATATGAACAGCTTCATCGCCTTAGTCAATCATGATACGAATGAAATGAGCGGCCCGGCGATTGGGATGCATTTGGTTTATTCCGGCAATCATGCCTTCCAGTTAGAAAAAGATCAGATTGACCAAGTTCGCGTGCTAGCCGGAATCAATGATTACAATTTCTTGTGGGAGCTTTCGTCCAAGGAAGTCTTTCAAACACCAGAAGTCATCCTGACTTATTCCGATCAAGGCTTGAACGGCATGAGCGGCAGTCTTCATCATTTATTACGTGAAAGAGTTGCCCGTGGTGAACATCAATTCAAGGAGCGTCCGATCTTATTAAACAATTGGGAGGCGACTTATTTTGATTTTGACAGCAAGAAAATCGAGCAGATCGTTGATGAAGCCGCGGATCTAGACATTGAAATGTTTGTCTTGGATGATGGCTGGTTCGGTCATCGAGATTCAGACAACTCGTCCTTAGGGGATTGGTTCGAGTACGAGGGCAAATTGAAGGACGGCTTAAAAGGAATCGCGGATTATGTTCATGACAAAGGCCTGCAATTCGGTGTTTGGTTTGAACCTGAAATGATCTCGGTCGATTCGAAACTCTATGAAGAGCATCCAGATTACTTGATGCAGGAGCCGAACCGCACACCATCTTCTTCTCGTGATCAGCATTTACTAGATATGGGACGCAAGGAAGTGCGGCAAAATATTGAAGAACAGATTTGCCAGATTTTGGACGAGGTGCCGATCGATTACATCAAATGGGATATGAACCGCAGCTTGTCCGATGTATACTCCATCGAGCTTTCAGCCAAAAATCAAGGCGAAACAGCGCATCGCCACATTCTTGGGGTCTATGAATTGATGGAAAATCTATTGGCGCGTTATCCGAAGATCTTGTGGGAAGGCTGTTCTGGCGGCGGTGGACGTTTTGATGCCGGCTTCCTGTACTATATGCCGCAATCTTGGCCAACGGATAATACCGATGCGGTGGAACGGTTGAAAATTCAATACGGCACGAGCTTGGCTTATCCAATTTCCTCAATGACTGCTCACGTTTCAGCGGTACCGAATCATCAAACTGGTCGGATTACTTCTTTGAAAACCAGAGGAGATGTTGCCATGAGCGGGGTTTTCGGCTATGAACTGGATTTGACGGAAATGTCAGAAGAAGAGAAAATGATTGTGAAGGAACAAGTTCAACAGTATCAAGAAATTCGTCCGCTGGTTCAATTTGGTGAATTCTACCGTTTAAATAGTCCTTTTGAAGGCAATTTGACCGCTTGGATGTTTGTTTCAGACGATAAAGCAGAAGCCTTAGTCATGATGGCTCGCACGTTGGCATCCGCACAACCGGTATTTCATGATGTCTTTTTGACCGGATTAGACGAAAATGTTCGCTACCAAGATCAAGCAACCAATCAACAATACTTTGGCGATGAATTAATGAATCTTGGAGTCAATGTACCCGATTTCTATGGCGATTTCCAAACAACGTTGCTACATTTGAAGAAAGTTTAGGGGGAACAAAAAATGATTAATAAAAACAGTATCATGACCCGTTTATCTATCTTATCCATCTCACTTTTACTGACGAGTGCCTTATCGATCAATGGGGCATTGCCGCAAATGCGCGCAGCCCTTGGCATGACAACGACACAAGTTGAATTAGTCGCAACGTTACCAGCTTTAGCTGTTGTAGTATTCGTCGTTCTATCTAGCTTTATCGCTGAAAAAATCGGCACCAAACGTACCGTCCAACTAGGTTTGCTCCTAGTTGGCTTTGGCGGCGGGTTAGCGCCATTATTCTTGAATAGCTATATTCCAATCCTGATCAGCCGCTTCATTTTAGGTGCCGGCTTTGGTCTATTCAATTCACTAGCTGTTTCGATCATCAACCTATTATTCCAAGACGAACCAGAAGAACGAGCTTCTTTACTTGGTTATCGCGGAGCTGCTGAAAACATCGGAAATGCCGGATTGACATTATTAGCAGGGGCCTTACTGGCATTTGGTTGGAGATTTTCTTTCAGTGTCTACTTAATCGCTTTTCCAATCTTGCTTCTTTTTACCATCTTTGTGCCGGAAATCAAAGAAGTGAAGAAGGAAAAGACTAGTGAAAAAGGCGAACTTAAAGCTTCTGTCTATTTGTTAGCGCTTTTCGCTTTATTCTTAGTCATGACTTTCGTAGCAATTGGCGTTCGCTTCCCAACGATGGTGACCGATATCAAGGGCGCCAATTACAATGCATCAAATTTCTTGGCGGTAATGCCGATTATCGGAATCGTGACTGGATCATTATTCGGTTTTGTGAATCGTTTGTTAGGGGATAAATGTCTGTACCTCGGACTTGCTTTGTTAGCTTTAGCAACATTTATGATAGCGATTTCTGAAAATAATTTCGCCTTGCTGCTGATCGGCTACTTTATCAGCGGAATTCCCGGCAGCCTGATTTTTCCTTTCATTTATAATTCACTGAATCTGTATGCATCACCAGCCAAAATGACCGCGGCAACATCGATCATCCTGATCGGCTGCAATCTCGGAAACTTCATCGCGCCATTTGGTTTGAGTACTCTGCAACTCGTTTCAGGAACCACGAATCTTTTCGCACCATTCAAATTATTGAGCGTCCTATTGGTAGTGATTTTGGTGGGAATCTTCCTGCATGGAAAACGTCCCATACAACGCAACGTCTTAAATGGAGGAAAGAACCTTGACTAAAATGAAGGAACAAATGGACTCTGGAGAAAACTATTTTGAGACCAGCGAACTAAAGGAAGAGCAGGCCTTTTATCGCGATTTACTTTTCCAATTCAATCACACCTTGCCAAGTAACACACAAGAAAAAGCCAGAATTTTAAAAGAACTCTTAGGCGGCTTTGAGGATGGAGCCTATATCGAACAGCCGTTTCACGCGAACTGGGGAAAGAATACGTACTTCGGTAAGAATGTTTACGCGAACTTTGGCTTGTCGCTAGTCGATGATACGAAAATCGAGATCCAAGATGAAGTCATGATTGGACCAAATGTCACCCTTTGCGCCGGAACACATCCCTTATCACCAGAGTTGCGCTTACAGAAAGCTCAGTACAATTTGCCGATTACAATCGAAAAAAATGTTTGGCTCGGTGCTGGTGCGATCGTTTTACCAGGTGTCACGATCGGGGAGAACTCCGTGATTGGGGCAGGGAGTCTCGTTACGAAGGATATTCCGAAAAATGTATTGGCGTATGGTTCGCCGTGTAGAGTGGTTCGTGATATTAATTAGTTTCTATGATTCCATTTTGTAAAAGTTTGTCTTACAATGATTTTGTTAGGTAAAGGTATGCAGATAAAAGAGGGAATCGTATGAATTCAATTACATTTCGGGTGTCTGATGAAGAAAAAGAATTTATACTGGCGATGGCCGATTTAAACGGTATGACTGTCTCAGAGTTGGCACGAACAAAACTAATTGAGTCACTTCAAGATCAAATCGATATCGACATTTATAAAAAATTAATGGTGGAACATATGGAACAGAATCAAAGTATTTCTCATGAAGAAATGAAGCGAGAGCTTGGTTTATGACAAAAAGTAAAAGTCAGATACGAAAAAGCCGCAATTAAAGCTTTAAAAAAGATGGACAAATACCAATCGAGATTGATACTTGCATGGATCGAAAAGAATCTACAAAATACCACTGATCCTAGAATTCATGGCAAAGGTTTGACCGCGAATAAAACTGGGCTGTGGCGCTATCGAATTGGTGATTATCGTTTAATTTCAGATATCAGCGATGAAACAATCACCATTTTGATTCTAAAAATCGGGCTCCGCAATGATGTCCATTAATAGCTTTAAAAAAGCCTTCTTGATTATTTCTATTTATTTGAACAAACACAAAAATATTTTTATTCAGGTATGTGATGTGATTTATAACATTGCATACCTTTTTTATGTAGAAATGATAGCCTTTTAAAAATTATATTCACTTTTCCTCTAGCTTGATTTCTTGTTATAGGTGATAATAATTAATAAATAAAGTTTTATCTGGAGGGGTTGGAATGAAAAAGGGGCACTTAATTATTTTGGGGATGTTGGTAAATCTCTTATTTACTCCGCAAGTCATCGCGGAAACAGAATCGAGTAGCGGGCTGGTTGCAGATAGGACCGTTGAAACTACGGTACAATCATCGAACAATTCCGCTTCAACTGACAATACCGCTGAAAGCACTTATGATAGTTCATTAAATAATTCAGATCAGATTAGAAACGAAGAGCCGCCATCGTCTCATACAAATGACACAGCAACCGGCTTACAAGAACAAAACACAATTGATTCGACAACAGAAACCTCTTCTTCAGAAACAGCACCTCCACCTGTGTGGGTGGCAAGAACAGAGTATTTCACTATCACTGATCCAACAAAGCTTTTTACAGATCCAGAAATGACCAAGCCGGCTAATGGCATTAAAAAAGGTACTACGGTAAAAATCATCCGCAGTCAAGAAACGGAAAATGGGGAAGTTCTGGAATTCCAATTTTCTAATGGCAAGCTATTTTATGGGAAAATCATTGCTGGTTCGATTGCCAATGATGCTTTCGGTATCCCAACCGCTAAAAACGGCTACTTAATCATCACTAATAGTAAAGCTTCAATCTTGCAAAATGGCGATGGCTCGCAAACACTGCCGGCAGCAAATTACTTAAAAGCGACACTTACCATCAAAGCTACTGCTCAGCATTTCAATGGTACCGCTTATTATCAGATCGCTAATGCTAAAGGGCAGATTCTCGGCTGGCTGCCACAAAAGGATAGTAAAACCACCGCTGCTCAGGGTGACTATCGTAATCACGGTCGTTACCTGAATCTAAAAGGAAATCAGACCGTTATTTGGACTAGCTTTGCTTTTACAGGTAAAAAAGATAACAAAGGTTTCCTAAATCGAACCTTGCTTGCTAAGGGAATCTATTATCATGCCAATGGCAAAAATTACCTCAGCGTATACGAAAGAAAGAACAATAAAGAAGCTTGGGTCGGTTATATTGAAGAGACGATGGCCTCCTATGCAGGCGGGGCGCAAGGAAACTATCAAACATACAATCGTTATGCGACGATTTCCAGAAACGACTACACTATATGGAACAGTTTCAGTTGGAATCCAAAACGCACTTCAAAATCTGTTTTTGGCAGAACTTATTTAGCAAAAGGACGTTATCTTCATTACAATGGTTCGACCTATTTGAGCTTGTATGATAGTAAGAATAACTGGATCGGCTACATCAATGATACTGGAACGAAAATCACCAATGCTCAGCAAGGCATCTGGCAAAATTTCAACAAGTATATCACTGTTACGACCAAAAACTATACTGTCTGGGACAGCTTTGCTTGGAAGAAAAAACAAGGCAGCTCTGCCTTATATGGAAAGACCTATCACGCCCAAGGACAATACAAGCATTACAACGGTTCGACCTATTACAGCTTGTACGACAATAAAAACAAATGGCAGGGGTACATCAATGCGACAGGTGTTAAGGTAGCGGGTGGAAAACAAGGAATCTGGCAAAAAGGCGGACAAAAGGTGATCCTAACCAAACAAAATTGGGATCTTTGGAGCAACTTTAACTGGACACCTAAAGCAAAAAGCAACAACTATCGCAGCAAGCTGTTTACTGCACAAGGATATTATCAGCATTTCAACGGCTCACGCTATCTTTCGCTATATGACGGCAATGGAAAATGGTATGGGTATATCAATTCTAGCGCCACCAGAGTTGAGGCTTCCACCAAAAGCAAAATTAAAAGAGTTCAGGGTCTGCTCAATCGAAAGTATCGATCTGGGAATTATGGCATCTATGTCACTAGTTTGATTGATGGCGAAACTGCTCAAATCAACGGCAGTAAAACCTTCATGGGGGCTAGCACTGGAAAGCTGCCTGTTTTATACTACACACAAAAAATGATCAATGAAAAGAAAGTGAACCCTAATAAGCTCTACACCTACACTGATCAGATCAATCGCATGACCTATTCCTATATGCGCGGTGGAGCTGGAATTCTTCAAACAAAGAGATTGGGGAATCAATACAGCCTCTATACAATCATGGATTGGACCTGCAAGTATTCCGACAATCAAGGCGCCAATTTCTTAGGGTATTATGGGGCTAACAAATACGATCAAAAGATGAGAAATGAGATCAGTCGAGTGATCGGTCGTCGCTGGGATGGTATCCGTTACGTCACCGCACGTGAAAATTCCTTACTATTGAAGGAAATGTATCATAATGGTGGAAACGTTCTAAATTACATGTCTAACACAACCTATGATAAACAACGTCTGCCAAAATATCTACCCGTTCATGTCGCTCACAAAATTGGTGATCTGTACGGCTACGCCCACGATTGCGGCATCGTCTACACGAATAAACCTTATATCATCAGCGTAATGACAAATAATTCTAATTATGAGACAATCTCCAGAATGTCTAAAGAAGTCTACGATATAATGAAATAGGATTTTTTGAAATACTTAAATCACATTAAGCCGAATAACTGCATAACTATCTTTATTGATAGTTATACAGTTATTCGGCTTTTTATATCGCAACTTGGATGCCCTAGTGTTAGCATAGAATTAGAAAAATCGACGATAGTAACTAGTGAAAGTGTGATAAATAGATGAAGAGAGAAGTAATACTAAAAAAGCTAAAACGACAAATTTATGAAGGAAAGTTTCTTCTAGGTGTTGCTACGGCTACAGGAATGAGTGCGATCAACGCTAAAGAAGGTGGGGCCGACTTCATTTTAGCGCTAAATTCGGGGAAATTCAGACAGATGGGCAGAAGCTCATTAGCCGGTTATCTGCCATTTGCCAATAGCAATGACTTAGTAGAAAATTTTTCCATCAGGGAGCTCTTGCCGATCCTCGAGGATTATCCAGTCTTATTTGGAGTGAATACCACCGATCCATTGATGAATTCGAACGAACTGATCGAACATATTCAAGAATATAATTTCGCTGGTGTTGTGAACTATCCGACTATTTGCCTGATTGATGGACAGTTCAGAGAAGCATTAGAGGAAGAGAACATTAAATACTCTCAAGAAGTAGACTTCATTGAAAAAGCGAAAAAAGCAGGTCTATTTACCATGGGATTTGTTACAAATACTAACGAAGCAGAACAAATGGATCGGGTGAGACCAGATGTATTATGTATTCATCTAGGTCTGACAGAGGGAGGAAATCTTGGTGCTAAAAAGATGCGTTCTTTTGAAGCGATGCTTGCTACAATCCAAGAAATATGTACAATCCTAGAAAAAAGAAAGTCCACTAGTATTATTACAGTATACGGTGGTCCGATCAATGATTTGACCGAAGTCAGGTATGTCTATAATAAGTTTCCAGAAATTAGCGGATATATCGGTGGTTCAACATTTGAGCGGATAAATTCTGAGCAAATTCTTTCAACCCAAATCAAATCCTTTAAAGATGCTGCCCATACAGAACATGACAATCTGACCATTCAAATTCTAGAAGGCGTTGAAAAATATTATGATTATGTAGAGTTTGTCAAAAAATACATTCACGAAAACTATTCCACCAATATTTTTATCAGTGAACTTGCCGAGTTCACCAACTTATCCTCTAGCTACCTGAGTGATCTCTTTAAAAAGAAAACAGGAATTAGCTTTACTGAGTATCTGATCAAATTTCGCTTAAATAAAGCGATTGAACTGATGAAATCAACTGATTTGCGTCTCGTTGAGATTGCACAATTAGTCGGCTACCCTGATTATGCACAGTTTAACAAGATATTTAAGAAGTACATGAAGAAATCACCAAAGAAATACAGAGAATCGAATATAGACACTATTTTTTAAAAGAATAAAACGTTTTCACCGATTGTTTGCACAGCTATAATTACTTTGTAATCAAAAAGTTTAATAAGGAGGTACGAACGATTGAAAACAGTTGCATTAGTCGGAACTTTTGATTCAAAAGGCGCGGAGTATCAATATATCAAAGGACTTCTTGAAACACTTAATTTGAACGTCTTCACTATCCACACTGGCGTTTTTGAACCAACATTTACACCTGATGTTGATGTAGCAGAAATTGCAGAACAAGTGAATGGGAATATCCAGAAAATTCGGGAACGAAACGATCGGGCGTATGCCACCGATATCTTGTCAAAAGGATTGGAGAGCCTATTACCTAAGCTCTTCGCAAAAGGATTATTTGATGGTGTTCTATCCTTTGGTGGTACGGGAGGAACTTCTTTAGTAGCTCCGGGAATGCGGCAATTGCCTATTGGAATTCCAAAATTGATCGTCTCAACAGTTGCTTCAGGTGATACTAGTGTTTATGTTGGAACCAGTGACATCATGATGATGCCATCGATTGTAGATGTTTCCGGCTTGAACAAGATTTCTAAACGGATATTTGGAAATGCAGTGTCGGCCATGGCAGGTTTATTGAATTATCGCTTTGAAAATGAAGAAGATGAACGACCGTTAATCGCAGCGACCATGTTTGGAGTCACTACACCAGCAGTCAATTTCGCCAGAGAATACCTTGAAAAGAACGGATATGAAGTATTAGTCTTTCATGCGACCGGTATTGGTGGGAGAACGATGGAATCGTTGGTATCTGATGGCTATTTTAAAGGAGTTCTTGATCTAACAACTACTGAATGGGCAGATCAACTAGTGGGCGGCATTTTAAACGCTGGTGAAAAACGATTGGAAGCGGCTGCTTTAGCCGAAATTCCTCAGGTTGTTTCCTTAGGTGCGATGGATATGGTTAATTTCGGTCCCTTCGATACTGTTCCAGAGAAGTTCAAGGATAGAGAATTTTACAAACATAACCCGACTGTGACCTTAATGAGAACAACAATTGAGGAAAATAAGAAACTGGGTAAAATAATCGCCGAAAAGTTGAACCTAGCGAAAACAGACACTATTATCATGATTCCAAATGCTGGTTTTTCAGCTATTGATGTGAAAAATGGCCCATTCTATGATCCAGAAGCAGATGCGGCTTTGATCAACACAATCAAAGAAAATTTAAACAATCAAAAAGTAACCGTGATCGAAAAAGAAACAGCAATTAACGACAGAGAATTCGCGGAACTTTCAGCACAACAGCTAATAAATCTTATGACTAAAAAGGAGAAATAAAGAATGAATAAGCTAACGAGAAAAGAAATCGTCGCAAACTTTAAAGAAAAAATCAACAAAGGAGATGTACTTGTCGGGGTCGGTGCTGGAACTGGGATCACGGCTAAGAGTAGCGAAGCTGGTGGAGCAGATATGCTGATTATTTACAATTCTGGCAGATATCGGATGGCTGGAAGAGGATCATTGGCAGGACTTCTTTCTTACGGAGATGCTAATCAAATCGTTGTTGAGATGGGGCAAGAAGTCTTGCCTGTAGTAAAAGAAACGCCTGTACTTGCTGGTGTTTGCGGGACCGATCCATTTCGAGTAATGGAAATCTATTTAAAGCAGTTGAAAGAACAAGGCTTTAGCGGTGTCCAAAATTTCCCAACAGTGGGATTAATCGACGGCGTGTTCAGACAGAACCTTGAAGAAACAGGCATGGGCTATGATTTAGAAGTAGACATGATTAAAAAAGCTCATGATTTGGACATGCTTACCACACCTTATGTTTTCGATCCGGAACAAGCAAAAAAAATGGCGGAAGCCGGTGCTGATATCTTAGTAGCCCATATGGGATTAACGACCAAGGGAACGATTGGTGCAAAAACTGCCTTAACCTTAGATGACTGTGTTGAAAAGATCGAAGCTATTATTAAGGCTGGAAGAGAAGTAAACCCTGATATCTTAGTAATCTGTCACGGTGGTCCAATTGCAGAACCTGAAGATGCTCAATACGTGATCGAAAAAACTGAGGGAATTGACGGATTCTTTGGCGCATCAAGTATTGAACGCTTTGCGGCAGAAAAAGGCATTCGTGAACAAACAGCCGCATTCAAAAATATGCATAAGTAAACTATTTATAGTTAAGGATACTCTAAGCTCAATAGGAGCAACCGCACCAATCGTTCCCTATATTACTCCAGAGAAATAAAAAGAAAACAGAGATCAATCTACATATTAGTGAGATTGATCTCTGCTTTTCTGTTTTATTACGTCCACAAATCATCGATTACGGAGCGTTTTTCTTTCTTGACGATATGGGTATAGATTTCTGTCGCGGAGGTTCCGCGTTGACCTAAGATTTCGCTAACAGTTTTCAAGTTTTTCGTCTTTCTGAAAGCCATCGTTCCAACGCTGTGCCGCAGCTTATGTGGGGTCGTTCGTTTACCAAAAGCAGTGGAGTATTTGTCGATCATTTTTTCGATTGATCCGCCCTCCATCCGTTTGGCAACATTCTTGTGCTTCGTTAAAAACAAAGCCGGCACCGAGTCATCCGCATTATATAAAACCTTCCGCTGATCAATATATTCCTGAATGTAATCGATAAAAATAGGGGAAATCATCGCATGATCTAATGTATCGCCTTTACGCTGAACCTGAACATACAGTCCATCATAGTTGAGGTCGCTGACATTTGTATTGACCAATTCAGATAAACGAATGCCTGATCCGAGGAACAAGGCGAGGATCGCGGTGTCACGAATGCGATTTTTTTCATAAGCGATTCTTGCTTGGCGGGAGGACAGATTGTTGCCATAGCCCTCATAGACAAATTCAACAAAGTCGATCGCATCAGAATCCAAATAAAGCATTTTTTCAATTTTATCTTTTCGAACGGCATCAGAAGCATCGACACCACCATTTTCGATATTGACCATAATATTTCTTCTTAGCATCGGCCGAATGATATATTCACCCGTTTGTTCATCAAACTCCTCGACTTCTTCGTTTGCTAGATATTTGAAAAGGGAGCGCAGGGCGGTAATACTTCGTTGAACTGTAACTTTCAGACGATGGGTATTTCTTTCAGCTAAAGGGGATTGAGCGACGTCATTTTCATTTTTTCCTTCAAAAGTTCGTTTCGGTGATTGATTTAAAAAGGACTTGTATAGAACGATCTTATCTTTATTTAGTCTTTCAAAATCTTCCAGCCGGATCTCTGAAATATCATCCACTTGAATGATACGTTCTGAGGAGAGCCAGGAGAGGAATCGCCGATATTCCTTTGAGTATTCATAGAGTGTATTAGTCGAACGGGGGATTGCCTCCAAGTAAAGCAAATACTTTTGGATGAAATCCGGTAATTTTTCAAATTCCTTTTCGTAGCGTTCTTTTAGCATTTCTCGACTCATTTCGATTCATTCCTTTCATTTTGAAGTAGGAGAGGGAACGAAACCTCTAAATCCATTATAATTGGTATATACCATTTTGTCAATCATAAAATAACGATAATGGAAATATATGATAGGAGGGGATAAATGAACGATTCGTTTAATATTACTGAAAAATGGTTCTTTCTATAAAGCATAACAACAGTTTTCCACCCCATTAAATAACTATACATCAAATAAATTTAAGAAGAGGGTTGCACTTTAAAAAAATTGAATTAAATTTATACACGTATTGAAAATCAGTATTTTAGCTAGCAAAAGTCATTTGAACAATCATAAAGCCAGCTAAACGATCAACAAAACCATTGATGCGGCAACGGATTCGCGTGATACCAACGAAATGTAATTTATAGCGCAATTAAAACGAATTACTGCAATTAGCATAGTTGTTGATCGATAGTAATATTTTTCAGCATCTATAATGATCGTTGAAAATGCCGCTTTTTACGATTTACAGCACGTAATAAATCATGCTTTCGGGAAAATAGATATTGTTACGAAAACATGATTTCTTAACCTGCGGCTTCTTCAGCAATCAATAGCTTGGTAAATCTCTAGTTGTCATATTAGACGCATCCCTTGACTGAAAAAGCCTGTCGCTATCGCTAAAATGAATTCTAACAATCACTTGTGATATCTTTTATAGACCTTTTTCGTTTAAAATCACTGTCAATCGTCGTCTGGTGATCAATTGATGCACACTGGATCATACAATTCATTTATGAACTCGTTTCAGATCATTCGCTTAAGTCTTGTTCGTAATCGTCGCTGCTTGCCGATTCAAAATGATTTCTTCTTTTGATTTATCATCATTCATGTTAAAAAATTTCCAGATCAATTCAGCAAAATATTTTTTGTGTATGAACAGATTCAAAAGAATGCTTTATAGTTGCTATGACAAGATTCTTGATTTAAAAGCCTCTTTTGTTTTACTCTTTTAAGGTTTGAGAAAAACTAACATTATTCTCAAACCTTAAACTACCTCTAACGTTTTCTTTATCACCAATACTCATTATGCAAAAAGAAAAAAGCTCTTCGATAATGATCATCGAAAAGCTTTTATAAATTAAATGGTGACTGTCTGTCTTTTCTATTATAAATGACCGACAGGAATTCAATTTAGTTTGGGATTAAACAGATTTTAGTTAACCATAAAGTTTTTTAGTTTCTATATCTAAATCTTCTAACTTTCTGTAATTTTCTGTAATCTCTTAGAGCCTTCCAGCATTTCATTTTCCGCATCTACAGTGTAATTAGCTCCATTTCTCTCAAATAGAATCGACCCATTCTCGCAACAAAAGCACTATTGTTCCAATTTTTCTCCACGGACAACTTTACACTATGAGATTTTTGATTATTTATTTGATGGATTTTTTTAAATTAACTAACTCGATAGCCGTTTGTAAGCTTTCTTCATCTTTAATAGGAACCAAAACTGCGTTAAGCTTCCCTGTTTTGTCAATCGATGCACCGTTAGCTTCAAGTTTGCTAAACAGCTCATGAGCTACAAGCTGCGGCCAAATTCTTTCACCAAAGAAAACACTTACTTTGATACCAGTCTCCCAAATCGAGATCCAGCCGAGATTTTTCTTTTTAAAGAGTATTTTACTTAACCAATTATTTCCGTCCTTATAGTAATTCCAATCCTCTTTGTAGGAAAATTTATGGATTTCATCTAATAGTTGCCGGTAAAGTGTTAAATCTTTAGTGGATAAATGCTTTGCTAAATTCTCAATAGTCGGAAATTCTGATTGGTCTTTTAAAATTGGTTTCATTAAAAACGCCTCCTTTTTTCCTAAGTTTAACAAGTGAAACTTGAAACCCGATGTCAAGTATTGTATTTCCTTCTCAGATTTTCAATTCGATTTACCATTTTTTCACGGTACTCCTTGGGCTCTAAAACTTCTAAATGGTCACCGAACGAAAACAAGTAATTCACTGTCGTTTCATCGTCAGGAAATCTTATGAAAACAAGCAAGCTGCCATCCTCGTTTTCCACGATATTATTGAACTCTTCTTGCACTCGATAGGCGACACCCTGATCGAATAGAAGCGTCAGCTCAACTTTTTTTTGCGATGATACTTGTTTTTCTGAGAACACTTTCTTCGGTGTTTCTCGAACGAAGGCTTCTGATAAAACCTGTAAATCACACATCCGAGCGATTTTGAAAAGACGAAAATCTGCTCTGACACGACAAAAAGCATAGAGATACCATGCTTTATTACGGAAAACAAGTTTTAGAGGTTCGAGTTCTCGCTCAGTAAATTGTCCCATACTGCTAAGATACTTCACTCGAATGACTTTTCTAGTAATAATGGCACGCTGAAGCGTATCGAAAAATTGGTTGCGCAGACCGGTCCAATCAGAAAAGTCGATCTCTAGCCAATCCAGACTGTCTTTTTTAAACAAGGTGTTGAGCTTAGAAACCAATGAACTGCTGAGAGTGCCATCGGTGAGATTGAAGTTTTGCAACGCAATCAGGATTTCCTCTTGTTCTTCATCTGAAAACACGGCTTTGTCTAGGACGTAGTTCTCTTGAATAAAGATACCGCCGCCTTTTCCTCGAACGGCATAAACTGGGATACCGGCAGCACTTAAAGCGTCTACGTCGCGATAAATCGTGCGGGCTGACACTTCAAATTTCTCAGCCAGATCGGGCGCAGTCGCAGAGCCAGCTTCTAGTAGGATAAAAAGAATTTGTAATAATCTGCTTTCGATCATAGGCTGCCCTCCCCTTATAATCAAGCATATCATGAGGAAGGGATAAGCGGAAGCTCAGAGCTAACGATTTCTTTTAGTACTCCTCTGCATTTGCTTCATAATAGGAATATTCTTCGGGAAACTGAAGCAATGATCTCCGCGAAACGGTATCTAGCAAAAGCGTCACTGAAGAACCTGATTACCGAACTGCGAGAAAAAGTATCCGATCTGCCAAAATAAAATAGGAGCGCACCCAGAACGTCGTTGGATATGCGCCTATTTTTTATAGTTAAATCTCGATTTCTCGCATTTTCTCTGCAACTTTTACCATACGCTCTTCTAAAGTTACAGCTTCACCCGGTAGAAACTGCAGTTCACTAACGATTTGTCCATCACTCATGAACAGCACTCGTTGGGTCTGCGCAGCGACTTTTGCATCATGAGTTACAAGACACACCGCTGTGCCTTGCTGATTGATTTCTGATAAGATGTCCATAATTTCTTGCGCTGATTTAGAATTCAATGCACCTGTTGGTTCATCTCCAAAGATCACTTGTGGGTCGCCCATCAGTGCGCGGCAAATTCCTGCTCGTTGTAATTGTCCTCCAGAAACCTGAGTAATGTCCCGCTGCTCTAACCCTGCGATACCCATCCGCTTCATCAATTCTTGACCTTTTTCCATTAAACTTTTAGCTTCTTTTTCGTTGCCTTTTTGTGCGGGTAAAACGATATTGTCCAGTACATTCAGATTTTTCAATAATGTCGGCTGTTGAAAGACAAAGCCCATTTGTTTGCGTCGCAGATCAGCCAAGGCGTTTTCCGAAAGACTAGATAATTCTTTGCCGTCAAACTGAACATTTCCCGCGTCAATCTCATCCATCCCACTGAGCGCAAACATCAAAGTCGTTTTTCCTGAGCCTGAAGGCCCCATAATCGAAACAAAGTCACCGGATTCAATTTCTACAGATACACTGCGTAAAACTTTTTCTTGTCCAAAAGATTTTTCTATATTGGTTCCAACAATCATTTTTTTCATCGTCATCATTCCTTTATATTATCGCTGATTTTTATTTTTTGTAATGAAGCAGTCGCTATAGTTGTCGCTAGTAATGTGACTAGCAGCATACCTAATGGACAGAGTACGAAGCTGACCAGCGGATTAATCGAAAAGCGGAAAGTGCTGACGCCCATCATAGACATAGCAATTCCTGCAACTTGTCCGCCCAGCGTACTGGCCAAGATCGTTCCGATGATTGTTCCTAATACGACAATCATAAGTGAACGCATAAAGTACTGCTGACGGATATCACGGCTGGTAAACCCTAATGCCTGCAGCACAGCAATCTCATGACGATCTTTGGCTAACAGCATCTTGATAAACAATAAAACGATTAAAGCGGTGATGACTAATGCAACGATCACAGCAACTTTTGCGGCAGTCGCAACAGTATGGATCGTGGAACCAAATGTTTGATTCATATAATGCTTGATATCTGAAACCTTTGCATAGGTATATTTCTTACTATACTTTTTCGCAGTTTGACTTGGTGAAATGCCCTTTTTCAAATTAGCACTGATGGTACACCACATCGTTCCAGCTTTTTGATCAGTAAAGACCGCTTTCGCCGTTTTTCCGCCATTAGTGACATCAGAATAGATTCCGCAAACCTTCAGCTTGCGATCCCCTTCAGATGTCCGAACGGTTAATGTGCTATTGAGCGGTTTCTCAAGGTCATCGGACAGAGAACTAGACAGAGCGATTTGATTTGTTTTGATTGGTGCTTTACCTTCAGCGTATTCCACTGGAAAAACATTATGATCACCTAGTTCGATCTTCAACTGATCCTCAGTTTTTCCTTTTTTGATTAAAGAGAAGGCTTTTGTTGTCAAAGCAACAGATTTGGTAACATCCGTGTCTTGGTCTAAGGCTTCCATAATATCCGCGGTTTTTTCAGGTATATTTTTCGTTTGCTGAATATCCAAACGCAGATCTGATTTTCCGATTCCCATATATCGAGAAAAGCTTTGTGAAGAAACCGTGCTATAAAGATTTTGCGGCATAATCAAAATAAACGATGACAGTAGTAAAACCATAAACAGGGTCAAATAGATTTTCTTGCGAGACAGCACATCTTTGATCCCTAATAAGCCGTTGATTCTCGGAAAGGAACGACCAGCAATTTTCAAACCTTTGCCGCCGCGAACTTTGTCTTGGGAAACGCCAAACCGAATCGCCGAAGCAGCAGAAATTTTACGGAAGCGTCGCAACACTAGATTGACATAAAGTAGGACGCCGAAGAAAATCAATACGGTGCCTAAAAGTCCGATAATCAATGACAATCCCTGATTGCCGCTTTCTCCCATATAAAGCTGAATGTTTTTTAATAAAATCCCACGGAAAGCAAACGAAAGGAGATACCCCAGAATACAGCCCACGATACCAATCGCAGCATATTTGGCCAAATACAATCGTTTGACATCAGAGTTCCTCAATCCAATCGCTTTCAATACTCCGATTTCAGGATAGTCGTCTTCAATTTTTGATAAGAGCGTGAACCGAATACACAAAAAGGCTACTGCCAGCATCAATAGGCTAACCAGTAAAATGATAGCGATCATGATCCCATCCGACAGGGCATTTATCATGCGAAAAAGCGTATCGGTTAAAGCTGGTCCATTCGCGGGCAGGTTCTCCTTAAGATAAGCTGTTTCCAAATCACTGATTTTATCCGTATCCTTCACTCGATATTCAATCAGATATTCGACGTTGCCGAAATTTTCCAAAGCTTGATAATCATTTTTATGAACAATGAAACGTTTCGATGAAGACAGCGATGCATTCATCTGAGAATCCCGTAAAAAGCCGGCTACCGTCAATCTATGACCATGTACTTCCAGCATGTCCCCTTTTTTTGCGATGCCTTCACGTTCATAAATGATTGGCAAGTAGACCTCACCAACTTGGGGCTGGATGATTCGATCCTTCGTGTCCACGAGAAAATCAAATTTTTCACTTTGAACCGAAAAACCATTATCCTGAACACTATCGGTCAAGGGTTCTCCTGCAATGAACAATTCACTATTATCGACATTCAGAAAATTCAGCACCTGCCAATCTGCTAGATTCTGTTGAGCGTCGGCGAAATCCTCCAGCTTGTTCTTATCCAGCTCTCCTGAATGCATCTGCATAAAATGTGGTGTTTTTGCCCGCTCCATCATACTGTCAATGGAGCCTGCCAAATTGATCACTAATATGGCTGCTAAAGAAACCAGCATTGCTGTAATCGCAATAAAGATCGTCGTCGCAGCTGTCACTAGTTTGCTTTTTTTGATATCATTTGTAATTAATCTACCGTACATTAAACCCATTCCTCCTTCATTTTTTCCCAAGTATTAATCAAACATACCTCCCATTTCTTTCGCTAATATGCCCTCTTCAACACCCAGCATTCGTTCTAATAGATAAAAGAAACTTTGAACTCGTACTTTTTTTTGCTCCTTGTTGTTTGGAACGATTTCCTGCTCATCAAACGCGGCAGTAGCGTAAACCACGACCATTTCCACTGACTGATAAGGAAAATCGGTTTGAAATAATCCCTGATGAATCCCATCTTTTATGATACCTGTTAAGACTGGTGTTATTTCTCGCACCAGAGCTGTCTGTATCTTTTGATGCATCAACGCATTTTGCGGCTTATGAACATAGTCCATCATCGTATCGTCAGTTGAGGTGTCCAAACGTAAAGCAAGTACAGTTTGCACAAAACGCTGATAAACTGGAATCGTTTGATCAGCCGCAACTTTCTTAGCAGCCGCGAACAATTGATTCGTTGACCGCTCGACTATTGCATCCATGATTTCTTCTTTTGAACGGAAGTGATAATATAAGGTTCCTCTGGCAATGCCTGCTTGAGCAATAATTTCTCCAGTACTGGTTTGATCAAAACCCTTTCGAGCGAACAATTTCTCTGCGACATCCAGAATTTCTTTCTTTCGAACCGTTGGATCCTTTGATACTCGCATAATTCTCATTCCTTTTTTTGTGACCGACAGCCTGTCTATATAAAGTATAACGATTCTTTGATAAAGATGCCATGTTATTATTTAAAATAATCAAATTTTTATTCGTTGGCGTTCATATATTTTAATAATTTCGATGTTTATTCTCTATTTTTTAAAAAAAGCACAAAAAAACACTCAAAGAATTGCTCCTTTAAGTGTTTGATTGGATTATATCTATTTAGCTGTTAGTGCTGCTTTCTTATTTAAAAAGAATGGACGATAATAAGCTGTAGCATTACACATCGGCAGCACTTCTTCACTCAAAGCAATACCGATTTCTTCTATTAAATAGCTGCGGCGCGCCTGCATTCGTACCCACATTTCTGGATAATTAGTCTGGATTGTTTTCCGCAACTGTTCATCAGCAATAACTACTCCGCCCTCACAGCTGGCTCCGGAATAACCAGGAACTGAGGGAATAATATCAAACTGGAAAATCATGCCGCTCTTAATTGTTTCCCGTGAACCAGGATAAATAGGAGAGGCTAACCATTCTTCATCGGCACATAGATGCCCCGGGTTTAGATGCCAGCCGTATTGTTCCTTCGGTAAGACCTCTTCAATTTTTTTGTAAAGATCAGCCCCGTTCATTCCAACAGCAATGGTTTCGAACCATGTTTTCACAGCATTGAAATAAGGCTTCGCCACACGATCCAGATAATCCTGCTCAGCTTCAGGAAGCTCCTCTTTCGTATTCACTGCATAACCGCCGCGACTTTGGAGGCCACCTTTGTAGCCGCATGTCATAGATATCCGATCACCTAGCTGAATTTTCTTGCCAGTAGGATAAAGATTGGCTTTTTCAAAACGCGCTCCTGTCGCCATGATTGTCACTACACTCGGAGTTTGTCCGAGATCATTCAAGTAAGCGCCGACTTCCATTTCATTTTTTCCCAGCTCTAACTGATCCATAGCATTCAACATACAGTTTCCCGCCACCATAGCCCCAAACTCATAATGCGCGATCTCATTGGCATTGTTTGTCGTGCGTAGACCTTTGTCTCCGATCATTAAATAGGTAGCGTTTTTAAAAATCGCTGCTGGTGCTGCTTGTTTCAGCCCATCCACTAAAAAGTATGGCAAATCATAAAGCGTGCGATTGTCTTCTTGCTGACTGGTAAAATTTTTCCAGCCAATCAGTCCAACCGTTTTAGCTTTATCTAGTCGAGTTTGCTTTAAAATATCCAGTACACTCAAGCTAGTTTCCATTGGTTGGTTCGGCAATGAAAAATGCGGCATGTGAACGGCCTTTGCTTCGATCCGAGCAAAAGGTACCTTATTTAAGTTTTCATTGCCTAATACTAAATACGCTTCGCCATTTTGGTGAACAACTAACAGCGCCTCTTCAAAGCGGGGAACGAACCCAGTGAAATATTCAAAATTCCCTCCGTGCTCTAAGTCCGCGTAGATAGCTACAGCGTCATAATTTTCTTGCTGCATTTTTACTAATAAATTGTTCTTGCGCGCCGTCATTGTTTCATCAGTCAGTTGAACTGGCAACACATTTTCATCGAATGTTGGTGAAGTTACTTTTTCTAATTTGATCACGATTATTTAATCCCTCCGTTTTTTCCTATCATACCATAGGCTATAACGGGAAAATACTCGCTTTAATCATTATTTCAGAAGGTTTTATTACTCACTGTAACTAAATAGCTCGCTTTTTTTTAAGAAAATCGGTAAAATTATAATGATAACTACTATTATTTTGAAAGGAGTGCGCTATGAAACAATTACTAAACTCCTCTACTTACCGACGCATTCAATTCGTGGAATTTTTAGACCAGTTGCCCTCTTGGTGTGATATCAAAGAAGCAGCTAGAACAGTTGATTGCTCGGTCAAAACACTTTTATCTGACATTGATTTTATCAATGAATTTTGGGGTGACTATATTTACATCGAATATTCAAAATTCCAAGGCGTGCGATTGAACAACATTACCTCAAATAAACTGGGAAATGTTTACGGTCAAATCTATCATGAATCTTTGGAATTTCAATTTGTAGAGAAGATGCTCTACGAATCTAATCAGGATGCGGATTATTGGATCAATGAGCTGTTTATGAGCGAGGCATCCTTTTACCGCATGGTCAATGCATTGGAAGAATTTTTGGAGCGGCGTGGACTGCAGCTTGAACGATCTCCATTTAGGATCATTGGTCCAGATGAACGCTGGGTACGCTTCTTTTACCAGCAATACTTTACTGAGGCCTATGGAGTCAATGAGTGGCCCTTCACTTTAGACCATGAAGAAACGACCTGTTTTATCATGCGAACATCAACGGACTTTGATGTTGCTTTGGATGATCGGGAGATTCAAGAAGCTGCTTATCTGTTCATGGTAACGCTAAACCGAATGCATCAAGGGTTTTATTTGCCAGAAAACGTCTATGCCGAAGAAGATGATACGATTGATAAGGTTTTAGACTTTAGTCGCCCCTTTGCTGAGCATCTTTTAGCAAAAACGGCTTTCACACTACCGAAGCAATGGTACAAAGAAGTTAGTCGAACAGTTTTCCATGAATTTTATAATTGGGATAATCCCGAACAGATTGTGCGGATCAATGGAAAAATCGAGACCTTTTTAAAAAATATCTCTCAGGCAATCGAATTTCCATTAGATCGAGATGATAAACGCAAAATCATTCAAGAAATGATGTCTTGGTATGTCGAATATAATTTCTATCCTTATCGTCAGATTCTGCTGTTTGATAAACACCAGAAGTTCGCGCGCGAGATCCAGCTAGTCTACCCAATCTTCTCAACCTTAGTAAAGATTCATTTGCAGGATATTGAGAAAAAGTCTCCAGAGCTGTGGACGGATATTCGTTTAAACAATGTCTTTTTCCTATTGATGAAGGAATGGACCCATTTGCCAATTCAATTAGAAAAACTGCGGCGTAAGGTAAACATCCTAGTCGTCAGCGATCTCGGACGAAGGCATGCAGAAATGCTGCGGGACTTCTTGATTGCTAACTACAATAAACGTATTGTTGTCGACACTTTTAATGAGCCGGTGATTTCCACCGGACCAGAAGATTTCAAGAATTTTGCTACGTACGATATTGTGCTTAGCAATAATCCGATCCAAGGCTACGAAAATGAGAACGTTCTGATCGTTAACAACTTCTTCTCAGCTTCCGATCGTGAGAATCTTCTGAACTTTATTGTTACGATTCAAAAAAATGAGTCACGTCGTCATTTAAAAGAACTCGGCAATATCAAAATGAGAACCGCCCAGGAAATCTATTTTTCTCAACAAGTAATGAACAAATAAGAGCAGTGCCGTATACAGCGGCACTGCTCTTTCGTGTTTATTTGTTCGCAAAGACAATCAGGTTGTAATCATCATTAATACATGTCTGCAAAGTAATGCGTTCTCCACCGCCAGTACCTGTGATCTGATCCCAATAGTCGGTACCATCCGCCGCCATGCCAGAGTCATCAACAGTGACGATTTGGGAAACTGTATATGAGGTTACATTGTTACCACTATCAGAAACATCGATAGTCGCACCATTTCCTAATGAGAATAGTACGTTGAAAATTCCAGGGTTATGCCCAATAAAATGAGTATTAGATCCATCATTTCCTGATTGGACAGAAGCTCCACCCCATGTTGCGACTTGATTTGGGTTGGCATCAATGATCGCTTGCCCGTTACTTTGGCCAGCATTTAAATAGGTAATGAATTGACCATTGATCTTCATTTGACTAGCCTGCATTGTTGTTGGTTCAGGGTTTGCTGCATTTTGCGTCTCGACTGGTGCGGCTGTTTCCTTCGTTGGCTCAGCTTCATTGACAGTCGGTGCCGGCCGACTATTTATCACAGCTGATTCATTAGTCGATTCAACAGTTGCTGGTTCAGGTTCTTCCGTGCTGTTTACCACCGGTGTTTCATCACTGTCTTGAACAGCTGGTTCACTTTCAACGGCAGCTGTGCTGCTGGTTGTTGTCTGACTGCTCGATTCTTCAGATGATACTTCAGACGATTTTATCGTTGAATTTTCCGAAGAGGTGCTGGCTTCTTTACTTGTAGATTGCTCTGATGTCTTTTGATCCGTTGTACTTGGTGAGTTTTCCTGAGATTGACCAAATACAGATGCAGCGCCGGTAGAAATAAAAAGCGCAGCGATTAACATAAATTTTATATAGCTACTCATGTTCCGTTCCTCCTAAGCAAAAAGCTGTTTGCTATTTGCCTACAAATTAACGGAAAATCGGGCTTTCTTCTTAAATCCCGCTCGTAAAATAACTATCGATATTATAATAATCTGGCAAAATCTATTAATAATGGGATTTCCGACAATATTTTCATAACTTTCTTTTGAGCAGACAAATCTGGTCGAGCAAATAATTAGGAAAATCATTAACTAGCAGCGTATTTTTATATATTACGAAAAATCGTTACGAACTAATTGATACTCTTCGATTGTGGTAAAAAGCTCGAAACGTTGCTTTGAATTTAAAGTTTTTATATAATCTTTTAAAAGGTTTAAAAGTGTGTCAGGAGCTGTCGTATCAACGATATCCTCATATGTTTTACAGCCATAATTATTCATTATAGCCAGCAAAAGAATCTTTATAAAATTCTTGTCAAACGCTTTAAAAAGACTTTTATAAAACTTTGATGATTCAGAGGTAACTTTTAGGTATTCCTCGAGATCTTCTGGGGTTGAAATATTTGTAGCAATTAGGTTGATTTTCCCCTTTTGATCCGCGACAGAATAGGCTTCCATTAATTGATTAAAACAGATTGATGACATTGTTGGAGGTAATTCTAATAGCTTCTTCTTAGGAGTTGTGATGATAAAAAAGTGAACTGCGCTCTCAGACACTATCAGTTGAAGAACCCTGCTTCGTAGCTGCAGAAAAACGCGACGATAATAATCATTCTTTTGAAAAAGCGGATCTAACTCAGGAAAATGAGTTTGATTTTTTATCCGTTCCAACACATATTGCGCTTCAACTCTATTTAGCAACAGTGAGTTGATCCCGCTTTTTCCGACTAATAGTTTCCCAATTATCTGTCTAAAGGCGATTTCAAACAAATTGTTCACATCCTTGCGGTAATCAAATCTTAGTTTTTGTTGATAATGGTCCATTAATTCATAGATTTGGTGCTCTGGAATACTCTTAAGAAAAAGGACCTCCGCAGCCAGATTCTGTAAGTAGCGTTCATAAAAATCAATACCAATAAAATCTGCTGGAACAGACTCAGCAAGCTGATAATCCAAAAACGCCTGATCAACTTCAGCTGCACCATACTCAATATCGTATTTAGTAAAAAAATTACCGATTTCACTCAGACTTTCTTCCAGTGATTCAATACCAAAACTTTGATAATTATCCACGATTCCCTGATAGATGTCCTGAAGCTCAGCTAATCGGTCCTTCAACTTCGCTTTGCCCTGTTCAAATCGTTCGGGCAACTTCCCCTCTTCGCCACTTTCTAGAACAAACTCGATTGACTGCCGAATCCTCTCCGCTTGGTCAATCGGCATGACACTAGAACCGCTTAAGCGTTCCTGTAATTTCTTCATAAAGAAAGGATAAAACGCTGGATCTAACAATACATTTTTCATTCGTCTTCCTCCAATTCTGGGAAATCTTCAAAGGAGCCCTGCAGCATTTCTAAATCGCTATCATATTTTCGATAACGTCGCTCGATTTCTTCAAGAATTTCTTGGTCCGTCACTTGGTAGGAATGGTACGCTCGTAAATAATAAAATATCGCTTGGCAAACTGATAAATGCTCAACATAATCACTTCTGTAAAGGATTGGTTCTGAAGCTAAGAAATTTGCTACCAACTGTGAGTTGTCCCAGCTAAAATCAATCAGATGATGTTCCTTAAAAAGTTGCTTCCTCTCTTCAGCTATTTCAGAGAAATCTGCAGCAGATAATTGATAGCTTTTATGATTCTTCAGAAGCTGTTGATTAATTTGGGTTCGTGATTCTTCTGTCTGTTCAGTTAAAAAATAGTTAAATAACGTTAAATCAAATTTTGTCATCTTTGAGTTCGCCTCCTTCACAGACTAAATAGCACATAGTTAGTAAAAAGACAATCTTGAAATTCTATCAAAAATGTGGTACTATAAAGTAAGTTAAGGAAGACAATTTAAGTCTTCCTTAACTTTTTTTCTTCTTATTTTTTATTATTGGCGGATAAGTAAATGTTTGAAAATAACAAAAATATTGTTATCAGTACAAGTTGATACTTCATACTAGCCTTCTTCGGAAAGGAGTTTTACATGGTCTACCTTACCTTTCTTTACCTGTTACTCGTCCTATTTGTTATTTGGGTATGGAGCCCGCCTGCTATCATTCGAATGATCATTTTGATTGGTTTAATTATCCTTTATTCATTGTCTACTCGATGGATAAAGCACAAAACAAAGAGTTGAAATAGAGCCAAAAGAAAGCAAGTCAGATTAACTCTGACTTGCTTTCTTAAAAGTGATTTGTCGAATCATGATCGGCTTCAATGGCGCATCTTGAGTATCAGTCACTTGGCTTGCAATCTTCCGTACAACCGACATACCTTCGATCACTTGACCAAAAACAGTGTATCGACCATCCAGCTCAGGAAGTCCACCAACCGCTTCATAATGAGAACGAACCTTCAACGGTAAATTCATTCTATATAACTGTTCCTTATCCACGTGATTCCGTTCCACAATGAAAAACTGATTGCCATTGGTGTTTGGACCATGATTTCCTAAACAAACTGCCCCATCAAAATGATACAATCCTTCATCTACTTCATCCTCAAAGTATCCACCATAAATCGATTGCGCCTCATCACCAGAACCGTCCAAGGCTCCGCCCTGAATCACAAAATCTTTGATTACTCGGGCAAATGGTGTGCCGTCATAAAAGCCTTGTTTTGCTAATCCGCGCCAATTCTTAACCGCTTTCGGGGCATCCTGCTGAAATACTCTCACAGTAATTGTTCCTGCATCCGTTTCGATCTGACAAAGCTCTTCATTCGGACGAACAGCTGTCAACTGCAATAAGTATTGATTTGGGTATTTTATCCCATGATCCTGTTCCACTACTTTTTGAATATACCAATCCAGCTTCTCAACACCTAGACGAGCAACTTTAATCAAATATGTGTACTCTTTTTTCGGCGTAGCAACACGATAAGATACTAAACCGCGTAAATTATTGTAACTATCTCCTTTAACTTTATATAAATTTATAAAGCGAGCTTCCAGGAAGGTTAATTCTTGTCCCTTTAAAGGTCTAAATCTTTTTGCTTCTTTCCCTAAAACAAACGGGTTGATATTATCGTCATTGCCAGTTGCTAATGCTTGAGTAAATTCGCCCAAACGCTCCTTTATCTCTGCCTCATCCCAATGTCGAGGAATCAAATGCTTAGTGATGGTCTCATCGATCAGCTTCTTTTTTGCTATTACAGACGCAGCACCCAAAATTCCCGCGGCTAAAACAACTTTGCTCTTTTTCATGTCCTACCTCCAACCTTTACTTTTGTTAATTGTACCAGAAAAATACAAAGTCAGTCATTCTCCTAGTGGTTGATGATATTGAAAATCACAATATTTTATTTGCGATATTTTTAACGATTAACTTTTATTCAAAAAAACAGCTTAACACTTATATATGCTAAGCTGATCGTGATTTATAATGATTTTTTGAACTTTCGTATTTTTTTCATGGCCCAATCATAGTGACTAGATGTGGCTGAGACAAAATAGCTTCCTAGCGTACTGCCCCCAACCCAAGAAAAGATTCCCGTTGAAAACAACTCTTCATTTGAAAAATCATTGGCAAGCTCCATCACTTGTTCATGACTTTCTGTTAAAAGCTCAAGTGCTGTTTCATAACTGGTAGTTTGGTGCTTTTCCCAGAATTCAATGTTCATTTCCCCATATGTCTTCCAATTATAGCCTTCCTTCAAAAACTGTTTAGTCTCTCCTGCTTGATTCGCCTGTACCCAGTTTAACAATAACTGGTGCCACTCATATAAGTGGATAAGCACATCACGAAGATTTTTATCACGTTTCCAATGCGCTTGCTTCTCATTTTCCAAATCAAAAGCAAACGTACGATTCAATTCTTCCTTTGGAATTGAATCCAAGACCATGATCATTTTCTCGTACATATCATTCCCCGCTTGAATCAAGTCGCGTTTTGTTGTTGGTCTTGCCATTATAACTACCTCCTCATATATCTGTTGTTACTGTTAGTATGGGCCAACACGTAACGTGGGAGTCAATAGAAATTCAAGCATTCTTTTTTTATGCATACCATCGTATTAGACGAGATTCTAATTAAAAAATTTTTTCTTGTTCTCTCATTTTAAAGAACCACGAAGCCAATTGGCAGCTAGCTCATTATTATCGTTGGTATTTTTCAAAAACCGAAAAATGTCTTTATTTTCGTACGCATACCATCGGACTATCCTCATTGAGCGAGATTATGCTCTGTATTGCTCTTTTCGCTCACTTACTTTATCGAACTGCGAAAAGTCCGACTTGCAAAAAAGCTTCTCCGGCGTTTTGCTGGAGAAGCTTTGCTTTTAAATAATTCCTTTATCGATTTGTTTCAACTTTCGATAATGAGCATTCGTTACTTCTAACTCCTCTGGACTACCTTGCATCGTCAAGTGACCATCCTCTATGAAGACAACTTGATCCATCGCATCGATTCCCTGCAAATGATGAGTAATCCAAATGACTGTCTTTCCTTCTAATTCATGGAAAAAGGTGTTTATCAAGTCTTGCTCCGTTACTGGATCGAGCCCGACAGTTGGTTCATCCAACAAGATGATCGGTGCTTCCTGTAAGAGGATACGAGCCAAAGCTAAACGTTGACGCTCACCGCCAGAAAAGCGTAACCCAGCTTCATCTACCATTGTTTCTAATCCTTCTGGCAAGCTTTCTACTAATTCACTCAACCCAACTCGGGTCAGCACCTGCCAAAGCTCAGCTTCATCCGCAGATTCATTCCCAATTCGCAAATTATTCGCGATTGTCGTATGGAATAAATATGGTGTTTGGTGAATCACCCCAATATATTTACTAATATCATCACCAAACTTGTATGTATCCTCTTCATTCAGTGTGATTGCCCCTTCAGTTGCTCGCAGATCCCCACGAATCAAATTAGCCAATGTACTCTTACCTGAGCCACTGCGGCCTAAGATCGCGATTTTTTCTCCAGGATTCAAGATTAAGTCAATTCCTGATAATACATTTTTCCTACTTTCAGGATAATGATAATGAACATTTTCGATTTTTAACGTCAAAGCACCTGAAACAGTAGGTATCGGCTCATTAGTTCTTTGAATTTCTGGCAGATCATTCAAGTTTCTGATTGAATCCTGATAGCTGTTCGTTTCCTGAGCCGCGACTGGCAATGGCGCAAAGGCATCAATCAATGGAAAGACGGATAGAACAAAAGCTGCTATCCAATTTGCTGCTCCCCCATGATTTCCAGGGAACTGTCGGCTCGTCCACAACAATAAGGCAATCGTTATGATACCAAACATCAACTGTAAAATGAAGTTGCGCTTGCGCTGAAAGCTTTGCAGCTTGCGATTGACAACTCGCAAGGCTTCTTCGGATTCCTCGTGATGGTTCACATAATCCTGCCCTCGTTGACTAAATATCCAGTCCGACACACCCAAAACATTATCAGTTAAGTCACTATACAGCTGATTCTTCATCTGCTTTTGTTGCTCCTGACGAGCACCGTTGATGATTACCGACCATAGCGGTAGTAAAAAGACAACGATTCCTAGCAACAGCAACATTGCTAAAGCAAAGAATGGTGAAAAGTAGCCGATCCCGATAATAATAAAGACATACAGCAGCCATGCGATAATCGTTGGAAATATCGTCCGCAGATACAAGTTTTGGATATGGTTGATATCCTCAGAAAGCAAACCAAGAATATCTCCTGTCCGATGATTCTGTTTGAAGAAAATGGCATCTTGCTCCAATGAATCATACAGCTTCACTCGTAAATTCGACGTCATCTTCAAAACCCAGTTATGGCTGACCAAGCGTTCGACATAGCGAAAGACTGGACGCCCAATCCCAAAAGCACGCGTCAATACGATGGGAATGTAGATCATCAAAATGTTTTCTGGCAATGAAGCGGCTCGACTAATCAAGAAACCTGAGTTAAACATCAAAGCTCCGGCACAGAAGAATGTAATGAACCCTAGCGTCAGGGCCAAAATCAACGATTTCTTATATTGTTTGAAAAAAGGTTTGACCCATTCATCGGTCTTTAATACTTCGAATAATCTGATCTGCTTCATTCTTCTTCACCTCGCAATGCCTGACTCAATTTAGTAAAGGCGCCATTTCTTTGTTTCAGTTCTTCTAATGTTCCCTGCTCAACAAGCTTGCCATGATCCATCACTAACAGATAATCCATTTCTGATAACCAATGCAGCCGGTGTGTCGCAAAAAACACTAGATGATTGTCCATCAATGGCAACATTCGTTCCTTCAGTTCTACCTCTGTCTCAATATCCAAATGTGCTGTCGGTTCATCAAATAGTAAAATTTTCCGTTCTTGATCCAAGAAGGCACGTGCTAAAGCGATACGTTGAGCTTGACCTCCACTAAGCGTCCGTGCTCCTTCACCTAGTTTTGTATCCAACCCTTCCGGTAATTCTTGAAGCAATTCTGTTAATCCCGTGACTTCTACCGCCTTTAGAATTTCTTCGTCGCTGGCCTGCGGATGATAGAAGGCAATATTTTCTCGAACAGAGCGTTGGAAAATATAAGGACTTTGCGGAATATAGATCAATTGCTCCTGCCACTGAGGCTGATCAAAAGCCGTCAAAGCTTGTTCATCAAATCTGATTTGACTTTCATCAGGCCGCAAAAATCCACTTAACAAATTGATTAGTGTTGATTTTCCCGATCCGCTCATGCCGATGATTCCAATTTTTTTGTATCCCTGTACCTCGAAATCGACTTCTGCACCGAGTTTATCTGCATAATTGTACTTCATTTTCACACTCAACTGACTGTTGGCTGACCACGTTGGCAACCCAATAGTTGCATCCCTATCCTCCGACAAATCTAGTATTTGATTCACATCATCCATTGCGTTTTTCCCGTCCAAAGTAGCATGATAATCACTAGAAAAATCACGAATGGGCAAGAAATACTCAGGGGCTAAAATCAATACTGTCAGTGCAGGAAATAAAAAGATCCCCTCATTGATTAGACGCAGACCCAACAAGACCGCCACGACTGCAACCGATAACGTCGTAAAAAAATCCAACGCAAACGTCGAAAGGATCGCGATCTTCAAGGTACTCATCGTCGCCTTACGGAAACGTTCACTGGTGGTAAAGATACTCTTACTGTACTGCTTACTGATGCCGAAAAATTTCAGCGTATCGATTCCCCGCAATGAATCAATAAAGTGGTTCGATAATACTTGGAAGACCTTGTATTGTTTGTCTGCCTTGCTTTGCGCCGCATAGCCCAAGATAATCATGAAAATAATGATCAATGGAAAGACGATCAATAAGACCACACCAGATTCCCAATCCAACAGAAAAATCGCCACTAATAAAATCCACGGAATGATCATCATATTCAGCATTTTCGGCAGAATTAAATGCAAATATTCTTCCACCTGGTCGATTCCATCTAGAGCAGTCGTAACTACACTCCCAGTTCCCTGCTTCTGCACCACCTGTGGACCTAAGTGAAAAATCTTCTGCAACAGTTGACTACGCAGATCCTTGGCCTGTTGATACGCATATTCTTCTAACACATGCTCCCGCAGATAAGTCATCAAATGACGCAATGCAAAGGATGCAAAAAACAGCAGCATCCAGTTTATTTGGTTGTTTAAGTTCTCCCCGTTCCACAAATGAGTGATCGTCATGGACAGACCATACGCTTGCCCAATTATAAAGATTGCTTGCAGGACCGCAGATCCTGCAAGCAACATTAGAATTTTTTTGATTCCGGGAAGTTGTAATAACTTCTTGTCGATCATGATTGTACCTCTACTCCAACCTCATGCGGATGTTTGATCCGTTTGCGGAAAATGTAATATGTCCAAGCTGTATATCCTAGAACAAATGGTAAGATCGTCAATGAAATGTACGACATAATCTTCAAAGTATAAGGACTTGAAGACGCATTTGCGATCAATAGATCATTGCCTGGGATCGAACTGATCAATACACGTGGGAACAATCCGCTAAATAATAGTGCAACCAATGCGATCAACGTAAAGCCGCTCATCATAAACGCCAGCATTTCCTTATTTTTATAAATAGAGACATTCGCGATTACTGTCAGTAACACGATCACGGCTAATAAAATCAACGTTACCGCAAAATTGTTTTGGAAGAAATCTGTTTGAAAATACATCAAGATAGCGAAAATAATCAAACCGACGTACAACACCCAATAGAGCATTTGGGCATAGTTCTTAGCCCGATAACGTACTGGACCCTCTGTACGCAATGCGATGTAATTCAAGCCATGTAAATAGCATAATAATGTCAAGGCAACGCCGCCGACCACTGAATACAAGTTGATATAGTCAGTAAAAGTCGCCATCATATTATGATCTGCATCCAACGGCATTCCTTGAATCATACTAATGAACAAGACACCGAAGAAAAACGGCACTATGAAACTGCCAATGCTCAACGTCCAGTTCCACAACTGCTTACGTTCTTTCGGCATATGACTGCGGAACTCAAAAGAAACACCACGAATAATCAAGCCGAATAAAATGATAAACAAAATCAGATAGTACCCGCTGAACAATGACGCATACCAATACGGGAATGATGCGAACATCGCCCCGCCGGCTGTCAGCAACCAAACTTCATTGCCATCCCAAACGGGTCCAATTGTCTGAACAATCTGATCTTTTTCATGCTCATCATGAGCTAATGTCTGTACGGACATCCCAACACCGAAGTCAAAGCCTTCTAAAAAGAAGAAACCGGAAAACAAGACGCCGATCAATAGGAACCATAATAATTGTAAGCTACTCATGAGTGAATGCCCCCCTGTCGAAAGGATCAACGGAATCATTTTCTTTTGAAATCTGATCCAATTCAGGTCCTATGTTTAATTGCCGTTTCACTAGATAGATCATCGTTACCGCTAAGCCTGAGAACAATAGGAAGTAAATGATGTTTGAAGTTAACAATGAAGCAACCGAAACATTTGGCGAAACACTGTCTTCAATCGTAAATAGACCATACACTGTCCAAGGATAGCGTCCTAATTCAGTCACCAGCCACCCAGCTGTATTTGCCAAAAACGGTGCGAAGGTACAAAGTGCCATCACCCAAAGCATCCAGCGTTTCTCATACAAGACTGGTTTCTTTTTCCGAGTAAAGAACAAGCCAAGAACCGCTACCAAGAGCATTAACATACCGAAGCCTGCCATGATCCGGAAATTCCAGAACAAAACATTCACTGGCGGATAGTAATTCCGTTCGCCATATTTTTTGACTAATTCTTTATTGACGGTATCCATCCCTTTAATCGAGCCAGACGGTTTATTATAAGAAAGAATACTTAACATATACGGAATTTGTACACCAAAGACCTGCTTATGCTCCCGCTCATTATCCCAAGCGATCAAGGTCCAAGCTGCCGGATCACCGGTATCCTCATAGGTTCCTTCCATCGCCGCAAACTTCATTGGTTGACCTTCAATCAAGGCCTTCATTTGCGCATCACCTGCACCTAGAACCATGATTGAACCAAATAAAGTAATTACAAGTCCCATACGCATCGACTTCATAAAGAATTCTCGCATTGGTTTGTCTTTGCGTTTTAACAATTGGAACGCCGCAAGTCCTGCCGCGATCATTCCGCCCATGGTAATTGCTGCTGCCAGCACATGGCCAAATTCATACAGCACTTTGGGATTAGTGATAACCGCGCCAAAATCTGTCATCTCTGCCCGCCCATTACGAATAGCGTAGCCGACTGGGTGCTGCATAAAACTATTTGCCGCTAAAATCCAGAAAGCTGATAGCATCGAAGCAATCGTCACTAACCAAATAAAGAGCACATGGACCTTTGGCTTCACACGATCCCACGTAAACATCCAGAGTCCTAAGAATGTCGACTCCATAAAGAAAGCTAATAATGCCTCAATTGCTAATGGCGCGCCAAAAATATCTCCGACGAACCGTGAATAATCTGACCAGTTCATCCCAAATTGAAACTCTTGGATGATCCCAGTCACGACGCCCACCGCAAAACTCAATAGGAATATCTTTCCCCAGAATTTCGCCAGCTGCAGGTATTTTTCATTTTTCGTTTTAACATATAACGTTTCCATAATGGCAACAACCAATACCATCCCAATCGAGAATGGCACAAAGAAAAAGTGAAAAACCGTCGTCATAGCGAACTGAAAACGGGCCAACGTCACTATATCCATTTTAATTCCTCCCCTACTATTGTGAATAACAAAACTAAAATAAATCTCTTTCTGTAATAACTATAATCCTTAAGAAATAAATTGCCAAATGTTCAGCTTAAGCGCTTTTTATTCACGAAAGTTGATGAAAGAGGAAAATAACTATTTAGAAGAAAATAATTGATGATTTTTGCGAATAATACAAGTGTTGTTGTTTTTCTTGAAAAAAGAATCACTTAATCAGCCCTGTATGACACATTTTTCTAGGAAGAATTCGAAAGATAAGCAAAAAGACCACCATCACAGGTGATCTTTTCTACTAATTTTTCTGTTCATTTCCATAATAGACTTCTAAATGCTGAGGCAATACTTTGAATGACAGTGGCAGTGCCGGTCCTTCATCGCCGTCGACACTAGGATGCAGCTCGACTTCTTCTTTCACTGTCAGACGTCCTTCCGTAAATGGTGTGTAACCGATGTTTTCAGTCGATTGATCCACACCCTTAATGATATCAGGCAGGCTTTTCAATCGATCTGTAATACTTTGATCCTTCAAATATAGCAGATACAAATTGCCATCATTATTTTTAGCCTCAGGCACGATATGAGTAAATCCGCCAATTGTCCTTGTTAAAACTATGACAACTGCACTGCTTTCTATCTCGGTCTTTTCTCCATCGATCTTTAAGGTGAAGTGATAATTTTCATCGTTGAAGACCTCTTTAACACCATTCACAAAATAGGCTAACTTGCCGAACTTGGTCTTCTCTTCTACATCCACATCGCTGATGGCTTCGGGAATACTTCCGACCGAGACGATATTCATGAAATAATCATCGTTGATCTTGCCAATATCCAGTGATGTCTTTCGTTCAGGGTTAAATGATGCGATTGCTTCTTCTGGGGCCATCGAAATATTTAGCGAACGTCCTAAATCATTCACTGTGCCTAATGGGAAAAAACCGAAATTCGGTCGATAATCTTGTTCGGCTAAACCGCTGATGGCTTCATTGACTGTACCATCGCCACCCATCGCAAAGACACTATGCGCTTTTTCTTCTGCTGCTTTTCGTGCAAAATTCGTTGCATCGCCTTCTTTTTCGGTTTCTTTTACTTCGACTTCGTCAAAAAATTGTTCCAATTTTTCTCTTGCTTGACTAGTATATTTTTTCGCTTCTTCATTCCCAGAACTGGGATTGACAATCAATACTGCTTTTTTCATTGTTTCGCTCTCCCCTTTTCGCTTTTCTGGAAAAATACGTTTAAGTATCCGTTTTCTATTTCTTTTTCAGTATAACAGGGAAAGGCGGAATATTTGTTGGAGATGCTTTACACAGAATATTCAACTGATTTCAAAACAAAACTGGCCTTCCCTTCCAGAAATGACCATAGTTAAAACAATAATCCAACAAAAAATGTCACAAAAACAAAACATTTCAGAACTTATTTAAGAAACGAAAGCGAAATATATTGACAAAACCCTAGGGATCATTGTTATCCTATTAATGAAAAACATTATAATTAAGCAAACATCAGAGAGGAGTCCTAATGAAAGTCCAAAAACAAATAATAGAATACATTACCAAACGGGGAGAAAGATTAGCTAATGAAATTGATTTAATCGTGTGCTACGGTTCTTATGTGACAGGAAATGCTACCGCACTTTCTGATGTTGATTTGTTCTACATTCCTCGCACAGATAATCATGAACTGTCGGAGACATTCATTCTGAATGGTGTCGGCTACGATATTTTTCCTTTATCTTGGGATATTCTGCAAGATATCGCCGACTTCCACAATCATCTATCCCCTTTACTAGGTGATTCAATCATTCTTTTCAGCCATTCGGATGAAGAGCGGCAGCGCTATGAGGAACTAAAGGAACGAATGGAACGAAATATGAATGATGAAGACTTAATGAAGAATCGTGCGATTAAAAGATTGAAAAAGGCAGTGTTGTACAATTCACAAATCCAGCAAGCCACTGATTTGAGCTTGGCACGAGAATTAGCAGTTAAACATTTAAATACGCTAACAACCTGTATCGCCTATCAAAATCAAACGTATTTCCATAAAGGTCTCAAAGCACAATATCAAGAATTGCAGATGTTCACTCGACTACCGGAAGATTTTTTGGCTCTTTATCAGGAAGTTCCACAAGCACAAAATTTGTCCGCACTTCAGTCTGCTACTGGTAAACTATTCTCAACAGCTACTGCTTTTTCTTATCAGCCAACCGATTACTACATCAAACCGGATTCACCCAAAGAAATGAGCGCAGCCACACCCGACTACCATCAAGCAGCCACTTGGTACGAGGAGGTTTGTTCAAGCTTCAATAAGATATATGCCTGCGAACTATCAGGCAATTATATCTTAGCCTTCTTGACCGCTGGCAGTTTGCAGAGCTCATTGAAGGAAGATTTATCGATTAGTATCGCAACGAAAGAACTACTAAGTGTATTCGATTGGAAGAATCTGGCGCCATTATGCCAACGTGCCCGTGAGATCG
The DNA here is from genome assembly GCF_032555305.1 of Enterococcus sp. Taxonomy (GTDB): domain Bacteria; phylum Bacillota; class Bacilli; order Lactobacillales; family Enterococcaceae; genus Enterococcus_A. The sequence goes on from NZ_JAWGOQ010000002.1 coordinate 234,973, forward strand.
AACGAGATATCACCATCAGCTTTATTACTGCTGGCATCACCTTGCATCGTTATAAGACGATTGATGAGCTATATCAATACCATGGATTATTAATGAAATGAAAAAACTGTAATCTCTCGTTTTCGCGAAAGATTACAGTTTTTAATCTAGTCATTTAAATTATAACGTAATTTCATGTGTTCTGAACCGGAAATGACCATGTCGCCGAATAGTTTGGTTTGACGTTTAAAGGATTCGTCAGCCAATTTTTCGTTAGCTTCTTCTAAGAATTTTTGGACGTCTGATTGGTCTCCAACGACTTTATCTGTTTCATTTTGGATGACATGATAAGCGGACATGGCTTCTAATTCAAAGGTGTTACGGAAATCAACGTAGAAATTGTAATCCGTATCGCCTAAAAGCGCGGTCGCACAGCTTAACCAGTACATATTGTTCATATCGAACGTTCCTGTCGCGTCTTTGTAGCAAGCTGGTGTGTCGTTAACATTTGAATAGAATGGAACAACTGTGTTAAATGTGTTGGCACCATAAGCCAACCAATGAACACCGGCAATTTCAGCGGGTACATTATTGCGAATTTGCAGGATGTGTACATTATGGTTGCGGTTGATTCCGATTGGACGAATCAATGTTTTTTCTGCTTCTGTACCGTCACCGTAAGGATCGTATTTCGTATTTTCAAAGTGAGAACTCAAGACGAATTTCACGTCTTCAATCGAAATTTTGCGGTTTGCTCGACAAATGAATGGCAAGTCTTGATCCATTGGATCTTGTTCTACTTCAGGAGTAAAGTATTTTTGACCGTACCAAGCACGTGGATTGTTATAAACAGTATCCTTAATGGAAGAGCTGCCAAAAATATGACGCAGGTTGTAGCCTTCAAAATCTGGATTCAAATGGTTGTCTTCAATCAATGCTTTTAAATCAGCTGAGCAAAGCGTATCTGCTGAATCAAAATCAAAGTCGTCAATATTCATACGGTTTGGCGCAACCACATAAGCATCGTCTGGAATGCGGACCGCTGCCCAATGATGACCACCGATGGTTTCCAACCACCAAACTTCATCCTTGTCAGAAAAAGCAATACCGTTTGGTTCATATGTTCCGTATTCGTTCAATAATGCACCTAGACGTTCGACGCCTTCTTTGGCGCTATGAATGTAAGGTAAAACCAACGTAACGATATCTTCTTCGCCGATGCCGCCTTCAACATAAGGATCAAGTCCTTGAATACGTGGATTTGTCGTGATCGTTTCTGTCGCAGACATCGCAACATTTTCACTATTGATTCCCGCTGCTGGCCAAATACCATTGGTTAAAATCGAGTTTGGCATTGAGGTATAGCGCATTGGATTGTCAGGCAGCTCAACTTTCACGCCGCTAATGACTGCTTGATAGTGTTTTGGTTGATCTTCTGGTTGAACTACCACAAAACGTTGTGGGTCTAACGCTTCATGCCCATCATCGTTCCTTGAAATAATAGTTGAGCCATCAATTGATGCATTCTTTCCGACTAGTACAGTGGTACATGAACCTTTTACTCTTTTTGTCATACTTGAAACACTCTCCCTTTTCATGGTAATTCAAGTATAACGCTAATAAAAATAAACACCAAACGAAATCCTATTGAAAGATCTCCGCTAACAGTTCTCCAGTTTTTTCAGTGCCCTGTTCTTCCAAAGAACTGACGATTTTAGAACCAATCACCACACCATCGCAAACTTGCTGGAATTTTTTTACGTGTTCACTGGTTGAAATACCAAAGCCAGCTAATACAGGAATCTTACTAATCGCCTTGACCTTTGCCAAATGTTCCATTAAGTCATTGCGGAAATTTTGATCTGTTCCAGTGATTCCATTGACTGTGACAGCATAGATAAAGCCTTCCGCATCAGAAACCAATTCTTCGATACGTTCAGTCGGACTAGTCAAGGAGACCAAGGTCAGTAAGGCCATACTCCCTAGATCCGACAGCACCAAATCACGATGTTCGTATGGCAGATCAGGGATAATAAAACCTTGAACATCCGTGCCCTCTAAATCTTCAACTAATTCCTTGATCCCATAATGGAAAAAGGAATTACTATAGCCCATCAAAATCAATGGAGCTCCTGAGCGAATTTCATGCAGTTTTTCCACCAGCTTCTTCAACGTCACCTGTTGAGCAAATGCCCGTAACCCTGCCGCTTGAATCGTTGGACCATCCGCAACCGGATCAGAAAAAGGGACCCCCAATTCGATTGCCGCTGTTCCTTGATCAACCAACATCGCAATTTCTTCCTCTAATTTATCTAAGCCTTGAGCCCCGGCCATGATATAAGGGACAAATAATTTTTCGGTCTCTGCTCTGCTTTTTAAAGTCTCTGTCAATGGCTTCATTTTACTGCCTCCATTCGTTCTTTGATTTGTTGAACATCCTTGTCACCACGGCCGGAAAGGTTCATGACAATTATTTGATCTTTATTCATTGTCGGTGCCACTTTCATCACTTGAGCCAAGGCGTGTGAACTTTCCAAGGCTGGAATAATGCCTTCTAAGCGTGATAAATAATGGAAGGCTTCCACCGCTTCCTCGTCATTGATTGCGGCATATTCAGCCCGACCGATATCATGTAAGAAAGAATGCTCTGGACCTATTCCCGGATAATCTAAACCAGCCGAAATTGAGAATGCCTCTAAGACCTGACCATCATCATCCTGTAGTAAATGCATTTTGGCACCATGTAAAATCCCAACACTGCCCTTGTTGATAGATGCCGCATGTTCCTCTGTATCCAAACCATGACCCGAAGCCTCCACGCCCATCAAACGAACCTCGTCATCTTCAATAAAAGGATAGAACATACCCATCGCGTTGCTGCCGCCGCCAACACAGGCCATCACTAAGTCAGGTAATCGACCTTCTGCTTCCAAAATCTGTCTGCGAGTCTCAATCCCGATCACGCTTTGATAATCGCGAACGATCTCAGGAAACGGATGCGGACCTAACACAGAGCCCATCACATAATGAGTATCCTCCACCGTTGCAACCCAATAACGCAGTGCTTCATTCACTGCATCCTTCAGTGTTCTACTTCCAGAGGTCACGCTTTCCACCTTTGCTCCTAACAGCTCCATTCGGAAAACATTCAGAGCTTGCCGCTTCACATCAATCTCCCCCATGAAAATGGTACACTCCATGCCGAATAGTGCAGCCGCTGTTGCTGTTGCTACGCCGTGTTGCCCAGCTCCTGTTTCTGCCACAACTTTGCGTTTGCCCATTTTTTTAGCCAAGAGTACTTGGCCTAATGCGTTATTAATCTTGTGAGCCCCTGTATGATTCAAATCCTCTCGTTTCAAGTAAATCTTGGCCCCACCCAAATCGGTGGTTAAGCGTTCCGCGAAGTAAAGAGGATTTTCTCTGCCTACATATTGCTTCAAATAATAATTCAGTTCTTCTTGAAATTCCGGGTCTTTTTTCGATTCCTCATACGTTTTTTCTAATTCTTGAACGGCGTACATCAAAGTCTCAGGGACAAACTTCCCGCCGTATTCTCCGTAAAAACCTGCTTTATTGGGTTCTTGATACATGTAATCGCTCCTCATTCATATTATTGTATTCATTCCTATTCACTTAAACATGGAAATCTGCTTGACTATCTGTAAATTTAACTGCTTGGCAAAAAGCTTGAATTTTCACTAGATCTTTTTCGCCATTTGTTTCAACTCCGCTTGAAACATCTACTACACGAGGTTGAAAATAATGGATAGCTTCATTAACATTTTCTGCATTTAATCCGCCCGCAAGCCAAAGTTTTTCTTTAGGCAGATGACGCTGATCCACTAAATGCCAGTCGAAGGTACGTCCATTTCCGCCCATCAGCTTGGCAGGCGGCGCGTCTAACAAGAGATGCGGATACTGAAAAAAATAAAAGGAATCGCGATCCTTAATACTGAAAGCCCGGATGATCGGACGTGAAAGTTCGGTTAGTTTGGTATTACCGTGAATTTGAATCAGATCTAAACCCGCAATCTCAGCTGTTTCCTCGACTTCTTCCTGTAGCGGTGAAACAAAAACGCCAACCTTCTTAATACTTTGCGGAAGACCCTGCGTCAAATTGCGAACCTCTTCTGGATTTACCTTACGAGGGCTTTCCGCAAAGACAAAACCAAGATAGTTTGCACCAGACGTTACTGCTGCTTCAATCGCCGAACGATTTTTCAGTCCACAGATTTTTATTTGAGTCATTCTCTTCTCACCCGCAATTCAGAAATTTTTTCCGCCGGATTCACCGCTCTCATCAAGGTTTCTCCTACTAAAACACCGTGATAGGATTGTTTGACCTTTTCAACATCCTCAGCAGTTTTGAACCCTGATTCGCTAATATAGATTGTTTCACCTGCTGGTTGAGCCAAATTCAGACTAGTCTGCAATGAAACATTGAAGGTTTTCAAGTTGCGATTGTTGATGCCGATAATCTTAGCTCCAATTGCCTGCGCCTGTCTCAATTCATCTTCATCATGTACTTCTACCAGAACTTCTAAGCCGCGATCTTTTGCTCCTTGATAGAGTTCTGACAATCTGGCAACAGAAAGCGCCGCGACGATCAGAAGAACGATGCTTGCCCCCGCTTGCTTGGCTCGATCCAGTTGACGTTCATCAATAATAAAATCTTTACATAGAACAGGAACGTCTACGACTTGAGAGACCGCCGCCAGATCGCTGATTCGCCCCTTGAAGAACACGGGATCAGTCAAAACAGAAATAGCACTTACTCCGGCTTCTTCATAACTCTTTGCCTGCTGAAGGATATCGACGTCCTCGTTGATGACCCCTTTCGAAGGAGAAGCTCGCTTGATTTCACCGATCACATGCATTTTTTCAGGATGCTCTTTAACTATTTGATAAAAAGAGGGGCGTCGTTTCGTCTGAACGGCTTGAACAGCAGTTAAATGCTCAACCTCGCGTTCCTTTTCCAGTAAGATTCTAGTTAAAAAATCCAACTATGCCACCTCCTGTTGCTTGGTGATCAATTGCTGTAGCCGATCATAGGCCGCTCCAGAAAGGATTGATTGTTCTGCTTCTGCAATCCCATCATTCAGCGAGTTGACCCGACCACTGGCCAAGAACCCCAAGCCCGCGTTCAATAAAACAGTCTCGTAATATGCAGAGGGCACACCGCGAAGGACGGAAAGTAAAATATCCTTGTTTTTCTCGACCGAACCACCGATGATGCCTGCTAACGGCACTCGTTTGAAGCCGACTTCTTCGGGATTAAAGGAAAATTCTTTGACCTCTCCGTCTCGATACATTGCACAATGAGTCGTTCCAGCCAAGTTGGCTTCATCCATTCCACCATGTCCATGCAAGACAATCGCTCGTTCTCGGCCCAATTGCCCTAGTGTTTTTGCAGTCTCCACAATCGAATCACCCGCATATGTCCCCATCAATTGATGTTCTAAAGGGTAAGGATTAATGATTGGTCCAAGCAAATTAAAAATCGTTGGTGTCGCTAACTCTTTACGAATATGCATCACCGCGCCCATCGCTGGATGCAATGTTGGAGCGAATAGAAAAGCAATTCCTGCCTCTTTCAATAAGTAATCAATTTTCCCAGGACTGACGGTCAGTGAAATTCCTAGTGCTTCTAATACATCGGCGCTTCCGGATTTACTGGAGATACTACGATTGCCATGTTTTGCCATCGGAATTCCGCCGCCAGCTAAAACAAAGGCAGCCGTCGTGCTGATATTAAAACTATGAGAATGATCACCACCGGTTCCGCAATTATCCATCACTCCAGCTGGGGCCGCTAACATCGGTGTCCCTTTCCCTTGCATGACTTGTGCTAATCCGGTTAGTTCCGCAGCTGCGACACCTTTTACTTTCAACCCTACTAGTAATCCGCTGATCTGGCTATCCGTTAACTCCTGCTCAAAGATCGCCTTTCCAACCTGTTGCATTTCATTAACAGATAAATCGTTCCCACGATAAACTTTTTCAAATAATTCTTGCATTTAAACCCCTGCTTTCTGTAAAAAATGAGTAAGATAACTTGCACCGTTTTCCGTTCCGATCGATTCTGGATGAAATTGCAGTCCGAAGACCGGATAACGTTTGTGACGAATCGCCATGATGCAGCCCTCTGCTTCATCAGTAACTTCTAAATCCTGCGGAACATCCTCAGGATCAATCATCAGCGAATGGTAACGCATGACTTGTCTTTCTGTCTCTCCCTGCAAGCATGATTGCTTGCCGTGCATGATTGTCGGGGCACTGATAATCTTGCCGCCGAAAACTTCACCGATTGCTTGATGTCCAAGACAGATCCCTAAAATCGGCTTGCTACGATAAAAGCGTCGTATCAGCATTTCGATCATTCCCGCTTCCGCCGGTCTTCCTGGTCCTGGGGAGAGAACAATTGCCGATGCTTCTTCTGCAATGGTAAACAACTCCGGGTCATCGTTTCGTAATATCCTTAGATTGTCTGGCAAAAGCTGGACCAAATTATAGGTAAATGAATCGTAATTATCGACAAGTAAAATCATTGTCCCACCTCCATCAGTACTTTGGCTTTCTGTAGCGTCTCAAAATATTCACTGGTAGGTTCAGAATCATAAACGATTCCGGCACCTGCTTGTACATGTGCTTGTTTGTCTTTGATCACCATCGTGCGAATCGCGATTGCGAAATCAGCTTGATCGTTTTGTCCTAGAAATCCAACCGCTCCAGCATAGATCGAACGTTTGACCGTTTCCCATTGGTAGATGCGGGTCATCGCTCGAATCTTCGGTGCTCCGCTGACCGTTCCGGCTGGTAATGTCGCCTTTAGTGCGTCCATTGCGGTCAACTCTGGTTTTAACTTGCCAGTCACAACTGATACGAGATGCATCACGTATCGGTAGCGTTCAATTGTTAAATACGTCGGTACCGTTACAGAACCGCGAACAGCAACTTTGCCTAGATCATTTCTGCCAAGGTCGACTAACATCCTGTGTTCAGCGATCTCTTTCGGATCATTTTTTAACTCGTTAGCCAACGCTTCATCTTCATGTTTATCCGCCCCGCGTTTTCTAGTTCCTGCGATTGGATTGGTTGTAACCAAATCACCTTCCACTGTGACTAAGCTTTCCGGCGAACTGCCGATAACCTGCACATCTGGAAAATCAAGATAATAGAGATACGCTGATAGGTTGCTTGGCCTCAACAAACGAAAGTAATCAAAAGGATCAATCAAAAATTCAGCGGACAACCGTTGGGATGGCACGACTTGGAATAAATCTCCCTCAACAATTCGTTCTTTTGCCTTTGTTACTACTGCTTCAAATTCTGTTTGAGAAAAATTACTTGTAAATTTTAAAGGTTTCATTTCCAAAACCGACAGCTTGATTTCCTGTTGGAGCTTTTGCTCTAAATCTTTCATCCGCCTGTTCAATTGCTCCTCTGAGTCCTTGCTGTAGCTGTTACCAACGACTAGCGTGCAGGTTTGCTTCTGTCTATCATAGATCACGTAAGACTCATATAAATAAAATTGCATATCTGGCACATCCAGTTCATCTTTAGGAATCTCACCGATGTTTTCGTAACATGCTGCGACGTCATAACCGACATAACCAAGCGCCCCACCTTGAAAAATCAACTCTTCCTGATCCTCATCATCTATCCGTACATATTTCTCTAACTCTTTTAATGGATCAGTACAAGGATATCCGTCACCATTGATTTGAAACTCTCCATTTTTAAAAGTCAGATGTCTAATCGGATCAAAAGTGATGATCGCATAATCCTGCGTTTCCGATTTTCGCTCGAATAAGCAGGTTCCATGATCTCTTAAGCTGTAATAGATTGTTAATGGATTTAACTTATTATTGGATAGCTCTTTTGTTTTCTTCATCATATGACCTCATTTCCAAAATATTATTATCTGTAAAACGCACAAAAGCCCTCAAACCAAAATAAACTTTGGTCTGAGGGCGCAAGTAGCACGGTACCACCTCTTTTTTTACTGTTCGCAAACAGCAACTCTAATCGTCCATCAACGATCGTACTCTATAACGGGAGCTCCCGTCGTTCCCTACTATAATTCAAGAACGCTCCAACAAGTCCATTCACTAGGGAAAAAATGTTTCTTCTCATCAGCCGAAACTTTCTGTGATTTTTTCTATCCTAACTACTTCTCTTGTTTATGATTTTATGATTGATTGAATTTTTTGAGTAAAATCATTTCTACCGAAGACTTATATACTTTGTTTGAGAGCATAAGAAAAGCCCTCAAACCAAATAAACTTGGTTTGAGGGCGGATAATCCACGGTGCCACCTCAATGGTATGCCGAATAAGGCATTTCTCACTCAGTCGTCCAACAACGACCTTACTCTATATCGGGAGTTCCCGGAAGTTCCTACTGACAGTTCAAAACTTCGTCCAAAAGTCCATTCGCATAATAATCCCTGCTGATTCGCAGCGCCATCAGCTCTCTGAAAAGGTTCATTTATGTTACTTCTCTTTTGTAAGACTCTTATTTTTTTGAATATTACTCGTTTTTTTTCATCTTGTCAACAATTTTTGGTAAATAAATCGATTTTTCTAAATTCCTATGACTGTTCGCATTGGCAATAAATTGCTAAAATAGAGATATTGGAGGCGAAATCGATGAAGAACTTTTTTTATAAATTAATTATTTGGTTACGCCAATTTTTAACAGGAAGCTTTTACAACCATAAAAATGTTTGGGAAGCTTTTCCCGAGTTTTTCGATGCGATATTGGAGACGAGCTTTCCCGTTCCTGGTCTAAAGAAAATCATCTCCCTCACTGATAGAAATGAAAGACAGCGCTGTAATGCTATGACTCCTCAAGGATTGACTTTGACAGAAGACTATTTGTTGATATCTGCTTACTGCCATGATCATCAGCACCGTTCAATTATTTATGTTTTGGACCGCATCACAGGGGTTCGGATAAAAACGGTTATTTTGCCCGATCTGCCTCATGCTGGCGGATTGGCCTATGATCCGCTGCATAAAAAAATTTGGATCAGTAACACAGCAGGAAAACACGCTGCCGTAGCGACTATTGCTCTTGATGATATCGAGAAATATGACAAAGATCCAATAACGATCGCCTATCAACAAAAGATTGTTCTAAAGGAATTACCTCGAGCTTCCGCTTTGACTTATGATCAAGGCTATCTTTACGTTGCTCTGTTTACCTTGAACGAACGGGGAAAATTCTGCTGCTACCCAATTGATTACCAAGGAAACCTAGAAACGATTGTTGAGGACACCTTAGTGAAATCCCCTTTCGATACATTGAATATCCCGCAAAAAATTCAAGGTGTGGCTATCTACAAAAATTTGCTCCTGCTTTCTCAATCCTGGGGGAAACAGTCAGGGAAAATCTTTGTGTTTGATATCAATTCAACAGCTGATTTTTCCAATCTCGATGAAGCATTAAAAATCATTGAAACACCACCATACTTGGAACAGATATATGTCGACGGCGATCAGCTATACGCTTTATTCGAAAGTGGGGCATCTGCCTATCGCAAAAAAACTCCTTATGTAATGAAGAATGTCTTACAAGCGGATCTGAAAAAACTGCTAAATGAAACTACTAATGAAGCGTTTCTCCAATCAAAAAGTGCTTAACAAAACCCTCAAACAAGCGTTTGAGGGTTTTGTTATTTCACTGTTCCTATATAGAGATGACCCTCCGGAGCTCCTGGGGCTCCCTTACTGTTCACGAACTCAAACGGTTTGCCGCTGTGTTCAGTGGCTACTGCTAAATGACAAAGAGCGATCCCAACATCCAGCTCTGTCATCTTATACATCATACCGGGTAATCCATTGATTTTCTTCTTGCGATAGATATAGATTGCGCCATTGTTCGCGATAAAGTACCACGGCTGCCCATTCAACCCGGACGGCGCTAATCTTGCTGCTTCGAGCCGTGGATCTTTTCCCTCTGATATCTCATTTAAAGGCTTCCGTTCAAAATCTGCTAGTGTCCTCGCTTCCGGATCGGCTGGTTCTCCGAAGGCCAGCCCAATAATATAGTTGGGATTAGGTTCAGCCGGCTTCATCATCCCCACCCAGCGAGCCGCATAGCCTTTAGAATACAGAAATAAATCGACATGTTGAAACAAGAATCCGGCACAGGTGGCGCGTAATGGCTGCTCTTCGGCATAGATCAGCAGATAATGTGGAGCTTTGGGTGCGCCCATCCCCTTTATTCCCTCTGGCCCGACGATCTTATAAGTAACTCGAGTATCAGGTAAAAGCGGGCGAACTGACTTAATAAAGGATTCAATTTCTTTGAGCATGCTTTCAGGCAATGGTTTCGATTTAAAATTTCGAGTCGACTTTCTGGTAAAAATACTAGAAAATAAATCCATACTAAAAACCTCCCAACTTTTATTGTTAGTCTTACTATATGTCTAGGATAGTCTATTGGCAATAAGGAAAGCTAAAAAATAAAACACTCTTTTATTAACGTTGCAGCTGATAAATAAAAAAACGCCGAGGAAAATTCCCCAACGCTAATCAACATATTTTGAATCAGTTTTGTTCAACCATGCGTAGCCTAGTCCCATGACCAATCCCCCGCCGATAAAGTTTCCGATCAACGTGAAGAATAAGTTATGAGCGACATTTCCCGCCGTCATTTCAGCGATCGTTCCATGAGAAGCGAAGTACGCTAGAGAAAAGGCTGGGAAATTGGCGATCACGTGTTCAAAGCCTAAGAAAGCAAAGATGAAAATGATAAAGATGATTGCCATGACTTTCGCTGCATCATCTTTCATACGCAAGCTCACCAATACAGCTGTGTTTACTACAATATTAGCGAACATACCTTCCACTAAAATCTGACTTGTTGATTTAGTCAGCTTTGATGCAATCCCGGTGAACATGTAGTTATCCGGTTCTAAGTGTCCAAATGGTGCGGTCAAGGATAATAAGTAGCCGCAAAGTACGCCACCAATCAGATTGAATAAAATACAAGTAAACAATAACTTGAGAGCAAAAGATACAGACATTTTTTTCTTGTAGACACCAATCGTGGTGTACAACATATTAGATGTTCCTAATTCTGCATTCATGAATAGGATCATGACCAGTGACCAGCTAAACATAAAGGCATAAGCCATTTTTTCCAAACCTGGAATCGCTTCTTGCATACGAATGGCGATATAAAAAGCAATAGCCGTTCCTAACGCTAAAAATAAACACGCGAACATTGAACGTACTGCATAACGAGGCAAACTCGAATTAAACAAATCAATTTTTTTACTGATCGAATACTCCAGCTGAGACATTAAACTTGAATTAGATTTCACATGCTTTTCGTTTTCAGTCGCAGGTGTTTCTTCAATTTCCATAAATAAATCCGATTTCATAAGGTTCCTTCCTTCTCGGGCCAAGCCCATAATGTATTGGTATCATACAAGATTTCCATACTATTTTCAATGAAAATCTGGAAAAAAATGAAATATTGAGAAAAATTGCACAAGTTATTTAATTTTTTGACTAAAAATCGTATGATTGGGTAAATGATTAGGGGGAATGTTCAATGTCAAAACAACTTTTAAAAGCAGAAGTGGAATCCTTAGGCGGCTTGCAGCTGAAATGCACCGCTCGCGGCTTTGAATTTATGATCGATGAACCGGAAACAGTTGGTGGGACAAATGAAGCGATGAATCCATTAGAAGCCCTGCTCTGTTCCTTAGGCGCTTGCAAAATGATGGTAGTTCGGTTCTTTTATCAAGCCAAACAAATCAAGCTCAAGTCTATGCGTGTGGAAATACTAGGCGAAATCGACTCTGATCGATTAAAAGGCAAGCCTGATGTCAAGGTAGGCTTTTCCAAAATCATTACGAACTATTATATTGAAGCAGATAATACAGAAAAAGAGATCCAAAATTTCGTGGCTTTCATTGAAAAAACTTGTCCAGTGAAGGATACGATCGTCAATACTCCCGAAATGGAGCTGCATATCAATCCGTAATCAACAAACCTAACGTAAAGCCGAGGACCGATTTACTTTCAATAGTAAATCGGTCCTCGGCTTTTAACAATTTATTTTCTAACAATCCATTTTCATTTCATATTGATCACAAAAATGATTAAACCCTAGTTCCTCCAAATGCTCGATTAACGCTTGATCGGCAAACGTGATATTATGCAAACGTATATCTTGGAAACGTCGGCTGAGATTGACTATTAACTGTCCTAATCTAGTCAACTCGCCTTCCTTTCTGCCCCATTGTTTGATATGACCATTATTCTTTTGATAAAGGATAAAAGCATCACAATTTTCAGGTGTACCAGTATACATTACGAGATAATCTTCAGGAAATGCTTGGATGACCTCGCTTCTATTTTCAAATGAAGGAGTGTCATACATCAGTGATTCTAACTTTTCCAGAGGAAACTCAAGAATGGCTTGTTCACGAAAACTGCTGGTTCCCTGCGCTGATTTTCTTGCATTTCCGCGAAAGCATGCATACTCTTTGACGACCTCCAATCCCATTTTCCGATACGTGACAACGGCTGGTTCATTGGTCTGGATCACCTCTAACCCATAATAGGCGAAATCTTGTTGCCTCAACAAAACCATACAAAAATCCATCATTTTAGTATAGAGCCCCTTGCGCCGGTGCTTCGGCACAACTCCTGTCGCGGCATCAAAAGCGACTTTTTCCCCATTGTATTCACCTACCGCATTCAATAGAAGCGCCACCAGCTCTTCTTCGACAAATACTCCGCAAGACAAATCATAGCGAACATTCTCCCCTGTAAAACGATGGTTGAGCGCTTCATCTCCTAATTCCATTTTCACATAATAATCGGAGAAGGCTTTCCGCATACATGCGGTGATATCAGAAAATGGCACTTCTGACAAATCTTTGACTTCGTACATCTCATACCCCTTTCAGTACGCAAAAATAGTCGAGCATTTCACTCAACTATTTTGCTTCTTTTCAACTACTGTCATCATAGCATGTTACCGTTCCAGATGAGAACAAATGAGAAGCTTTTTCTCATCCGAAAGATTGAATCAAACAGCTTCTTTCTCAGTCATTCCCGCTGGTGTGTTACTCTTTTTTGACGCAAAGGACAAAATGATTCCCAACGCGATTGAACAGAAAGCAGCGACGATCACCCGAATGTTTTCCGGTAGTAAAAAGACGATCGTATGGACTGGAATCCAGAAAAAGATCCCGACTTTCAGCCAATTAAAGGTTACAAAACTTACCCAGTCGATTTTTTCTAGGATCTTTTTCAGCGTCACAGGTTCCTTTGCTGCCGCAGCTTCGATCCACATGTCCATCACTCGATGAAAAGTGTTCATCGCTGGAGCAAAGGTCAGGTTCATAATGCTGCTTCCGCACAGCGCTTGAACAAAGGAAACTCCTGCAAACGGCAGGAGACCGCCTGACTGTGCTGCTCCGGCTCCCCCCATGAAAACAGGGAATACCAATGTCACCATACAGCCGATAATCCCCCAAACAATTGAGCGCAATAAGACCTGCGTCGATAATTGATATACACCTGAAGCGATCCGCTTGCCAAGAATATCGCCCATCGTTGCTAAAATCGCAAACTTAATGAAACCGCCAATATAAGGATGGGTTTCACTAGCTGATAAAATTGGATCTCTAGTAAATGGAATCAAGAACAACGCCAGCAAACCCGCTAGCAGAACGCCCCAAACAATATCCCCTTTCTTCATTTCATCCTCCTCCTATCATTTGGGCGGCTGATACTCTTTATCCATCACAACGACTGCTTTAATCACTTCCCCGCTAATAGAATCTGCTTCCGCTTGATTGATATTTTCGAAATCATAGTATTTAATAAATTGGTCAAAAGGAAATTCACCACGTTTATAGAACTCGATCAAGTTTGGTAAATGATATTTGGCGATGGTATCACCAATCAGAACACCCCGAACTTTTTTATTACCGAAAACTAAATCAAAGAAGGTATTCACTTCAAAATTTTTCTGAGTTACAGCCAATGGCACGAAGGTTCCTGAATTGCTGACAGAGTGCAAAGCCTTTGTCATGACTGGGCCAACGCCGGTGGAGTCAATCACGTAGTCCAAGCCGCGTCCGTCGGTTAAATCTTTAATGTATTTTTCCGGATCTGCTTCTTTGCTGTTAAAGATGTGGCTGGCACCAAGTTCTTTCGCCTTTTCCAGACGCTGATCGTTGATATCGATGGCTACGATTGGATAACAGCCAGCAATTTTTGCCGCCATCACCGCAGCAAACCCTACCGCACCAGTACCGAAAACAGCGATGCCTTCCCCCACTTTTGGCTGTAGGACGCTTAAAACTGCGCCACTTCCGGTTCCAAGCCCGCAGCCTAACGGCCCAAGCAATCTTAAATCGACATCCTTATCTACTTTTACAACATTTGATTCTTCGGTCAAACTGTATGTTGAGAACGAAGATTGATTGAAGAAGTTGTTAACCTCGGTACCATCATCTGTATGCAGAATAAACTCTCCTCGTGGATTTTTTCCGAGATTATTGACAGTGAACCATTTTTCGCAGGAAGATGGATGACCTTCCACACAATGCTTGCATTCACCGCAATAAGCGTATGACAAAATAACATGATCTCCCGCTTCGACCGAGGTTACCGCATTACCGACTTTTTCCACGATCCCGGCTCCTTCATGTCCTAAGACATTAGGAAAATTGATACTATTGCCATTTCTTTCTCCATAATCTGAACGACACAATCCTGACGCTACAATCTTCACCAGAACATCCTTTGATCCAACTTCTGCTAGCTCCAATTCAGTGATTTCGTATGGCGCCCCTTTTTCCTTTACTAATGCCGCTTTGATTTTCATCATGTTTCCCCTTTCTTATTTAACAAGTTTTATTGTTTAACTCACGGATGCGGAATGGTAAATTCCTTTAGCTCTTCTTCACCAAGTACTACACGTTCGGCTCCTTTTGACAGTGCGATCATTTCATGTTCTCCTGGTACCGCGATGATTGGTGCAATAAAACCAACTCTTTTCCTTAGTTCGGATACGACCATTTGGGAATGCGCTACGCCACCTGTCAAGGCGATTCGATCAACAGCCCCGCTAGTGACAGTCGCTAGGCTCCCAATTCCTTTGGCAATTTGATAAATGTAGCCATCATAAACTATTTTCAACTCGTTATCGCCAACAAGAACGCGCTCCTCAATCTCTTTGGCGTTACTAGTTCCGGCATAGGATTTCAAGCCGCCTTCTCGTTTATAGAGCCTCAGCATTTCCTTTAACGAATGTTCATAGCATAACGGCATCAGATATTTCAACGGCAATCCACCCGTCCGTTCTGTTGAGAATGGTCCTTCATCATCAGAGATCAAGTCGATCATTTTGCCATTGTGATGAATGCTGATAGTATTTCCCCCGCCTAAATGCGCGACGATTAAAGTTGAATGTTGATACTCCAGCCCTTCATCCTTTGAAACTTTCATGGCTACTGCTCGCATATTCAATGCGTGACCGATGCTCTTGCGTTCGATCCCTTTCAGACCTGAAATACGGGCGACTTCTTCAAATTCATCAACCGAAACCGGATCATAGATCAAAGCGATCGTTTTTTCACTACCTTGTTCTTTGATTTCATTGGCTAGGATCGCGCCTAGATTCGATGGATGCTCAATCTGTGTGATGTTTTTCAAGTAATCGATCATGACATCATTAACTTCATAAGCCCCTGATGAGACTGGCGGTAAGCTTCCGCCACGACCAGCTATGGCATCTAATTCTTTGGGATCAATTCCTTCTTCTTCCATGAACGATAATAAGATATCCCGCCGAAACTCCATTTGATCTACGACATTGTGAAACTTTCTTAATTCTTCTGTTGAATGAGAAATCCCCTGTTCTTTGACAATCTCACCATCCACGTAATAAGAAACTTTTGTCGAAGTTGAGCCAGGATTAATTGCTAAAATTTTCATCTGCTATCACCTCTTGCTGCAATACATGGCGATTAGAATCGAATATGCTTTTTCCTCTTCTGTGGAACCACGAGAAACCATGACGATCGGTACGCTGGCTCCCATGATTAATCCAGCCATCTTTGCTCCTGCTAAAATTGTCAAACTTTTGCCTAGAACATTCATTGTAGTAATATCTGGTCCAATAACGATATCAGCATCGCCAGCGACTGGACTTTCATAATGCTTAATGTCCGCCACCTTTTTGCTTAAAGAAAGATCTAGTGAAATCGGTCCATCGATCCAACAGCTGTCAGACATCTCTGTTTGCAGCTCCTGCATAATTTCTTCTGCTTCTACACTGGACGCAATCTTTGGATTGACCTTCTCCGCAGCTGCCAGTATGCCGACTTTCGGTTTTGCTATGCCGATTTTTTTCATTACTTCGAGCCCATGCTGTATCAAGATCTTTTTGTCTTCCTTACTGGGAGCGGTGACCATCCCTCCGTCAGTCGTCAGCAATAATTTATGGTAGGCAGGAATCTCATTGAGCGCCACATGGCTCAACAAACCACTAGTGGCGATCCCCTTTTCACGATCTACCACCGCTTTTAAGAAAGTCCGTGTTTGAATATGACCCTTCATTAGAAAATCGATATCATTCTTTTTGACCATTTCCACACCGAGCGCCGCACACTCTTCTTCTGTCATAGCGGGAACAACTCGGGCAGAAAAATCATGTTTCCTGAGAATCTTTGTAATTATCTCCTCATCACCAATCAGAATAGGCTCCAAAAAATCTCGAACTTTTTGATTGAAGACTGACTGAATCGTTATCTCATCATTAGCACAAACCACACCAATTCGAATCTTTTGATCACAACTAAAATTGGCAAGTAATTCATCAAATTTTTGCATAATTTTCACCTAACCCCACGGATTGCCATCGTGTTTTGGCGGAATCGGCGACGCAATACGAGAAATATTGATTAAATGAGTGTAAGTCAAGTTTTCAGAAATAATGCTGTTTCCCCATGATCCGCAGCCAAGCGATACCGTTGGGTTCAATCCGTTTGCTGGCGAACCGCCTGCATCGATTGTTGGTTGATTTACAACTATACGGCTGACCGGCAATACTTCACCTGCATATAATTGATGTTCTTTTGTATGACTGAATAGACCAGCTGAATGTCCGGAGCCTTCTAGCAATAGATTTTCTCTAGCGAAAGCAATGGCTTCTTCAAAGGTGTCGTAGCTTTTCAGTGCTAATACTGGCGCCATTTTTTCTTTGCAGAACAGCTCTGCACTACCGACAGCATCGACCTTCACCGCAATGATCTGACTATCTGCGGCGATTTCGACACCAGCCGTATCTGCGATTACTTGCGGATCTTGTCCAATCATTGCTGGATTAGCTTTGCCGTCAATGAAGAGGGTGTCGCGTAGTTTAGCCAATTCTGCTTCATCTGTGATGACTGCGGCCTGTTTGCCTCTCAGCGCTTCGAATACTTCGTTCTCTTTTTCTTTTGGATAGAATAAGCTTTGTTGGCAAGCACACACGATTCCGTTGTCAAAGGAACGACCAATCACAGACAGTTCTGCAGCAGCCTCTATATCAAAATCACGATCCAAAATTGCTTGAACATTTCCCGGTCCTACACCATAAGCTGGGTGTCCACTGGAATAAGCAGATTTAACCAAGCCTGGTCCTCCGGTAGCAACAATCAAGTCAACAGCTTTCATTAATTCTTGTGACAATTCGATACTCGGTTCTTCGATCACCTGCAACAGATCTCGCGGCGCACCTACACTAACAAGCGCCTCACGCATCAGTTCAATGGTTTCCTTCGTAGTATTTTTCGAACGTGGATGGGGTGAAACGATCATTGCGTTCTTACCTTTAAGTGCCATCAATCCATTTCCCAGTGGCGTGATCGTTGGATTTGTTGTTGGCGTGACAGAACCAATGACGCCACGTGGATGAGCGATTTCTACCAAACCTTCTTCAGGAATCTCTCTGATCACACCTACAGAAGCCTTATCCTTTAAACATGCAAAAATGTTGGTTGCCATCCCTTGGTTTTTTCCAATTTTATGATCCAAACGACCCAATTTGGTCTCTTCAACTGCTAGCTTGGCTAATGGTTCTGCTTGTTCAAAAACTGCTTTTGAAATTACGTAAAGCATCTTATCCACTTGTGCCTGATCATATCCGCTGATTTCCTCCATTGCTCTGCGTGCCCGTTGTACCATTTCCTCGATTGCCATTTTCTCAAGCCCCTTTCATTTTTACATACACTGTTGTATGTTTCTAACAACCTCAATATACAAACAAGTGTAAGCGCTGTCAATTTCGTGAAAAAAAGAACTTGTTCGCTAAATGCTGATGCGAACAAGTTCTTCTTTTTTTTAAAGGTTTGTAAAAATAATCGAAATACTGCGGCGGATAGCTTCCGGCGTGTAATTTTTTGCTACTTGATCGGGTGTGCCTGAACCATACATCCCCTCAAAATAATTGTACAGCATACTCGAAACGGCAGCAGCGTCATTCTCATTTAAACCTTTTTTCATCAATCCTGTGAGAAAGAATTCGTAAAGCCGCGCTCGTGTTTCGCGAAAAGTTTCTAATAGTTCTGCAAATTCTGGATAGACTTCTAACGTTTTTAAAGATTGTTGCATAAATTTAAAGCCAGTTTGATTTTTTGAAGGAACAATCAATAGTTCAACGACTTTCTCTTGAAAACTTAAATCCTCAGACAACATGATTTCCCGCTTTTCAGACTTGATTTTTTCAATGGTCATTATGACAACCTCACCAAAAATTTCAGACTTGTTCTTGAAATGCCAATAAGCAGCTCCTCGGCTGACATTGGCATCTTTTGATATTTTGTCTAAAGAAGTATTCTCAAAACCAACCTCATAGAAATTTTGAAACGCGGTTTCCAGCAACCGCTGCTTTGTTAGTAGACTCTCCTGCTTCCGCTTCATTGTCATCTCTCCTGCTTTAAAAAAACATAATTCGATCAATCCGGCATGATTTTGTACTTTTTCAAATCTGCTGATTAATTTCACGATCTCTATCGCTTTGTGAAATAATTCTTTTCTGAATTCTTAAAAAACATAATAAGAATACGATTCCATTTTCACATAATTCAACTGCTTTTAAAAGTAAAAAAGCTGCCAAGTTTCTCGCTTGGCAGCCTCTTATTGGAAAAAAATTATTTCATTGGTGGAATGACCGCTAATAATCCGTTGCTTAATGTGATATAGATTGAAGAAGCTGTTGGTATTGTATCGGTCACAGCCTTCTTAGTTGGTAACGCTGTTGCAGCTAACGCTATCAAGCTTTCTCCACGGAAAAGATTGACAAAATGCTTCGTCGACATGACCTGCGGAATCCGCGGACTATTTACGATGCTGGCGATTAATTTTGATTGAATCTGATCATTTGCATCAAAAGCAGGTTTAGTAGCTTTAGTTTCTGGTCCAACAGTCTTCTCTTTCTTTTCTTTCGCGTGATCAAATTCTGTTAAATCATACGCTTTAATAATCGCGTTTAATTTTTCAGCATATTGTTTATCCGTTGCATATCGCCCTTGTAGATGTTCGGTTGCGTCTTTGTAAGACTCTGTTTGATCTTTCCAAGTGGCTTTGTAGAAGTCTGCATTGCCTGAGATGCCTTTTTTGATCAGCTTCGCATAGTCTTCCAATGATTCTTTATATGAAGGATATTTTCTAAATTCAGAAGTGATTTGGAAGCTTGCGCCTACACTATCCTGCTCCAACGTTTGGAAGGTTACGCCTTGATCCTTGAATTTACCTTTGATTCCAAACAAGTTATAATTTGGCTCACTTGCAAGCGAGCTATTTCCTGAACCACTTTCTAAAATGGCCTGAGCGATCATGACAGATGAATAAATGCCGTTCTTCTGCCCGATCTCACGAGAAGTTTCACCGATTTTCTTGATGAATTGATCGGTCGTTTGATTTTTATTAAAAATAAATGGCTGATTGGTACTGTATTCGCCAAAGGCATTTGACAATGACCCTGTAGCTTTTGGCAAACCGGCAACATTTACGCGAAGGGCAAATGTTGGTGTAAAATCGCTGATATTACCAATTTTTACGACATCGCCTGGTTGTGGTGCATGAATGTATTGACCATTGCCGATATAAATTGCTACGTGAGTTGTCACGCTAGTTGGTGCTCCCCAAAATAGTAAATCACCAGGTTGAGCCTCACTGACTGGGATTTGTGTTCCAGCATATTGCTGATCTCCTGTCCAGCCGCCGATATTGTGTCCAGTCGCATTCGCATAGACTACATATGCTAGACCCGAACAATCAAAGGCATTCGGTCCTTTTGCGCCCCAAACATACGGTTTGCCCAAATGACGATATGCTTCTTGAACGATCGCCGTTTGAACTTCATTACTAAAGGTTGGTGCGTTTTGATTAGAGGGCACGCGAACATCAGTAGCTGCCGCAGAAGTATTTTCTTCAGGTTGACGAGCTGCTTGTTGTTCTTCGTTCGTAGCTGGTTGATTTGCTGCAGGTTTTTGAGTCGGTTGGTTTGTCGTAGTCCCTACAGTTTGATCTTTACTGTCGTTATTTTGATTACTAGCATTATTTCCAGTATTACCGCTCGGTTTTTCCGTCGGCTTTGGAGTTGGTGTCGGCGACGGCTTTTCTGTAGCCTTCACAGGTGTGACTTCTAATTGAATAGAAACATCAGAATCAGGCATTGAAAATTGTCCATTAATGTCGCTAGCTGAATAAACTACCGCTTGAGTAGTTGCATTCATAATCTTTACTTCTTTTAATTCAAATCCCTTAGCGATTGACACGGTATAATGAACGGCTGTGTTGGCAGTCAGACCATTTTCCGATGTATATTGGAAGGAAATTTGGTTGCTATTCGCGTCAGCATAAACATTATTGGCGATTGGATTTCCGTTTGCTAGCAGATTATATTGTTTCTCAGGTTCAGGAGTAGGATCTGTTGGTCCAGGATTTGGCGTCTCAGAACTTTCCGTGCTCTCTGTACTTGAGTTTTCAGTCGTTTGTTGGTTTGTTGAAGTCACAGCAGAATTAGTGGCAACAGTACTGCTCTCTTCCGCAAAAACTTGTTGTGAAGCTAAAAGAGTTGGTCCAAATAGAGTTCCCAGCGCAAATAAACTTACAATTTTATTGTACTTCACATCTATACCTCATTTCTATTTTACATATACTTTCACATATAATTATTTTCCTTAATTACTTACTATAATAACATTAATTTGATCGTCTGTCTAAAGACTAGGCCATAGTTCACAAAACCTTCAAATTCATCAAAAACCAAGAAAAATACCATCATATCTTGAGCAATTCGATTTTTTCAACCCTTGTCAAATCAGCTTTTATGACCTTAAAGAACAAATTTTTATTTTCAAATAAGAGTAAAATTCTATATATATAGTTTACCACTTAATCTATTTATTTAATATAATATTTGATAAATGAAATGTTTTTAATGATACAAAATAATATTTTACTTTATAAAAGGTACGCAAAAAAATAAAATATCTTGGACCATCAACAAAAAAGTGATAATCCAAGAATTTTTATAGTATAAATCAGAAACCTGACGAAGGACGAACCATATCCGATTTATCTTTTCTTATAATAGAAGCAGATGATTCCACAAATATTTTGACCATTGATTATTCTTCTGTTTTTTAGCAAAGAAATCCGAGCAGTCGTTTGCCATTCACTTGTTTGTCTATATCAATCACCGATTAGATTTCATGAGTACTGATTTCTTTTTTGGTCAGTTTAAAACCAACAATTCACAAAAAAGACTTGTTAAACATTGAGCAAAAGGGTCCGAACAATAATATGTTCGGACCCTTTCCCCTTTATTATTTTACTTTTGCTTTGTCCTTAACAATTTTTTGCATCAACTTAGATATTGAACGTTCATGGAAATGAGTCATTCGGACGCTTTCGCCACTTTCTGTGCGCCAAATTTTATTTTCATAAAATCCAACACTATCACGTTCTCCATCCATTAGTTCTTTTGCATAACCTAATACTAGACGAATGGCTTCACGGGTGGGCTCGTCACTTTGGAAATAGCCTGGGTAGCTCCGCAAATACTCATCAAGATCACTATTTCTTGAAGCTTTCCAGTCTTCAATAAAATCCTCTAGTGCAGTGACTACATTGCTTGTTTGAATCTTCCATAATGTTATGTCTACCTGATTCTCCATACTCATTCCTCCATTTTAGAATCCCTTTACACCATTCATTATAAAGTGTTTTCATTTTAATTAGCTGAGATATCTGCAAATTTTTTATTAAAAAACTTCAAAAAAAGACTAATCTATAAAGGTAAACCCTAAATATTTAAGGTTTACCTCTAAACTCGCCAGTGGATTTGGCTTCTTAATGTCCGTTTTTTCAGTTATACTAGTAGTAATTGATTAATAAGGATGATTGTTATGCTAACTTTTCTAATAAATAAAATTACAGCACGGTGGAAAGGAAACAAGCGAACCAGTGTCGGAATCTTGGCTGGAATTTTAGGGCTAATTTCAAATTTACTGCTCTTTCTTGCCAAATTCTTTATCGGTTCTCTCTCAGGCAGTGTCTCGATTATGGCCGATGCTATGAATAACCTTTCAGACACCGCCTCTTCATTCATCACCCTCGCCGGTTTCAAAATTGCTGGAAAACCGGCTGATGAAGATCACCCTTATGGTCATGAGCGCTTTGAGTATATCAGCGGGTTTGTCATTTCGATTTTAGTCACCTATGTTGGGATTCGTTTTTTAGACAGCTCTTTTGTCAAGATTCTTCATCCCAGCAGCGTCTTGCTTTCGTCAATCGTCTATATCGTATTGATTTTGTCTATCTTAATGAAGTTTTGGCAATCCTTTATGTATCGACGATTGGGACGTGAAATTGATTCGGATACGTTAAAAGCTACTGCTCAGGATAGTATTAATGATGTGTATACTACAATCGCTGTACTAATCTCCGCTATTATCGAATGGTTCAGCGGCTGGCGGATTGATGGATATATTGGATTTCTGATTGCCCTATATATTATTTACTCAGGTGTCAAAATGATCATGGGATTCATCAATGATTTAATGGGGGTTCGCCCACGAGAAGAAGAGGTTCTAGCTATTCGCAAACATTTAGATAATTATCCGGATATTATCGGCTATCATGATTTGCTGATCCACAGTTACGGTCCAAACAGCGTTTTTGCCTCTGTCCATATAGAAGTCAATCAAGATTGGAGCTTGCCTCATGCTCATGAGGTGATTGATGCGATTGAGTATGAGGTGAAGCAAAACTTAGGTGTTGACCTGGTTTGTCACCTTGATCCCTATCCTATTGACGATCCCGACTTTAAGCGCATCGCTCCAGAGCTAAAAAAGATTTTGAAGGAAATCCATCAGCACTTACGTTTTCATGACCTGCGCGTCGATAAGACCACGACTCCAGAGACCATCTATTTTGACTTAGTGGTTCCTGAAGATCTAAAAAAAATCACGAATACTCAGTTGCAGGATCAGATCAGTGAACGGTTCATCAGCCAGAACGAGCCCGCGAAACTGAGCATCACCTTCGATCGAACCTATTTATTGTAAACGAAGAAGCATTGGTCAATGACCAATGCTTCTTTTAGCTTTTCCGTTCGACTAATTGGTAATAGCTGCGGGCGGTTAAGCGATAAACGACAAAATATAGGATTGCGAAAATGATTGTAACAATCACACAAACAAGCAGAAACAGCTTCCAGTTTACTAAACCGAACAGAATGAGTAATTTTCGAATCAATGGAAATGCAAATCCTAGATGGATAACGGCTACTACTAATGGGAAAGAGAAGACCATCAGAACCTGACTGCGAATCACCTTTTTAACCTCCTGATGACTCATCCCTACTTTTTGCAATATTTCAAAGCGTTCTCGATCATCGATTCCCTCAGAGATTTGTTTGTAGTAGATGATTAGAGCCGTTGCCAAGATAAAGGTTGCTCCGAAAATGATTCCCAAAAAGAAGAAGCCGCCGGTAAACACTTTATTCTCAGACACAAAGGTGTATTTATCATTGAAAGTAAACTGCCCGTCTCCTACTTGCTGGCTCAGTTGATTGCGCAAGGTTTGAGCAAACTCAATTTGATGTTCTTTGCTCTTCAGATCTGTATTGAACATGAAGTTGTACTCTGGATAATTCGCTGCTGTCTCGGCCTTTTTCGGAAACCAATTTGTCAGACACTGTTCGAGGACGGC
Organism: Enterococcus sp.; assembly: GCF_032555305.1. Classification (GTDB taxonomy): domain Bacteria; phylum Bacillota; class Bacilli; order Lactobacillales; family Enterococcaceae; genus Enterococcus_A. Next base: position 259,197 of record NZ_JAWGOQ010000002.1, read on the forward strand.
TTGATTTGCCAAAACAACTACGAAAGAATCCGTCAGTTCAACCTGCTGATTGATCCCTGGAAACTGATTAATCCGCTTCTTAATGTTAAATTTCTGATTTTCAATTTTTAGAAAATCCTCTTTGATGTCTCCACTAACTGGATAGAAGTAAATTTCATTGTCCTTCAGTTTTATTGCTTCATCTGTATGCTTTTTATACTCTTGCGCAGTCATAAAGTTTATTAAGGTGACTGTTGCTGATTTTGAGTTGTAATAATCCTCTTTGCTGGTCAACTGATAGTTGCCGTTTTTTGGTTGAAACATGATGCTTTTAGTTGACGTCAGGTAAACCTGATTCGTGATTGGTGCTTGGTTCTTTGCACTAACTGTCTCGATTGCATCCTTTACCTTCTCTGGTTGCTGAGCAGTCGAAATCATTACATCCCGTGGGTAGCGTGTTTTTTCAACATCCTTTTGACCAAAGAACAGGCTGCCTGTAGTCGCCACCGTTACTAAAACCATCGTTGAAAGAATACAGATACTAGCCAAGCCTGCCGCATTTTGCTTCATTCGATGCATCATGCTTGAGATTGAAATAAAATGATTGGTCATATAATAGAACCGTTCATTTCTTTTTAAAAGCTTCAGCAACGCAATGCTCCCAGCAATAAACAAGCAATAGGTTCCGAGAATGACTAAAATAATCGCGACGAAGAACAGCGTTAAGGCATTCAACGGAGAATCGATCGTAATAGCGATTCCATAGCCAGCCCCTAGAAAAGCTAGGCCCAAAATAGCAACGATCCAACGTGCCTTTGGTTCCTGCTCTCCCTTCTTACTTCCATGGAGGAGCGAGATGGGGTTGGTCCTTTTGATTTGCCAGCAATTGATTAGCAGCAGCAAGAAGAATATTCCTAGAAATAGCATGGCTACAAATCCAAGACTCTCAGGAAAGAGTTGGAAAACAAACGCATTCCCAACACTAATTAACCGATGCAGGATTAAGAAAGCTAATTTTGATAAAACGACTCCCGTAATCAACCCTGTGATCAGGACGATCAGAAAGCTGAGAAAGGTTTCCCAGATCATTAATTGATACAGCTCACGTTTTCCTAAACCCAGAATATTGTAGAGGCCTAGTTCTTTTTTTCGCTGCTTGAGTAAAAAACTATTCGTATAAAATGAAAAGATCACAGTAAAAATCATAATAACGATATGACCTAAACCAAACATCGCACTGGCTGAACCACCACCAGGCAAAGAGCGCATGCCTTCATTATTTACAATTACCTGTGTCATTGTATTGATAGCAACTAAAAACAGCATTGAAATAAGAAATGGCAGATATCCGCGATGATTTTTCTTTAAATTTGTCGAGGCTAATTTTAAATAAAACATTTTTAAGCCTCCTTCGATAACAAGGCTGTCAAGGTCTCATTGATGGTTTCAAGGAATTCGTAGTTGTCCTTGTTGCCGCGATAGAGCTGATGATAGACTTGTCCATCTTTGATAAAAAGAACACGATTGGCATGACTGGCTGCAATTGAGCTGTGAGTCACCATTAAAATTGTTTGCCCATTGTAATTCAAGCGCTGGAAAATTTGCAGCAGCTGTTCTGAGGTCTTTGAATCCAGTGCTCCTGTCGGTTCATCCGCTAACAATAAATCTGGATTGGTAATGATCGCACGCGCAACGGCCACCCGTTGTTTCTGTCCGCCTGACAATTCGTAAGGATATTTCTCTAATAATTTTTCGATTCCTAAAGCCTTCACGACTGGTTTCAACTCACTCATCAATTCCTTAACTGGTGTGCGAGATAGTACTAACGGCAGTAAAATGTTATCCTTCACTGAGAATGTATCCAACAAATTGAAATCCTGAAATACAAAGCCCAAATGGTCTCGCCGGAAAGCCGCGGCATTTTTTTCCTTGATGGTATTCAAATCCATCCCATCTAATAGAATCGTTCCAGAAGATGGTTTATCCAATGTTGCAATCAAATTTAATAAGGTACTCTTGCCTGATCCTGACTCTCCCATGATCGCCACATAATCACCCTTGTCGACAGATAAATCGATACTTCTCAAGGCTTCAACAGGCATTCCCTTGAACTGGGTCTGATAGACCTTTTTAATCTTCTCAACCTTCAATAGCTCATTCATTGTGAAATTCCTCCTAGTTCATTTTCAGTAGTTTCGCTACCAGTAGTATCTGGTTAGCCCTCTACTAAATCATAGGTTTCTGCCTGCAAAAACTCTACTTACGAAAATAAATCCAAACTTACAATCATGTAAGTTCGGATTTATTCAAATGCGGCAATCTCGGTTGGGAAGACAATGGTAACCTTCGTTCCCTTTCTTACCTCTGATTCTATATATATGCGGCAGCCTAATTTTTCTGCAGCTTGTTGACTGAGATAAAGTCCAAGTCCACTAGCTCTTTGCTGCTCACGACCGTTCATTCCGGTGTAGCCCTTTTCAAAAACCCGTGGCAGATCCTCCGCACGAATCCCTATACCACTGTCTTCAATCGTTAACTGGTTTTCTGTAAAGAAAATCCGGATCACACCATTTTCGGTGTATTTGATCGCGTTAAAAATGATCTGCTCTAAAATAAAGACCAGCCATTTCTGATCTGAATAGACCACACCAGTCAGGTTCTCAAGCTGCAGGCTAAGATTTTTTTGAGAGAAAAATGTCGCGTATTTCTTTACGACGGATTTGATAATCTTATCGATCGCCAGCTGTTGAAAGACTAAATCTGCCTGATCCAAATTTTGACGCATATAGTTCAGGATCATTTGCAGATAGTCATTAATTTTAAATACTTCATTTTTCATTGTTCGAGGATCTAGCTGTCCTGATTGGATCAGCAGATCCAACGCTGCCACAGGTGTCTTGATTTGATGCAGCCATAATCCGAAATCATCTAAGATCTCTTTTTGCTTCTGCTGGAGCACTTCTTGCTGCTGGTTCTTGTTTTCTAAGACTAAACGCAAAACCTCTTGATACGTTTTTTCAGTCATCGTTTCAGCTCTAGGAAGAAAAATAAGGCTACTAAGCTGCAGGTCCTTCGTTGCTAAAAGTGCTAATTGTTTTTGCTTTCGGAAATAGCGATAGTATGAAACGAATGAATAGACCACTAAAGTGAAAACTGTAAATAGAAAACTGTCCCAAAAAGGTGAAAACTGTAATTCATACAGATAAAAAGTTAAGGCGATCAATCCCCAGAAAATGACATACATTCCATAGATGACTCGCCGCTCATAGAGAAAGCTCATTAATACTCTCATTCTTTTTCCTCAATCAAATACCCTTTGTTCTTCACTGTTTGAATCAGGCTCTCGATGCCGAAGTCTTTCAATTTTTTTCGTAAACGAGTTAGGTTGACGGCCAAGGTGTTGTTATCAATAAAATCATCGCTTTGCCACAAAGTCTCAATAATTTGTTCTCGTGGTACGATTTGTCCGCGGGTAGCGAACAGAACACTTAAAATGCGGGATTCATTAGGAGTCAATGGCAAATGATCTTTCATTGACTGAATCTGGTTAATCGCTGGAACGAATTGATAGTCTCCGAAAGAATAAGTCAATTGATGTCCATATTTATAGCTGCGACGCAACAATGCTTGGATTTTTGCTAGCAGAATTGTCAGTTCAAAGGGCTTTTCAATAAATTCGTCGGCTCCCATATTCAAAGCCATTACTTGATTCATTTGGTCCTTCGCTGAGGATAAGAAGATGATCGGTACTTCCGAAACCTTGCGAATTTCCTGACACCAATAGAACCCGTTGAAATACGGCAAAGAGATATCTAAAATCACTAAATCCGGTTGAGCATTCTGGTATTCTTCAAAAACATGTTGAAAATCGGCTGCAACATCACAAGTCAGTCCCCACTGAGTAAGATGCTGTTGAATCACTGAAACGATCGTGGCGTCATCTTCTACAAGAAAAATTTTATTGGTCATTAATAGTTCCTTCTACTTTTTCTTTTTATTATACTAGAAGTTCACAGTATTTCAGAAGCTATCTTGAAAAAAATAAAAGATTTTCGCAACTGGCTGCCATTTAATAAAAAAAGAGCCTTCTGATTTACAGAAGACTCCCTTTGTTAAAAAGCGCGGTACACATATTGATTTTTAGGAGCACTCACGGATTGAGCGCTGCTGACTGCAACTGAAGGTATTTGACGATCAAAGGGTTCGAAGAAATCCAAAGTGATCGTCCCTTCAATGTGCAACCATTGATTATTTTTTACTGCAACATTGGAGGGCAATTTGGTCATTAAACCAAACACACCCGAATCGGCAACACAATGAATAATTCCGAAGCGGAACAAAAAATCATATTTTTGATTATTTTTATTTGTTTCATATACAAAGCCATTAAAGGCGATCTTTTTCCCGACAAAAGAATTTGGATAATTATAGATCAATTCCATCACTTCCAAATAATTCTCATCGGTAATTTCCAATTTTTGATCCGTCTCATATTTCGTCATTAATTTGGTCATTTGATCTGTGTAATCACTCTTATTGTAATAAATGCTTGTATCAGGCTTCAAATATTGCGTTGTCATCTCGGGATCACCCACCGATTCTTTGCTGACAGGGAAACTAAAGCCCTTCGCTTCAACAATCGTCGTATCCAGACTGATCGTCGGAAATAGCGTGCCCACTACTAGCGGTAAGACTAATAATAAGTAGGCGATTCCGCGTTGATAAGACTTTGTCAACCCATGATCATGTCCATCGTGATGCTCGTGGACTTCACCCTTTTCTCCGCCAGCCCAAATTTTCAGTTGAACCAATGCCAATACCAACGATAAGGCCATCGTCAAGAAGACTAGATAACGGTAATGGACATTGATATATTGATCCAATTTACCGGAAACCTGCAGATACATCATTAACTCGAAATAGCCAGATAAAATCAAAAAGCGTATCATTTGTCTCTCCCCTTATATCACCAGTGCATAGACCGTTACGACCACACTGATTAATGCGATCAGCTGCAAGATAAATTTCCCATGAAAACTGCGTCTCATCATCAGATTTTTGATGTCGACCATCGGACCAAAAACGAGAAACGCCACGATCGCATTCGTTCCGAACAAACTTAGTAATGATGATCCGACAAAGGCATCTGCTTCAGAACAAAGAGACATGGTGAACGCCAATACCAGCATGACTACGATTCCGATGATTTTCGAAGAAGTTAGCTGCAGCATGAATTGCGTTGGTAAAAAAACTTGCATTCCGCTGGCTATCAATGCTCCGATAATTAAATAGCGACCGGTATCGAAAAACTCATCAATCCCATGCACTAAAACTGACCAGATATTCTGACCGAAGGATTTTCTTGACCCTTCATTGTGTACGTGAGCCGAATGATTCGGTAATTCTGCCTTTAAAATCGGCGAACGATTGAAATACGCGATCCATGATCCAATGATCAATGCCACGATAAAGCTACCTAAAGCTCTCAAAAAGGCAAATCTCGTACTGTTTCCAAAAGCAATATAGGTTGAGAAAAGTACAATCGGATTGATAATCGGTGCAGTCACCATAAAAGCAAACGCTGTATGCTCAGGCACTCCTTTGCGCATGAATTGAGTAACAATCGGTACAATACCGCATTCACAAGAAGGGAAAAAGAAGCCCAGAAAAGAGCCGACGAGAATTGCTAAAAATTTATTTTTAGGTAGGATTTTTTGTACTCGTTCTGGCGTTAAAAATACCTGTAAGGCACCAGAAATGATACATCCTAATAAAACGAAAGGAATCGCTTCGATGACAATCGACAAGAAGATCGTCCCCATCTGCAATACCGAATGTGGTAGAAAATTAAACATGTGTTTCCTCCAAATTTTTCACTGTTTTAAGATATACTCTTTTTCTTCAAAAGACACAAGATAATTTCTATTCACAAACTTTTTTTAACACTTTTTTTAGAGTTTATAACCCTGATATACAAAAAAAGCCTGCTCACAAGGAGCAGGCAGTAACTGATTATTTTACAGCGTCTTTTAATTGTTTACCAGCTTTAAATGCAGGTGATTTACTTGCTGCGATGGTGATTTCTTCACCTGTTTGAGGGTTACGACCTTTACGAGCTGCACGTTCGCGTACTTCAAAGTTACCGAAGCCGATCACTTGTACTTTTTCGCCATCTTTCAATGATGATTGGATTCCGTCAAATAAAGCATCTACAGCCGCTGTTGCGTCTTTCTTTGTCAATCCAGTTTTTTCTGCTACTTGTTCAACTAAACTTTGTTTATTGATCATAATGTATAGCCTCCACTATCTTTTTTAATGTATTCCAAAGACAATTCTATTCGTTATTGGGCAGAAAGGCAACAGTTTACTCTCTTTTTCTCTTTTTTTCATTTTTTTATTTTTTATTTATTAGAAATTAAAAAATAAAAAAATTATTCAAAGATTTTTAAAATAATTTGTATTTTTCCTTATTAAAATGGTATCCTAATTTATAATAATTTATATTCATAATTAGTTAAATAACATATATAACAAACAATTAAGGTATTCGAGCTTGTTTTATCAATCGTTTGAGATTATATTAAATAAAAAAATATTCAAGGGGTTTTTATTTATGAATCTTAGAGGGTTAATGAAAAAGGAGACTGCCAGACGGTTACGTCTGATTGAAGAGCTTTATTTTGCGAAGGATATGCTTCCTTCGGAGTATTTGATGGACATCTTGGATTGCTCACTTCCGGCACTAATTAGTGATATTCGTTTCCTTAATGAGGAGAAATTACCAATAAATATTATAAAAACGAAAGGTCTCTATTCAATTGAGTTTGATTTTTATGCCACGATAGATGTTTTGTACTCATACATTTTGCGTGGCAGCCTAGAATTCCAAGTTCTTCAGAGTCTTTTTTTTGAAAAAAGTCGCGGCATTCAACCCGCAGCTGATCGCTTGAATTGCAGCTTTTCAAATATGCAGCGCTATTTAAAAGCGGTCAAGGATGAAATGGTTCACTGGGACATCACCGTGGATCATCGCCCATTATGCGTCACTGGTGATGAAACATCGATACGGCATTTCTATTACCTATTTTTTAAAGAATCGCGGATGCCCTTTGCTGATTATGGCTTCTCTCAGGGATTGATTGATTCTGTTGACCAATTGATTCGTCGTATTCTTGAAGAAAATCAAATCACAAACAATATGAATGTTCATTTTCAACTAATGCATAGCTTCTTGATTGGATTACAGCGGCAAAAACAAGGTCATGCTATGAAAAATCTCGCATTCGAGAGCGGATTGATTATTCCTGATGCGGAGGATCTTAAGCGATTAAGTGTCTTGATTCGCCGGGAAACATCAATGGAATTTACTAATCTTCAATTGAGAGAGTGTTTATGGCCGTTATTTTCTCATCAGTTGATTTTGAACCGTCAGCAGCAATCGTTAGCACACAAAAGAAACAAACGATTAGCGAATTTCTATGAAGCCCATCATTTCCTATTGGAACAAATCAGTGACTTGCTGGCAAGACCTCTTTCACAAATAGAAGTCGTTGAGACCTTGCGTATATTGGGAAATGAGCTGTTCTGCTACTATCCAGATAAACGTTCGATCGAGATTTTGCATGAAACTGATGAAACAATGGTGAAGCTGATTAATAAAAAATACAGTCGAGAAATAAGAAAGCTCCAGAAAGTTGTGAGTAAATTTTTAAAGCCGCAAAAGCGGGACAGTTTTATACCGATATATCTAAGCTGTTTAGTTACAACAATAGATGATTTACTCCAACGTTTAGTTGATGCAGATCAACCAATCAAGGTTCTCCTGCTATCGGACACTTCGACAACTCACGAACGTTTCTGGCATTCTGTCTTTCCAGATTTCATCAAGGGATCCGTCCAGTATGATTATTTCGAAACGCCATTTATCTTACAGGATCAACTAACTGCATTAACGCAACAATACGATTTGATAGTTACGAACGTAACGATGACAGGTCTGGTATCCTCCTGTCCATTGATCGCGATCAATGCCTTTCCGACAGCGAAAGATTTTGATCGAATCCAACAATTTATTAACGATTTTGAACCACTTCCATCACGAAAGGAACTTTATAATGAACTTACGCCGTCTACTTAAGCGAGATAGCCAGCGCCAATTACTTTTAATTGAAACACTCTATTACTCGCAGCATCCTCGCTCAAGCGAAGAATTAGCAAAAATTACTGATTGTACGATTCCCGCGTTGCTGAATGACATACGCTCCATTAATACACAGAGTGATTATTACAAGGTGATACGAGAAAACAGTCTTTATCGATTAGAGCTAAAGGATAATGCAACGATTGATGTCCTTTATTCAACATTACTTGGCAATTCGATGGCCTTTAGAATCCTAGAGATGATTTTTTTTGAGGAATGCTTCACCTTACAGGAGCTTTCACGAAAATTGTTTTGCAGCATGACCACGGTCCAATCCGCAATGAAGGATCTGCAGGAAGCTTTGGGACAATGGAAATTGAGCATTCAGCGTCGCCCGTTTCGTTTGACCGGAAATGAAACAGCGATCCGTCATTTGTTTTTCTTGTATTTTACCGAAAAAAAGATCGAACGGGAAAACACACGTTTCAGCATGGAATTTTTCCGCTTTGGCGATGAAGTTGTTCGTTCAATGATCGCGGAGAATAATTTGACTGTCTCTCTTGCACAATACAACCGCTTGAGCCTGTGCTTCTTTGTTAGCCTTGTACGAATATCAAGAGGACATCGCATCACAACACGAACGCTTAAATCCAGTGCCATTCTGCCGCCAGATCAAAAAGCTATCAACAATTTTGGGCCTTATCTGCGCAAAGAATTACGGATTCTCTATTCTGAAGATATCATGAAGGATAGTTTTTGGCTGCTTTACTCCGATCTGTTCATCCTAGGTGAAGAGCAAAGAGAAAAGGTCATCAAAACAAATTATTCATTGGCCTATCATTACGAAACACACTATGATTTGGCAGAAAAACTGAGTACCATGTTGGTCACTCCCTTAACCGAACAACAAAAGGATCAGATGGCTACCATCTTGATTAATCAACACCTCTTCCATGCGAAAACCAAGGAGTTCATTAGTGTAGTGCAGGATCGAAAAAAGGATTGTCTGCGGTTATTAGAAACTTTCCATGCTCATTGCGTCCATCAGCTGCGTAGTTTAGTAATTGAGTTCACAGAAAACTATCAGCTTTTTGGTACGCCAGAGTTTATTGACAACTATATTTATCAGATCGTCGCTACTGTACCTAGTTGTTTAAACGGGATGAAGCAGTCAGAAAAGCCCGTCAATCTGCTAGTCGTATCTACCGATTCGAGAATGCAGGAAAGTTTATTAACAGAACTGCTGCGCTTCTCGCTTCGAGGAAATTATGTGATCCACCAAATGAATGTTGATCAATTACATAGTAAAAGCTACTTAGAGGTTTTTGAAGAGTATGATATTGTTATCAGTACTTCTACCTTCGATGTGCCGGATTGTCAAACACCGATCATCGCTGTCGAACTTTGTCCAAGTATCCACTCACTTAATAAAATCCAATATCTGGTGGATCAAACCAACAAGCGAAATAATCAGCTAATACGAAGTTAAGTTTCATCACTAGACAGTACTTGCTTTTCCAGAAGAAAAGAGCCGATTTTCTTTTAGGTGACCTAAATTGCTTTGATACTATGAAAACTTAGCTGGCACATCAAAAATGGACTTGAGTCATTTACTCAAGTCCATTTTTTGCTGCGATCAAACGATCTAATTCCTTGTCCATTGAAGCCTTCTCCGCTGTTAAACTGTTGATCATCCGCTGGTACTTCTCTTTTCCGTTCTTCTTGCGCAGCACATTCAATTGAATCGCAGAAAAAAGAATAACAATCAATGACAAAATGACGATGACAGCAAAAATTACTCCTAAATCGATTCGAAATAATGTATATAACAGCACGACTAACCCAACGATAATTTCCAGGATACTGAGCTTTGCTCTACGTCCTCCGCCAAAAATGATCCTTCTCAGCATTGGACCATGTAATAATTCTTCATAACGAGTCAAGCGCGCTTCTAGGAAGCTGACCTGCTCCTTTAATTGATCAATTCGTTGTTTATCTGGCATAGTAACTTCGCTCCTTAATATCTTATCCCTATTATCCCTAGTATTCACCTTTTTCGCAAATATTTTATGTCTCATTATAGAAATAATAATTTTTATCAGGCACACCTCATCAATAAGAACCTGCTAAGCAAATAGCACTCACCATTAAAATTTGTAAAGGATTTCATTTGGTCATAATCATTCATCGATGTGAAACACTTTGCAAATTCTTAGTTGAAATTGTTCTGAAGTCCTGTACAATTATTTTGTAAGCGAATCCACTTCGTATACGAATCGTTAAGAAGGAGTGTGTCAAATGATTATTGGAATTCCTAAAGAAATCAAGAACAACGAAAACCGAGTAGCTCTTCCCCCCTCTGGAGTATTTGATCTAACCAACCGTGGGCATCAAGTATTAGTCGAAAAGGACGCCGGCAAAGGTTCAGCCATTACAGACGAGGAATATGCTGCGGCTGGAGCGACGATCATCGAGAAGGCCGCTGACGTCTGGGCTGCTGAAATGGTCATGAAAGTCAAAGAGCCACTTCCCGAAGAATATCAGTATTTCCGCAAAGGATTATTATTGTTCACCTATCTGCATCTAGCTGCCAATAGACCACTGACTGAAGCTTTAGTAAACAGCGGTGTCAATGCCATCGCATATGAAAATGTCCAACCAGCAGACAATACCTTACCATTGCTTGCTCCAATGAGTGAAATCGCTGGTCGAATGGCTGCTCAGATCGGAGCAAACTATTTAGAACGCGTTAACGGCGGAAAAGGTATCTTATTATCAGGGGTTCCCGGCGTACGCCGCGGCAATGTTGTCGTGATCGGCGGCGGTGTCGTTGGATTGAATGCGGCAAAACTAGCATTAGGCTTAGGGGCTAACGTAACTCTATTAGATGTTAGTGTTCCTCGTTTGAAAGAACTAGATATCATCTTCGGCAACAGTGTACAAACAATGATGTCAAACAGCTATAATATCCAGGATGCGATGAAAACAGCAGACCTTGTCATTGGAGCTGTGCTGATTCCGGGTCATAAAGCACCAACTTTAGTAACAAAAGAGATGGTGGCACAAATGCCGGATCATGGTGTAATTGTCGATGTTGCGATCGACCAAGGCGGTATTTTCGAAACGGAAGATCGTGTGACAACCCACGACGATCCAACATATGTGGCAGAAGGAGTCGTTCACTACGCAGTTGCCAATATGCCAGGTGCCGTTCCGCAAACAGCAACATATGCTTTGAGCAATAGTACGATGGCTTATGCTAATCTGTTAGCAAACAATCCGCTAGAAGAAATCTTGAAGAGCAACCTAGCACTTCGCCGCGGTGTGAATACTTACAACGGCAAACTTACAATTGAAGCTGTAGCCAATGATTTGTGCATGGATTATACGCCAATCGACGGTTTGCTAAACGAAGAATTAATGATGAATTCATAAAACAGGAGGAACCTGCCAGCATGATGCTGGCAGGTTTTTTTGCAGGTTCCACTTTTGCTTGTATTGATTGATCATCCTCTGGAAGAACTTCGAGCTATTAAACAAATCGTGGGAACTGTTATAATAGAAAAGATTCTATTATAACAGGAGGTTTATTATGCTTTTTTCAGAAATTTCATATCAAAGACCTGATTTAACTCACTATAAAGAAAAGCTTACCCAAACTACTCAACAGTTTGTTGAAGCGGAAGATTACTCAGCTGCTAAAGCGGCTCTAGAAAAGCTTAATCACCTGCGCGGCGAGATGGCAAAAAATATGAAATTAGCTTATATCCGTCATTCAATCGATACTAAAGACCCTTTTTATCGCGATGAGAATGATTTTTGGGATCATCATGCACCGCTAGTCGACCAAATCCACAATCATTTTTACGAAAGCTTGCTGAGCTCCCCTTTTCGCAAACAGTTAGAAACGGATTTTCCTGCGACTCTTTTTCTTTTCGCAGAAGATCAGCTCCGTCTTTTAGACGATTCTGTTATCGAGTTGAAGCAGCAGGAGAATGAAGCCATCAGCCAATATTCGCAATTAATTGCTTCTGCTGAATTGGATTTCGAGGGGAAGAAGCGTACACTGTCCGAGTTATCCGCCTTCTTTACCGTTCCAGATCGAAAGACCCGTAAAACCGCTCAAGCAGTCTACGAAAGCTTCTTTGTTGCTCACGAACAGGAATTTGATGATATCTATGATCAGCTGGTGAAGGTGCGTCATCAACAAGCGCAAAAATTAGGATTCAAAAATTATGTTGAATATGGCGATCGATTGATGAATCGCTGGAGCTATGACCGGAAGCAACTTCATGATTTTCGTCGATTCATTGTCGAAAAAGTCGTTCCAATCAATCAAAAGCTTTATCAACGCCAGAAAGAACGTCTTGGTATCGATGCTCTTTTACATTATGACCTGCCATTAGTTTACCCAAACGGCAACCCTCGTCCACAGGGAAATCGCGACACTTTGGTCCGAAGCGCTCAAGCGATGTACCATGAACTTTCCAACGAAACTGGAAGCTTCTTCGACTTGATGATACAGCAGGAATTAATGGATCTAGCCAGTCGTCCAGGAAAACAAAGCGGCGGTTATTGCGAATTCATTGATGAAGTACAGATGCCCTTCATCTTTGCGAATTTCAACGGCACTTCTGATGATGTCGATGTCCTGACTCACGAAACAGGACATGCCTTCCAGAGTTATTTGTCCCGCTGGATCACGGAGCCTGAACTTGTTTTTCCGACTTCTGACACAGCGGAGATCCATTCTATGAGTATGGAATTCTTAACTTGGCCATGGATGGATAAGTTTTTCGGGAGTGACAGCGAGAAGTACAAGTTCGCACATTTGAGCAGCGCCCTGCAATTTCTTCCTTATGGTGCTTTAGTCGATCATTTCCAAGAAGAAGTCTATTTGCACCCAGAATGGACTGTTGCCGATCGAAAGCATTGCTGGCGCGAGCTAGAGCAGAGCTATTGTCCTGAGCGTAATTATCAGGAATCCGAAGCTTTAGAACGTGGGATTTACTGGTATCGCCAAGGGCATATATTTGAAGTTCCATTCTATTACATTGATTATACCTTGGCCCAAGTCTGTGCTCTGCAATTTTGGCAGCGGAAAATTGTTAAGGATGATCCGATGACTTGGGACGATTATTTGGCGATCTGCCGAATTGGCGGAAGTAAGACCTTTTTAGAAACAGTAGAATTAGGCAACCTTGCCTCCCCTTTTGACCGCGAAAAAATGACTGATTTATTAGCAGCTGTGGATCACTATCTGGCTGATATTTCAGAAGCAGAATTACTTGAATAAAAAAATCCTACTGAAAAATTTTTCAGTAGGATTTTTTGCTACACATTATTCTTTTTAAAGAATAATGCTGTAAATAGTAAGATGCATGCACCGCCAAGAATGGTCAAGAAAGAGCCTTTTTTGACATTCGTTTTCGGCAGCTCTGCTTGTGTCTTTTGGCTCACCGCAACTGGAGCTGTTTGATCGGCTAACTGAACCGTCGCTTGAGTTCCCGTAATAACTTCACTCGTTTCACTTATAGCAACTGCCGGACTTACCGTTCCTACAGTTCCCATAGTTCCCTGGTTGCCATCTCCAGTCGGATTTGGCTCATCAGGCATTTCTACATCTTTCGGGATAGACGGATCATAAAATCCCGGTGTATCTCGCATGATAAAGGGTAACTTGAAGGAATAATTAAACACAGCATCCGTTTCATAATCCTGATTATAGCGGACGTCAAAACCAAAAACATTTTTGTAGGTAAATGCTAGCCAATGGCTCATATCTAAATTGGTGGTATTGATGTTGTCAATCTCACCGATTTTGATATGGTCTCCATTGATCTTATAATAAAGCTGATTGTTCTTCGTCACATAGAAATGCTGAATATTATTTTTGTTAAAAAGATCAACACTTTGCTCCAAATCAATATCCGTAAAATTGAAGAAGCCAGATAGTTTGACCGGAGCTGTCGTCAGGTTATCAAAGAAGGAATAGTTCAGCAGCACATCCCTAATTCCCCGCATGGTGATCCCATTGTCTTTGTTGATGTGGAGAACCTGTTTACCAGCAAGTGCTGTCCAACCATTAACCGTGACCTTCATGTCGATCACCTTCCCCTTATAGGTACCGACATTTTTATAGGTGACAGTGATCACACCAGGTTTTTCGCTATCTAGATCGAAGGTAAACGTGTACCCATCACTAATATAATTTACGGTACCGCCAACGAGAACCTCTTTCACATTCGCAAAATTTGGCATGAACTCGTATTCCGCTGGAACTTTCGCATTTTCATCGGTTATGGCTTTTTCATGATCCACGATTTTACCATCGTTATTCTCTTTCAACACTGGGGCAGCTGCCTTTGTCGTTTTCACTTCATTTATCGACTCTGCTGCTTTTTCTTCATCTGATTCAGGTGTTTTTGTCGTATCGGGAACAGCGACTCCCAACTCTTCAGACTCTGGTTTTTCCTCAGCGACATCTTCGGTTAACACTTCTGGTATTTCTGCGTCATCTACTTCTACTGGATTGGCTGGTACTTCTAACTCCGTTGTTTCTGTCACTTCTGGTACAGCCAATTCTGTTGATCCTGATGAAATTGGTTCTGTTTCAACAACCTCAGACTCAATCAGCGGCGTGTTTGTTTGCGTAGGATCAGCTACCACAATAGCAGGTGCTATCTCATCATTACTTGGACTCTCAACAAATTCTGTTGAAATATTTGATACTGCCTGCTCTTTCGTTTCGTCAGCCCAAGCAGTGCTTGGTATCAAAGAACAGCCTAAAATTGCCACTGAAAACAAATAAATACCTTTTTTCACCATAAAACAACCTCCTTTTGATAAATACCAACAATAATTATAACATTTATTATTGATTATGAATCATCTTTTTTATATTAGCGATTTATATCAATAAATTATTAGAATCAGTTGTTTTATTTATCGCTACCAACCATCAAAAGACTCCTTGGAAAATAATTCCAAGGAGTTTCGTCAAGCTATACTTTTTTCTTATTCTTGAATAGCGCGATAAAAAGTACGATACAGGCACTGCCTAGTAACGCAAAAATCGAATTGTTTTGTACATTTGTCTGAGGTAAAACTGCTTGTTTCAAAGGTTCTGCTTCTTTTACTTTTATTTCAGCTGGAGTGATATTTTGAGGTTGTACTTTTTCTGCAACCCTTTGTGTCATTATCTCGGTTTTTACTTTTCCAGGTTCCGCAGTTTTGGTTGTTGTCACAGTGGCTTTTTCAGATGATGTTTCTTCTTGTACAGGTAGTTCCTCAATAACTTCCGATTTTTCAGGTTCAGAGGTGATTGGTGTTTCTTCAATTACGATTGGTGCTTGATACGTATAGTTAAAGATAGCTCCTGAATCATAGTCTTGGTTGTAGCGTACATCAAAATTGGACACATTTTTATAGGTATACGTTAACCAGTGATTCATGTCTAGATCATTGGTCTTTTTTCGATTGATCTCACCAACTTTGGTATAACCGTTGTGAGTTTTAAAGTATAATTGGTTGCCTTGCGTAACATAAAAGTTTTGAACATTATTATGATCAAACAGGTCGATGCTTTGAAGCAAATCGATGTCTGTAAAATTGAAGAAGCCAGAAACGTTCACAGCAGAAGCGGTTAGATTGTCAAGAAACGAGTAATTCAAACGTACGTCGCTGATTCCACTCATGGTGATTCCATTCTTTTTATGAATGCGGAGTTGATTATATAAACTACCGGAGAAAGCAGTCCATTCTTTGACGGTCACCTTCATATCGATCACCTTGCCATTGTAAGTTCCGACATTCTTATAGACTACAGTGATCGAGTTAGGCGTCTCCTGACTCAAATCAAAAGCAAAATAATTTGTCCGGTCCTGGTAACTGCCAGCAGAAGTCACCACGATATCCTCCAAATGATCAAAGTTCGGCATGAAATTATACTCAGCAGGTATTTTAGCCTGCTCATCGGTGATCGCCTTTTCATGGTCGACGATTTTTCCATCATTGTCATCTTTCAGCACAGGAACAGCTGCTTTTGTTGACACTGGCTGCATCGTTGAAGTTGAGCCAACTGCTGGCTGAGGAGTTGCTTTTTCTATAGCATCATCTGAGGTTGCTTTCTCAACTGACTCAGCCACGGGCATTTCAGCTTGCTCCGTTCCCTCTTGATTATTTTCAATATTCTCTGGAGTTAATCCTTCTTCTTCGACAGCTTCCTCCAATTCAGGCTTATTCTCTGCCTCAGGCTCTTGTGATTCCAAAATTGGCTGTTCCGAAACATCGGTGGGGCTTTCAATTAATTCCGTTGTTACCACGGGTGTTGTTGGCTCAGTAGTTTCATCCGCCCAGGCACTGCTGGGCACAAACGTTACCCCCAAGAGCGCTACCGAAAACAAATAGACACTTTTTCTAAACATAAAACGTCCTCCTTTTAATTAATACCAACATTTATTATAACACATTAAAGGATAATTTGTTTTATAAATCTTACAAGTGACAATCGCCCCAAAAGCCGATATACGCCTTTATTATAATGTTTCAATATTATTAAATTTAAAAAAATAAAGAAAATCAATAATTTTAAAATAACATATTGTAAAATAATAATAATGAACTTATTTAGAAATAAACATTCTAGCTACAGGAAATATTTCTAATCTGACTACCGTATTGTCAGATTTCCTAAAAATTCTTAACTAGTCGTCAAAAAGCCCGCTCATATGTTGGTGCTATGAGCGAGCCGTTTTCTTTGTATTTCGTATCAAAAGGATTGTCGTCCTACTGATCTTTTTTCTTTTTAACTATAAATAAACCAGATAGGAAAACCAATCCCGCACCACCAAGTGTCGTGAAAATGGAGGCCTTCTTTTCGTTTGTTTGTGGCAGTGCTACTTGTTTTTCTTGAACAAGCTGTCTAGCTTCCGCAACGGTTTGCGGCTTTGCTATTTTATCTGCAAGTTTTGTTGCGATAAAAACAGGTTTTTGTTCTATTAATTGAACCAGCTTAGCTTTTTCTTTGACCGATACTTTAACTGGAGAAATTGGCTTATCCTTAACTGGTGTTATCGAGTCTGCTTTTAGCTCTTCCGGCTCTTTTGTTTCCCTTGAATTATCCGGTGCTTGCGGATCGACTGTCGGTTTCTCTTCTATTACTACAGGCGCTTGGTAGGTATAGGTAAAAACGGCTCCTGTTTCATATTCTTGATTGTAACGCACATCGAAGCTAGAGATGTTTTTATAGGTATAGGTCAACCAATGATCCATGTCGCTCAAATTCGAGTTATTTCCCGTAATATCACCGATCTTAATGTACCCGTTATGAACCTTATAATAAAGGACATTGTCTTTTGTCACATAAAAGTTTTGTACATTAGCGTTGTCAAAGATGTCAATGCTTTGCTTCAAATCGATATCTGTAAAGTTGAAAAAACCAGATAAGCTCGCCGGCTTACCAGTCAGTCGGTCAAGAAATGCATAATTTAAACGAATATCACTGATACCACGCATCGTAATTCCTTGGGTTTTATGGATAGACACTTGAGTTCTAGAAGGATTACCTGCAAAGACATTCCAATCTATAACCGTAACTTTCATGTCAATAACTTTGCCATTGTAGGTTCCAACGTTTTTATAGGTCACTGTTATCGTATTGAATTTTGCATTCTTAAGATTGAAATCGAAGGCGGAAGCTCCTTCATTGAAATCATTTGTTCCTCCAACTTCGATTCCTTCAAGATTTTCAAAATTCGGCATGAAATTATACTCTGAAGAAATCTTAGCGGCTTCATCGGTACTGGCTTTTCCGTGATCAACGATTTTCCCATCATGATCATCTTTTAAGGGCACATTCGCCGCGCGGGCGGTTTTAGCTTCAGGCGTTGCTGCTTGGATTGTTGATTCCGCGGAATCAACTTTTGCATTTTCTGCAGTCGTTTGTAGTGTTTGTTCTGCCGTCGCTAAATCGGTCTGCGCTTCTTCAGCTGACTCAATTGGATTAATTACCTCGGGTTCTTCACTTGGAGCACTTTCTAGTGGTATTTCGGGAACAGTCTCTGGCAAAACTTCATTGGTTGTTGTAGTCTCTTGAGTTTGATTTTGAACATCTGGAGCAATGGCTGTTTCTGCTGATTCGGTTTGTTCTGGTAATTTGACCGCATCAGCTGCTTCAGGTGGATTATTTTCTTGACTTTCTACAAATTCAGTGATGACTTTGGGTGTTTCAACTGCGGGCGTTTCTCCAGCGAATACTGAACTCGGACAAAGAGATGCTCCCAGCAAAGCAACTGAGAATAAACAAACACTTTTCTTCACGATTAAAAAGCCTCCTTCTCTCGCATAATTATCTTTATTATAACACCCGGAGCAGAGATACGAAGATTCTAAATGTCAAATAAAACCAGAGAAAACGGATTATATACACTTATTCATTAGCTTTTTACTCTAAGATCAAATGTCCGAAAATAAGAAATCAAGTTCTATAAATAACCGTTATTTAAGTGCCCCTTTTATATATGGACGTGTTCCATTAGAAATTATACCGACCTCCAAGCTAAAATAATCAAGATAATTATTAATTGAAATAGATAATTAAAGCTTGTACTTCTCAAACGATAAAAAATAAATCCAGAAATTGAATCGACGATCATAATTAACTGATAATCGTTTTTTCAAGAAATGACTGATATATCTTTTTTGCGATATTTTTATCTCTAGTTTTCTTACAAAAAAATCCCCATAAATGAGGATTTGATCTATTTCGGAATAACCATCTTACGATCATCCCCCATGGTATGAATTGCAATTGGACGTTGATAAAAGTCATTCAAGACGCTTTCTGTTAATAGTTCATCCCGTTGACCTTGCTTAAAGATTTTGCCATCGCGAATCATCAAAACATGATTCAACAGCGGCAAGATTTCCTCCGTGTGATGAGTCACATACAACAAGCTGGGTGCCTCTGCAGCCTGCTTCATTTGTTTGATTCGTTCTAATAAATCTTCGCGAGCAAATAAATCGAGCCCATTACACGGTTCGTCAAGAATCAAGAGCTCGGGTTTTGCCATCAAAGCTCTCGCAATCAAGACGATCTGCTTTTCACCTTGAGATAAGACTTGATAGACTTTACCGATTAACTTCTTCGCACCAAGAGAAATCAACAACTGTTTTGCTTCCTCCATATCTGTATCTGAAAAATTTTGATAGATACCGATACTAGCGAATTTCCCAGACAATACGATGTACTCCGCTTGCTCATCTCGATGAATCCGCTCCTGCAGAGACTGACTCACCCAACCGATTCGCTTCGTTAAATCCGGGATTGAGGTGCGACCGAAGACCTCACCTAAAACAGTCAACTTCCCACTGGTCGGCCATAAATTTCCTGAGATCATATTCAGCATTAAGCTCTTCCCGGCGCCATTCAATCCCAAGACTGCCCAATCTTCTCCTGCATTAATACGCCAATCGATATCCTGAAGCAAAGTGTTCTTTTGGCGAATAAACTGGACTTGTTCAAAAGATAAAATTTCCATACTTTCTCCTCCATACTTTTCCCTTTTGATAATCTTATCAAAATCTCACTGAAAAGATACTTAAAATGATATAATTTTAGCGAATATCATGAAAGGGGTTTTAACAATGAAATATGAACTATCAGACAGCGCATTCGCTCCAATTGCGAAAGTACAGTTAAGCAAAGGAGAAAAAATCCGCATCGAACCCGGCGCCATGGTCTATGAAATCGGTGAGATTGAATTAGAAGGTCAAATGAACACCAACGGCAAGAAAGGAATTGGCGGTGCGTTGAGCGCTCTAGGTCGCTCTGTAACTAGCGGCGAAAGCTTCTTTATCAGCACCGCTACTGCGCACTCGAACGATGCGATGATCGCCATTGCCCCTGCTGTTCCGGGCAAAATTTTTTCACTGGATGTCGGTGCTGAGCACTGGCGCTTGAACACGGGAGCATTTCTTGCCAGTGAAGAAAACGTCAATTATCAAATGAAACGGCAAAAGCTTTCCGGTGCCTTATTGGGCGGAACTGGCGGATTATTTGTTATGGAAACTACTGGCAGCGGACAAAATCTTGGTATCGGCTTTTGGTGATGTAGAGAAAATTGATCTGGACGGTCATAATCCGGTAATCATTGACAACCAACATGTCATTGCTTGGACTAGTTCTTTAGATTACAACATTCGTGTTGCTTCTGGCACCTTTGGCTTCAAGACTGGCGAAGGTGTGGTCAATGAGTTTCACGGACGTGGTTCAGTTTATATCCAAACGCGAAATCTTGAAAGTTTTGCCAATCACATCGATACTTTTATACCTAAATCTTAAAGATGCCCAGACAGGATTGTAAGTGAGGGAAAGAACAGGTAGAATATGGAGGATACTGTTGCAGAAAGCTGGTTTATATGACTGATAAAAACACTTACGAAAACGAGCTCCATGAAACGCCTTCGCGGATGGCTCGTTATCATACAGAGGCGGCAGCCCCGCCTAAAGAACGCAAAAAGAAAATTGCGCAAAGACCGGTCGACGAACCGATCAAAGCCGACGAAACGGCGCCCGTTAAACCGAAAAAGCAAGCCAGTGCGCAAGAGAAGATGGTTCAGAGCACCGCTTGGTTAACTGTCGGAAATATCTTCTCCCGATTACTAGGCGCAGTCTATGTGATTCCATGGATTGCCTGGATGCAGCCTCATGGACTGGAAGCCAATTACTTATACACTAAGGGCTATAACGTCTATGCACTGTTCTTAATGATCTCTACCGCAGGAATCCCGGCGGCAGTAGCGAAACAAACTGCCCGCTACAATTCCATGAATGAGTACGGATTAAGTAAAAAATTGTTATTTTACACGATGCGGCTGATGACCATCGGCGGTGTGATTTGTGCGGCTATCATGTTCTTAGGCGCCCCTTACCTGTCACAGGGAAATGCAGATCTAGTGCCGGTGATGCGGTCACTAAGTGTAGTTTTGCTGATTTTCCCTGCCATGAGCGTGATCCGCGGCTTCTTCCAAGGAAACAACAACATGAAGCCTTACGCGATTTCTCAGATCATCGAACAAATCGCGCGTGTCTGCTATATGTTGGCTTCCGCTTTCATTATTATGCAGGTCAACAATGGCAGCTATAAAACCGCTGTGGTACATTCGACCTTTGCGGCTTTTATCGGTGTAGCCTTCGCAATGGGTGTTTTGTTATTCTCACTACTTAAGGAACGCGCGTCTTTTCGTGAATTGATCCGAGAGAGCAATAATGAAATTACTTTCTCAGGACGGCAATTAGTTATTCAAATGATCCAGCAGGCGATTCCATTTATCATAGTGGGTAGTGCCATCAGCATTTTTAAACTGATTGACCAGTATTCTTTTGAGAAGATCATGTCGATCGTAACAGATTACTCAGCGGCTAAAAATGCTGATCTCTTCGCCTTGATCTCAGCGAATCCGGATAAACTAACGATGGTCGTGATCGCCCTTGGAACCGCAATGGCAACTGCCGGTCTGCCTTTGATTACGGAGCGCTTCACAAAAAATGACCATCAAGGCTTAGCAAAACTAGTGACGAATAATATCCAATTATTATTCTTTGTGATGATGCCGGCAACTGTTGGAATGATTGTTTTGGCTTATCCATTGAATACATTATTTTACTGGCCAAATCCCCTCGGCTCCGAATTACTCGCTGCTTCCTGTGTCGTTGGTATCATGATGGGACTCTTCATGGTCTGTTCGACAATGCTGCAAGGGTTGGATGGCAATATGCAAGCTGTATGGTATTTATGTATCGGTATTTTCGTTAAAATCGTTGCTCAGTTTCCATTGACATATCTGTTTGAAGCATATGGTCCGTTGATTGCTACTTTCCTAGGCTTCTTGGTGGCAAATATGTTCCTATTAGATCGAATTCACGTCATCACGCAATTTCCGTTTAGAGAAACGATCACTTCAGTAGCAAAAGTAACTGTTATGTCATTGATCATGGGTGTCATTGCTTTTGTAGTAAAATTCGGCTGCGAATTAGTATTAAGCTCAGATTCAAAAGTTCAGTCTATGATCATTATTTTGATCGTTGCTGCTTTTGGCGGCTTGACTTATATGATCTTAGCCTTGAAAACCAGAATGGCCGACAAATTATTAGGTCCTAGAGTAGACGGCATTCGCCGCCGCTTGCGGATGCGTTAAACGCAACTAAGCCCTGCAGAAAACTGCAGGGCTTTTTACTTGGATAGAATTTTATTTTGATACTCGTCTATTACGAGCGATCAACCACACAGCAAACACCGTAATAAAGGCTCCTAAATAAATGAAGGTCGACATTTTTCGCTCTCCAGTTCTTGGTAATTGCTTACTTGACGTAACAGGATACTGCTTAGTTGTTGAGGCACTCGTTTGAAGCGGTTCAGGCTGTTGGATCGCTTTTTCAGAAATCAGCATTTTGTGAATTTTAGCGATTTCCTTTTGTGGTGGAATCTCGCCACCGAAATGATTCATTATGTCCTCCAGCATTTTTTTGCTTGGCAAGTAGCCGAATGTTATATCAACCTCCCCTGCCTTCAACGCTTCCCAATTTCCTTGGGCGTCTATTTTGATCAGTGACTCATCATAGTTAAAGACATATTTTCCATCAAAAGGAATTCCTTCATAATCTATCTTGATGCCGAACTTACCTTTATCTCCAACTTCTACATTGGTAGGTCCATTTAAGATCATCCCTTCATTGAAGATCATTTGATTATCAGTTATATACATCGGATGAATCAAAGCGATGGCGGTTTGTGGCGGTATTTCACCATCAAAATGTTTTTCTATCGCCGCCAACATTTTCTTACTAGGTAAATACCCGTAGTTTATGTTAACTTTCCCTGCTTTCAACGCTTCCCAGTTTCCTTGTTCGTCAACCTTAATCAGTGATTTATCATAGTTGAACACATATTTCCCGTCAAAAGGAATCCCTTCATAATTGACTTTGATGTCAAACTTACCTTTATCTCCGACCTCCACGGCCTTAGGACCACGCAAATCCATTCCTACATTAAAAACCATGTCAGAACTTTTTTGCTTTTCAGAAATTGTTAGTTGGAATGCTTTAGCTATCTCTTCTTGTGGTGGGATAACACCGCCAAAATGGTTCTTCAGATCATTCAGCATTTTTTCGCTAGGAATATAGCCATATACTATGTCGACCTTTCCTGCTTTCAGCGCTTCCCAATTTCCTTGCGCATCTATTTTGATCAGCGATTCATCAGAATAAAACACATATTTCCCATCAAAAGGAACTCCTTCATAATCTACCTGAATGTCAAACGTCCCTTTGTCTCCAACTTCTACGTTGGTTGGCCCTTTTAAATCCATGCCTATATTAAACACATCTAGATTGTCCGAAATCTTTATTTTAAATGTCTTAGCAATATCTTTCTGCTCAGGGATTTTTCCGCCAAAATGTTCTCTCAGATCATCCAACATTTGTTCACTTGGAACATAGCCAAATACTATGTCTACTTCTCCAGCCTTTAATGCTTCCCAATTTCCTTGAGCATCTATTTTGATCAGTGACTCATCATAGTTAAAGACATATTTTCCATCAAAAGGAATTCCTTCATAGTCTATCTGAATGTCAAACGTCCCTTTGTCTCCGGCTTTTACCTCTGTTGGACCTTCTATTGTCATCCCTTCATTGAAGACCTGCTCAACTCTCTCTTTTGAAGAACCAATTGTTTGTTCAACATTCGGCGCACTTGCTGCAACTACCTTGCAACTAAACCCAAAGGAAACGAAAATCGCTCCCGTTAAAATAAAAGAATAAATCAAACCTCGCCTCTTTTTCATCTCAGTACTCCTTTCAACTTTATATACCAACAATTACTATTATAATCGTAATCCTAATTTCAATGTAGTACTATTCATAAATGAGTGTTTTTTTGTCCTAAAATGGTTTGAACAAAAAAAACAACCCGAGAAATCAATCCACGGGGTGTTTTGCTGGAATATTTAAATATGTTGGTTCAATGTTTAAATTGGCTAAAAATCGTTTGAAATCATTGAAAGCAATCACGAGTGTCGCCGTATTTGTATTAGGATGAAATCCGATTTTTTCGGTCTGATCAATCGCATCATCAATGACCAAGCTAATCTGTCGCTCAGTATCATGAGGCAAAGCCAGCGGTGTGACAGAGCCCCTCTCCAGACCCAACAACTCAAAAAGTTCAGTTTCTGAAGCAAAGGATAACTGGTTTTCACCTAATACTTTAGCCAGTGCCTTGATATCCAGCTTTTTTTGACCGGGGCAGATGATAAAATAGTAATTTTTCGTCTTCTTGCTTTTCATCAGCAAGTTTTTCACATCCGTACCGTCAATCTCAAAATCAATCTCCGCCACTGTAAACACGGCTTTGTGATCGACACGTTCATAGGGGATATGCCATTCCCCCAGCAGTTGATAGACTTCCGTATCTGTCGCTTTTGACATACTGTCACCTGCTTTCTTTCAAGAAATTCCGCCAAGTAATGATCGTTTTATTAACATGATTCAATACTTCTAGCTCTAATTTCTTCGTATCTGTCGCCTCTTGCTCCTGAAAATCAGATAACTTTTTATAGTTTTTCTGCAATAGCTCATGTATGGGCTGATTCGCTTCCGATACGACTAAACTGTCCGTTTCAGCCTTCAATTGCTGAACCACGATCGGTGTTGTTTCCTGAAAATAGACATAGCCAAATTTACTTAAATTTGTTTTATATGATTGCAGTGTGGCTAAAGATATTTCAAGAATGGTTATCCCATCACTGGTTTTTTCAGGGATTTGAACGATTTCTTTTGGTCGTTCAGGTTTTGGTTTTCGTGTGAGCACCCATCGTGTAATAAAAAAAGTCGCCAAACAAACAACTACGTTTGACAGCAGAACCTCCGGGCGCAATAGATTTTCGATCATGTTTTTCACTTCCTCTAGGAGATGATACCATTATACCGAACTAGTTCTTATTAAGGGAATCATTTTTCTAAAATCATAGAAAAATGAGTTTTATTTTCACCGCGTATACGATCCTACTAAATTTTATCAATTAACAATTCGGCAAAACTCGAATAGTCTCTTCTTACACTCAATAAACTGTGAAAAGTTGGACTCGCAACTAGTTCTTATTAAGGGAATCATTTTTCTAAAAACACGGAAAAATGAGTTTTATTTTCACCGCGTATACGATCCTACTAAACTTTAACAATTTGTAGTCCGGCAAAACTCGAATGGTCTCCTATTACACTTAAAAAACTGTAAAAAGTTGGACTCGCAACTAGTTCATATTAAGGGAATCATTTTTCTAAAAACACAAAAAAATGAGTTTTATTTTCACTGCGTATACGAT
>NZ_JAWGOQ010000003.1:0-274784 GCF_032555305.1 Enterococcus sp.
CGCATTATCAAAATCAAAATAATCAAAGGATGATTTCAGGTTGCAGTATTGTGTATTTTTCTTCTGCAATTTTATGTATAAAAGTCTTGCAAAATACAATCGATCCTTTTCGAGCTGGAGATGTATGCGGATCAGTCTGCCACGGCTGAACCAGCCTTCGAAGTTCGAATCCCAATTAAAAAGCAGTAGCCGATTTTTCAGCTACTGCTTTTACTTAACAGCCAACAAAAAGCTTTCATCAATGAGTGTTTTGATTTCCTCAAAGGGAACAGAACCATCCAAACAGACTGTTAACCAATATTTCTTATTCATATGATAACCAGGAAAAAACTTCTGTCCGTCCACTAACGCGGCGACTTTTTCTGGCAGGTTTCTTAAATCTAAAATCTCGATCGGTTCATCTGATGGCAGACCTAGTTTATTTTTTTGAATCGTTAATAGAGCCGCATACCATTTTTTAGAATTCTTCCTTCTAAAAATCGCGTTTCCAGGAGACTTAGGCCAGAGAAACTCCAATTCATCTTGATACGTCTTTCGGATATAGCAGATGACTTCCTTGGCTGAAGCACTTTGAAAAACTTCTGTATCAAAGCAGTTGTTAGCAATGTCTTGTAGAATCGCCTGATATTCTGCCTTCACTGAACCAACAAACGAGCCACCAGCCGAAGTTCGATGCAGCACATACTCTTCGCCGCTGGCAATTTCGATCAGCTCAGTATCGATCGCTCCTTTGTTAGAGATAGAGATGGTCAACTTGAACTCATCGTCCATGATCTTGGTCTCATATATGTAGAGTTCAGTATTATTCTTAAAGCCATAAGCCAGTAATTTCTCACGATTGATTTTCTTTCTTGTAAAAAATATGTCTTCCCGACTCATGAAGCTTCCACCCCCTATCGATTCATTTGTTCTATTATATAGGAGGTTTTGGCGCACAAGCAAAGAAAAACAAGGCAATCCAATTTCTCGTATTAAGAACACTCTATAAGCTACCTTGATCTATGAAACCACTGCTCCTAAAAGTCACCCTCATTATTATTTCAATCCACAACAAATAAACCTACCTCTCTTAGAAAATTTTCTCGTTATCTCCCTTTCTTTTTACCCTGCCGAAAATTGTTCAGCAACCTTCGATCTGCCTTTCGTCATTTTTTTCGTCGATTTTTTCGATGGTGATTTTTCTTTTTTCTCATTGCTTCCTTCCCGCACTTTGCCTGCTGTGGCCATGGCTGGAGTCAGATTCTTTTCAACTGGAGGAGCGGAAGAATTGATTATTGCTTCTTGGGTTCCGTCCTTTTGCTTACTCCGCTCATCATAGACGATCCTAGAATCGATACTTGTTTGTTGGCCGATCGTTATTTCAGACAAATTCTCACGATCAACCTCATTTTCTTCTGACGTTGCTATCTCTTCAGTCTCTTCGACCACTCCTTGATCAGATTCAATAATTGTTTTTTACTAAGCGAATTGAGATCAAAACCAGCGATTATTACTGACTGGACACTTTCGGAATCTACAGAAGTTTTGACTGTTTTCTGAGCAGCGGCTTCAGCAGGTTTTTCTTGTCTTTCTTCTTTTTCCGTCCGTGTACTTGAGATCACGGTCTCTCCCTTGCATTCATAATCCAGAAACTTAGCAAACCGGCGGATGCCATTCTTTTGAAAGAACGACAAAGTAGTCAGTATCTTCAAAATCCGTCTAGTTTACTCCACCGTGTTTTCGGATCAGCATCACGCAGTCATCACGTTTGCTTTTTCCCATTTGCGTCTTCAAAATACAAGATCAAACGATACTTGTCGAACTCTTGGTCCAATATCCCAGTTCCGTGATTTTCCAGATACTCTCGGTTGATCCGTGCCGTTTTTGAAATACTCATTCTTACTGCCGAATACCCTAGAAATAATCGTATCAAACTCTTTTTCCTCAAAATAGCGTTCAAAAAAACTGCAGAATTTCCGCATTGTGTCACTTGGTTCATAATGAAGAAACAGCTCGCGAATGAGCTCATATAAAAAGAAGGAAAAATCATTCGTCGTCAGCGCTTCCCGCACGAGTACCGCAATGGCATACTCCACGACAGAATCTGTATCCTATGTATCCTGATAATACGATTCGATTTTCTTTTCCAAATTGACTCTCTTCATTGAGAATAAAGTTCGCTGCAGTTGCTTCGTTAACATACCTCACCACTCACTTCCCATTTTTATGCGATCGCTTACAATGAATAATCCAAAGCGATTTGCTTTTACTTATACCCAAATCCATCATACATCTAGAATTATTCCAATTACAATCTACAATTATTATTATTTTGAAGAAATTTGCGAACAATAGCTTTTTTGCTTTTCTGTTCCAAATAGTCCTCACAATTATTTTAAAAATAACAATAAATTGAATTAGAGAGGATAATTCACAACCAATACTATGTTATATCCCACTTTTTGAAAGTCTATTCATTCTTTTTAATAACCACAGATAAATAGTTTTTTTGAATTTGAATCGTTCCCTCTACGGCTTATCCAGCTTTGATTTATCAAAGATAATGCTAGTTATTTCATGCGAGAACAGTTCTCATTCTCATTTGTATATTTAATCACAAACACGACTTCATTTTTGATATACTTGTTCTATAAACAATAACTTTCTTAATTGGTTGTATTGTGATCGTTCATGATTTTGATTAAGCGTCAGAAAGGAGGATACAGAGATATATGAGTACAGAAGTAGCGTTTGAGTTTATTGAAACAGAAAGTCAAAAACAAGAATTCCAAGCTTGCATAGAGGAATTGAAGGGACAGCGCGGTGCACAGATGCCGGCTTTGCAGGATGCACAGAGGATTTATGGCTATTTGCCGATCGAGATTTTGAAAAGGCTTTCTACTGAATTAGAGATTCCAATGGAAGAGCTATACAGCACAGCGACCTTCTATGGCCAGTTTACCTTTGTGCCTAAGGGAGAGTATACGATCAGTGTATGTATGGGAACAGCCTGCTATGTTAAGGGCGCCGGAGACATTTTAGATTCCTATGCGACTGAGCTAAATATCGAACCTGGTCAAACAACGGCCGATCGAAAATTCACTTTAGAATCTTGTCGTTGTATCGGCGCTTGTGGTTTAGCGCCTGTATTAACAGTCAATGAAGAAGTCTATGGTCGTTTGACTAAGAAAAAAGCCGACAAAGTACTAGTTACCTATCAAAAGCAAGAGTAGAAAATCATTGATCCTCCCTTTCCAAAAATATAAGAATTTTTGGAAATGTATTGTTGTTAAATAAAACTTCAAGAGTCAGGAGTAAAAAATATGAAAGATTGGAATGAGTTAAAAGAACTTCGAGACACCTATCGTCAGACGGTCACGATGCGTTTAGATGATGCGGCAGCCGAAGACAAGCAATACGAGAAAGAGATTCTTGTATGTGCCGGAACTGGTTGTATTTCATCTAAGAGTATTGAATTTGTCGAGGCTTTGAAAGAGGAATTAGCGAAAAACGAGTTAACAGACAAAGTAAATATCGTTAAAACCGGCTGCTTCGGGCTTTGTGCCCAAGGACCGATCGTTATTATTTATCCAGAAGCGGTCTTTTATCATCATGTTCAGGCGAAGCATGCGAAGAAGATCGTCTCAGAACACTTAATCAAAGGAAAACTAGTCGAGAAATTATTGTACCATGATTCAGAAAGCAAAGAAGTCATCAACAAACTGATGGACACACCTTTCTATCATAAACAAAAACGAGTGGCTCTGCGAAACTGTGGACGTATCAATCCAGAAAGAATCGAAGAATATATCGCCTTTGACGGCTATCAAGCTTTAGCTACCGTCGTTAACGAGTATTCCCGTGACGATGTATTGAGTACGCTGGAAACTTCCGGCTTGCGGGGACGCGGCGGTGCCGGCTTCCCTACCTTCATGAAATGGTCCTTCGCCAAAGCGAGTCAGTCGGATCAGAAATATGTCATCTGTAACGCCGATGAAGGCGACCCGGGTGCATTTATGGACCGTTCTGTATTAGAAGGCGATCCACATGCAGTCATTGAAGCAATGGCGATCGCCGGCTATACGATTGGCGCAAATCAAGGCTACATCTATGTTCGGGCTGAATATCCAATCGCTGTCAATCGATTACGTATCGCCATCAAGCAAGCACGAGAAGAAGGCGTACTAGGCAAGCACATCTTTGGTAGCGATTTCTCGTTTGACTTGGATCTGCGTTTAGGGGCTGGCGCTTTCGTCTGTGGTGAGGAAACGGCCTTGCTGGAAAGTATCGAAGGACATCGCGGCGAACCGCGGCCACGTCCGCCATTCCCTGCGGTCAAAGGTCTGTTTGGCAAACCAACGATCGTCAATAACGTTGAAACACTGGCGAACATTCCACAGATTATTCTCAAAGGTCCTGAATGGTTTGCTGGCTTCGGAACGGAGCAATCAAAAGGAACAAAAGTCTTTGCCTTGGGCGGTAAAATTCAGAATACTGGTCTGGTAGAGATTCCGATGGGAACAACTTTACGCGAAATCGTTGAAGACATTGGCGGCGGGATTCCTGACGGCAAGAAATTCAAGGCCGCTCAAACCGGTGGACCTTCTGGCGGCTGTATCCCTTCTGAACATTATGATGTGCCGATCGATTATGAAAACTTGAAGAAGATCGGTTCGATGATGGGTTCAGGCGGATTGATTGTTATGGATGAAGATAACTGTATGGTAGACATCGCCAAATTCTTCTTGGAATTTACCGTGGAAGAAAGCTGTGGAAAATGTGTGCCGTGTCGGGTCGGAACCAAACGCCTGCTTGAACTATTGGATAAGATCACGATGGGTAAAGCAACGTTGGAGGATTTGGATAAGATGGAGGAGCTTTGTCACCACATCCAAGAAAACTCACTATGCGGACTGGGACAAACCGCACCAAATCCAGTGCTCTCTACCCTGCGCTATTTTAGAGAAGAATACGAAGCCCATGTCTTAGAACGTCGTTGTCCATCTGGTGTATGTAAGAACTTGATCCAATATCGGATCCTGCCAGATAAATGTACCGGCTGTAGAGCCTGTGCGAAAGGTTGTCCAGTAAGTGCGATCAGTGGTGAAGTGAAACAAGTCCACGAAATCGATCAGTCGATCTGTACTAAATGTGGCTTATGTATTGATACTTGTCGCTACGATGCGATCACAGTCATATAGGAGGTGGAGCAAGTGAAAGAAGTTATGATTACCATCAACGGAAAAATCTGTACTGCTCCAGAAGGATCGACTATTCTCGAAGCAGCACGTGTAAACAATATTGAGATCCCTACCCTTTGCTTCTTAAAGGAGATTAACGAAATCGGTGCCTGCCGCATGTGTGTGGTGGAAGTGAAAGGTGCCCGCAGTTTAGTAACAGCCTGTGTCTATCCAATCAGTGAAGGCATGGAGATTAAAACAAATTCACAAAAAGTCTTCAATTCACGGAAAACTACATTAGAGTTGATTCTCTCTACTCACGAAAGAAAATGTCTGTCATGTATCCGCAGCGGAAATTGTGAGCTGCAAAAGCTTTGCAAAGAGTTCAATGTCGCGGATGAAGATTACTTCAATGGCGAAAACTGTGAATACGAGTTTGATGACAGTGCCGTACACATGGTCCGCAACAACAATAAATGTATCCTTTGCCGCCGTTGTGTAGCCGCTTGTTCGAAATGGCAGGCAGTTGGCGTGATCGGTCCGAATAATCGCGGATTTGACACCCATATCGGTAGCGCTTATGAACAAAACCTAAGCGAAGTTCCGTGTATTTCTTGCGGACAATGTATCGTGGTTTGTCCAACAGGCGCGATCCATGAAAAAGATCAGACCCAAGAAGTCTGGGATGCGTTGGAAGATCCAACAAAACATGTGATCGTTCAAACTGCTCCTTCAATTCGGGTGACACTCGGCGAAGCCTTCAATATGCCAATCGGTACGAATGTTGAAGGAAAAATGGTCTCAGCTCTACGTCGGATCGGCTTTGATAAAGTCTTCGATACCAATGTGGCCGCTGACTTTACCATCATGGAAGAAGCTAATGAATTCTTGGAGCGGGTCGGAAACAATGGGCCATTCCCAATGTTTACCTCGTGCTCACCAGGCTGGGTCAAATATTGTGAACATTATCATCCAGAATTGATTCCGAACCTGTCGACCTGTAAATCTCCGCAGCAGATGTTTGGTGCCTTAGCCAAAACATGGTATGCGGAAAAAGAAGGCATCGATCCAAAAGACATCTTTGTCGTTGGAATCATGCCATGTACAGCGAAAAAATTCGAAGTCACCCGAGAAGACGAGGCCGCAGCTGGTTACTCTGACTGTGACGTAGCCTTAACGACACGCGAATTGGCTCGAATGATTGATAAAGCAGGTGTTCGTTTCGTCGAATTGGAAGACGAAGCCTTCGATAATCCGTTAGGTGAAGCAACTGGTGCCGGCTATATCTTCGGTGCTACCGGTGGCGTTATGGAAGCGGCTTTGAGAACAGCTGCGGAAACATTAGCTGGTCATTCACTAGAACAAGTGGAATTCACTGAAGTTCGCGGAATGTCAGGAATCAAAGAAGCAACCTACGAAATGAGCGGCGCAACGATCAATGTCGCTGTCGCATCAGGAATCGGCAACGCGAAGAAATTACTGGAAAAAATCGAATCCGGTGAAAAATTCTATCATTTCGTTGAGATCATGGGCTGCCCTGGCGGCTGTATCAACGGTGGCGGACAGCCGGTTCAACCAGCAGCCGTGCGCAACTTTGTGGATTTGAAAACCAAACGGGCCGCTGCATTGTACGCCGAAGATAAGGACAAAGGCTTACGTAAATCAAACGATAACCCGATCGTCCAAAAAATCTATCAAGAATTTCTGGAAAAACCAGGCAGCTTGAAGGCTCATCATATTCTCCATACTAGCTATCGCGATCGGATGAATGTAGAAGTTTAATCAGAACAATGAGACTATCATCGACGTTGATGATAGTCTCATTTTACTATCATTTGCTAATTCAGTACCTTCAATTCATTTGTGACTTGTCGATAGAAGTTTTCACTCAGTTGATACCCCTGACCCCAAACAGTGATGATCGATTCCCCTTCAATACCCTGATCGCTCAGTTTTTCCCTCAAAAGCTTCACTAAACAAGATAGTTGAGACAAATTTGATGGGGTACTTGGGCGATTCCAAAGCAGTTCACACATTTTTTCTCTAGTAATAATACGCTCATGTTCGCGACAAAGAATTTGCAAAAAGCGAAGCTGAGTAGAATTTAACGCTAAGCTACTTAAAGATCGTTTTTCAATTGCATTTTCACTAAAGGATAGATTATTTTTTGAAGGATCATCGAATTCTACGAGCATCTCACGCAGCTCCTCAATCAGAATATCCGTAATTATCCACTCATTAATTCCCTTTTCACTCCATGATTGTCTTTCTTCATCAGATGGCTCTTTTTCCACTTTTCTGAAAACCGCCAAGGAATAGTCTTTGAGATTTCTTAATAGAAACTCCACTTCTTTATTCGTCAATGTTTCGCTAAAGACAACTATTTTGAAGTGTTCAGTTAATGAAACGGTATGGGGCTGTTTAATGCTTAGATTCAAGAATTGATCAGAAACGAAGACTTCATACCCCAATTGTCTGAAGTTATCCTCTAATTTGCGTTCTCGATCAATGTACTTCGTTATAAATAATACTCTGACCATATAAATACCTCTTTTTTTTATTCTCATTTTATATCTTATTTTTGAAGGTGCTCCCTTTCTTTCAATGGACTAAAAAAATTAAAATTACCACCTTATGATAGATAATTCTGCTTGAATCTGCTTATTTATCAATCGAGTAGAATTACAGACCTAGATTTATATTATTTCTGTCAAATAATTAACTACCTTTATGTATATCACATCCATACGAGATACAGTTATCGATTCTCTTCTAACAATTAAAACAGATCAAAAGAATGCTCATTTACCAACAATAAAATATGAGAAACTCCCTCAAAAAATAGATCTAGACTTGATCGAAACGAGTTCTTTTCGAATGAACTAATACAAGAGTATAAGTTTTGAATTTTTTTGTTGGAGAAAAAGTATGCTTATAGAATTATTATTTTGCAATAATTAATCTATGCTCTCCTTCTCTTTGTTATCTTCCAAATTATGTGTACGTTAAATACCCGATATCCTCACAAGTGAGGACATCGAGTATTCATTGATTATTAACTATTGAGTGTTTATTTCCCCAAAATGATTGGTCTTTTGGTCCCAAGCATAGTCATTAATCGTGGTATCTGGTTCAAGATAAACCGTTAACCAGTATACGTCTTTGCCATCACAATCTAAATGGATGTTTCGTGTACTGTTGAGTTTGGAAATATTTTGCTCGTTTTCCTCCTCCGTCAGCACGAAACCCAAATATTTATAGTATTGTGGCGTGAGCCAATCAACCTTGATTCCTTTATAGCCTTTTTGCAGTGGAACCACGTATTCGTTGAAGGCAACAGTTTTATTGATATCTCCACTGTTGGTCACGATATTTTTGGTTGAGAATTTTTGATCGTAACTTGGCAATTTAACATTGTTTAATGACATGAATCCGTTGCTTGGTCGTTTGACCGCCGAATTAGGATTTTGAATGACTTGTCTGACATGCAGCAAGATTGAAGTATAAGCTTTGTAGATAACATTGACTGTCATTTCGTCTACTGTGGCTCCTGCTTTGAATGTCACTTCATTGTTTTCACCAATCTCAGTAGCATTGTCTACATTGATTGGGAACACTGTCGCTGGTTTGCCATTTGTTGTCTTATACTCAATCGGAAGATAATCGACATCATCGATCAGTAATTCTGGGACAAGTCGTTTATAGGTAACCTTTTTCAAAATCTCCTCTGTTCCCATACTAAATGGGTCCAGTTTCTCTCCTTCATCATCAACACCTAAATAATGAACCTTCGCAAAAGCCTCTTCATCTTTTTCGTAATGGAAGGAATGGACATATTTATCGCTTACTGCTAACTCACCCTTGTTAGCCGACAGATCGTCATTATTAGTCGCATCTTCAACACCATTAAGCGTGTAGGTTTTCTCAGATGTTTGTGGTGTATAGAATTTCCAAGCATTTTTGTATTGAGGCAGCCACTCCTCTTCTATCCATTCTTCGATCCAGCTATCGATCCACGCGGTCACTTTATCTTCAATATCTTGTGACCATGTATTTCCCGAAGCGACAAAATCATTTTTCGTTTTTGCAAGAATAGCTGCTCGATGTTTCGCTACCTGATCATCTTTGACTTCATCTGACTCAAACAATTCATCCCATTGAGCATCCGTTAACTTAGCAACTTTTGTTTCATCATAGCCAAAGGTCGGTGGTTTCGTCGTTGTTCCAATAATTTTCCCATTTTTATCTAAAGGAAAACCAACTAGCTTCTCGATACCGTCGTTCGTTACTTTGGATACATTCTTGTTTGTCGCCTTGTATAAAACATTATTAGTATCCGAATGCTCTACTCCATTATGCTTAATGTCTGTTTCAGTATAGTAATTATCGAATACTTTGCGACTAACAACAGCCGGTTCTGCACCATAATAATTGGTCTTGACTAAAACCCAAACAACGCAATTATCCGATACTTCGATGCTTTCATCCTCCAATTTAATCTCAGGCTGACCTAGTTCTTGTTTCGTTCCCGTCCAGCCGTTTTTATCCGCTAAATCATGCGCAGTATATCCAAGTGAAGATGCTTGATTATACGCAGAATTGAACTCTTCCTCCGAAGGACTGCTGATTTCCATATTTGGATCATCCGTATCATAAGGTATGATTAAGTATTTCGCTTCTCGTAACTCTGGCTCTATTGTCAGGTTCAGTTGAGCACTATGGTATGCACTGCCCAATCCGATCTCGATTTTTACTTTTTCTTTTGCTTCTTGAGATTTGTAATGTTTTTCTCTCGGAGCACTGATATCAATGTTACCAGAGATTACTCGTGGTGCTCCTCGCATGAACATGACTTCGTAACAATAACTATCAAATAGCCCATCAGTTGCATGACTTGAAGTATACGTATTATCTGCACCATATCTCCCAGTACCACCGTACCAATCATACACGGGATCGTAGTCCCATCCCCAAGCAATCGATCCTGAACCATCTAAACCAGTCTTGTATAGATTCCCAGAAGCATCCAAAAACTGCATTGCAGATTGGTAACTAGCAATTTCAGTAATACCAGGAAATTGAGCATTTTGAGTACCTGTAAAATCATTTGCTTCTCCACCTGTTGACAGTTCAATCCAATTGCGTTCGTCTTCCTTAACATCTGGCACACTAGTTTCTTCAGTTACGTTGTTTGGCAAAGATGTTGTCGATCGATTATCTACGAACCATGAACCATCATACTCATCTTTAGCAACATAAAAATTTCCACTTATCGTACTAGTACCGTCTTTTCTAACAACATACACCAAACGCCTCTCTTTATCGTCAACCATATAAACTTTGTTGTGGGCATTTCTAAGGGTACTTAATGACGGAGCATGGTTACTTACAGTCCCTTTTACTCCAACAGTTTTATAATACTTTTTATCATAAATTGTAGGATGTTTTTTTTCAGCAGCATCATCAATATCAGACCACATCCCCTGATTCTGATATCCAGTCAATTGAAATCCCACTCGTCCATTGTACGTAACGTTAGAAAAAACAGGGCCTTTCGGTACAGTGTGATTATATTGCGTATCACCATCACCAAGAGTTTGAGGTAATTGTGTTGCCAATTTAAGATACGTATCCAATTTCCCATTCGATGGTGTTTTGTAATCATATGCAACTGTTGTTGGTCGCGAACCATATAAAGGCCCATCTGTCCCGAATTGATAATAGCGGTTGTTCCCCCAGACCCAAACTCTTCCGTATTGATCTAACGCATGAGTCGCATACTTTCCACCATCAACTGATACAAAGAATGGTGTATATGCAGAAGAAGAAGCATCAATTTCAACTTTCACTGGCGTTGTGTAATTACTACCTGCAGTACTTT
Source organism: Enterococcus sp. (assembly GCF_032555305.1). Taxonomy (GTDB): domain Bacteria; phylum Bacillota; class Bacilli; order Lactobacillales; family Enterococcaceae; genus Enterococcus_A. The sequence continues at coordinate 11,041 of NZ_JAWGOQ010000003.1, forward strand.
CATGATAAAGACGTCCAAATTGATAAATATCTCCTTCGTCAGTGAGAACGAAACTATTGTTTAAATCGGCACTTACCTCTACAGGAATCAAATTTCGAGTAGTAAAGAAGTTTGTCTCTGCTAATTGTTGAGTTCCCCCAGTACTTCCTGTTCCTCTTTGCCCATAACCATTACCACCAAAAGTATAGACTTTACCAGCTGCAGTGGCGATAATACCATGATTATCTCCCATAGACATCGAGATAATTGTTTCGTCATTTTGCAAATCAGTTAGTTCTTGAATTTTAGCAGGACGTGTCACATACGTCCCTGATGAAATGAAAGGAATCCTACCACCATCTCTATAACCCCAAGCATACACATTTCCAGTTTTTGTCGTTGCATAAATACAATGAGCTGCTTCGGATCCTGGATATAGTTCTAGGATTTCTTCGTTAGACGGAAAATCTACTTCTTTCGGTAACAAATTATCCGATCCTGCTACAAGAGAGGTTCCATTCCCCATTTGTCCATCGTAGCCTCTTCCCCAAGCATATAGTTTGCCATTATCTCCTAATGCGTATGCTGTACTATATGATCCCCATATTTTCTTTATCTTTATATTACTGTTGATAAAATATGGAACTCTTTTCATACCACCTTGATACCTGTCACGGTCTTTCACTTTCTCAGGCATATCGATTCCCTGAACACCGTGACTATTATATCCCCACATCCATACAGCTCCCTGATTGTCTAAAGCCATTCCTCCCCTGTAAATAGTTACAGTATCAATAAACTTAACCGCCGATAATTGAGGAACCGGATCAGGGACAAACGAACTCTCTAAAGTGGGCAAACTCCGCTGCAAGCTTCCAGCAGCCAACGAAAGTTGAACAAACTTTGAGTCAGAGGTTTCCTCTTTTTTATCCTTACTTTCCGAACTTTGCTCCTCAGATTCTTTGATTGGTTGTGATTTTTCGACTTTTTCCTCAGAAGAGCTGCTTGATTCTTTGATCTTGCTAGTGGTCGTTGTAGAGACTTCTTCTTTTGAAGTCGTAGCAACAGTGGAATCCATCGAACTTTTTTCAATAGATGCTGTCGTTTTTGCACAAACGCCGGTATTACTTCCAATAGAAAGGAGTAAAACGGCTAATAAAAATTTGATTACTCTTTTATTCAATGAAATACTCCCTCCTATTCAGCACGTTTTTCTGCTAACGTTTCATCGATGGTTTTCAGCGGATCTGCAGTCTGAGGGTCATCAGTCTCCCACCATGAAATACGGTAGTCGTACTTTCTGGTGTGGATTGCTTCCGTTTTTGCCACAATATCAAATGTTACATCTTTGTAGTTATCCTTTTGTTCATTAGGAATGACCAGTTTGACTTTTTCAAATAAGTTGGAGGAGGTCTCTCCGGGCGCCAGCTTATCTAAATAATAATAGTACCCATCTTCTCCATCTTTCCATTTGGTCGCATCAAGTCCGATCAATTGCACCTGATCACCTAGCTGCACTTCAAATGGTTCGCCATCCTTCAAAGCTGTAGGAAAGACCATCAAACGTACAAAGGCATCGATCTCTTCTGTATTTTTTGCTGCGACTACTTTGTTGATTTCTGTATCTGGTTTTATTTCATTAGGCGGGGTAAAATCATCGACTAATGCAACATCGAAAAGCGGGTTTCCCGATTTAAATTTATTTTGCACAGAATCACTAGTAATAAACCAAGCAAACGTTAAGAAGGTTACTAGACCAATTGCTAAGAAGATCAGTAGTCTCTTTCTTGGTGTTCCTCTTTCTTTAATGTTTACTCGAAGCTTTCGAAAAAAAGTTCGAAGCTGATTTTTCAAAACTGCATCACCTCATTTCAATACAATAAACTGGTGCCCAACCAAGATCGAAGTGCACCAGTTTCATTCGTATTCTCAAGCTACATGCACCACGATATTCTATCTGTATTCTGATCGTTTTCTTTTGCTTGATTGGATGTAAACGATAGCGACTAAGATAAGGCCTATCAAGACGAATCCGCTGGAAAGAATTTCCCCTGTTCGAGGGTATATCTTTCCGCCAGAAGCAGGGCCTGTCCCCTGAGAGCCATCGGGGCTTTTTGGCACCCCTGGTTTGCTCTCATCAGTAGGTTTTTCTGAAGCGGTGGCAATGAATTGCCACTCTACCTCAGCTTCACTCGATCCTGAATAGTACAATTTGTTCCATTTTTCGATATCATTCATGGTTAGCTGGATCACTGCTTGTTTTTCTGATCTCGCAGCGATCAGTCCAAAAGGTACTTCTTTGCTTCCATCTTTACTCGTACTTAAATTGCCTTGATAAACTTCTTGATCTTCAAATAGAATCTGCATGGACATGTTCTCAATCAGATCAATCTTTCCCGATTTTGATTTTGGTTCAATAACTAATCGTAAGTCATAGGCCTCATCTCGAAAATTCTTGATCGTCAATGTTCGTTTAATCGTATCTCCTGGTCGAAGATCCTCTAGGTTGAAGAAGTAGCCTCCATCCTTGGAAACGTTGATTCCATTCTCGTCACCCAGCAAAAATCCATCCGGTAGATTTGTTTCAGCTGCGGAGACGCTTTGAAAAGAAATCATAGACAGGAGTACGACAAAAAGTAAAAATAGAACTCTTGTTAGTCGCTTCACCGCCTCACTCCCATTCCATACGACATGTTAACCGACTTTCTTTAAATAGAAAGAATTGATCTTTTGCAAGAATCGTTACTGCAAGTTTTACACGTGGGTTTGGTTTATAGTTCCGCTTTGATCGCATTGGCAATATTTGTTGGAATTCCTGGGAATCCGCCACCGTCAATTGCTTCTTCTGTTGCTTGTAGCGCTTCGATTCTTACATCCAACGCATAGTCCATCAATTGGTAAGTATTGTTCGCACTACCATCCAACTTAACAGATTCTAAGATCAATGGAGACGTTTCACCTGGCGCTAATTTGCCGATGTAGTAGAACCAACCGCCTGCTGCGTCATAAACCCATTTGTTTGCTGTTACAGTTGATGCTTCAACGTCTGCTGAATAGCCAAGCAAGATCTTGTCATCCAATGCCGACTTAGTGATATCACTAGCTGCTGGATGTGGAGCATCAGCCCAGTCTTTCTCACTATATATACCAAGCTTGTAGTAAAGGTAGTTCACATTTGAAACAGTTACTGTTTGTGTTGTTAGATCATAGGCAAAATCGCCATCCATTTTATACAATTTTCCACTTACAGTACGATACAAAGCAAACTCATACTTGTTAGTGAATACTTCTTTTCCGACAATTGTTACATCGGATGGGACACCACTAACTGTCAGCCCTAAAGTTGTAGGATCAGAATATCCGTTGCTTGAAAAGTCAATTGATGGTACTGGAACTAAACTTGTGTCTGTTTGTTCAGTTGGAAAGGCATATTGCTTTAACTTGTTTCCATCCGATTCCATTTTTTGCAATGTTTCTTCAAATGACAAACGAACGACAACGTCATCATCGCTGTTACTTAGGACGCCGACTTTCTTTTTCACTTCTTGTCCTGGTGTCCAGCCATCTGGCTCTTCGAAGTCCTCGACGATCTTCACTGAACCGTCAGGCAAAGCGCCTGTCTTAAATTTGTTGGTTACATTGTCTGTAGATGTGAACCAGGCAAATGTTCCGATCAATACCAAGATCACCGCCATAACGAGTGAAATCCCTACTGCTTTTTTCTTTTTCGAATTCATATGAATCCCCCTTATATTTATTGCTATCAAAAAGTGACCAGCACTTTTTGTTAAGCCTTACTAAAAAAGAACTTGGATATAAGACTCAATGACAACAGCAGCGCCACTGTAAGTCCCAGTGCTAAATATGGAGTTTCCTGAATCATGACAAGGAAGGTTCCAACAAAAGGAATGGCAAATTTTACGACACCGATAATTTGTTTACCGGATATTTCAGGATCATCCATATTATTTGCATCCCCTCTTGTAACAAAAGTATTTTTTTCTTCATTCTTGCTTTTGACTCGATGTGTCAGATAAACAGACCCATCTTCAATGCCGCTTGGAACAAAGGTGATTACATCATTGATTTTAATCTCAGATGACTTCTTAAGCTGAACGACCAGCAGGTCCCCCTTTTCAAAGGACTGGCCTTTGAATCGCTCTCCTATAGACTTATTTGTTTTCATAGAGTTTGTTTTTACGGAATAGATTCGATAGCCAAAAATTGATTTGTCCGTTTGATCACTGAATCTAAACCACACGGCTGATGAAACAACCAACACTAAAGTTACCCAAAAAAGAATATCAACTAACCATTTCATTTTTTTCTTCATGTTAAGGACTTTCCTCAATTCCAAATTCTTTATTTATTTTTCGATACTTTCTATCTGCAATCTGGCTCAGCATTTTTTGAAGCAGCTCACTGTCCATCGAGCAATGTCCCTCATTCACATAGATAATAGGAACCTTCCTCGGTAAAAAAATTTTTGTTTGAGTGGACAGAGCGATATCCGTAAGAATCAGATCCACCTCATCCGAAAGCGTTTCGGATATTTCGATGTAAAAGTAATCGCCGATTGTTTGCAGTTTGGTACTTATAAGCATCTCCGGAGTTCGGTTACTGATGATAAAAATTTGGATCTTAGGATGAAACAACTGCCGATCTAACTCAAAAAACAAAACTTTAAAATAAGCAACACAAAAATACTCGATGTAATCAGACTCAACTGTATCCAGGTTCTGACTACATTTGCGCATAAAAACTTGGTAAAAGGTTCGTTCTCGTTCTTTGTTTGCCGGAAAATCAAAGGGGTTATGGACGAAAAGATCAATTATCCGTTGCTGTAAGGCTTTTTGATAAATCAATACTTGGTAAAAGATACCAACAAATCTCGCAAATGCCTTATCTCGCTCTTCATTAGTCATTTCTCGTAAGGCGAATTTTTCAACCATATGTACTTTTTCATTTACCCTATGTAAAAAATCAATATTTTCTAGCTCTGGCGATTTTGTAAAAAATTCAGGTAACCTTCCATCTCGATAACCGATGCCGTTGGCAATGATACAGCTGATCATGAACTGTGCTTCTCGTTTTAAAATATCCGAAGCAAGCATAGCCATCTTTTTTTTCAGTAATAAAACAAAGTCTTCGTACATTTTTTGTTCTTTCATATTGAAAGGTTCCCAATAATAGACATTGCTATTGATCGGGCTTTTATTTGCTCGTAGCAAAGAAATAGCCATTCCATAATGTATACTGACAAACCTCGGAGAAAACTTCTGATAAACTTTTCCATCTAACGTGCTTAATATCTCCACGATTTCATGTGTACGAATAAATAGAAATGGCCATTTGTATCCACCATATACTTGTTGGAATATCCCAGCATAGAACAATCGGATTGTCACTTCATCCCCTAAGAGAGAAAGCTTTCGATCAGTTTTCAACTGGAGATTATTGGCATATGAAGTAACAAATCGCTTCAAATAGCTAAGTTCTTTTTTAACCATTGCATAGGTAGTATTCAACTTTTTAGTGATTTCAGAGATGGTCCATTCCTTAGGCTCTATGAACAATGAGAACAATTGGAAGCGATAGGATTGTTCCAAATAATTCAATCGAAAAAGCGTTATCGGGAAGTTCTTCTTTACATTCCACATCACTTTGTTTTGTTCAAACAGATCGATCAATTCAACGTGATCGCTGTATCCTAACTCTTCTATATCCATTTTTATATCTGCTATGATTTTTTTTACTGTTGGGTACGAGACATTTAGCAACTTTACTAAGTCCATTAATTCAACTGAACGATTTTGATTAATCTGTAAGTGATCCAGCATTAAAAAGCGTTTTAAATAACGAGTGTCCATTAGCTCTAAAATCATTTATTATCACCTCTTTCACTAAAAAAGTAATTTTAATATTTTTCAATTAATAATATTTCTAATTTTATTTTACCGAATATAAAGTTAATTTTTTGCGCATGTTTTTCCTAATATTAGAAAAATAAATCCATCATAATAATAATTTCCATAAAATATTAGCTAATAAATTTATTTAAGCCATTCTCATCTAACAAACAAAGAATCTTTAAAAGAGGAGTTAAAAACAAAATACCCAAATGCGACTGTTTGAAGCGATCGTTTGTTTTTCGAAACAGGCTACATTCTGCTCTGAGGTGGTTTAGAGACTGATGGGAAATCTTATAATTGAATAGTATTTATAAATAAAAACTTATTTTAGGCACATTATTGAATATAGATTACAGGGAAAAATGGATTTGATTTGTTCTATTTTTCTTAATATTTAATAAAAAAAGAACACCTATTAGTGTTCATCTACAGATTCTAAGTTTTTCACCTGCAACAAAAGGCAATAAATAAGATTGCTTTATTTATATTCTAATGACGAAAAGGGCTAATTCAATTTCTGTCTCTTAAAATCATAATGTGTTACTCTTCAACATATAATTATAAGGAGGTTAAAAATGGATTTTCTAGTAGATACACTTGATAAGAAAAAGCTTTTTTTTGTTCAGACGATCTTCGAATCGGAGCACCACATCTGCACGTTGGAAACGCTATTGCAGAAGTTAGAAGTCAATAGCCAAACTGCCATGTCGATTTTTCACTCAATACTTGAAGATATTCGGCTCTCAGATTTTTCTAGATTGATTGATTTGAGCTATTCTTCTTCAAATCGATTATTCCAATTACGACTATCGGAGTCTTTCAATATTCAGAACTTCAGTAACTTTTACATTCAGAGATCGACAAAGTTCAAACTTCTAAAAACACTGCTGTTGACAACCTTTGACACATTACAAGATGCAGCAGACAGCCTACATGTTTCCTATTCTCAAGTTCGCAGAATCATTAGTGATTTGAATTTTTCTTTTAAACCCATTGGCTTGAGGATACATTCACGCCGAAATGTCAGTTTAGATGGAAATGAAATCAACCTGCGCTTTTTCTATACTGCACTTTACCTCGCGACTTATGGAATTGGACATTGGCCATTTTCTTCTTTTACATATTTAGACTTGTCTAGGCTTTTAGATGATTGTCCTGATGAAATTTTTAAATCAAGATCATTAGACAAAAGTGTTTTGATACATTATTACTTGGCGATTCATCTTATGAGAGAACGGCAAGGTTTCAGGATTGATAATGAAACTATTTCTATTCCGCTTTACAAGCCCTTTTCACCTTTAAACAAAAAAGCGTTTAGCAAATTCAGTTCTACTATCGGTAAGTATTTACCTCATCATTCGGAGGAAAGATTAGTAGATGAAGCCCATCTGATTTGCAGCAGCTTACTTGCTCTTGGAGGCTATGCTCCGATTGAAGAAGTTCCAGATTTCTTTCTTTTAGATGATAGACTCAACGAACACAAATTTGCTTATAAAGCTTTTCAAATAGTTGATCGTGTGAATGACCATTTATCTGTTCCTATGACCGATAAAGAGCGGAATAAAATTTTATACTCCATTTTATGCTTACATTACCGAATCTCATTAATCGGTGAGCCGTTAAACTATATCCAACGTTTGCTCCCGTACTATACGCACGAAACACTCGATTTACGTAAAAAGCATAAAATCCAACAAATCAAACGCCTTGTAAAAGCCGAAATGGACTCCTCGGTGGATGATTGGGGAAAGGATTTTTATGACTACCTCATTTCTCAGTACTGCTTGATTTATGACAAGCAGCTTCAGCTTGGAACGCATACATTACCTATTACGGTCGCATTTGTCTCGATCATTTCGAATCAAACGCTCCAAAATGATGTTTGCCAATACTTCTCATCTTTTTTCAATTTGAAGGTCGTTGACAGTATTGACGAGCAGGTGGATATTATCATCAGCGAAGTCGCCATATCAAATGACACAATCTCAGTTTTACGACTACATCAGCCAATCATCTATTGTCATCAACAGCTTGTTCAATCTGACTACGAGAAAATTACTGAGGCTCTGGCTGACATTGCAAAAAAGAAATTTATCTCCCCTCTTAGTTAAGCTATTAAAATCAGTGGTATCAAAAAAATCCCCTCCACTTCAGAAATCTAAAAAGATTTTTGAGTGGAGAGGATTGCTATAATTATTTTTAGAAATCGATCGTCACAAATCAATTGACCGAACCCTTTCTAATGAACTCTTTGACGATTCAGTGCTTTAGAAAGAACTGGAACAACTAAGATTGATAAACCTCCGCCGATCAAAGCTGTGATTAATTGTGGGAATGAGAATGCGCCTGAGACCATCGCCGCTTTCGGTGCAGGCATTTTAAGCAGGATTGGAACAACGAATTGAACGATTGATAGATACAACACGCCAAACTTGGCAAGCGCTCCGACTAAGGTCGCCATCGCAAAGTTCATGACTCCTTGCTTTTTATTAATGCCGGCAATCAAATGCCAAATCGTTACTAAGACTGCATTACCAAGCGCGACACAAACCACAATCTGCGGGAATGCTGGCCCAATGCCAAACATAAAAGCAAATAATGGTGAAAGCAACGCAATGGTGAATCCACTAGCAAACCCGCCTGTTGTTACAGCTACAATCAAGATCAAGTTGACCAAAGAACCTGTTACTAAAGTGTTGCCTAACCCCGATGTCACTGCTTGTACCACGATTAATAAAGCTAATAATACCCCAGTCTGTGTAACCCATAGTGCTTTTCGATTCATACCTTCGGAAACCCTATTTGTTTAGCGATTCACAAATAGTTATCCTTCACTTCCCTTCTCATTTCAATTTAGGTACCTGTTTTACTAAAATACGCAATAATTAATAAATGCTATCCTTTTCTACTACAATTGTACCAGATTCAACTAGCAGAAAGAAAACCAATTTTTGCGATCTTTTATTACTTATTCGCATAGAATGATTCAAAATAGTAGCAGCAACTGCCAAATAATGACGAAAAGGATGGAAAATCGACCGTTCAAGATATTTTTTTGATCCAGTTTTTCTAATGCTATCCTTTCATCGGATAGTTGTTTTAAAAGTTTTTTGCGGTTAGATAAACAGAAAAAGTGAGCAGCCAAAATGAGTCTGCTCACTTTCCATATTCTTATCGAATCAAATCAATTCCAGGATTCTCCAAAACGATAAAGACTTGCTCTTTTGTTGTCAACGGTACATCTCCATGGATCGTATGAGCTAGGACGGCATTCATCGCAGCAAACTCGACAGTTTCTTCTAAGCTCCAGTTTTCCGCGTATCCGGTTAAAACACCGGCAGCGTATGCATCTCCGGCACCGATTCGATCCAAGATAGTCAGCTCATGCTTCGTACTAACCGCCTGTGTTTCACGACTGTAAAGAAAGCCTTGCTGCTGTTTTTGACTCTTTTCGGAAAAGCGTTTTGTTCCTGCAAACCAATCAATCTGATACTTCTCCATAAATTGTAAAATCAATTCATCCGCCGTACCTGTCATTTCCATTTGAAGCAAGTCAGTCAGATCCCGCACACTGCCAAAGACAATATCGCAATAAGGCAGGATTTCTTCATACTGTTCCTTCATGAAAGCAACTTTATTCGGCTCAGTATTCAAGCTGGGACGAAAATTAAAATCAAAACAGATTTTTTTTCCAGCATCAGCCGCTTTTTTCGCCAAAGTATGAGCTGCATCTCGAGTCTCATCGGTCAAACTTAAGGAAATTCCGCAAATCTGGATCAGGTCATTTTCAGCAAGCACCTTCTCGAAATCATAAGCCTCATGATTGCTGACACCGAATGAACTGTGGTGACGATTTTGATAGGTCACCTGTGTTGGTCGTGCACCATACCCATTCTCCGCGAAGTAGCTGCCAATATGCTGATGGGCGAATGATAATAAATCAGTCTTGATCCCATATTTAGCAATCGCTGATTTAGCCACTTGGCCTAACCGATTATCTGGCAGCACAGTCACTAAAGAAGTTTCATAACCAAACTGAGCCAGATTCGCCGTGATGTTAACACCAGTCCCTGTGTAATCCATCCGCAATTCATTCGTTTGATCCAACAACAAATATTCTGGCGGTGATAACCGTAGCATCACCTCGCCAAAAGCCGCAAATTTCATTGGTAACTCCCTTCTTCTTACTTCAACGTATTCTTGCACATCTCGAGCAATGTTTTAACATCTTCAGGACGTGTATCACCGGTTTCAGAATCGATGATTGAGCTGTAAACATGGGGAATGATCTTTTTCACACCAGCGTCGACAGCGATTTGAACGATTTCTTCAAAGTTCTCTAAATCAATCCCGCCAGTTGGTTCCAAATAGAAATCATATTTGGCGCAAGCCTCCGCCACTGCTTTAAATTCTTCTTTATGAGCAAGGCCCTTCATTGGGAAATACTTGATTGAGCTCCCGCCCATATCTTGAAGCAGCTTGATCGCCGTTTCAATTGGAACAATCCCTTCTGCACCTTGGGAGCTCAAAGGTCCAGTCGCGATATTCACATAGCCGACTTTACCAGTTGGTGACACCAATCCGTTGATGACTGTATCAGATTGACCAAGCAACGCTCTCGATGTACCAACACCAGTGAAGACTTGGTTCACATGCTGCGGCTGTAATTCGCCAGATATTCGTGAAACCATTTGGCTCTGATTTGGATCACCAGCGCCTAAGCCCACAGATAAAGCATTGTTGGTTGCTGCTTGATAGTTTTTCATATCAGCGATCGCCGCTTCGTCACTCTCGTAATTTTTTGACAGCACACCTAGAACTACATGTCCTTCTGCTGCTTCATAACAATCCTTGGCATTTTCTACTGAGTTTGCCAAGACATTTAAACAAATTCGATCTTCTAAATAATTTGGTTGTAGTGACATTTTTGTTCTCCTCTTATTCCATAATCTCGCGTAAACGCGCTGCAATCATATTCATTTCATTTGCATTCACAGAACGGATATCAAATTCGATGATGCCGTTATTGGCTTGGTATTCTCTCGTATACACAGCCGGTGATTCCTGCTTCAGCTCGGCGATCACTTCTTTCGCTGTATGACTGCCTGAAACATGAACACTTGCGCGATAGATATCACGGCCTGCACCATCTTGAACAATCTTTGCAGTTAAGCCGTTGATTTGATTGACTGACTCAATGAATGGTGCCAATCTGCTTTGCATTGATTCCCCAGACTCACTGCCATTGGTCAAATAGTCTTCAATTGCTTGAGTAAAGCCTAGGATATTGTCTTTGCCGATCTTCATCGCTCTTCCAATCCCTTTGCCCTGTAAGCGAACCCACTCGATTTTATTTTTCTTACCGATCACTAAGCCCGCGCTTGGGCCTTCGATCGCTTTTGCGCCAGAATAGATGACTAGGTCAGCACCTGCCTTATAATAGAAGAATAAATCTTCTTCGGCCGCCGCATCTACAATCAAGGGCAGCTGATTTCTTTTGGCAACAGCCGCTGCTTCCTCTACTGTCAACATGCTTTTTTGAACGGTATGATGACTCTTGATGTAAAGAATTGCCGCGGTTTTTTCCGTAATCATCATTTGCAAATGCTCCGGCGAGCACATATTAGCATAGCCAGCTTCAACGACTTTCCCGCCGCCTTGCTCCACCATCACTTCAACGGGCGTCCCATAATCGACATTGTGCCCTTTCGGCAGGATAATCTCTCGTTGCGTGATTCGCTCAGTGTAGGGATGATACGCATGGTAAATATCTCCCTGACCAATCACTGCCGCAATACTTTGAGCGATTCCCGCAGAGGCAGAAGAAACGATCTGCGCATCCTCCACCTGCAAAAGGTTGGCAATATAAGCGCCGGTTTTTTCACTTAGATCAGCCATTTCAAAAAAATGTTCACCGCCAAAGCGCTGCGCTCCCATCACAGATTCGGATACCTTTGAAACTCCCAGGATCGTCATCCGTCCGGAAGCGTTGATGACTTCCTTTAATCCTAGCTTGTCTAAACTAATTGTCATAGATCTGACCTCCAATAATCGTTTCCATAGGAACAATTTCCTGACTAGCTGTCTGGGTATTTCCGTTGGAATCGATCAATTCTTTTTCTGATTCCTTGATCGTAAAGATCGTCATATCCGCATCGTAACCAACCGCTAGCTTTCCTTTGCCTTTTAAATGGAAGTTTTCAGCTGGTCGTTCCGTTACTTGTGTGATGATCTCTTCCCAAGAATACCCTACCACGAAAAGTTTTTCCATCGTCGTCGCAAGGTCATAGACGGGGCCGTTTTCTCTGTTGCGCACATAGATGTCGGAGCTGATCGAGGTGCTTTTCATGCCTTCGCTTAATGCCTGCTTTGCTACTTCGAAATTAAAGCTGTCGGTTCCATGACCGATATCGAAAATGATGCCTTTGTTATAAGCTTCCCAGACAAAATCTTTGATTTGATGCTTTTCGCGGTCAAAAATCCCGTTCTCTTTACCATTGAAGCAGTGAGTCAGCACATCGCCTTTTTCCATCAGCTCCATGATTTCAGATAATTCTGGTGGTGCAGAGCCCACATGAACCATCAACGGCAGTTCGCCATATTCACTTTGGAATTTCTTCGCAAGCCTCAAGGGTTCGATCCCGCTTGAACCGATCACTGTTTTACTCATGCGCGCTTTTAGACCAACAATGAAATCAGGAAATTTCTCAATTGCGGTTCTGACTGCATCTCGTTGCACTTTGGTTAAATCAGCTAGCTCATCTTGTTCCACGATGCCCCATTTTGAGATGTTCAACAACGCATAGACATTGGTTTTTGAATTTGCCGCCAACTCACAAAAGTCACCGATATTTTCTGCACCAGTCGTCCCAGCATCAATCACCGTTGTGACGCCTCGTTTTACTCCGACTTCATCAGGATAATCATAATACAGCGTCATTTTTTCATAACAATGCACATGATCATCGATCCAACCGGGAGACATGTACTGGTCCTCATTCAAAACAATTTCACGGTCGGACTCCCCTGAAATTTGCTCCGCTACTTCTACTATTTTTCCATCAGAAATTCCAACTTCAAATTTCTGCCCATCAATCGTTTTGCCATTTCTTACAACTAAGTCCAACATATTTCGTTCCTACTTTTCTGTAAATTTGAATTTTGACCAAGCATGAATAAATGGTAATAAGATTTGCTCATCTGCAATGATATGTCCCACTTTATTCTTGCGTGAATCCTTATGAGCGTCTAAAACGATTTGCAGCTCATTCTTATACTTGCCAAAGCCATCGTTACCGATTACGATATCGCCTGGCTGGAATTCAATCTCATTGTCATGAGGCGGATTTGCTTCTTTGCTATAGAGTTTTCGCACATTCGTCGAGCGAACCATTTGATCCGTAATATCTCCACGACGATAATGCTGTTCATTCAGCACGATTTGTTTCTCTACATCGTTGACACCAGAGACAAACTCAACAGTAAGCTCAGTTTGATAACGATCAACTTCGCCCATTGCCTTCAGCTCTTCTTCTGAAGCATAAGCGTTACCGATGATCACATCATCAATCAATTTTGTTGCAAATAGATGTTTTGTCGCAGCTTCCACAGGCATATGACGATGCATTTCTAAAGTCGGCAAGCCATCATTGATATTCCACGGACCAATTTCGCCCACCTGTGAAGTAACAAAAGCTGCTGTTCTGATGCCATGGGCTTTGAAACGTTCACTACATTTTACAAAGAAATCAAACGGTAGTGCCGTTCCTTCCTGCGGATAGAAATTGTGACAGCCATATAAGAATGGTGTGTTGGCTTCATAGGTCAAGATATTATCTAAATAAGCAACATCATTACTCATGTTCAACTCAATCGCCACACCGAAAGGATTATACGTCAGCATCGCTTCTTTACTGCCATCAAAGCCTAAGTCCAAACGAATACCGTCCGCCCCTAATTCATGGAAGAAGCTCATATCATCATAAGAAATACCTAAGTCTTCAAAAATATTCGGTGCGACATCTAAAATGGTTTCATAGCCTAAGTCTTTCGCAAAGAAGATCAGGTCCTTAAATTTCTTTTTAACAACTTCCTTGCCTTCAGTGACCTCCAGCATACTCATAAAAATCCGACCAAAGCCATATTTATGAGCCAGTTTTATATATGCCTTATCCTGTTCAATATCACTATGATCCGGATAAACTGAAATTCCTAATACACGTTTCATACACTTTTCCCTCGTTCCATGTCATCAAATTTTGCGCGATATTTATAGGCAATGAGCGAAGCCGCGCAAACGGTCACAGTCATAACTAAAAATGACGCAATATGTAAAAGTACTCCTAATACGATCGCTGCGATAATCGCGCCTAAAGATCCTAGTAAAATATATCTAAGCTTCAAGTCTTCCAATCTTTGTGGCAGCTTGCCTTTTTCCAAGTAGATATGACTTGCGAAAAAAAGTATGACTAAATAAATTAAGTTCATAGTATCACCGAAGAGGATAGTCATCCGACTACCCTCTCAATCCTTTCTTATTTAAAGAACGTTCGGACTTGCTTTTGACTAGTTAGAAGAAGTAGCACCTTGTAAAGCTGCAGCTTTCTCTTTTTTCGCTTGTTCTTCTGCCTCCAACTCAGCCGCTTCACGGGCTAATTGTTGTTTTTCAAATACTTTGAAGAACGGATAGTAGATACCCATCGAAATTCCGAAGTTCACCAGAACTAGGATCGCTGCACCAATGCTCCAGTCCGTACTCATCCAAGCGGCAATTGGCGCTGGAATCGTGAAGCCGTAACGAGCTACCATCATTGGAATCAAGCCTGAGACTGTTAAGAAGTACGATAATGTCGTTGTTACTAATGGTGCCAAGATGAATGGAATCCCAAGTAATGGATTCATTACGATCGGAGCACCGAAGATCATTGGTTCATTGATGTTGAATAATCCTGGCAAGAATGATAAACGACCTAGACTCTTCAAGTATTTAGATTTCGAGAACATGAAGAAGACAACTAACGCTAACGTCGTTCCCGCTCCACCGATCCAGATAAACCATTGTAAGAATTGTTCAGTGAAAATGTTTGGCATAGCATGAGCGCTTGCGCCGTCTGCGAAAGCTTCCATATTTTCAGCAATCGACAATTCCCAGAAAGGACGAATCACAGGACCCATAATCGCTGGACCATGAATACCAAGAACCCAGAAGAAACAGATCAAGAATACCGTCAACAACCCGCCAAACAAACTATTTCCAGCTAAAACATCTTTGAACGGCATTAACAGATTACTCAAGAAACCATTGATATCAAAACCGATCATATGACGAACCACCCAGAAAAGTAAAAGAATCGCGCCACCAGGGATCAAAGCCATGAATGAGTTCGTCACTTCAGGCGGAACACCGTCAGGCATTTTGATCGTAATGTTCTTTTCAATGAAAATACGATAGATCTCAACCGAAATAAGAGCAGTAACAATCGCGCCAAATAGTGATGCTGCGCCAAGATTGGCAATGTTGATATAACGACCAGCGTCGATCACACCTTCAACATTGTCGAAGACCCGCAATGGCGGAGCCGCAGTCACTAAAAATGCCATCACTGACAAGATACCAGCAGTTAATGAGTCCACCTTGTAGCTTTTTGCTAACTGAGAGGCAATCCCAAAGGTCGCATAAAGTGCTAAAATACCAACGGTGTAACGAAAAGGAATGTCTAAAATTGCTAAATACGGTTCAATCATTGCGGCAACAGAAGGAATCGGGAAATTCAAGAAAATAGTGAAAAATGATCCAACGATCGTCAGCGGCATCGTCGCCACGATTCCCTTTCTGATTGCCATCATGTGTCGCTGCGTGCCGATCTTATTCGCGAAAGGCATCAGCTTTTGTTCAATCGTGCTAACTAATTTGTCCATTTTTTAACCTCCGTTTATAACGTTATAATGTTTACAGATGAAATAATAACACATCGATCCACTTTCGTAAACGCTTTTTTAATTTTATTTTTTTCCATCATTTAAGAAATTTTGATTATTTCCGCTGAAGCCATGATAGCTCAGGCATTTCTTCAATGACCACTCCTTTCAGTAAAAAAACATAAACAAAAAAGCTATGACATTATCGCGTCATAGCTTACTTATTAGGTCTCATATTCAATTTGATACGCATGGTTATTGGTATTGTATAGAGCTTCTGAATATTCCACGACCTGCTCTTCATAATCATAGGACTTTCTGATCCGTTTTAAGGCCAGTGTCTCCTCTGTTTGAAGCAGCTGCTGTTGCTCCGAATTCAGAGGGATCGCGACAAAATCATCCCTGAATCGTTCAATATCCAGATTGTTTTGATAAAGAATTCGATACAGTGATTCCTTCTCCAAAACTTTTTTGGTGACTCTTTTCAATCCAATCGGCAAGAAATGCTTAAAATAAATGTAAGGCTTGCCTGCTAATAAGTACATCCGTTCAAAGCAAACAGCCTCCGAACCAAAATACTCGTATGCCGGCTCCGTTTCCTTAAGCTTTACTCGATTGACCGATAGGACGACCTTTTCTACAGACAAATCTGAATTTTCAAGTATTTGCGTAAAACTGATAGCCTTTGACAATTTATTATAAGGACGTTCGCTGAGAACCGTTGTTCCTTTTCCGCTCTTTTTCTCCACATATTCATCCGCGGCTAATAGCTCAATCGCTTTTCTCACAGTGATCTTACTGACATCAAAAAGCTGTTCAAACTCCGTTTCTGTCGGCAGCATCGTTCCAACCGGATATTTACCGGAAAAAATATCTTCTTTGATCTTTTCCGCGACTTCTAAATACAGTACTCGAGTCTTCTTCATACCTTCCACCTTTCCCCATGACTGTTCTTCCTATCATAGAATAGCATTTAGAAGAACGTTTGCAAAGCTAGAGAATATTCAAATAAACATAATCACCCTGTTCAAAACACATTGCCATAGCGAGCCGGACGTTTTTCTGCTACCATTTTGGTAAGACAAAAACTCAGGAGGCTTCTTATGAATTTAAAGAATTTCAAATGGACCCGTTTTCCAGAAAGCTATCGCCTAGCCGAAGATAGAATCGAGATCATTACAAAACCCCACACCGATCTTTGGCAAAACACCTACTACCATTTCCAAAACGACAATGCACCGGTTTTTCAAATGGAAACTGATGAAAAATTTTTCAGCTTCGTTGTAAAAACGAACTTTGAAGATAGTCATCAGCGCTTTGACCAATGCGGGATCGTCATGTATTTGGATAGTGAAAACTGGCTAAAAGGCTCCATCGAATATGAAAACGAAGACTATCAGCACTTAGGTAGTGTTGTGACCAATCAGGGCTTTTCCGATTGGGCCACCACGGAAATCGATGCCTCGATCAAGTCGATGTGGTATCGCTTAAGCAGACGAGAAGATGATTTTTGCATCGAGTGTTCGACTGACGGAAAAGTTTTTCAACAAATGCGGATTTGTCATATGTTGAAGGGAAACGATAAAGTACGTTTCGGTGTTTACGCGTGCTCCCCTGAAGCCTCTTCATTTAAAGCAATTTTTACCAATATGCAGCTGATGGACTGCCAGTGGCCTGCTCATGATGGGCATCTGCCAGATTAAAAACCGAACAAATAGTTGTAAAAGTATGCGTTTAAAACGATTAGCTGCCCAAACACGAACATTTATCATTTATTTTTAGCTAAACCTCGAAAAATCATCGACAGTAAAAATATCAGATGTTATCATTTTTGAAAACACTGGATATTTCAGAGAAGGCGGGAAAAAATGAAAGAATTGTACGATGGCAAAACAAAAACAGTCTTACTAGACGAAGAAAATAAGGAAGTTTACTTATTTTTTAAAGATAGTGCTACGGGCGAAGACGGTGTCTTTGATCCAGGCTCCAACACTGTCGGCGGCAGCGTTGACGGTAAAGGAAAAATCGGTTTGACCGTATCAAAATACTTTTTTGAATTAATGGAAAAAAATGACATCCCTACTCATTACCTTGATGCCGATATCGACAAAGGAATGATGAAGGTTCGTCAATTGACTGTACCGAATTTAGAATTTGTTTTACGTTACTTCACCGCTGGCAGTATGTGTCGCCGTTTCACCTTGCCAGAGGGATTGCCTTTCGAACCGCCTTATTTGGAAGTAACCTTGAAAGATGATGAACAAGGCGATCCATTAATTACTGACCGCTTATGCCAAATGAAAGGCATTTTAAAACCGAAGCAATACAACGAAGGATTGGAAATCCTAACAAAAGTCGGAGCTGTTCTTAGAGAAGAATTGGCCAAAATGAACTTGACCCTGATTGATTTCAAAATCGAAATTGGTTATGACGAAAACGGTAAAATGTACGTCGTGGATGAAATCACCCCAGACATCTGGCGCGTCAAAGATGAGGATGGGAATATTCCAAACCAAATCGACTGTGCGCAGTTGATTTTGGATAAGATTCAATAAATCCAAAAGTGAACTCCCTATTTGCAGGAGTTCACTTTTTTAGTAATTGAAATAGCTAGCTCAAAATATATGAGATTTATTTTACCCCGCTTACCAATTCCACTAAGCTGCTTGATCGTTTATCCACTGAAAATTTACTATTTATTCTTTTACCAAGTAATCTGTGAAAAGTGGAGTCGTAGCTATCTCTTAATAAAGGATTCATTTTTCTAAAGATCAGAAAAATGAGTCCTATTTTCGCTTCGCAATCGATTCATCTATGCTTAGCGAGCATATGTTTCCTTGACCAACAGACTTTCCAGCAATCCTTACAAACTGCGAAAAGTCGAACTGGCAAAAAGAAAAAGCCCTTGATAACCAAGGGCTTTGCTTCATCTGATAACAATAGATTAACGACGAATTTCTTTGATACGAGCTGCTTTTCCGTGTAATGCGCGTAGGTAGTAAAGTTTTGCACGACGCACTTTACCGTAACGAACAACTTCGATTTTCGCAACACGTGGAGTGTGTAGTGGGTAAGTACGTTCCACACCAACACCGTTAGAGATTTTACGTACAGTGTAAGTTTCGCTGATGCCAGCTCCACGACGTTTGATTACAACGCCTTCGAATAACTGGATACGTTCGCGAGTTCCTTCGACAACTTTCGCGTGAACGCGAACAGTGTCCCCAGGACGGAAAGCTGGGATGTCAGTACGTAATTGTTCTTGAGTTAGTTCTTGAATCAATGGATTCATATTTATCATTCTCCTTATTCCAAACATTCTTAGGACAGCGGTCCCAGCGGAATATCGTATAATAGATGAGCTTTACACTCACTCGAATATTCTAACAGAGGAACATCTATCTGTAAAGATAAAATTCTTGTCAGAAGGACTTTATTTTAGTTTGCGGCGGGTCTTCATGAATCGATCATCAGCAAATTCAAAAAACTTTTCGCTGATATCAATATCTAGTCTGCGGGTAAGAAGTTCACTTTTGGTGACATTCACTAAATAATTGATTCCCTTCTCCTCTACTAAATAGTATCTGCTTGGATCACGCCAATGGTCCTCTACTTCATGCAACCCCGGAATTAATAGAAAATCGACCATCTTCTCCTTATTCGTCATTTTCTTTTGCCGATATAGTTCACGGATTACTTGAGCATTAGGATAGTTTTCCAAAACTACTTGATCTTCCCTCACCGCATTTCCTTTTGGCATCGGATACTGTTCGATATCGATCGGAATTTTCATCACATAGTCTTGGATCGATTCCTCTTCATACACTAGATAATCAATGCTCACATTAAAGAGCTGCGCGATTCTTTTTAAGTTTTCGATATCTGGAATGCCGCGATTGGTTTCCCATTTGGCAATCGCTTGTCTTGAAACCTCTAATTTCTCTGCTAACTCTTTTTGTGATAAGTTTTGTTCTGTTCGCAATCGCTGGATTTTTTCTCCGCTAAGCATCTGCTTCCCCCCACCTCTTTTTCTGTCTTTATCATACAATCATTTCGGTGGTCATGGAAAGATACTCTTTGTAGCAGGATGGTTACGTATCGTAGCACATTGAATTTTAAGAGTAAAAAGGCTCAAAAAGCTTTATAAAAGTAAAGTCGAATGACCGTTTACTTTCTTTTCGGAAAGTAAATAGTCATTCGACTTGTTGAACATCTCTATTCATTACTTCTCTTCTTGTTTTATCTCTTTTAAGAATTTTTCCATCTCTGGTGTCAATTCTAAATTTTCTAGCATATCTGGTCGTCGTAAATAGGTACGACGCAGGGATTCCTTCAATTGCCATTCTTCGATCAGGCGATGATTGCCATTCATCAAGACCTCTGGCACACCCATTCCTTCGAATTCTGCTGGACGGGTGTATTGCGGATGCTCCAACAATCCAGTTGAATGGGAATCAGTTTTCGCCGAAGTCTGGTTGCCTAAAACATCCGGTAATAAACGGACGGTCGCATCAATCATCACCATCGCACCAAGCTCGCCGCCAGTCAGGACATAATCTCCTAGTGAAACTTCATCTGTCACCAATGAACGAATTCGCTCATCATAGCCTTCATAATGTCCGCAGATGAACACCAATTGTTCTTCCTGCGAAAATTCTTCCGCCATCTTCTGATTGAAGGGTTTCCCCGCTGGATCAAGCAAGATTACTCGTTTTTTTTGTTCGCCGGTTTCTGCTTCGATGGCTTTCAGATTATCATAGATTGGCTGGACCTTCAGCAGCATTCCTGCTCCGCCGCCATAGGGATAGTCATCGACTTGTTTGTGTTTGTTATCCGAATATTGGCGGAAATCATGAACATTGATTTCTAACAAGTCTTTTTCAACGGCTTTTCCAATGATTGATTCACCAAGCGGCCCTTCGATCATTTTAGGAAAAATCGTCAATACATCAATCCGCATCGTCCAACAACCCTTCTGGAATCTCCACATGGACGACTCCTTCTGTTAGGTCAATGTCCTTAACGACGGATTCGATGTAAGGAATCAATGCATCTTTTTTTCCTTTTCGTTTGACTACCCAGACATCATTGGCGCCAGGAGATAGAATTTCGGTGATTTTACCGATTTCTTTATCATTCTCATCTACAACGACTAGTCCGATGATCTCATGATAATAATATTCATGCTCATCCAACTCACCCATTTGTTTTTCTGAGATTTTTAAAATACCATCGCGAAAGGCTTCAACATCATTGATATTGGGATAACCTTCAAAGCTAAGCAAATCAAAATTCTTATGTCTGCGATAGCTTGCGATCGTTAAAGGAAGAACATCTTGATTGTCACGGAATAGAAACAGCTGTTCTCCGACTTGATAACGTTCTTCGGTAAAGTCAGTGGTAGAAATTACTCGTACTTCTCCGCGAATCCCGTGAGTATTGACGATCTTTCCGACTTTGTAATAATTAGTCACGTAGTTTCCTCTTTCTGCTTCAGCTATTTTGCCATTGAGACAGCCATCTTCAGGGCGCTCATTGAATCGGCATTCATGATTTTATATACAGTTTGATTATTTTGCCAAACCACACTATTGGATTGAAGATCACCCTTGGCAACCCGCAATGAGATCTGTCCAGCATCATGAGGTACTGGCAAGAAAGCTCCTTCCAGATATTCAACCGTTTGTTTCGCTAACGGAACAGGATCTTCTTCTTCAAGGTTGTTCGCTCTTACCGCAAGACTCCAATTACCTTCTTTCCACATAAGAAAACTAGACCCCGCACCTGCACTTCGATAACCGGTAATGTTATGCCCTAGATCCACCTGTTGACCATTTGGATCAAAAGTTTGACCAACTTCATTTTGCGCCGTTTCTTTTGAATCAAAGGCTTGACGCTGGAACTCAGCAACTGGTGTCTGTTTCTTCAAGGCCGGATCGTTAAACGGTGTTTCTTCATTAACCTCATAATAACTGACCTTTAGTATACCTTGCTCTTCAGAAGCGGCGATGCCGATTTCTTTCCCTCCACTGATGGTTGCAGGATCAGGGAACGTGTCATTTGGGTAGTTGGCTTGAAGCTCATCCATGGCTGACATCGCATGATTGCCATGAGATGAATCTGTTTTGGACGAACTTGTTTGAGTTTTCGTGCTGGACGTATTTGAACTAGAAATTGAATTGCTTTCTGAACTAGACGTACTTACCTTCGAACTGGTCTTTTCAGTTGCGGCAGCTGTCGACTTCGTGGTGCTATCTTTTGAATCATTGTTTCCAGAATTACAAGCAGCTAATACAAACAACGCACTGAACAACAACAAATATTTTTTCATGATGGAACACCTCCACCCCTAGTTTACCGTACTTCTAATGAAAAAACACCCGAATCAAACTGACTCGAGTGTTCTTGCTTTATTTACCATCCACGATGTTGAGACGAACTTTTTTCGGTCCATTGGTTCGAACGCTATACACGATCGTACGGATTGCTTTCGCTACTCGACCTTGTTTTCCGATGATTCTGCCGATATCTTCAGGTGCAACGGTTAGGTTGTACTCAAAGAAATCTTTCGATTCTTCGATCTCTAACTTCACTTCTTCAGGTTTTGTCACCAAAGGGTGGACAATGGTCAACACAAGGTTAGTTAAATCTTGCATAATTGATCACCTTACTTCTTAGCGAATTTAGCGTCGTGGTGTTTTTGCATGATGCCTTCTTTAGAAAGGATGTTGCGAACGGTATCAGAAGGTTGTGCACCTTTTTGTAACCAGTTTAAAACATCTTCTTCTTTTAATACGACTTCTGCAGGGTTCTTCAAAGGATTGTAAGTACCCACAGTTTCGATAAAACGTCCATCACGAGGAGAACGAGAATCAGCAACAACGATACGGTAGAAAGGTTTCTTTTTAGAACCCATACGTTTCAAGCGGATTTTAACTGCCATTGTATAACTACACCTCCATATAATTAATCACAAGATGTAGTCTAACACGCTTTTGATTAGCTGTAAAGAGTTTTTTCTTTACAGTCTGTTTTTTCTTCCAAAGCATATCCTTTGCATGATTTACTTATTTTTTGTAAGATACATTCATAAGATAACTTATGTATTTCAATCAAAAAAATTGGAGGAATTATAATGACAAAAACAATTGGTATTTTAGTAGGCAGCCTGCGCAAAGATTCTTACAATAAAATCGTTGCTAAGAAATTTGCAGAATTATTGCCTGATGGATTTGAAGCAAAATTTATTGAGATCGGTGACCTTCCTTTTTATAATGAAGATCTTGATGTTGAGGGTTCTATTCCAGAAACATGGACACGATTCCGTAAGGATGTTAACAGTGTCGACGGCTTATTCTTCGTAACTCCAGAATACAACCGTTCTGTACCTGCAGCGTTAAAAAATGCGTTAGATGTTGGTTCTCGTCCAATGGGCAGCAGCGTTTGGGGCGGTAAACCTGGTCTAGTCGTGACTGTCTCTCCTGGTGGTCCTGGTGGATTCGGTGCTAACCACGCATTACGTCAATCATTAGTCTTCTTGGATGTTCCTACTTTGCAACAGCCAGAAGCATACATCGGCGGCATCATGAACCTAGTGGATAACGATGGTCATATCGCTGATGGAACTGTTGAATTCTTCAAGACAATTACTGATAAGTATATTGAGTTCTTCAATAAATTAGTAAAATAAGCCATGAATGAGGATGCACGCATATATTGCTGCATCCTTTTTTTGTGCTATTCGGCTGATTCCTACAATTTATCCTGTGCTATACTAAAAGGAATAAGACGTATTGGAGGGAATTATTTGACTGTTACTATTAGATTGGAAGAACCAAAGGATTATCGCATCGTAGAAGAAATCACGCGTGAAGCTTTCTGGAATTTATATGTACCGGGTGCCGAGGAACACTACCTTGCACACACGCTTCGTAAACATCCCGATTTTATTCCAGAATTGACCTTTGTGATTGAATTAGATGGGAAAATTATCGGAAGTATTTTTTATAGTAAAGCAAAAATCGTTGATGCTGAAGGCAATGAATATCCAGTAATTTCCTTTGGTCCTGTCAGTATCGCCCCTGAGTATCATCGCCAAGGGTATGGGCGGCTGCTGATCGAGCACTCTATCAAAGAAGCAAAACGCTTAGGCTATGAAGCGATTGTCATTGGCGGCTTCCCTTACCACTATCATCCCTATGGCTTTATCGGTTCGAAAAAATACAATATCTCTATGCCGGACGGAAAGTTTTATACAGGTATCATGGCATTGCCGTTAAAAGAAGGTGCACTCGACAATGTCAGCGGTCATATCATTTTCTCAGAAGGAATGTATCCTGACCACGACGGACTGGAAGCCTATGACCAGACCTTCCCTGCAAAAGAGAAAAAAGTCGAACCCCGCCAAGCAAAATTTGAAGCCGCTGCAAGTCAGATCGATAACAACGAATATTAAAAAAAAAGTCGAACGCTGATCTACTTTCCTAATAGAAAGTCATATCAGCGTTCGCTTTTTTGTTCAGCGTTTATTTTTTTAAATGTAATTGTGCAAACTGTCCGAACTGTTCTGTTTCAAGCAATTGTAATTTTTGTTGGTTTGCTTGCGGCAGGAACAGCGGCACCCCTTCTCCTAAAAGGATTGGTACGATTTGAATCCACCACTCGTCGATCAACTCGGCTTCGATCACTGGCTGCAATAAGGCACCGCCGCCAACGACCCAAACGGTTTTGTCCGCGGGTAATTCCTGAATGAATGTCACAGGTTCTTCACTGACCACCTGCATATTCTCATCGACTTGGATAGCCGAATGACTGAAAATGAAGTTCTCCTTTTCTGGATAAATCTCTTCCAGCTCCGCATCACGCTTTACTACTTCGTACGTTCGCCGCCCCATCATCGTATAGTCAATCGTCTGATAAAACGCATCATAAGGAACCAGTTCGCCCCCTTCTTGATGATACAACCATTCTAAACCATCTTTTTTATCTGCTAAATAACCATCTAAACTGATCGCTCCGTAAAAGACTGCTCTCGCCATAACCTGCACCTCGCTTTGTTAGTAAACTCATTGTATCAAGCAAATGATTCTGTTCAACTTTATTGCTTAAGAACCAAACTGCCTATTTCGCACTGTGCAATTCTTTATAACGAAAACAAGCCATCTCATGATCATTGACGATTCCTACCGCCTGTAAAAATGCGTAGATTGTCGTACTGCCGACAAATTTGAAGCCGCGTTTCTTCAGGTCTTTGGCAATTCGATCGGATAGCTCTGTTTTAGCGGGAACTTCTGAAACATTACTAATTTTATTATCTACTACCTGATGATCAGTGAAGCCCCATAAATAATCAGAGAAACTTAATCCCTCCGCCTGCATTTCTAATACTTTTTGCGCATTAATGATTGCCGCCTCGATTTTCCGGCGATTACGAATAATCCCCGCATCCTGCATCAAAGCTTCCACTTTGGCTTCATCAAAATTCGCTACTTTTTCGATGTCAAATTGTTCATACGCTTGATCAAAATTGTCCATCTTGTTCAAAATCGTTTGCCAGCTTAAACCTGCTTGGTTCATATCCAGAACCAGCTTACGGAAAAGGCGCTGATCATCATATTCAGGAACACCCCATACCGTATCATGATACACCTGCATATTTTCATTACTACCTGACCAATTACAACGATACATCTTAATCACTCCTATTGCTTATTAAATTTCTATTTCGCACTATGCGAACGGCAAAAAGTTGGACTGACATCCTATTTCCAGCTCGAAAAACGAACATACGCTCCCCTATAGTATAGCAGAAATTGAAAAAAAGTCATTGCCTAACTTTAGTGTACTATGTATACTAGTACACGTAGATACATGGAGGTGAGTGTATGGTTCGTATCGATAAAAATAGCAGCCGCGCCTATTATGAGCAATTAGTGCTAGGAATCAAAGAAGATATCTTGCATGGCATTTTGCAGCCAGGAGACAAGATTCCTTCAGTTCGCGAAATGGCCAAACAGCTGTTAATGAACCCAAATACCATCAGTAAGGCATATAAGGTGCTTGAGACTGAGAAGGTTTTAGTCACGGTCAAAGGCAAAGGTACCTTTGTGCGAGCGATCGAAGAAACACCCAGAGATGAAATCCGTGTCCAAGAATTAAAAGAAAATCTGAATGAGCTCGTCATTGAAGCTCGTCATTTACAGATTACTCAAAAAGAATTAGTAACTTGGATACGAGAAGCAGAAAAGAGTTTGGGAGGTCAGTCAACATGATTGTCAAAAATTTGAACAAAACAATTGATCAGCATACGATCCTTAAAAATATAGACTTTGAGTTATCAGAAAATGAAGTTGTTGGCCTAGTTGGCCGTAATGGCTCTGGTAAGACGACGCTATTTCGCATATTAGCAAATCATTATCTACCTGATGGTGGCGATATCATGATCGATCAGAAATCGATTGTTGAACATCCAGAAGTTAAGCAGGAAATCTTCTTTATTGATGAGAAGGAAAACTTCTTACGAACCTATTCACTTAAAAAGATCGCTGCATTCTATCAATTAGCCTATCCAACATTCGATCAGCCATTATTTACAGATTTAATCAGCAAACATGACTTTTCCTTAAAGAGCAATTATCGACAGCTCTCAAAAGGCCAGCAAGGATTGTTCCAAATTATTTTAGCTGTGTGCTCCAATGCCAAATATCTACTACTGGATGAGCCTTTTGATGGTTTAGATATCATTATAAAAAAGGAAATGATTGGACTATTGATGGAACATTTGAGCGAGCATTCAAGAACCGCGTTGATTGCCTCACATAACTTAACAGAATTAGAAAACTTAGTTGATCGTGTCCTACTATTAAAAGAACAAACGATCATCAAAGATTACCGTTTAGAAGAAATGCGGGAAACAGCTAAAAAGCTGCAATTAGTATTCAAAACGAAAAAAGTGCCAACAGTAGTGAAGGAAAATTCGAAGATGCTCGACTTTCAAGGCCGTGTCGTTACCGTTGTCTTCGAAAACTTCTCAGAAGAACTCGAACAAGCCATCAAAGAATTCGAGCCGTTGGTATATGAAGAACTCCCCTTATCGCTGGAAGACCTCTTCGAAGCCAACCTAAAATCACATAGAAAGGGGATCTTGAAATGATCCGATCAATTTTTGTTGAACGCTATAAGAAAGTGTTGATTGCGGCTTGTTTACTGGTGATTGGTGTGGGTGTTTTTAATGCAGTGATTCAAAATAATCAATGGAAAGAAGTTTATAATGATCCGAATGCTAAAGCCAGTTTTGAAGAGAATCGTAATGAAATAACCTACTGGGATGAGGAAAAAGAGGAAAACGTACCTTATGCCTCTTATCAAGAGTACCGAAATTCTCAATTGTTGTTTTATACGTCCTATTTGCCTTACTCTAAATCATTAAGAGCGTCAGACTATTCTTCAGATACCTCTTATCAGTCACACTTTACGACATATTTTAACAGTGCATTGTTACTGCTCGTTCCACTAATCGGCTTTCTACTTTTCTTTATTGATCAAAAAACGGGCTTCAACCAATTCCTTTTTTCTTTAGGAGCGTCACGGAAAGAGTTATTTAAGAAAAAAATTATCTACCTTGCCATACCTGTTCTTTTATCTATCTTAGTTGGACAATCATTATATGCTTTATTGATTCATAGTTTGATTCCAGCGCCTTATATGAACGCTACTTTGGGGCAGTTGTTTACCTCAGTAATCAGTAATTTTTCTTTGTTATTCTTTTTATTTTGTTCCAGTGCTTTTATCGGATCAATGGTGGGAAACATTTTCTTTGGTCCATTGACCTTGGCTGTTTTTTTGCTTTTGAGAAGTTGGCTGCCAAACTCCATTTACTCCCTAGTGGATAATATCAAATTAGCAAGAGGCACTATCAACAAACCATTTTCAAGAACTTTATTTGTTGATTTTGTCGGCAAAATGGGTGGGAGCATATGGGCGAATGTAATTCTGGTCTTACTCGGTCTATTTCTTATGTTCTGGGCCTATAAAAAATATCAGAGTCTATCATTAGAAAATGACAACGCCTATCTTCTTCACAAGGAATCACGTTGGTCGATTTGGTGGTTAATGACACTTTTCACTTCATTCATTCTGAACCTGAATGTTTTTGATCCTTGGTCTAACTTTTTAATTAGAAAAATCTTTGAACATGTAAATGAGTCAATCATCGGTCCTATCCTAGTAAATGTCTCGGTCACTTTAACCGTTGGCTGTATCTGCGCCATTGTTGTATTCTTCAGTGGAATAACAAGAAAGGCAGCAAAGACATTTGACAAACTAAACCATCGAACGGGGTGATCCCATGACAGCTTTAGATATATTATTTCCTCTTTATCGAATCGGGTGTATCTTTCTGCCTTGTCTGATTTATCAGTACTTTTCACTGAGGAATAAACAGGAGAAAATTTTCATTTCATCCATGCTTTGGCGCTTCACTTTCTTGTTTTATCTCTATTTAGTGATCGATGTGACTGGTGTTGGCACACTAGAGGATATTTTCAGTTACCCGGAATTGATTCGTCTTGGTGAAATCAATCTTATTCCTTTTCAGTCAGGTGTCGGCCTGTTGAATATTTTGAATATTATCATGTTTGCTCCGTTGGGATTTTTATTACCGTTGATCTGGAAACAGTGTCGCAAATTATCTTCTACTGTTTTGTTAGGTTTCCAGTTTTCATTGATGATTGAGCTGCTACAGCTGTTTAATCGGCGGGCGACGGATATCGATGATTTATTAATGAATACGCTTGGGGCACTGATTGGTTTTCTGATCTGGTTGCTCTACCAGAAATTATTCAGAAAAACACTTCAACAGATTAATGCTTTCTCCAAACGAGAACCGCAAATCTATCTAATTTTGAGTCTTCTTGGCGTATTCTTTCTTTATCATTGGCGTTTCTTTCTATAAAAACAGCGTCTGCCTCATTTTCGAGACAGACGCTGTTTTTATCTAGCTTTTAAGCTTATTTGCGTTTCTTTTTTCTCTTCTTGTTTTTCTTGACCATGCGGTTCATAGCCATCTTGCCCATTTTACCCTTGATCCCTGTACCGAACATTTGATCCATTCCGGCTGGCATGCTGCCTTTGCTCATTTGCTGCATCATTTTCCGAGATTCTTTGAACTGTTTGATCATGCGGTTGACTTCGACAACTGAGTTTCCTGAACCGGCTGCGATCCGACGACGGCGGCTAGGATTTAACAAATCTGGATCTTCCCGCTCAGCTGGTGTCATAGAGTAGACCATCGCTTTTTTCCGTTCGACGTCTTTAGGATCAACTTTCACATTTTCGATACCCGGCATTTGGCTCATTCCTGGGATCATCTTCAATAGATCTTCGATTGGCCCCATACCCATCACTTGATCTAATTGTTCGATAAAGTCATTAAAGTCAAAGCTGTTTTCCTTCATCTTGCGAGCAAGTTCTTCAGCTTTTTGTTCGTCGTAATCTTGTTGGGCTTTTTCGATCAGGGTCAACATATCCCCCATACCCAAGATTCGACTAGACATCCGGTCTGGATGGAAGACTTCTAAGTCGGTTAGTTTTTCACCGGAACCGATGAATTTGATTGGCGCGCCCGTTACCGCACGGATTGATAGCGCCGCACCACCACGTGTGTCACCATCTAATTTAGTGATAACGACCCCAGTGATTCCTAGCTGTTCGTTAAAGCTTTGGGCCACGTTGACCGCATCTTGACCAGTCATGGCATCGACAACTAACAGAATTTCGTTTGGTTGCGCGATTTCTTTGATTTGCTTCAATTCGTCCATTAGGGCTTCGTCAATATGCAGACGACCGGCCGTATCGATCAAGACATAATCGTTTTTATTTTCGCGGGCTTGTTCCATCCCTTTACGCACGATTTCAACCGGGCTGACATCGGTACCCATATCAAAAACAGGAACACTTAATTGTTGTCCTAATACCTTTAATTGGTCAATCGCCGCTGGACGGTAAACGTCTCCTGCGATCATCAAAGGACGCGCTTTTTCGTTTTTAATTAATTGATTCGCTAATTTTCCGGCAAAGGTTGTTTTACCAGCCCCTTGCAAACCAGCCATCATGATAACCGTCGGAATTTTTGGTGATTTCTCAATGCCGACTGCTTCTGATCCCAAAGTCTTCGTTAATTCTTCATCAACGATTTTTACGATTTGTTGTGCGGGAGTCAAGCTCTCCAGAACTTCTACGCCCAAAGCACGGGTGCGGACTTCTTTGGTAAACTGCTTCACGACTTGTAAGTTTACGTCGGCTTCTAATAGAGCCAAACGGATCTCACGCATCATTTCTGTGATATCAGCTTCGGTGACCTTTCCTTTTTTCCGTAATTTCCCCATCGCAGCTTGTAGACGCTGCGTTAAACTTTCAAATGCCATTGCTTACTTTCCTTTCTATTCATCTAAATCTTGCAAGCCGGTGATTGCTTCGGCTAAAAACTCATCCTTGGGATAATGTTCGGTCACATACAGCGCCAGTTTGTCTAATTGCTCTTCTCTTACGATGTAATCAGAGAACAAATGCAGCTTGCGCTCGTAATCCTCCAAGATTTTTTCTGTTCTTTTGATATTATCATAAACCGCCTGACGACTCACCTGATATTCCTCAGCGATCTCGCCTAAAGAAAAATCATCGGCGTAATAAAGCTCCATATAGTTCATTTGCTTCTCAGTTAAAAGCGTCGCGTAAAATTCAAACAATGCGTTCATGCGATTCGTTTTTTCAAGCTCCATCACGTCATCCTCATTTCTTGCCAATTTTCTTCGGAGTATACCGGTAATCCCTGCTGGATAAAGTATGCTGTTGCCACGCCGACTCCTTTGATGCGGGTGCCGGAAAAGCTGCCGTCATAGATCAAACTGCTGCCGCAGGATGGACTTCTTTCTTTTAAAACAAGACCGGTGATTCCTTGCTTTTGCATTTCTTCAAAAGCTTTGATCGCCCCTTGTTTAAAAGCTTCAGTTACATCGTTACCTGCATTATCCATAACTTTGGCTTGATCGAGCCACACATCGAAGCCGTCGCCGCCTTGTATCTCAGCTGGATGCCGCGGTGTGGGCAGTCCGCCTAAAACTTCTGGACAAATCATGACCGCTTGGCCTGTTTCAACTAATTCCTTCAACGCCGTAATCTCATTTGATCCGCCATCATAACGACAAGCACTGCCGCCCAAACAAGCACTGATTCCTAACATTGTTATTTCTCCTAACAAATTAATAGAAAATAGGTGACAAAACTGCCTTCCCATTATACCATTTATTCAGGTATGGAAATAGTCTTTCATCAATGTTCTTAATAAAAAGGAGACACTTATGAAACGTGTATTAGTTGTAGACGATGAGATTTCGATCGTAAAGTTATTGAGCTTTAATTTAGAAAAAGAAGGCTACGCCGTCACTACCGCCGAAGACGGAAAAGAAGGCTATGAGCTAGCCTTGAATGAGAAATTTGATTTTATTATTTTAGACGTGATGCTTCCCTCGATGGATGGTCTGGAGATTGCCAAAAAGCTGCGGCAAGAAAAAGTTGACACGCCAATTTTGATGCTGACAGCCAAGGATGATGCGATTGACCGGATATTGGGATTGGAGATCGGAGCCGACGATTATTTGACCAAGCCGTTTTCTCCTCGAGAAGTCTTGGCTCGAATGAAGGCCATCTTCCGACGCGTAGAACCACGGCAGGAATCAGTTGAACATGAATACTTGTCAGCCGGTGAGATTAAGGCTGACCTATCAAATTATCAGGTGACTGTTCGCGGAGAGAAAATTGAGCTGACACCGAAAGAATTTGAATTGCTGGTTTATTTCATGAAACGCAAAGAACGAGTGATTGATCGCGACACCTTGCTTGATCGGATCTGGCAATATGACTTTTCTGGACAGAGTCGGATCGTGGACGTCCACGTTTCTCATCTCCGGGAAAAAATCGAAGTCGATCCTAAACACCCGCAGTATCTGCAAACCGTGCGGGGCTTCGGCTATAAGTTTCAGGTGCCGGAACAATGAAGCGCAAACACCTAGATTACCTTGTTCCGCTTCTGTTGATCTGCCTGCTTTTCTTTGGCAGTTGGAAATTGGCGAACCATTTTTATACGAAGGAACTATTGGAACAGCAGGAAGAATTCTTGACCAGTAATGGCGAGCTGATGATCCACCGTCTTAATTTGGATGAGCTGAATTCAGAAGACAATAAGCAGGCGATCGAGCGCTTTTCTAAGGAAGCCAATGATCGAATCACCTTATTAGATGCCAATGGGATGATCATTTTTGACAGTTCTGAGCCTCATCTTTCAGGCAGTCGAGAAAATCGACCGGAAGTAAAAACCGCTTTAAACAGCAACGATGTTGGGTCCTCGGTTCGTTACAGTACCACACTAAAAACTGAGTTGCTGTATACAGCCCAGCCAATCAGATCTGGGGATAAGACGGTTGGTATTTTACGGGTAGCGAAAAGAACTTCCGCTTTTCAACCAAAAACGCGGAATTTTCAACGGTCCATGTTTATTGTTTTACTTCTATTTTATGCATTTATCTATTTGATCATCTGCTACTTGACGTATCAACGGAATCGCCCAATTGAAACGGTACTGCCTGTCTTACAGCGGATGCTGAAAGAACCAGAAAAGAGCAATTATGTTATGCAGAATTCACCACAATGGCAAGAGCTCTATCTGACGGTCAATCAAATCGGCGAACAATTGAATGAAACATATGCCGCGTACACCTCCACTGAAGAGCAATTTTCAACGCTTTTTCACGAGTTAACCATCGGTGTTTTCATCATTGATACCGAAGGACGTTTTGTAATGATCAATCCAGCGATGGAAGAACTGTTGCAAATCGGCGGCGCGAGTCAGCATTATTATTGGCAAGTGATTGAAGACAATAAATTCATCCAGTTAATCCAACAGGTCCTAGTGGATAAGAATCAAGTCCATCAGGAAATCTCGACCAAGCTGCCCAGCTCGATGAATTTGGATATTCGTTTACGCTATATTGAAAATGAGCTCAAGGGAGATCAAATCATGGGGACCGTCTATGATTTAACCCATGTTCGTCGCTTAGAAAAAATCCAGAAAGATTTTGTCGGCAACGTTTCCCATGAATTAAAAACACCCGTCACCTCTTTACTAGGTTTCACTGAAACACTATTAGATGGAGCGAAGGACGATCCTGAATTGACCGCAGAATTTTTGACGATTATGCAAAACGATGCCAAACGCCTGCAGCGTCTGATCCAGGATATTATCGAATTATCAAAAGACAGTGAGGATCTTGCCGATGATCGGCAAACGATTGAACTGAATTACTTTCTGCAGCAGCAGATTGATTTGTATCAGCATTTACTGAAGGATAAACAAATCACCGTTACGATCAATGGGGCTGAGAATTGCTTCTATCAAACGCGGTTAACCTTCTTCCAGCCAATCATCAAAAACCTTTTGGAGAATGCGATCCAGTATTCGCCTGAAGAAAGTCAGATCGAGTTGAAGTACCGTTTGACGGATCAATTAGAAATAACGGTCATCGATCACGGCATCGGGATGTCTAGAGAAGACCAAAAAAGGATCTTTGAACGATTCTATCGAGTAGATAAAGCTCGCGCACGTCACTCCGGCGGAACAGGATTGGGGCTGGCAATCGTTAAGGAATACAGCGAAATTCTTGGTGGAACGGTAGAAGTCGAAAGTCATCCACAATTAGGTTCTACCTTTACCATTAAATTACCCAACAAATAAGGTGTAAATGTATCTTTTTCCTACATTACTGAACAGAAGAAAAGCCGAACAGCGAATTACTTTCTACTTTGAAAGTAAATCACTGTTCGGCTCTCTTTATTTTTATTTCACTGTTCCGTCAGCAGAGCGTTCTACCTTCATAGAAGTGATTGGTAGATAGCCCAATTCTTTAACAGGACCATTTTGGATATCATCGCTTGTCATATACTCCAAGAAATCTGCCAAAGATTTATCTGGTTTTCCATTTGTATACATGTGCTCATAAGACCAGATTGGCCATTTGTTGGTGGTAATGTTTTTGTCATTGGCTGTTACTCCATCTAGCTGCAAAGCTTGCAGACTGTCATCAACATAAGATAGTGCTAAGTAGCTGATTGCTCCTGGAGTTTGCGCCACGATTTTTTTCACCGTTCCCGATGAATCCTGTTCTTGTGACTGGATCGGCTCTTTGCCGTCTAATCCCCATTTTTCAAAAGTCGCACGCGTTCCGCTGCCTGAAGCACGGTTAACTACTTGGATCGCTTCGTCTTTTCCGCCAAGCTCTTTCCAGTTTTTGATCTTGCCCGTGAAAATATCGATCAATTGCTGCTTAGTGATATCTTTTACACCGACATCCTTATTGACTACTGGTACAAAACCAACGACCGCTACTTTGTGATCGACTAGTTTGCTTGCATCGACCCCGTCTTTTTCCTCAGCGAAAACATCGGAGTTTCCGATCTCAACAGAACCGCTCTCGACTTGGCTCAAGCCGGTCCCGCTACCGCCTCCTTGAACAGAGATTTGAACATTCGGATGATCCTGCGTATAGCTTTCCTGTGCCGCATCCACTAACGGCTGTAGCGCTGTTGAACCAACCGCTGTAATTTTTGTCATTTCCTCTTTTGTTGAATCGGAATCCTTCGCTGCATTCCCGCTGCCGCAACCGGCTAAAAGAACCCCTGAAAATGCTAATGCCAAAATAATTTTCTTCATCATGTACACTCCTCAGTTTAGATAATCAATAGATTTTTATAAGAAAATCGGTAGCGTTTAACCACCGTATCTCTTATTTTTAGTACACCGTTACTTTACCAATGGAACGTAAATATCTGATTGAAGGGATGTAAACGATCGGTAAAGAACTGTAAATATTTGGTAAAGACAAAATCTCTTACTTTTTATTAGTTCTGGTGTACAATACTGTTGCAATGAAAAATTCAAATGAGAGAAGCGAAACAAGATGTTAGTGATTACTTATGAATTAAACGACTCAGAAAAAGAAAAAACTTATGCCAGTGCCAATGATTTTGTCGCTGCACAATTAAAAGAAGTACCAGATCTACCTGACTATTATCATGTTGTGAAAGCAACAGTCGATGGTAAAGAAATTAACTTGGATGACAAAACCATCAGCGGCCTATTCAACTACTTAAACAAATAAAAGAAACGATCAAATCTTTTTCGATTTGATCGTTTCTTTTATTTTCCTAGATAAGTTGCTAAACGGTTCATCGCTTCAACTAGATTTTCCATCGAAGCCGCATAACTGATTCGGACATAGCCTTCCCCCTCTGGTCCAAAGGCAATTCCTGGAATAATTGCTAATTGATTTTTTTCGGCTAAATCAATACAGAAAGCCATGGAGTCTTGCTCATACTCGGCCGGAATCTTAGCGAAAATGTAAAATGCTCCTGAAGGACGAGCCACCTCAAAGCCAAGTTTTGTCATCGCCTGATAAACATAATCTCGTCGCTCACGGTATTCCTCCCGCATCACTTCCGCGTCAGAAATCCCTTGTACCAACGCCCGAACTGCTGCTTTTTGCGAGATCGTCGAAGCCGCTGTTACTAAATATTGATGAACTTTGATGATCTGTTCGACCAGCTCTGCTGGTGCAAAAATGAAGCCAATCCGCCAGCCAGTCATCGCATGGGATTTAGACAAGCCGTTGATGACGATCGTTTGTTCACGTAAATATTTTCCAAACGAGACATGCTTCGTCTCATAATTCAATTCACTATAAATCTCATCACTGATCACAAAAACAGGATATTTTTTCAGTGTCTCACTTAATGCGGACACTTCTGCCTCATTATAGGCAACCCCTGTCGGATTAGATGGTGATGTAATGATGACCGCTTTTACTTTATCTCCGTGCTCTGCCATCGCCTGATCAATTTGTTCCGGCGTCAAAACAAATCCCGTTTCTCTGGTGTCGATATAAACAGGTTCCGCTCCGGCTAATAAGATTAATGGTTCGTATCCCGGATAAGTTGGTGCCGGTAATAACACCTTGTCACCAGCCTCCAAAATGGATAGCAAGCTCGCCGATAATGCTTCCGTGGCCCCCACTGTCACCAAAACTTCTGTGGTTGGTTCATAATTGACCGTATATTTTTCAGATAAAAAACGGCTCGCTGCTTCTCGAACATCGATCAAGCCAGACATGCCGGTATAATGGCTGAAATTATCTTTGATCGCCTGCTGCCCTGCTTCTTTTACGTGCTCAGGGGTATTAAAATCCGGCTCGCCTAATGTCAGCTTCAGCATATTAGGAATTCCAGAGACTTTTTCATCAAATTGACGAATCAATGAGACGGCGATTTCATACACATTTTTGTTAAATCGATCTTGCAATTTATTCATATAACCCCTCCATTTCTAATCATATTATCACAATCTCTCAGATAGTAAAGAAAAAATATTCTGCGTCAGCGCAGCGATTCGAAAAGCAGAAGCGATCTTTCCTCTATAAAATATCTAGGACGAGTCATATTTTTACTTTCTCAACTATAATGTCTATTTCCTTTTTAGAATCGCAAAAATATTTTCTCAATAAAAAAATTTGATTCCAAAAAACTAATGGTTTGTTGATAGCAGCATAAAATAACTTTCATTATCCACTCTATTTTTCTATTTCCGTTGAATTGACCATTTGACAGTCATAAAATAACAATAGAAGAATATCTAAAGGAGGCATTTCCCCTTGCGTAAGATAAAACTCGTACAATTACCCTTCATATTCTATTTGATTCCTTATGTTCACCTATCCTTAGCCATTGACTATCTATTTGACTCGATCATAGGTATTTTCTTATTTTTACTGCTTACGATAATTATTGGTTTCTACGCTAAAATGACCAAGCAGCTTGCTTTATTGATTTTTGGTAATCTCATCAATATTATTTTGAGCTGCTCGTTGATTGTTTTCAAAAGTCCTTTAGTCAGCTTGTATCATTCCTCTTCACCCTTCGAAGCTGCTATTCCATTGATCGCTCTTTTTCTGATTACTCAGCTGACGGGTATTTTTTGGGGCTACATTCTTCGAAAAGAAAGCTCATTATCAATCAGCAAAGAAAAAAGACAATAAAAAACTTCGGATCGTAAAAAATCCGAAGTTTTTTTAGACCTAACCGACTAGTTCTTTTGTTGGTTTAATCCAGATTTCAATTTTTGGCTCGTTTGTCACATTGACATATTTTTGAATCAGGAACGGCTCCATATCCTCCATCCCGATTCCATGTCTTTTTAGCCAAGTTTCGAAGAAATAGTTATTCGCTTTATATAAAGCATCTTCGACTAAATATTCAAAGTTCTCCGCCTCAAAGGAGCAAACATAATACTCACCTGGTTTAATACAAAATTGATGGAAGTTTTCTACCTTACTGTCATCAGATTGACCACCGACAAAATACAGAACTTTTCCCGGTGTTGTATCATAAGTAAAATAATCAATTTCCAGCGCATCCTCTAATAAATTCGGAATAGCGTCCTTCTTCTCATGAAATTCATCCCACAGCTCAATCAACGTATTGACACCAACATTATTCATTTCTCGGGAATCAACTTGACTGGAAACACCTGTGTAATATTCCTCTTCATCAAGTCTTCGTTGATTCACTTCAAGCACCATATCATCCACCATTAACGGAACACTTTCATCCACCATCGTATAATAAATGGACAGATCCGGTTTCAAAAAGTCCGTCAAAAGTATTTTGTTTTTACGATAAGCTTCAGGTGTCACACCATAAAGCTCTTTGAATGCTTTTGTGAAAGTCTCATGACTGTTAAAGCCATACTCAACAGCAATATCGGCAATTCGACGATCGGTTGATTTCAGTAAAGGCTTTGCATTCGCGACTCTCCGAGCTTTGATGTATTCATTCACTGTTTTTCCGACTAAGCGGCTAAACAATTTTTGAAAATAATACATGGATAAAAAAGAAACCTGCGCCAATTCTTCAATTGTCATTTCCTCTTTGATATTATCTTCAATATAGTCCACTGATTTTTGAATAGCTTCCCAAGCATGCATCTTATCCATTCCCCCTAATTAAGTAATATCACTGACCTCATCCAACGAAACGTTTAAAAAAAATTTGATTGCACGTGCTGGCAAATGATGATTTGTTGGATTACTTTATAATAAAAGTTTAGCATAAGAATGAAGAGCAAGCTTGTTCGCTAGTGCTGTCTATTTTTTATCTAACTCTTCCACAGGAGTGATTATTGGTTTGCCATCTTGATCTAGTAAAGGTGTTAAACCGCCAGCATAGCCTACTTTATTGAACATATAGTTCACACCCGTCTCCCGATCAACAAAAATCATGATTGCATCCAATTTTCCTTGAGAATATACCCTTACAAAACGATCCTTTGCCATTTTTCATTCCTTCTTTCTGTTTTTTCGCTGTAACGCTTTCATTAAAACTAAATCTAGCGTAGCATAACGAACTAAGCCAAACAATCGCTTGTTGTCATTATTCTTCAAAAAATCACAATTATATAAGCTTCAATGAGATTATTTTCCTATGTATTCGGCAGGCTACGCAAAAAAAGAAACCTTTTTTCAAAGATTTCTTTTGATTGATTATATTTTCTTTACTGGAATCTGAATCTCAGTCAGCCACTCTTCTTCACTGTCCTTATTCCACATCCCATCGATATAATTTTCGCGTACATAATCGATGATCTCGTATCCATTATCCTCAGCAAATTTAATCGCTGCAGCAAATGCATTCGGGATTGAAGTGTACGGTCCCTTATGCATCGTACAGATTGCAGTAGGTATTTCATCAATCATTTTGAATTTCAAGTCACCGAAGTCTTCTTTCATTTCGGTCACAGCTTCACAAATTTCAATATCGATGTCCTCTTCTTTATATTCACCATCGTGATAAATATTAAAGCAATACTCGGGCATCGCGCAAATGCAGCCGGCTTTCTCCATCATAGCCCCCATTTCTGGAATCATTGAAGAAAGAGACTCAAAATCAGGAATAACTTTCCGTGTGGATGCAACGATAACTTCGGGTAATCTTTTGATTACCATATGGTAGTTTTCTTCTTCTTGCTGCAGGTATCCTTCGATCTGAGAAAGCATCGACATCCGTTCAGATATTTCCTTCATTAATTGCTGCTTCTTTTTTTGTAGTATTCGTTGTTCACTTTCTCCGTCCTGAACACGTTTGATTTCTTCGATGCTGTAGCCGATCCGACGAAGAGCCATCAGGCGATGCAGCGGTTCCAATTGACTAGAACTGTAATAACGATACCCATTATCAGGATCAATGAAGCGGGGACGCAGCAGCCCCACTTCATCATAGTAACGCAACGCTTTGATCGTCACCTGATTCATTTTTGAAAACATGCCGATCCGATATAATTTCTCCTCGACCTTTTCACATTCACGTTCCATGCAATCCCCCTCTTTTCATCTCTATTCCCAACGGAAGAATTTCGCCGCTAAGCCAAATCCGATAATACTGATCGCAACCAAAAGAATCAAGACAAATTGAGGATTCCCAACTGGTTGATTGAGGCTGACACTTTTTAACAGCTGCACTCCTTGCGTCAGCGGTAGAACACTCGCTACCTTCTGCATGCCGCTTGGAAAAAGTTCAAACGGAATCACGGCTCCGGACAAAAACAGCATCGGAAAATAAACCAGACTGCAGACCAGATTCGCAATCTTCATATTTTTACATAAACTCGCGATCAATAATCCTAAGCTATACATAGCAATCATAACCAAAAAGTAGCTGGCTATCAATAACATCCAGCTGCCCTGGATTCGGTAGCCAAGAAAGAAGACTGATACCAAAGCGACCAAACTAGCTGAGATCACAGCTGTCGCCATTGCAATCAATACCTGAGTAGCAATCAAATGTCCCGGTGACGCAGGCGTCACGAAGAAGTGCTTCAAAATTTTCTTATCACGATAATCACATATCGTTAACGGGATGCCCATGAATGCAGTCGCACAGATACCGACGACTAATAATGAGCTGAAGCTGCTGTCCAAAAATGTATAGGAAGTATTGCCCGCCTGCTTGTTTCCAGCGATCATCGTCGTTAACAGCAAGACTCCTAAGGGCATCCCGATTCCAAACAAAACACCATCAATCGAACGAAGGGCCAGCTTTCCTTCAACCTTTGCCAAACTAAGTACTTTATTCATCGTCATCCTCCCCCACAAACCAAAGATAAGCATCCTCCAAGTTGTCCTGAGAGCTCTCGGCCAACAGTTCAGGAATCGTTCCTTCTACAACTACGCTGCCGCGCTTAATCAGAAAGATCCGATCACACAAGATCTCGGCCTCTTCCATGTAGTGGGTCGTCAAAAAGATCGTCAAATTTGTTTCTTTAAGTTTCAGCAACGTCTGCCAAACATTCCGGCGAGCCTCAGTATCCAATCCCGTCGTCAATTCATCTAAGAAGATAATCTCCGGATCAGGTATCAAAGCTAAGACGATCGACAATTTTTGCTTTTCGCCGCCAGAGAGCTTCTCAACAAATTGAGTTTCAAACTTTTCTAATTTGAATAATTTCAATAACTCTTGATAATCTCGCGGTTGCTGATACAAACTCGAGAGTTCTCGACACAATTCACCTACCCGAATATTATTCTGATAACTGGAAGATTGAAGCTGAACCCCAACTTTCTCAAAAACTTCCCGCCGCCGTTTTCGTGGGTCTAATCCTAAAATTCTGGTCGAACCTTGATCTGGTCGTTTGATGCCCAAAAGTGTTTCGATAGTGGTTGTTTTCCCCGCTCCATTTGGTCCCAACAGACCAAAAACTTCACCTTTGTTAATGGTGAAGGAGAGTTGGTTGACGATTTTCTTTCCGCCGATTTCTTTTGTTAGTTGATCCGCTACGATAGCTGTACTCACATGATCCTCCCCTTTCATCAACAGAATACTGTCTCCTGTTAAGGGAGAGTCAACGATTTTCTGAAACTTTTAGTGCGGCTTCACAATAAAGATCGTTCCCTCTTTTTGATACCCTTGCTTTTCATAATATGGATCGACATCACTCATTACATAAACCGTTTGCTCAGGAAAATCTTTACAGGCTTGCTCCATCAAATAGCGCCCATAATTTTTTCCACGACAATTATGATCTATTAATAGATCATAAACATATACGCCAAAGCCGTCATCTTCGCGGCAGCGGGCATACCCACAGATTTTTTCTTCTTCAAAAAGCAAGTAGGTGATCGATGTTTGAATCGCTCGTAAATAATTTTCTTTATTCTTCTCGTTACAGTATTCATTCCAATCGGCTTCTTTTTCCATCATAGCGAACAATTCCTCTGTATCACCTTTTTGATAAGGTCGAATGTACCAAGTTTTATCCATGAAGAACTCCTTTTTATTTTAATGATAGCATATGAGATATCCCTATAATCAAAAAAGTAGCCAAAGAAAAATAAAAAACCGAATGGACATATTCTATCAAACTCAATAAAATACATTCACTCGGCTTATATATAATTTTACTTTTTAAAATAATCTCTCGTTGCTTGCTCATCTGCTTCAAGCTGTCGGATCAATCCATCAGCGGATTCAAATGCCACTTGTCCCCGCAGCATATGGTACCAGCGTACTTTTACTTTTTCACCATAGATTTCTTGATTAAAATCCAAGATATTGATCTCAACTGTTAAGATGCGATTCGTTCCAAAGGTATCATTGTGTCCAATTGATCCCATCGCCGGATACCATTGATCGCCAACTTTGATTTTGTTGACGTAGACACCCTCTTTAGGCAACTTCATGTCATCAGGCACTTGGATATTCGCTGTTGGATAGCCTAGAGTTCTTCCCCGTGCTTCGCCATGAATCACCGTACCACTGATCTCGTAGACATAGCCTAACAGATGGTTGGCTTCATCTAGTCGTCCCTCAGATAATAAACGACGAATCCGTGACGAGCTGATTTTTTCCGTCTCATGGCCTTCGTTTTTTTTAGCGACGATCACTACTTCAAAACGATCCTTCGCATATTTAGGCAAATTCTCGGCATCCGCTGTCTGGTCTTTGCCAAAGTTGTAATCAAAGCCTGAGACTGCCACCTTTGCATGCAGTCCAACAATATACTGATCAACAAATGCTTGCGGCTCTAACGCCGCAAACGATGAAGTGAACGCAACTTCATATAAAAGGTCTACACCTAGCTCTGCCATGCGTTCTTCTTTTTGTTTCAAGGTTGAAAGATATTGGATTGGCTTGCTCTGCACTTGCTGAAAGACGATCGCCGGATGTTGATTGAAGGTCATTACTGCCAATTTTAAATTCTTTTCTTGCGCAATTTTCTTCCCAGTATTGATCACCTCTTGATGCCCTCGATGAACACCATCGAAGAAGCCTAAGACTAGTACACAGTCTCCTGCTGGAATTTCTGCTGGTTTATAAGGATGACGTAATTTAACAATTTCCATTTGCTATAGCTCCTAATCCATATTAATGTAATTATTTTTCTTACAGAAAAATAAAGCTGATCTTCATGCCGTATATCATCCAACTAGATCTTTTAACTTCGGTTTATCTTAGCTAGGGATTCGTTTTCT
This sequence comes from Enterococcus sp., assembly GCF_032555305.1. Taxonomy (GTDB): domain Bacteria; phylum Bacillota; class Bacilli; order Lactobacillales; family Enterococcaceae; genus Enterococcus_A. The sequence goes on from NZ_JAWGOQ010000003.1 coordinate 53,474, forward strand.
GGCAAGACGTACTGTGAAAAGTTGGACTGACACCTAATTCATATTAATCGAATGTTTTTTTCACCGCTATACTATTTTTGAAGAGCCGGACTGATCTCATTTCTGATCACTTTGCTAGGCTTTAATAGCCATTCTTTTTCTGGATGCTGACCGTATAGGCTGACTAGTTGGTTCTGATAGAAAAATGCAATCAAATCCCCCGGCATTTTTTTCAGACCAAAAGTCGCCATTGGCAACACTTGTCCATTTTTTACTTTCTGCCAATGGGCTTCTGTCAGATCAATTCTCGGAAAATCCTTCATCGCTTCCTCGATTGGCTGAAGTGCTTGGTCGATCTGCCCTTTTTCCATCAGCTCACTGACTTGTGCCAAAGTGACTGCTTGACCTACGGAAAATCCACCACTAGCTAAACGAGTTAAGTCTGACATATAAGCAGGATAGCCCAGCTTTGCGCCAAGATCTACTGCCAGCGTCCGAACATAGGTCCCTTTGCCGCAGGTAACTTGAAAACGCCAGCTTTGTGTTTTCGTTTCTTCATTATATTTTGGATCTGTTGTTCGTTGGAAGCTTTCGATCACAGCTTCACGCTTTGGTCGCTCGACCGTTTCTCCTGCACGTGCATATTCATAGAGCCGTCTGCCATTCACTTTGACCGCTGAATACATCGGTGGTACTTGTGTGATCTTTCCGATAAATGTAGCCATCATCTGATCAATCTCTTCTATTGATAAAGGAGTTTCGACTGTTTTAGTCTCAACAACTTCACCGCTGCGATCCTCCGTTGTCGTAGAAAAGCCCAAAGTGATTTCACCTTCATAAACTTTTCCACTATCCTGTAAATATTCAATCACTTTAGTCCCTTTACCAATGCAAATAGGCAGTACACCATCGACATCAGGATCCAGGGTCCCTCCATGTCCAATCTTTTTTGTTTGTAGAATCTTTCGTAATTTAAAGACACAGTCATGACTTGTCATGCCGCGTTCCTTCCATAACGGCAAGATACCGTCCATCGCTGTTTCCTCATTTCATTTTATATAATCAACGCTCCCATTATAGCATAGCTTTTCAGAGAATTGGCAAGCCAACTCTGACTCATTATTCTTTCGTTCTGATATTGAATCCACGGCAAAAAAGATATGCCTTTCAGCATACCTGCGAACTGGTATTAAGCGTTCTTTCCTTCTTTTGGATCAAATGGAACCCATCACAAATAAGCCTAACAGTCTCCATAATTTTTTAACAAAGGAACAGCTTCATAATAGAGACCATCCTCAAAGCGAACAAGCTCATGCAGTAGCCCTGCCGCAAATTCTTCGTGAGTCAAAATCAACGTGATCCTCTACTCAAGAACCAGGTTAGCGCGCACTCCTCTGATTTCTTTTTGGAGGATTCACTTCGATGTTCTTCACAAGAATTAACGATTCTTATCGCCTAGATCGCTCTGTTGAGTCAACCAAAATGGCAGCTTTAATACACCACAGTCCTTGCAGCCAATCCGCGGTAATTGGCTGGTACGGTCCTTAGGTATTTATAGATTTATTCTAGCCACCTTCGCTTTTTCAAACGGTCCCAGAGGCTCTGTTTTTCTCGCTGATCCTGCGGTGGTGAGGCGTTGGCTTTTTCCTCTATCTCCTCTTTGAGCTGTACCAGCAGCTCGATACGGACAGGGTTCTCCTCATTGTGGATATTCGCTTCAATCGGCTTGCCGCCCTCCGGCACTTTAGAGACGATTAATGCGCGTTTTTGTTCTTGAAACAGATGATTCAGCTTGAAGCCCAATGGTAATTCCAGCACTTGTTTCAATACAGTCGGTTCGACCATTTTCTCTTCAATGACTGTTAACTTGAACTCTTTAAACGATGGTTTTGGCTGTTCACTAACGACTACATGCTCGTTCACAGGCGCAGCATTAGTCATATCAATTTCTATCACTTCATCGCTGCTATTATCAAAAATTATCCGGTCGAATTCTTCGAAAAAGCTGGCGGTGATGACTTTATCAAATAATCGGGCGTCTTTCTTATTCCGAAAAAGATCGACCGTTGTTAGTTTCTCCAGTGAGGCCCTGATTTTTTCCGGTTCAATGTTGGTATTGGCTTTTTTGACCCGCAGCTTATGCTTTCTGCCTAAACTATTCTCAAATTTTGCGACTAGATCTGCCATATTCTCCCCTCCTTATCCGTTCGATTTTTTGGTCCTGTTCATGAGCCTACCAATCCCTGCAACGGTTCTTTAATGAATTGGCTGATGACTTTTTCGATTTTTTCTTTGACAAATGATTTGGCCGCAAATAAACGCAGGCTGACAACTTTCCATTCTTTCGAAGAAAAATAATTCTTGAAATAAATATAATAGCGGCGCAGCGTACGCGAAGTCTTGCTTTTCATCAGGATTCTCCGGACCAGTTCCATCATGCAGAAAGAAAAATCTTCTTCTGCCAGTTCATCTCGTACCTGAAGCGCTACCAAAATTTGGATCGTTTGTTTTGCGTCATGGGTGTCATTAAAGTATTGATCCATTCGCTTTTCAATCGTTTTGCGTTTAAGCGAAAAGATCTGAGTGGGTGTAAATAGTGGCTTTTCCATCGTCGTTTCCTCCTTGTTTGATTCGAATGCCGTGTATCCTTCAACGAAAGTGTACAAGTTGAAGAGACATTCTTTTTTGTCTTATTTCATTTTTCTCTGTGATCACGCCTCGACTATAATCCTATAAATCAATAGTTGTCAAACCACCAAAAGCCCCTTTTTGTTATTTAACAAGGAAGTAAGTACTGTCTCTTTAAAGATGATAGAAAATGTAAAATTAATTTTTAAATTTCAAAAAAAAGAACTAATAGAAGACGTTCCAAATGGGTATTTTAACATTCATTGAACATTATCAAATGGACGCATAATCAATTTTCACAACGTTGTTTTATAGCCTTTTAAGCCCCTATAGCACTACTTGTAGAACAAGTTTTTTTTTGTTAATCGCGATCTTTTTCACCTAAATAATAAGCACAAGGCTCCAAAATTGAATCTTCAACGATTCTTTTATCACAAATCTCTTCAATAACAGTCTTTCAACTCGTGCAGTAATAATTTTCCTATGAACTAGCAGCTCTCATTGGATAGTTCCTACTGACAATAAATACAAAAAAGCATAAACAGAAATTCTGTCTATGCTTGAAGTTAATATTATTTCATCTGGATTTGAATGAACTTACTCTCTTTCAAAACCACTTTTTCTATAGCACGAGATAAACAAAATTGAAATCAACAGCAGCTCTACAATCAGCACCAGCCAGCTTTGAATATTAAGCGATTGTTTACTGCCTTCAGCCAACGCATTGACTAGATTACCGACGATCCCTGTATACATTAAATTAGAAAATTTACTTAAGGATTCCATGATACTGCTGAATACGGGTATCATCATGAGTACCAAGATAAAAACTGTACAGCTGTTACTAGCAGCCATTTGATTTTTTGCGAATAAGCCGATCAGCATTCCCAACACACAACTGGTCAATCCAGCCACGGCAGTTACCACTAAATAAAGACCCAAGTTCACTGTTCGCAACTCAATACCACTCAAAAACAGAACAATCAAGTTGATGAAAAATGAGACGGTGAAGGAAGGAATAACGGAACTGATAAAATATTCCGAACCGTTCACTGAAGAGGTCATTAGCGTTCGCAAGGTATTTTTTTCCTTGTCTTTCGCTAACATCGTTGCTGGCATCATCATTGAAACACTCGTTAAGTTCATTAATAGTCCCAGATTTAAAACCATCCCTATTAACATCGGCGGCATCGCTTTGCCATCTAAAAGATTTTGATAAACTAAGCGCATCACCAGAGTCAATAATGGGACCATACTGCCAGTAATCAAAAAAGTTTTGTTGCGAAACAGCTCCTTAAATTTGAAGCGCGTCAATACTGCTATTTTCTTCATGGATAAACTCATTAGCTCAACTCCCTCCCTGTTACTGATAGAAATACATGCTCCAAGGTTGGTTCACAGGAATGGATCGCTTCAATTTGATCCTCCGTAATCCATTGCGATAGTTTCAAACTATTCTCTCGATTGTGTGGTAACAGTATTTCTTCTTTTGTTTTCAGTAGGATTCGGTATTGTTTATCCGAATTATGCCGCAAACAAATATCTTGTGGTGAACCAAGCTCAACAATTTTGCCATCATTTAACAAAGCTACCTGTTCACAAAGCTTCGTTGCTTCATCCATATTGTGCGTTGTTAGGAAGATGCCCATGCCTGTTTCCTTCAATTCTAATAATAGGCGATGAATCTCTAAGGCTGTTGTCGGATCCAATCCTGATGTCGGTTCATCTAAAAACAACACTTTTGGTCGATGTAAAATAGCTCGTGCTAAAATCAAACGCTGCTGTTGTCCCTTTGATAGCTTCGCCGCAGGTTGCTTTTTCTGTTCAATTAACCCGACTTTTTTTAACAAACGATCGATCTCTTTAGGCTCGACATTTAATAGCTGTGCGAACAGCTGCAAGTTTTCATAGACACTGAATTCTTCATATAATCCACTCGTATCTGTCACGATTCCGATATTTTCGTAGATCTTCTCATCTAGCTTTCTCGTATCTCTGCCTAATATCACGGCTTCTCCCGAGCTTTGCTCCAGCTGCCCTGTGACAATTTTGATCGTCGTGGTTTTCCCTGAACCTGAAGGACCTAAAAAACCTAGAATTTCTCCACCATGCAGTGTCATGCTGATATCTTTTAGCGCCTGCTTATGAGCATAATTCTTAGAGATATGACGGATTTTTAACACTTCTTCTTTCATTTACTTATCCCTCCCTAGTACTAACTGTAAATTGAAAAGGATAATTGTTGGGATACTTGTCATAAAAAGGCAGAAAATCGTCATTATTGACGATTCCCTGCCTTTAGCTTATTTTGAAGTTCATCATTTGGATAAATTCCTTTTTCTCCACACGAGTTTCCAACCAGATGTCGGGATAGCGACGAATGATCTCTTTCAGGTTAACGAGTCCGAGACCGCGTTTTTCTCCTTTGGTCGAGTAATCGGCTGACCAAATTCGCTGAAGATCGACTTTTTGACTGATGGGATTTTTTACAATGAAGGTCAATCGGTTGTTTTCTTTTAGCAACACGATTGACACTTGGGGGCGCTGTTCTCTGGCAGCCGCCTCAATAGCATTATCCATCAATATGCCGCCGCATCTCAGCATATCAGAAATCTCCATCGGAATCGTTTTGATAGGCACCATCACTTCTACCGTGAGCAGCACCCCAAGTTTCTCCGCTTGCATGATTTTCGCCATAATCAGCGTTTTCAACTCGATCACTTCAATATTCATTAACTGATTCATCTGTTGAACATTGACTTGAATTTCCTGATCCATCTTCAACATCTTCTTGCTAATGAACTCCTGTGCCGCTTCCAAATCACCATTTTCGATTTGCGCATACAATCCAGTCGCCACATTTTTATAATCATGATGAATCTTTCGCAGATCCAATTGAATTGCTTCCAAACGATTCATATAGGATTGCTGCTGCAAAATCAACGCCTCCGACTCCTTCAAACGTTGTTCCCGCATAAACTCCCGAAATAAAAACAAATATACAGCGAAAACAAGACAGTAGTAAAGTGTATAAAAGCCTATGTATACTGCACTAAAATCATCCCCAATAAAACCGTAACCAAAAACCTCAATAAAACAGTTCATGAAAGTCATAACCAGCGCGATGATCAACGCCATTCGAGGATACTCAAAAATTTTCCTTAAAATAAAATAGACATTTGTCTTTGAAAGTAAGTAATAAATCAGTGAAATCACTATAAATAAAATACCGTTGGTTAACAAACTTCTTGTGCTCCACCCAACCCCTGGAGCAATGAAATTTACAAGTTTTAAGACCCAGTTTGTCAGCACTAAACAAAGCATTGAACTCATCATCCCCAAAAAGTAAATGACCCGAATATCAATCGTTTTAAAAATATAACGATGGAGTAATAAGGATGGCACCGTATTAACAACAGCGTTAAATAGGATCATAATTACAATCGGCCAGTTGGAGGTTAAGTAGAAAACACCTCCATACAGCGCAGACAAACCTAAATACATGAGGATGAAAAAAGAGCGTTTGCTTTTCTCTCCCGAAACATAACTTATTAGTTGGTACTCAACCATGTTGATAGTCATAAAACTAACCGCCATAATTGCTAATTCCAATAAAACTTGCTGCATAAGCGCCTCCTCTTCAAATCCATTATGGTAATTGATCCTTCTTCAAAAGTTTCCTCCCGGCACGTGACATCAAGCAGACCGAACCACCTTTCATGACCACCGTATTATCAGAGTAATTGATCTGGCTGATTTTTCTCTTTTGCACTAAATAAGAACGATGAATTTTTACAAAATCTTCTGAGAGCTCCTGTTGAATCTTCTTCATCTCTCCGCGAAACTCCAATTGACGAGTCTCAGTATGCAAAATTACTCGGTGATCTCCGATCGTTTCCAAAAAAAGCAAATCCTCCATCGGAATCTGATAAACACTGTCAGCTACCTTTACGGTGAAATAGCTTTGTGAAGAAGGCGTTTCTCGTGACAGTAAATGTTGAATTTCCAGTAAACACTCCTTCAATTGCGGATTCAGTTTATCCGGTACATCTTTATAAAGATAGTTCAACGCTTCCAACCGATACTTAAAGGTATCCGCCATCAACTCTTCGTGTGTTGTAACGAAAATTAAGAACCCCCTTGTATCACTGTTGCGAATTTCTTTAGCTAGCGTAAATCCGTTATACTTTTCATGCTTCAAATCAACGTCCAAAAAATAAATTGCCCGTTTAGTATGACTTTCTCGATGAGTGATGAGCTCGTTTGGATCTCCTGTCACCAATACAATCTCCATATCAAGATCATTAATCATGATCAGATTACTAATCAGCTTACCCAAGTAGTCACGCGTTTCTTTGATATCATCACAGATGTAAATTGGTACCATTAACCATCAGCTACTTTCATTCCTAGTTAATTTTAAGTGTAGCATTCCCCAGTTGATCAATCCACATTAAATTATTGTTGTTTTTTAATTTAAGTTACTTTAAGTTTATTATCACAAAATAAAAAGCTGCATCGCCGATTTGAGACGATACAGCTTGACTTATTCTAGATAAGATATATTCACTACTTAGTAAAAGTATTTTAATTTGGCATCAAGTTTCCAAACAAACCCTTATTTCTTCTTAGGTTCATCCTCATCCATTTTCAGAACGGCCATGAACGCCTCCTGCGGTACTTCAACGGAACCGATCTGTTTCATCCGCTTCTTACCTTCTTTTTGCTTCTCTAGTAATTTACGTTTACGAGAGACGTCCCCGCCGTAACATTTCGCCAATACGTTTTTACGCAAAGCTTTGATATCGGTACGGGCAACGATCTTCGTGCCGATAGTTGCTTGGATCGGAACTTCGAATTGTTGGCGTGGAATCAAGGTTCTTAATTTATCGACGATGGCACGCCCGCGTTCTTGTGCAAATTCACGGTGAACGATGAAGCTCAAGGCATCGACTTTTTCTGCATTCAACAGAATGTCCATTTTGACTAGGCGGCTTTCACGATAATCGGCCAACTCATAATCTAGTGAAGCATAACCTTTTGTGCTTGATTTCAATTTATCGAAGAAATCAAAGACGATTTCTGATAACGGAATATGGTAAACAACATTTACCCGATAATCATCTAAGTAATCCATCGTGATAAATTCGCCGCGTTTCCGTTGAGAAAGCTCCATGACAGCACCAACGTATTCGTTCGGCACCATGATATTTGCTTTCACGTATGGTTCTTCAACATTTTGAATAGTCGAAGGATCGGGGAAAGCAGCTGGATTATCGACCACTAACTGTGTGCCATCGGTCAAGTTTACATGATAGATAACGGATGGTGCAGTCGTGATTAATTCAAGATTGAACTCGCGTTCCAAACGTTCTTGGACGACATCCATGTGCAGCAAGCCTAAGAAGCCGCAGCGGAAACCAAAGCCAAGAGCTTGAGAGGTTTCTGGTTCAAATTGTAAGGCCGCATCGTTCAATTGCAGTTTTTCCAATGCTTCACGCAAATCATTATAGCGAGAGGTGTCGATCGGATACAGACCACAGAACACCATCGGATTCATCGTGCGATAGCCATCTAACGCCTCTTCAGCTGGATTATTAGCCAGTGTCACAGTATCACCGACACGGGTATCTTGAACGGATTTGATGCTGGCAGTGATATAACCAACGTCACCTACCATCAAGTAATCCCGTTGAACAGCTTTTGGTGAGAATACTCCGACTTCTGTCACATCAAAGGTTTTACCGTTACTCATCAGTTGAATTTTATCACCGGGGCGAACGATTCCATCTGTAATACGAACATTTAAAACAACACCACGATAACTATCATATACCGAATCAAAGATCAACGCTTTTAGAGGAGCGTCCAATTCCCCGCTTGGAGCAGGAACATTCGTCACGATTTGCTCTAAAATTTCTTCGATTCCGATACCTGTTTTGGCACTCGCCAAAACTGCGTCCTCAGCGTCAATCCCGATCACGTCTTCGATTTCCTTACGAACACGTTCTGGATCAGCGGCTGGCAAATCGATTTTATTGATGACTGGCAAGATTTCCAAATCATTATCTAGCGCCAAATAAACATTCGCTAAAGTTTGCGCTTCGATTCCTTGTGCCGCGTCTACAACTAGGACTGCCCCTTCACAGGCTGCCAAGCTTCGTGAAACTTCATAGGTGAAGTCGACGTGTCCTGGTGTGTCGATCAAATGGAAGATATATGTTTGTCCATCTTTAGCAGTATAATGCAATTCCACCGCATTCAATTTAATCGTGATTCCGCGTTCACGTTCAAGATCCATTGAGTCCAACAATTGCTCTTGCATCTCTCGGGAACTTACGGTGTTGGTTTGTTCTAGGATCCGGTCAGCCAGAGTCGACTTCCCGTGATCAATATGCGCGATGATCGAAAAGTTACGAATCATCTCTTGGCGTTTCTTCATTTCTTCTATATTCATCAAAGTTCCTCATTTCTTTTAATCAGCACTGTCAATTATACCAACGATCGGAATAGAAAAAAAGTCTTTTCCCCTATTTCTAAAAGTCAGTAAGAGAAATATCATTCTGGTTTTGCTATACTTAGAATATAGGATAAATTTGAGGCTCAAATCTACTAGCTATTTTGAGTAGTTTAGTAGAATGGCTCACCTAATGATAATGGGAGATGAAAAAATGGATAATGACTTTAGGAAACAACTAGTCTTAAAGCCAGTCGGTGAAGAGCATTTGGCTCAATATGATGAGTTGTTGAGTTATGTTTTTCAAGTAACCGAAAGTGACATTGAAAACAGCGGATACGAAAATAAACGGGAGATGGTTCGTGCGAAAAAACCGGTCTTGGAGCAATCGAAAGTTTTTGGCTGGTTCCATGAGGACAAACTGATTTCTCAGATCGCGATCTACCCCTGCGAAGTCAATATTCACGGAAAGCTGTGTCAAATGGGCGGAGTGACCGGAGTCGGTACTTATCCCGAATATGCCAACCACGGATTAATGAAGGATTTAATCAAAAAGGCATTAGTCCAGATGCGCGAGGATCAGCAATGGATCTCGTACCTGTATCCTTACAATATCCCCTACTATCGCCGCAAAGGCTGGGAGATCATGTCTGATAAGCTCAGCTTCAAGATCAAAGATACCCAATTACCGAAGCAAGTGGATTTGCCAGGCATTGTTGAACGCAGAGAGGTCGATGATCCAGATGTTTATCAGGTCTATCATGAGTTTGCCCTAAACAATCATGGGGCAATGATCCGCAAAGAATTGAACTGGGAAGAGTATTGGCGTTTCGAAAATGAAGAGGAACGTATCGCGGCGATTTATTACGATGCAGACAAGAAACCAACCGGGGTACTCTTTTACTGGATTTCTGATGAGGTCTTCCATATCAAAGAAATGTTCTATCTAAACCAAGAAGCTCGCAATGGTCTTTGGAACTTTATCAGTGCTCATTTTTCGATGGTTTATTGGGTCAAAGGTGATATTTTTAAAAATGAACCACTGTCCTTCTTGCTGGACGATAGCGAGATCACCGAAACGATCGCTCCCTTCTTTATGGCGCGAATCGTCGACGTGAAGGAATTTTTATTGGGATACCCATTTGAGAAACCGGTCGATCCTTTCTATTTTGTCGTGGAAGACCCGGTTGCCGAATGGAACAACGGTATTTTCGCCCTTAGCTGGAATGAAGCTGGCGAATTGAGTATTTCCGATCAACCGAAGGGAAAACGAATCGGTTTGAACATCCAGACATTAACCTGTATGCTGATGAATTATCGGCGGGCAGCTTATCTCGCTCGAATTGAGCGGCTGGAAGCCGACAAAAAGGCAATAGAATTATTAGAAACAACGATCCCAGATATGGAGGCTTATTTTAGTGACTACTTCTAAACACATTTACTTCGCCGCACCGTTATTTGCACAAAGCGACTTATTTTATAATAAATACTTAGTTGAAAAAATTCGTGAACTTGATCCAGAACTGACTATTTACTTACCGCAGGAAAATGAGGGCATTAATGATAAATCGGCTTACGCTGACAGTAAAATGATTGCACTCGCCGATACCGAGGAAGTGCTGAAAAGTGATCTGATGGTTGCTTTATTGGATGGCTTAACAATTGATGCCGGTGTTGCTTCCGAAATCGGTGTGGCTTACGCCAAAGGAATCCCTGTCATCGCCTTATATACAGATTCACGCCAGCAAGGCGCTGACAATCACAAAAAGCTGGAAGCATTGCAAACACCAGCCGAAAATCAATTTCATTACTTGAACCTTTATACAGTCGGACTGATCAAACTGAATGGAACGATCGTCAGCACGGAAGAAGCGTTATTGGAACAAATCAAATCTTTTATAGAAGGTAGTGATTTCCATGACTTATAAAAAATATCGCTTAGGTCTCTTGATCTTTGCTGCACTTTGTTTGATTTATAATATATACGAATTTGTGATCGGCAAATATTCTACGAAACAAGGTGTCATCTTTGTGATTGAATGTTTAGCCGGTGTGGTCTTGATTTTCTTACCTGAAATCATTACAAAATTATTCAAGATTGTTTTACCTGATAAAATTGTTTATTTCTATTGGTTTTTCTTAGTCATCTCGGTCTTCTTAGGAACTTCACTGCATATGATCTCGATCGTTTCCTTCTGGGATAAGATTCTGCACACTGTTAGTCCAATGGTCTTGACGGCAATGGGCTATGGATTGATTGGCTTCTTTATGAAGGACGCCGACATCAGTAAAACATCTCCTTGGCTCTTTCTGCTATTTGGCTTTGCCTTTGCTGGCGTATGTGGCGTCTTTTGGGAGTTCTGGGAGTTTCTCTGTGACACGGTCGCTGATATGAATCTTCAACGTTATGCTACTTCTGCTGGTAAATTATTAGTTGGTCGTGAAGCACTGATGGATACGATGGGCGATCTGCTAACCAATACTATCGGCGCGGTCTTGATGGGTATTTACGCCAGAGTTCAGAGCCGTGGGAACGCTGCTCATTTTGAAGAATATCGTTTAAAAAAAATCAGTAAATAAAAAGTTTCCCAACCGTTTTAATCATGCGGCTGGGAAACTTTTTATTTATCGTCCGGATGAACATTTTCCTTCATCGTGTAAGAATCTAACGTGATTTTGATGATCCCTGTACGCTTTAGCATAGCTTCAGGAATTTCATCATAATCGGCTCCTTTTGCGGCATGATCCATTAAGAGGATCAAAGCTTTTCTTCTCTCTTCCAGATCCTCTAAAAGCTCTGCCGTGCCGAAACCGATCAAGCTTTGGTACGCATAGGAATAGGTTGCCGCATTCCTGTTGCCTTCAACCAACTTGTGATTTCCATCCATTTCAATCGCAACTTTTGGATTATCTTTGATCATCGACACCTTTTTCCCTTCATTGGCGCCATGTACATATAAGTTCAGCTGTTCATCTTTCCACTCATACCCATAGTTTACTGGAACTACATAAGGGTAATCTTCTCCGTTTAGTGCGATGCGGACTACCTGTGATTTCTCCACAAGATTTTTGATTGTTTCTAAATCCGTAACTTGTCTTTTTTTTCTGCGCATAGCTCTTCTCCGCCTCTCAGATTCTTTATTCTAATCATAATAGATTAGAATTCAAAAAGAAATCTTTTTTTAGTTAAAAAAACTGAAAATTGATAGACTGCGGTTTGTCTTTTTTAGTAGTAAAAACCTTTTCTAATCAACGATTTTACCCTTTTTTTGTGTGATTTTTTGTACTAAAATAGCTACTGTAATTATTTGAAAATTTGCTGAAAATGAAAGGCGTGTCGATTTTGATTGAAACTGTCGTATTTGATATCGATGATACTATCTACGATCAACAAGAACCATTTCGCAAGGCTGTCCAAAAATTATTTCCTTTAGTAAGCGAGGAAGATATGCTTCCGCTTTATACTCGTTTTCGCGTCCACAGTGATGCAAACTTTAACAAAGTCATCACACAGGAATGGACATTGGAGTACATGCGTTCCCATCGCATCAGCCAGTCTTTGAAGGATTTAGACTATCCTCATATTACAGATGAAGATGCATTGACTTTCCAAGAGGTTTATGAAGACGAACTTGATGCCATCACGATGCACCAAGAAGTTGAAAAAACCTTGGACTTTTTAAAAGCAAAAAAAGTGCCTGTCAGCATTATCACTAATGGACCAACAGATCATCAGTACAAAAAGATTTTACAATTAGGATTGTTGAACTGGGTCGATGAAGACAATATCATCATCTCGCAAGCGACAGGCTATGAAAAGCCTGATGTTGAAATCTTTGATCTTGGCAAGAAACAATTTTCTTTGAATCCTGAAAACTCGTTATATGTCGGCGACAATTTCAACAATGATGTGATCGGTTCGAAACGAGCAGGCTGGCAATCTCTTTGGTTAAACCATCGTAATCGCCAATTGCCAAAAGGAACTTCGCAGATTCAGGATATCGAACTGACCTCTTTCGATCAATTATTACCAACCTTCCAACATATTTTTGCATAAGAAAAAGGCACGGAAAAGTTTCGTGCCTTCTTTATTTAGATTAAATAAAGGGATTCGCTCCCCATTAACTGATAAATCTCCTCAAAGTCATTACGATCGACGATTCGATTTTTATATCCATATGGATCATTGACATACACATTTTCTTCATCTACACCAGTAATAACTACCGCATGGCATAATGGAGATATCTCTACTTCGCCACTAGTGGTTTGCCAAATCTGGAGGTCATCAGCTGTTGGTATTTGAAAATCAACGGTAGTCACTACCCAAACAGGTGATCCAGCTTGCACAATAGTTGTTAACTCCTCAAATGAGGTATCACTGCTTGCAACGACCGTCTGATTATCTTGGACGATGTCGTTAGCTACTTCAGCGATTGGTTCGACAGCTACACCCATTGCCTCATACCCTTCATAAATATTTCCGACAAAACCATCATGGGGATTCCCATGGATATCCGCGGCTTCATCTTCATAAAGGGGGACATAATTCAGCCTTTCGGCCAGATCATTTTTATTCGTTCCGTATCCATAATAATTTAATAGCATAGATAGTGCTGTAATCTCACAACCATTTTCCAATGGCGTCTCACCAGTGTTTTGATTTTCCAGCGGTACATCAATTAATTTGTTAGTCGACAGCTCGGCCTCCGCTAGGACTACTTTTGCTTTTGAAGTGGAAACTGTTTGACTGCTTGCCGGTGAACTATTTGTTTTACTTAGAATAATAATTCCACCGCAAAGAAAAAGTGTAAGGATAGCTAAATAGTTAATTACTTTTTTGATTTTGCTCACCCCACCTTCCTTATCTTTAAGGTAAGTATTGCAAATAAAACTTAAATGAAACTAAAAAAGAGTATCGAAAACCATTACTGGTTTTCGATACTCTTTTATTGATGATCATCATCGTATTCCATTTTTCGATATTTTTCCATCTTCTTACTGAAGAGAACACCATTTGATGGTGGCGTATAAGTAATCGCATTCGCCCCAGCATCAATCGTTGCTTCAATAGTCTCTTCATCTGGTCCGCCAGTTGCAATGATAGGCAGATCTGGATACGTTTCTCGAAAATGCTTTACTGCATCGACTGTATCTTTACCCGCACTAATATTAATAATGGCAACACCCGCAGCTAACTTCTCTTCGATCTTCGAATACTTCGATGTGACTGTTGCTATCACAGGGACATCGACGACATCATAGACTGCTTGGATCGTTTCTACCGGAGTCGGGCCATTCACGACAACGCCTAAACTTCCTTGAGATTCTGCAAACATACCCATATAAGCTGAGCGAGCACCATGAGTTAAGCCTCCGGCTACTCCAGAAAAAACTGGAATGTCCGCTGCCTCGATAATGCTTTTCGTAATTGCAGGGTGCGGTGTAAACGGATAAACAGCAATAACTGCATCCGCATCTGTATTTCGAATAATCGCGATATCAGTAGTAAAGATAATCGAACGAATTTTTTTGCCAAAGATCACAATCCCTGAAGCCTTCTCGATCACTTTCGGTACTCGCACGATATCTTTTCGCAACTCAGTCATAATTTCCGGTACATTGTTTTCTGCCATAGCATCCATCTCCCTAACGAATTTATCTAACTCAAGTTTACTATGAATGATCGTACTGATCCAAGTTATATGTTTCAATCACACTGATGATTTTATTGGCATAATCAGGATCAGTCGCATATCCGGCAGCTTGCAAAGCTTGGGCAGCTTGTTTATAGTCGGTCGCAATCAGCACTCCCTCATAAAGCTTCGGATCCCAGTTCGTTCCATTCACAAAAAGCATCGTGTGGTCATCCAAAGATTCTTCCCATGAGTTATAGACTTTAAAGTCTCCCTGGACGGTAATCCACTGCTCGTTGACAAATTCCTTCGTTTCCAGGCTGACTTTCGGTTGATTACCGGATGCTTTGATACCGAACAGATTTTTATATTGGCTGGCCAATTGTGACTGCCCCCAATTAGATTCTAAAATAGCTTGGCCCAATATAATGCTGGGCAGCACGCCGTATCCTTGCTGTAGTTGCTTTGCGTGGGGAACTAATTGATCGATGAATCCTTGGCGGGAAACCGTCTCTTCTTGCTGTTGGTTTTCAGCGCCGGAATCAGATAATGTATGTAAAGAAAAAACGAAAGCCAAACCAATTACTAAGATTCCCGCAAAAATAAGCGGGATCGAAGTGTTGGACTTCCGTTTTTTATAGGTCTTTTTAGGCATAGTGCCTCCTTACTTGGCTGACAAATCTTTCAAAAATTCTTCTAAGGTCAGATCATGTTTTGCGATATACTCAGCATTTTCCTTACCGACATATCGAATATGCCATGGTTCATAAGTAATGCCCGTGATATCCTGACGATCCTTTAGGTAACGGATGATAAAGCCGTATTTTGGTGCATTTTCAGCGATCCATTTGGCACCTGGCTGATCGCCATATGAAGCGTCTAAAACTTGTCCTGAATAGGAATTATACCAATCCTGATCAACGATATCGATCGCCAAACCAGTATGATGTTCACTATAGCCAGGCTCAGTAATCGTTTCTTTCGTTTTCGCTGTCGCTTCTTCTTCAGTCATTCCATTGCTGCTCATTAAGCCATTGACGTTTGTATTAAAGACTTCTACTTGTGATTCTACAGAACGAAAAGCGGAGATCACCACAAGCGGAAACCCTGCCTCTGTGGCTGCTTCAGAAAAAGCTTCATAGTCTTTAGCGATTCGACTGTCGACCTGATGACTGTTATCTGACAATGTAGTCAACTGACTTTCAGCAACTTCTTTTTCAATCTTATTTTTCGGTCCTACCAGCACTAGATTCCAATCGGTAGCCTTAGAATCAGGCAACGCTTTTTGAACAGCATTCTTTTTCTTAGTAGTCTTCTTCTTTTCGAATGAATAAGTCGTAGCAGTTTCTTTTTTCGCATCCGATTCTGCTGGAGTGCTGTAAAAAAGCGAATAGGCGGTCATTCCAAACATAATAATGACTGAAAGCAGTCCTACTGTTTTTTTCAATTTAAAAAATCCTCTCGTTAATCGTCAAGCGATGTGTATGTTTCCGTTAGGTTCTCATTCACCCAATCAAGCAATGCTGTCTTTTTATGTGCACTGGCGATTTGATTTTGGATATGAGCCGGTAAACGAAAGCTAAGTATATCACTATAGCCCCAATTATCATAATCGATCGTTACCCGCAGGTCGATAAAATCTGTATTTTCTTCTTCATTTTTATTTTTAAATGGAATCATTTCCACTTGGGCTAAACCGCTGGCGATCCATTTTTGTGCGACAATCGTCTTCATCTCACGATATTCAGCCACCGCCGTTGGTCGTTTTTCAGGGAATAAAAATGTTTGACGAATGACTTTTTGACTCAACATCCATTCGTAATCACTGAACAGGTTTTTGATTTTTTGATTTGCTTCCGGCGATAAATTGTTTTGACCTGCTTTCCATTGCTGCCATTGCACTTCGTTAACGCCTAAATAATCCTCATAAAAGTCTTGCTCGGTATGAAATTGTTCAAAAATTGCACTGATTACTAAATCTAAATAAATTTGATTCACGAAAAATCCCTCCTTACCTATTCTACTGAATTTTTAGAAAAAATACACCTCTTTGGCAAATGGATTGAAATATTTTAATATTTACTGCTATACTTTGGAAAAAGCATCCGTTTTTTTCTCTTTTTTTGAACATTGAACAAAAAAGAAACTTAATTTTAATTCTAGGAGGAGCACTATGATTGAACTACAATGGGGCATCGTCGGACTTGGCGGCATCGCCCACAGTTTTGCAGAAAACTTTGATCAAACAACTAGTAAACTAACCGCTTGTGCCTCGCGTACGTTAGAAAAAGCCGAAGAGTTCGCTAGGCAATACAACTTGCCGAAAGCTTATGGCAGCTACGATGAATTGCTGGCTGATGATGATATTTCTATTATATATATAGCTGTCCCAAATCGCCAGCACCATCAGCATATTATCCAGGCTCTAGAGGCAGGTAAACATGTTTTATGTGAAAAAGCGATTACGATGACTTTGGCCGAATTGCAATCAGCGATCGAGTTGGCGGAACAAAAACAGTTGATTTTAGCTGAAGCAATGACGATCTTCAACATGCCATTGTATCATGAGCTCCACGCACTGATGGATAGTGGTCGTTTAGGTGATTTAAAAATGATCCAAGCGCCTTTTGGCAGCTACAAAGATCCCGATCCAACGAATCGTTTCTTCAATCCCGAACTGGCTGGCGGCGCCCTGCTCGATATCGGAACCTATGCTGTTTCCTTTGCTCGCTGGTTTTTAAGCGAGCAGCCAGAGGTAATTGCTTCTACCATGATCCCATTTTCTACTGGAGTGGATGAACAGTCAGTGACAATCTTACGAAATGAAAAGAACGAACTTGCGACAGTCAGCCTGACCTTCCAAGCCAAGATGCCGAAAAAGGGCATTGTCGCCTTTGAGAATGGTTACTTAACGATCGATGAATATCCACGTGCTGACAAGGCGGAACTCTTTTTCAACGATGGGACCACCGAACTGATCGAATCTGGATTCTCCGGCAACGCGATGAATTACGAGATCGAGAACATGGTAAAAATGATCCAGGGTGAACTGCCAAATAAATCGCTCTTCTTCACAAAAGATGTGATCGATATTTTGGATCAAATGCAGCAAAAATGGCAGCGAACTCAATAAAACTACTAACAAAAGGTATTGTTTAAGCAATGCCTTTTGTTTTTTTGTCAAACATCCGCTAAACTATTAAGTATAAAGAAAAGAAAGAGGGAGGAAAAATTGCAAATTGGTCGTTTTCGTTTAGGTATGCGAACGATAAAAACTGCATTAGCTGTCATGCTGTGCATCCTTTTATTCCATGTAACCGATCGTGGTTCTCCTTTGATCGCTGCACTAGCTGCTGTTTTTTCTCTGCGGCAAGATTTGACGACTAGTATTTCCTTTGGTCGCTCACGAGTGTTGGGAAATTCCCTCGGCGGATTGTTAGCCTTGATTTTCTATTACATCCAATCCTTTTTTAAAAATGATTTTTTAATCGAGTTGTTTGTCCTGCCCTTGTTCGTCGTTTTAGTCATTGTGCTCTCTGATGGACTCAATAATAACTCTGGGATCATTTCAGCAATCGCCACCATGCTGTTGATTGCTTTAAGTATTCCACAAGGAGAATCCTTTCTCTATGCGTTGAATCGTGTACTGGATACGTTTATCGGAACGATTATCGGTATTTCATTGAATGGCGCGATCACTCCTCAGACAGACGAGAAGGAAAAGCAAATCAAAGAAGATTTGGTCGTGCTTCGTAAAAAGGAAGCCGATCTGAATAAAATGCTGTATGATGTACGCAAACAAATAAAGGATCAGACCCATAACAAATAGGTCTGATCCTTTTGCCTGTCCAACTGTTCACAGTTCTCGTTTGCTAGTCATTGGCTTTCAAAGCCTCGATCATATCAATCTTCTTCAGTCGGAAGTACATAATCACGCCGACAACCAGAGTGAAAAATAGCGTAATCAAACTGGCATAAAAATAGCTGAGTGGTTGAATGTCTGGTGAAAACATTGTCATATCCAATTCAACAGTTTGCAAAATATAGCCATGTTCAATCTTCCCGAGAAATAGTCCTAAGAATATCCCCATCAAGGTAAGCAGGATGTTCTCTCGATAGACATAACGAACGACTTCGCCATCATAAAAGCCCAGAACTTTAATGGTAGACAATTCTCTAATCCGTTCCGAGATGTTAATATTCGTCAAGTTATACAATACGATGAAAGCCAAGAGGCCTGCTGAAACGATCAACACCCACATTATGATATTTAGGCTTTTCACTGTATCCTTCAAGGTATCACGTGATTTTGTCATAAAACTGACATTGGCGATTTCAGCCTTCTTCATTAATTGTCTAGCTATTTGATTTTCAGCCTTTTTACTAGGCTCTTTGCTAAATAGTAAAAGATCCGTATTATAAGCCGGCTTCTCATGAAAGATTTTTTTGTAATACTTCGGAGTCATGTATATGAAGTGACCAACATAATTCTCTGCGACACCAGTAACTTTTACCTTATAGCTTTTGCCAGAGATTGATTTGATGCGCAATGAACTTCCCTCTTTTAGCTCAAAAAGTTTAGCGAGCTTTTCATTGATGATAACTCCCTCATCAATCAAGGAGTAATGCTTGTCTGTTTTTCTATTTCTAAATGATATAAATTCACTCAGATTTTCAATCTGTTTAGGGACAGAGAGATTGATCTCCTGTTTAGAAACTTCGGCAGTCTGTGCTGTGTAAGTTTCTATAGAAACAAATAGATGGTCTTGAAAGTTTGATAAAGTGTCCAACTCTTTTTCATAATTTTGCTCTTCCTCGCTAGAAGGCGGTTCCGTGAAAACGGTTGTCCCTTGATAATGCCACAGTTTATCAAATTGCAGGGTAACGATGTCACCGATCGAATCCCGCAAACCGAATCCAGTAATAATCATGGACATACATCCAGCAATGCCGATAACCGTCATCAACATCCGTTGTTTGTACCGAAATAAATTCCGCAAAGTCACCTTTTGACTGAAAGATAGACGTTTCCAGATAACTGTTACACGCTCCAAAAAGATTCGTTTCCCACTTTTGGGGGCTTTTGGTTGCATCAAAATTGCCGGTGTTGCTCTAAGGTCATAGCGTAAAACCAGCCAAGCCGAACCGACAGAACATGTCAAAGCTACCGCCAATGCGATCAAAGCGTAAGACAGATACCACGGTGTTAAGACATTTTCCAAATTATATAGCTGTCCATAGGCGTTAAAAATAATTACCGGCAACAGATAAAAACCTACTGCGAGACCTATTAGTGTCCCAATTCCACCTGCCAAGGTAGCGTAAAGTAGATACTTCTCTGCAATTTCTCCATTTCGATATCCTAATGCTTTGAATGTTCCTAATTCATTGCGTTTCTCCTCTACCATTCTAGTCATCGTTGTCAATGTAACCAGAGCGGCAATCAAGAAAAATATCCAAGGAAACACCGAGGCAAGTGAGGAAATTCGCTGCGCATTATCTTCAAACTCACTGTAGCCAGGATTCTCATTACGAGCAAATAGATGGTATTCTGGGGCGGACAACTGATTGATCCGCTGCTGTTGCTTGTCAAAAATCGCTATTTGTTTAGGAATCTCAGGATTTAATGCAGTTAAGCTAGCTACTTGCTCCGGAGAAAGATCATTAATATCCAACGAAGTTTGTTGCTGGAATTTTTGCTTTTCCTGATCCAGTAGGGCTTGTTGCTCCTTTTTGATATCGGCTAAACGTGTCGGCGCGATTTTCTTCAAGATGTTTTTCAAATCCTTTTGATCTCGCTTCAAGCGTTTCTCATATTGATCTGAATAGGCATCGCTTTTCATTAAATCCTTAAAACGAATCAATGCCTCTGAGTAAGTGGTCTGTTTAAAGTTTTCAGGCAATACGAAGGCAAAACAGTCGATCGATCCCTTTCCTACAGTCGTATTTCCCCGTGAGATATTTTCGATAAACTCTGGGCTTTTAACAAAACCTACAATTTTAAAGCGTTCTCTATTAAACGTTCGGTTTCCCTCATCAGAAGACAAATCAAACACTTGGTTTAGCTTATAACCCTTTTCTCTGCCAAAATCGTCAATCACAATTTCGTTATCTTTTTTTGGCAGTCGTCCCTCTGTAACAACGACTCGATTCAACGTTTGTTTGGAATCATAGCTGAAAATACGGAAAACCTGGTCCTCTTTACTCAAGTTGATGTCTTGAAAATAGCGACCTTCTGCTTTCACACCTTCCGTTTTTTCGATTCTTTCAATCTCATTATCGTTAACACCTAGAGATGAGACCAATCGGATATCGGCCAAGTTCTGTTTCTGATAATAGCTGCTGGCAGTCTTCAACATATCCGGTCCAGTCGCCAGTAATCCAACGTAAAAAGCGACACCTAAGAAAATGATGCCTAAAATAGAAAAGAAGCGGGTCTTTGATTGTCGAATTTCACGCCAATTGGTCTTTCGCATCGCTTTTTTCATCTTACTTACCTCTTACCATTGAATGTCTTCAATTGATTGAGGGTGATCATTTAATTCCTCGCTGCGAACCCGAGCATCGTTGATCCGAATGACCCGATCAGCCATCGGTGCGATCGCTGAATTATGGGTGATAATCACAACTGTTGTTCCGTTTTCCCGCGCAGTGTCCTGTAAAATTTTTAGAATCTGCTTTCCTGTTTCAAAATCCAATGCCCCTGTAGGCTCATCACACAATAAGAGTTTTGGTCGTTTTGCCAACGCACGCGCGATCGTCACCCGCTGCTGCTCTCCGCCTGATAATTGTGCAGGGAAATTGTCCATCCGCTCACCCAAGCCAACCGACTGAAGAACAGCTTCAGGCTCCAACGCATCCGATACAATTTGGGACGCGAGCTCAACATTTTCCTTTGCCGTTAAGTTAGGCACCAGATTGTAAAATTGGAAAACAAATCCCACATCGTTACGACGATAGGTTGTTAACTCTTTATCACTGAAAGTAGCGATATCGGTCCCATCTACAACGACTTTCCCTTCGTCGCAACTATCCATTCCGCCTAAAATGTTTAGTACCGTAGATTTCCCCGCACCACTGGGACCAAGAATCACCGCAACCTCTCCTTTTTCGATCGAGAAATTTATTTTTTCATTTGCTTTAATGATGGTTTCACCCATCTTATAATGTTTGCTTTCATCAATTAAATCAATATATGACATATTGTCATCCTCCTCTGTCAACAATCGCCATGAAATGGCTTTATTCTCTTTTTAGTTTACCATAGCAAAAAAAAAAGCCAACGACAGATGCCGCCGCGAAAAAAATCCTTTTTAGAAACTAATTGAAAACTGCAGTTTTTGATTACATAATAGAGAAAAGGAGGCTTCAATCATGAAAGAGTGTATCGAATGCTACGCAATCAATAATCGCGCAACCCCGTTACTTGGTAAAAGAGAATGTCTGGAGACGCATGAACAGTATATCTGCGGGACTTGCGGCAGATGCATCTGTTGTCAAAAAGATAACAAGCGTCAATTACGGCGCATCGACTTTCCCTTTAAAAGTGTCGAGATCGCCCAGCTTTATTTACGAGTCGCGGACTACCTTCAAGAAGCGTCCTGCGGTATTTATGAAATAATCAGCGAATCCGGACGAAAATCCTATAAAATATTTGCTGATGACAAAGCTTTTTCTGACTATCTGACAAAAAATAAGAAGAAGCACGCCGATCAACCGCAGGCCCTGTATCGTCGATCAGCGCATCAAGCATTTCCAAAAACAGAAGTTCGAATGCTTACTCCAAAGGAAATTGAAGCATATTTATCTGAATAATTGATCAAGCGAAATCTTGATTCACCATTCTGAATTTATTCTTGTTCTTTCCCTTGTGGATAGACCTCATTCAAGTTTTTTAAATCGATCTGGTCGATTTCTCGCTGTTCGTATCCGCTATGAAACAAACGCTGGCCTTCCACGCTGACACACGGAATCCTTCGTCCATCAAAGCTGCTTTCCGTAAACCAGTCAGAGCTTAGTTCGAACCAGCCCCCTGCCGGATTCGCTTGCTTCATCATTCCTGGTTCGCTGAGATCAAAGGGATGCAAATCAAGGTAACCGTATTGGGGATGGTACAATTCCACACGCGTTGGTCGTTCATCTATCACGATTTTATAACCTTGCTCCGCCAGTTTTTCCAGTAATTCAGATTCTGCATTAGCATCAAAATCGATATCAATATCTCGATGATCTCTCGTCTGTTTTCCAATTAGGATATCTATTCCCCAGCCGCCTTCAACCCAATAGCGGATATTTAATTCGTCTAGTAAATCAATGATCAAACGCAGACTATTCTTATCGGCAAGGACAGTCTCGTTACCTTCTGATCTCATACTGTGTTCCTCCAGTTATTTTTTAAGCTGATTACCTCATAATTACTCGCAAGCACCCAGGAAAGCGTCCATTAACGCGCGGTTTTCTATAGTAGAAGCGCTGAAGAATTCAGGGTGCCACTGAACGCCTAAAACAAATTTTTTCTTTGGCTCAAAGATCCCCTCTACCAATCCATCTGTCGAAACAGCCGTTGCTTCCACTCCGGTACCTAAGTCTTTAATTGCCTGATGATGATAGCTGTTTACTCCTAATTTATCTCGCTTCAGAATTTGCTGCAGTAAGGTATTATCGATTAACTCCACCTCATGTTGAACGTGATCGTAAGGCCGCTTCATTTGATGATTGATGCTTGTTTCAAATTCACTTGGCAAATCCTGATAAAGTGTCCCGCCGTATAGAACATTTAATAATTGTACGCCTCGGCAAATAGCTAGTAATGGTTTATCCCTAGCGATTACTTCCTTCATGAAAAAAAATTCCAACTCATCCCGAATCTGACTTTGTGGACCACAAGCTCCCAGTTTTTCTTCATTGTATATCGATGGTGCGATATCCTGTCCACCTGTAAAGAGAAAACCATCACAAATAGATAAAAACGGGAATAATGTGCTTTTATTATTCGTCAGCGGTAAAATCAAAGGAACCCCGCCATTTTCTTCGATCAACTTTAAATAGCCAGGCAACATCCAAATACTTTCACGTTCTTCGTCATATAATGGCATGACTCCAATTAATGGTTTCATAGCTCTCTCCTTCTAGATAAACTTCGTCAATTTTGAACTCATATGTCGCTCATAAAACTTGTGCCAAAAATTTTACCATAAAAAGTGATCGAAATACAAAAAAACTCGATCAAAATATGACCGAGTAAAAAAGCTTGATTCAATTATGCGTGGTAACGTTCAACACCATCAAGGTAGGTGGCTGCCAATTCCATATTAGGTTCTAAAACGATAAAGTCTGCTGCGCGACCTTCTGCGATCATACCGCATTTGTCATCGATTTTACAGCTGACTGCTGGTACGTATGAAGCCATCATCACTGCTTGTTCTGGAGTAGCAATTCCCCAGTCAACAACATTTTTGATTGCTTCTTTTAATTTCAAAATACTTCCAGCCAAGTTACCAGATTCAAGTCGGGCAGTTCCTTCCGCAACAACTACTGGGAACTCACCCAAATTGTAGTTGCCATCAGGCATGCCGCCAGCCATCATACAGTCTGTAATCAATGCAACATGATCATGTCCGGCTTTTTCCATCAATACTTCCGCAGCCTGCGGATGAACATGGTGTCCATCACAAATCAATTCAGAGAAAACATTGTGTAAAGTCAATAATGCTCCAACCATCCCAGGTTCGCGATGATTTAATCCGCGCATACCGTTATAAGCATGAACGAAGACGCTTGCTCCTGCTTCAACTGCTACTTGAGCTTCCTCAATTGTTGCATCTGAATGTCCTAATGAAACAACAACACCTTCATCTGTCACTGCTTTTACAAAATCTTTTACACCCTTGCGTTCAGGTGCCAAAGCGATTTTTTTGATCAAACCACCTGAAGCTTCTTGCCATTCATGGAACGTAGCCAAATCTGGATCGCCAAAGTAACTAGGATTTTGTGCGCCTTTATGTTCTTCTGTAAAGAACGGGCCTTCAAAGTAGATCCCTTGAATTTTTGCGCCATCAACATCTTGATAGACCTTTCCGATCGTTTCAGCAACATCCTTCAAGCGTTCTTTTGATGAAGTCAAGGTCGTTGGTAAGAAGCTAGTCACACCACACGATAGCAAGGCTTCTGACATGATCTTGATTCCCTCTGCATCATTGTCCATTACATCATGATTTTTGTAGCCATGGATATGTGTATCAACTAAACCAGGAGCAATCCATTTTCCGCTTTGGTCAATGATCTCCGCTCCTTCAGGTTTTTCCTTCGTATATGTGCCAAAAATGCCATCAGTGACATCTAAATAACCTGCGCCTTTAACACCAGAGTTTAAAAAGAATTTGTCAGCATAAATAAATGTTTTCATTGTGAGCTCTCCCTTTTTTTCTTAGTACCTTAAAGTTACTCCTGAATCAGTTATAAGTCAAGAATGGTCTACACCATTTACAAATCTTTTATTTTTTCTAATGCGCGCAGCATTTTTCGATAATGGATCACTGAATGAAGCTCGTCCCTAGCTTCCAGCATCAAAATTTTCAACTCCAAAAGTTCCTTCAGTTTGTAATAGCTGCATTGCTCACGGTTCCACTTCAATCCCATATTAACAACCTTCTCAGCTAAATCAAGGCGATCCTGCTTCACTAAAAAAGTGCCATAATTGACAAAAAGGTTGCTGATCTCGCTGCGTTCTGAATAATCAGCCATCATTGTTTTAAATAGTTCAAAGCTTTGATTATAGTAACTATGAGCTTCGTTAACTTTTCCCAAGACGGAATTCATTTTACCCGCAAAATTTAACAGCAAGATTCGGCTGTCAAAGTAGCCATCGTACTTCTTCGATACACAGATCGAAAGCCCCTGACTAATTTGCTCCAAAGCTGCTTCAGGATTTTCATCAATAAAGT
This sequence comes from Enterococcus sp., assembly GCF_032555305.1. Classification (GTDB taxonomy): domain Bacteria; phylum Bacillota; class Bacilli; order Lactobacillales; family Enterococcaceae; genus Enterococcus_A. Next base: position 79,117 of record NZ_JAWGOQ010000003.1, read on the forward strand.
AGGCGCAAACGCCCTTGAAAAAACAAGCTAGTTGTCGGTCTTTGTCTAGGTGAGTGATTTGCCGCTCATCTAAATAATCTAAGGTTGTACGGATTTCTAAATATTTACCAGTGCGAAGATACATAAACATTTTATTAAAATATTTTCGTAAGAACAGTTCCTCAGGCAAAAAATCGAGCATCAACTGATCTATCGTGATTCCTAATCGGTGACACAGCTGTTGAATCACAAAAATATTGGGAATCTCTTCGTTATTTTCGATCCGACTTAGAACACTTTGGGAACAGATCCCTTGAGAAAGATCTTTTTGCGTCATACCATGCTCTTTTCTGAACTCTTTTAAGACTTGACCGATCGCTTCCATTACCGATTCCTCCAAAATATGCGTATTCACATTTTACTAGTTCAATTCTATCTGATGACCGATTGACAAGCAACTCCTGTGTTCGAAATAAGCAAAAGAATTGAATTCAAATGATTAGAAGAAGAAAGAAATCGATTTTGAATACTTTTTTTATTTTGAAAACTCATTTCTGGATAAAACAAAAAAGCAGCAAACACTGATCTCTCAATGCTTGCTGCTTCTTTACGGATGCGGCGAATGGGACTTGAACCCACACGGGATCGCTCCCACATGATCCTTAGTCATGCTTGTCTGCCAATTCCAACACCGCCGCAGAATCCTTTTCCATAATAGCCGAGTTACCATGAAAAAGTCAATAGTTTATACGATCGTTGTATCGTAAACATAGGTAACATTTCCCTTTAGACCGGCTATACCGCGGAAAAATTTCTTATCTTCTTGTTTAACCCAAGCCTCACGGAATAGAAAGAAATCATCTCTAGACACTTCAAACTGATCGATTTCTCCTGCTCGCAATTGACGGATCTTTTCTTCAAAGGGATTCATTGTGTTTTCTCTCTCCAATCATCGTAAAAACAACAGAAGAATGCCCTAGAGCATCTTCTGTCTTAATCATGAAAATATTTGCTGTTTTCAATCTGCGAATTGTCCTCCTGCATAATTCCTCGCAGTGAACGATCTAAACGCTGACGTGAATTCTTACGTTCGATCACAGGCTGCTTCTCCTCGTTCTCAGGAGCAAATAGAATGTAGGACTGCCGGGGCTTTTCCATACGCTGCATCAATTCTCTTGGTGACACAGCATCAACTGGCTCATCAGGAATCAATGAAGAAGGAACATATTTAGGAGCGAAAGGCGTTGCACTGCGCCCATTTCTTGAGCTACGTGTATTAAAGGTTGTTTTTGCAGGTTCCTTCGGCTTCTTTTCTTCAAATAGATTGACTTTTTTTGCTTCCTTGTGTTCATGATACATTGGTAGATTGGCTCTATGATGATCTAATTCTCTACGTGGCTCATCATCTAGATTGACACGTCTAGTACGTTTGTTTTTCGGCAATTGGCGTTCAAAAATATCTTTAGCCTCAAGGCGATAGCTCGTAATCAAATCATCTTGTCCATCAAACAGGACGCGTTGATTTGTTTGTATTATTTTCACTCCCGCTTCATCATCGAAAGCAGGAAAGCGGCACTTCTTTCTGCTGTACGTTTGCATAAAACCATCCTTATTGTTCTGATATAGCATAGTTTAGCATAAATGCTTAGAAAATGCTTTTTAAAATCTCAAAGATTCAGACAAATAGATGAAAGCTATAGCCTATTCTGAATCGTGCATGAATAAGCTTCCTTTTGGAGCTATAACTTCCCCTTCTAAAATACGATCCAATACTGCGTATTCGCCACGATAGGCGCGCGGACTAGATAACTCACCAATGTTGAGACTTTGCTCTTGATCAGACAAATTAATCGCATAAATCACGTAAGCATTCCCAGAATAACGAATGATCCCGAAAATTTGCTGTGTTTGTGAATAGAATGGGAAAAAGTGTCCATTTTTTAGAACATCATATCTTTTTCTTCTGTCCACCCATTTTTGGCAGTTGGCAAACAAGCGCGGGTCAATCGACTTCCATGGAAAAAATTTTCGATTATCTGGATCTTTTCCACCAGTCAGTCCGGCTTCATCCCCGTAATAAACACAAGGGATTCCCGGCATCATAAACATCAGGCCCCAAGCCTGATCCAATGCCTCGATAGACCCATCCAGCATAGTCAAGATACGCTCGGTGTCATGAGTGCCGATATTATTCAGCTGATTGTAGTAAAAGTCTGCTGGATAATTCTCTTGATATCGAATCATCTCTTCACAGATTTCCTTTAATGAGCGAGAATGATTCAATAAATCTAGGATCTGCTGGCGCAGAGGATAATTCATTACCCCCTGCAGATGATCCCCGAAAACATATTTGCGACGCGTATCATAAGCGATCTTATTTGAGGCATCCTCCCAAACTTCACCGATCAGGATCTTTTCTTGATAAGACAAAAGATTTTTCCGAATGCCTGCAATAAAGTCATCGGTTAATTCATCAGCGACATCTAAACGCCAACCGTCAACACCCATTTCCGTCCATTTCGACAAGACACTGTCTAAATCTCCGTATATGAACTCTTGGAAACAAGGATTCTCTTTTCTAACTTCTGGAAGATCCGCGACACCCCACCATGATTTGTAGTCATCGGGATAATGATTGAAGGTGAACCATTCACGATACTCACTTTGTGGATCGCGAGCAGCTCCGACATCATTTCCATAAAGACCGGAGATGTTGAAATAGCGGCTGTCCTTACCAACGTGAGAAAAGACCCCGTCCAATACTACAGCGATTCCCGCCATATGCAAAGCAGAAATCAGATTTCGAAAATCTTCTTCCGTTCCGAGCACACCATCGACTTTGAAATAATCATTGGTGTCATAGCGATGATTCGAACTGGCTTCAAAAATCGGATTCAAGTACAATGCAGTGATGCCTAGTTCTTGCAAATAAGGAATCTTTTCCTGAATCCCTTTGAAATTTCCGCCAAAAAAGTCCCAGCGTACGATTTCATTTTCCTTATTCTTAATATAGAAAGGTTCATCCTCTTCCGTCGCATAAATGAAGGAATTCTTTTTCGGATGATTGATGACCCGATCAGGATTTCCATTGGCAAAACGGTCTGGAAAAATCTGATAGAAGACAGCATCGCGGTACCATTTCGGTGCGATCTCTGGTTTTTGATAACAGGTCAACTGATAAGGAACGACTTCTCGTTCAGATCCATAGATACGTCCTTCGCCGCCCTGACCGTTGAAGCCATAATACTGAATGGTTTCATAGCCCTCCGACTCATGGACGATTTTAAAGTAGTAAAAGTAGAGACCCCAGCCCTGATCCATGATCGTCTGAAAGTGAAAACGATCCTCTGAGGCAGGCTCCATCATAAATATTTTCTGTCCGACGGAGCTCCCCTCTTTGCGTACGATTAAATAAACCTTTGTATTCTGCTGTTCAGGAACAGATAGCCAGATTTTAACTATCGTCCCTTCTTGAACAGCGCCAAATGGTTGTTTAAATCTTTCTAACCAAGGATTAAAGTAGATATGAGTCATGTTGTGTCACACCTCGATCGTCTTCATGAGCGAAGACAGGTTCTATTTGCCAAATATCATCTGCGTAACGCTGCACAGTGTTGTCCGAGGAGAAACGACCAGCATTTGCGATATTACGCAAACTAATTTGACGCCAACGACGTTTGTCTTGATAAGCCTGATCAACCGATTGTTGAGCTAAGCAGTAGTCTTCAAAGTCCCTCAGAACGAAGAACTCATCATTGTATTTGATCAATGAGTCAAAGATTTCCTGACCCTCTGCAATAATGTTCGGGATCGTTCCGTCTATCAAAGTTTTTACTACCTTATGGATGACAGCATCATCTCGATAGATATCCGCTGATGAGTAATTTCTATTCTCATAGTATTGATAAACTTCTGACTCAGTTAATCCAAAAATCGCAATGTTATCATCGCCGACCGCATCGCGGATCTCAACATTTGCCCCATCTAAGGTCGCGATCGTCACAGCACCGTTTAACATCAGCTTCATATTTGAGGTACCTGAAGCTTCTTTAGATGCCAATGATATTTGCTCACTGACATCAGCTGCGGGAATGATCCGTTCAGCTAAGCTGACATTATAGTTTGCCAAGAAGACGATCTTCAATTTGTCATTGATCGATGAGTCTTGATTGATTAGACTTGCCGTCTCATTGATTACCTTGATGATCGATTTGGCATAATGATAGCTAGGTGCAGCTTTTGCCCCAAAAATAAAGACACGCGGTTCGATCGGCAGCTCCGGATTTTCTTTTAGATCTAGATACAATTTGATAATATGCAAAAGATTCAGCAATTGACGTTTATAGGCATGCAGACGCTTGATTTGAACATCAAAAATCGCATGAGGATTCACTTCGATCCCACAATGCTTTTGAATATAGTCAGCTAAACGTTTTTTATTGATCAATTTCGCTTCGGCTAGGGCATTAAGGACTGTATCGTCATCTTCGTAATTCAACAATAGACGTAAATCACTAGGTTTTTTGCGCCAAGAATCGCCGATCGTGTCATCCAGCAGTGTACTCAAAGCCGGATTCGCCAGTTGGGTCCAGCGCCGCATAGCAATCCCATTTGTTTTGTTGTTGAAACGAGCAGGATAAAGCACATAGAAATCATGAAGAACTACTGATTTTAGTAAATCTGAATGAAGTTTCGCCACCCCATTTGTTGAGTGAGAACCAATGATCGCCAAATGGGCCATATGAACCTGATCGCCTTGAATGATTCTTGTTCGTTGGATCAGATCAAAATTATGAACCCCAGTCATCTCCTCAACAAAACGGCGGTCAATTTCTTCAATAATTTGATAGATTCTTGGACAAACACTTTTCATCATGTTGATTGACCATTTTTCTAAAGCCTCTGCCATGATAGTATGATTCGTGTAACTCATAACCTCCTGGGTGACATTCCACGCACGTTCCCAGCTCATTTTTTCTTCATCTACTAAGAGACGCATAAACTCAGCAACACACATCGCAGGATGCGTATCATTGATATGGATTGCGATATATTGGTTAATCACATCCATTGGTTTTTTTAATTGCTTATAATAGCGTAAAATACTTTGGACCCCTGCTGATACGAAGAAGTATTCCTGTGACAGTCTTAGCTTTCTGCCGGCTTCGCTGGAATCATCCGGATAAAGCACGGAAGTCAGATCCTCCACGGCACGTCGATCGCTGATACTGCGGTAGCGATCCTCTTCTTCTGGCGGAATCTCTACAGACCATAAACGCATTGTATTCACGACACCATTTTGGTAACCCACCATTCCGGTATCGTACGGTACCGCACGGACCATCATTCCTCCTGAATATGTAGGTGTCAAGTTACCAAAGCCATCATGGCTCATATAGACATCCCCGCCGATACGAACATCCACGGCTTTGCTTTCCTTGCGGACCTCCCAAAGATTTCCTTTTTGTAGCCACTCATCAGGCAGCTCTACTTGATAATTATCAACAAAACGTTGTTTGAACAGACCATATTCGTATCGAATCCCGTTCCCGTTACCCGGTAATCCAGTAGAAGCGATCGAATCCATAAAGCAGGATGCCAAACGGCCTAATCCTCCGTTACCCAGAGCCATATCCGGTTCGACTTCTGCTAAGTCATCGATATTAATGCCTAATTCTGCCAATCCTTCTGTGACCATCTCTAAACTACCCATGTTTAAAAGATTACTCTTCAACAATTTCCCAGGTAAAAATTCGATAGAGAAATAATAGGTTTGCTTTTGTTCTGCTTCCCGATAATCCTTCCATGTCTGCTGCCAATTTTGAGAATATGCGGAAGTCATCAATGATCCCAACGTTTGATATAATTCGTTAGGGGAAGCATCAGAAACTTCCATTGCAAATTTTTCAGCCAAACGACGACTGAAAGATTGTTTAAATTCTGTCTTATTCATTTTTTCATCTCCAACCTGCACTTTTTAATAAAATTATGAGTAACGCTTAATACATATATAGTACCTTATTCTGAGAAAATAGTGATAAAAAAAGCCAAAATCCATCGCCGAAAGGCATAGATTCTGGCTTTTTGAATCCTACAGTTGTTTATATAGCTCTAAATATTGCTCACTTGACTCATTCCAGCTAAAATCACGCGACATTGCTTCCAGCATCATACCCTGCCAAATATCCTGATGGTCTTGATATAACTCAATGGCTTGCTTCATAGCGTTCATCAAATAGAATGATTCATAAATATTGAAACCAAACCCAGTTCCTTCATTGGTAATCGGATTATACGGTTCAACAGTATCTTTCAATCCACCAATCTCATGTACGATCGGCAAGGTACCATAACGCATTGAAATCATCTGTGATAATCCGCATGGTTCAAAAGCTGAAGGCATTAGAAACATATCGGCTCCGGCATATACTTTTTGCGCCAAGGTCACATCAAAAGCAATATGAATACTTGCTTTATTCGGATATTTCCCACCGAAGTAATGGAATTGGTTCTCAAAGTTCGGATCGCCTGTTCCGATCAGTACCAATTGTACGTCAAACTGCATCAGATTTTCCATTTCCTGCAACAGCAGATGGAATCCTTTTTGATACGTCAAACGGCTGACAATCCCGATCACCGGAACTTCTGGCCGAACGGGCAGATCTAGACATTTTTGTAGTTGAACCTTATTCTCGATTTTTTTGTCCAAATGTTTTTGATCATAATTTTCAAAGAGAGCCGGATCCTTCGCTGGATCAAAAGCATCATAATCGATGCCATTCAATATCCCACGCAGCTTGCCGCTCTCCATCCGCAAGATAACATCTAAACCAGAACCAAACGCAGGTGTTTTGATTTCCTCTGCATATGAAGGACTGACCGTCGTTACACGATCCGCATAAAGAATCCCCGCCTTCATGAAGTTCACACAGTCATTAAAACGGATTGTTCCATCATCGTACCGCTCGCAGCCCATGCCAAATAAATCATATAAAACGGAACGATCGTATTGACCTTGGAATTCGATATTGTGGATTGTCAAAACAGTCCGAATTTTACTGAATTTTTGTATCCAACGATATTTTTCCTTCAATAGGAATGGAATGAAGGATGTATGATAATCATTCAAATGCATCACATCAGGGATAAAATCGATTTTTTCCATCAACTCAATGACTGCTTGCTGATAGAAAGCAAAACGTTCACCATCATCAAAATATCCATACAATTCTGGACGATCAAAATAATAGAGACTATCTAGGAAATAGTAGTCAATCCCATTCATTTTAAGATATTTCACACCGCAAAACTGCTTGCGCCAGCCAACGTAAACTTCATATGAGAACAAATCTTCTAGTTGATCTTTGTAACGCTGCGGCATTTTCGGGAAAAATGGCAGTACAACTTTGATGTCTGTTCCCTTTTCCTTTAATGCTTTAGGCAAAGCACCCGCAACATCACCCAATCCTCCTGTTTTAAAAAAGGGTGCACATTCCGCTGCCACAAATAATGTCTTCACGTTTATTCCCCTCCGTAAACGTCACTTAATACATGCGTATTTTTCTTGATAACCACTGGTTGTTCAGCTGAGCCGATGACCTTTATACCTGGTTCAACTACGACATTCTTATCTAAGATCGCATGTTTGATATATGCTTTCTCATGAATACTACAGCTTGCCATGATGATTGAATCTTCAATCTCCGCATCTTTCTCAATCACGACGCTTCGAGCGATAAGTGAGCCGTGGACTTTACCATCCACCAGACAGCCGGTTGCAAACTGGCTGTTTTTCACTTCTGAAGATGGAGCATAATAGGTCGCCACTTCATTTTTCAATTTCGTATAGATCTTTTGTTTAGAATACAGCAAAGAAGTGAATTTTTTCGGATCCAACATTGCCATGTTAGCATCATAATAAGATTTAATATCAAAAATGTTGCTTAAAAATCCAGTATATTCATAGGCATATGTCTTCACCTGTTCCATCGCCAAAGTTAGGAAATCGACAAGCGCTACTGGTCCACCAAGATTTTGTCCCTCTTGCAGAGCATTGATCAACCAGTCTGTTCGACATATAAAGATTTTCATTCCAAGATTTAACATCTCATCATCAGTTTTGTCTTCAAGGAAATTATGGTGACCTTTCACGATACCATGATCATCAGCTTTGATGATTTCATCTTGACGATAGATTTGATTTCTAGGCATTTTCTTATAGACCACAGTCATTGTACTATCACTTTGTTGATGGATTTTCAAGACTGCTTCCAAATCAATATTGCAAAGCATGCGATTTCCCATAAAAACGGTATATTCTGATTTTGATTTATTCAAGTAGTCGATCACAGATTCAAAATACGGACGACCTTCTGCTTTCTTTTTCAAGAAATCCTGATAAAAATGGATAAAATAGCGACTATCTACGCTATCCAAATGCCATTCGCGGCCTCCGCCGATATGGTCAAAAACCGATTTGGTTGTTCCTTGATTGAATACCATGTAAACAGACTTGATGTTGGCATTAATTGCATTCGATAGATTGAAGTCAATCAGACGATATTTACAATCAAAAGGCAATGTTGCCAAAGGTCTTTTTTCAGTTAAAGGTAACAATTCTGGACATTCATATACATTGCCCATAATGGCACACATTTTATTCGCTCTCACTTGTCAACACTCCAATCACTTCTGAATATCCCACAACTGCGATTTCTTCTGATCCATCGACAACAGCATCGTCGCCAATAATTGCATTTTCTCCGATGATCGCCTTCGTGATTTGTACATTCTTCCCAATCGTTGCGCCTGGCATAATTACGCTGTCAACGACTTTCGCGCCCTCTTTTACTTGAACATCATCTGATAGAATACTATGTTCCACTTCACCAGCTACATAGCAGCCGTCAACAACCAGTGAATTTTTCACGTCTGCATGTTCTGTTAAGAAATGTGGTGGTGAAATAGTATTTTTCGCTAATATACGCCAGTTTTTATCGCGAATGTTCAAGCTGTGTTCAGGATCGATGAACTCCATGCTGGCTTCCCAGAGTGAATCAATCGTACCAACGTCTTTCCAATAACCATCAAAACGATAAGCAAAAACATTCTCGCCGCTCTCTAAATAAGCTGGGATAACGTGTTTTCCAAAGTCCAACATTTGATCATCTTTTTTATAGCTATTCAACAACACACTGCGCAGGCGGCTCCAGTTAAAGATATAGATTCCCATTGATGCTAAATTGCTCTTTGGCACTTCAGGTTTTTCTTCAAATTCAATGATGCGATCATTTTCATCTGTGTTCATGATCCCAAAGCGTGAAGCTTCTTCAATCGGCACCTCGATAACCGCGACAGTCAGTGACGCGTTATTTGCTTTATGATCCTCCAACATTGCTTCGTAATCCATTTTATAGATGTGATCGCCAGATAGGACCAAAACATATTGCGGATCCATTTGATCAATGTAGTCCATGTTTTGATATATCGCATGAGCAGTTCCTTCGAACCACTTGCTGCCATCATTGCTCGAATAAGGCTGTAATATCGTTACACCGGAATTAAGACCATCGAAACCCCAACTCGATCCGTTTCCGATATGATTATTCAATGCCAACGGTTGATACTGCGTTACTACTCCAACATTGTTTATTCCAGAATTGATACAGTTGCTCAGTGTGAAATCAATAATTCGATAGCGACCGCCAAAAGGGACGGCAGGTTTTGCAATTTTTTGTGTTAGTTTGCCGAGACGAGAACCTTTCCCGCCGGCTAAAATCATTGCTAAAATTTCTGTTTTCATTTTAATTGATGAAGGACTTTCCTTCATCGACCTCCCCTCTATTTCTTACGTGTGTTGACTGACTCTGGTTTTATTACAATGGCACCTAAAGCTGGGACAGTAGTTTTGATCAACTGACCGTACTCTTTAAATTTGATTGGTTCACTTTGACAATCAGCATTGTGCCTCGTCCAAGTACCGCCAAACTCTTTCATTTCAGTATTCCAAACTTCCTTATATGATCCCGGATACGGAACACCAATATGGAAATCATGGCGTTCGACCGGTGTCATATTTAGAACAACGATCAAGAAATCTTTTTTCCGCTTCCCTTTTCGCATGAAAGTCAAGATCGATTCTTCTGTATTATCAGCATCAATAATTTCGATCGTATCGTAAGAATCTTCCAACTCCCATAAAGCAGGTTGTTTTTTATAGAAGTCGTTTAATTCAGACGTAAAATGCTGCATTGAATGATTCAATGAATCATTCAAGTCGACCCATTCCAGCCCTTCATCAAACTTCCACTCTAAAAACTGCCCCCATTCACTACCCATAAACAGTAATTTTTTCCCAGGATGCATCATGAAATACGTGTATAAATTTCTTAGTTGTGAAAATTGTTTGTAGCGATCACCCCACATTTTATGCATTAAACTCTTCTTACCGTGAACGACTTCATCATGTGACAATGGCAAAATGAAATTTTCCTGCAACATATACATGAAAGAAAAAGTGATTAAATTGAAATTATCCTTCCGATACAACGGATCCATCTCGTAAAAACGTAAGACATCATTCATCCAACCCATGTTCCATTTAAAATCAAAACCTAACGAACCACTCTCGATCATACCGGTCACAGGAGTCTCAGACGAGCTTTCTTCTGCGATCATCAGTACATTTGGATGCGCCAACTTTATTACCGCGTTTAATTTTTGCAAGAAATAGTAGCCTTCAAAATTACGATTCCCGCCTTCATGGTTTGGTGTCCAAGGACCATCATCATAATCACGATAAATCATACTCGAAACAGCATCTACTCGTATCCCATCAATATGGAACATTTCGATCCAGAACATCGCGCTGGAAATCAAGAAGCTTTGGACCTGCGGCTTGCCCAAGTCAAAGTTAACAGAGCCCCAGCGATTATTCTTCGCCCGATCAGGATCTTCATATTCAAATTGCGGCGTTCCATCATAGTAAGGCAAGGTATCATCATTGATACAATAGTGACCAGGTACCCAATCCACGAACACTCCAATGTTGTTCATATGGCATGCTTCAACAAAATCTTGAAATTCTTCTGGTGTCCCATAATAAGAACTCAAAGCATAGTACCCAATTAACTGGTAACCCCATGAGCGTCCCAGTGGGTGTTCCATTAAAGGCATGAACTCCACATGGGTATAATTCATCTCAACAAGATAAGGAACTAATTCTTCCTTCAAATCAGCGAAACTATATGGTGTTCCATCCTCGTGATGCTTCCATGAACTGGCATGCATTTCATATATGTTCAATGGCCGTTTAAAACTATTCGAGCGCTTGTTACGGCCAATCCACAAACCATCTTTCCATTTCTTTTCAGGGAAAGTGTACAATTCCGCTGCATCGCCAGGCCTTTTTTCGAAACGTACAGCAAAAGGATCGATTTTTAATATTTCTCGGCCATTTGCTTGGCGAACTTTAAATTTGTATAGATCGCCTTCCTTAGGATCTTCTGTATATACTTGCCAAATTCCGCTTGTATCATCTTTTTCCATCGCCAATTCTTGCCAGCCGTTAAAATCACCGACTAAAAATACGGCGAGTGCGTTCGGGGCCCATACACGAAAAACGTATCCGTCTTTCTCTCGGTGAGCGCCCAATAAGTGTTGTGCATAAAAATTTTCTCCAGACAAAAATGTTCTCTTAGCATCTTCCAATAACTTCATTTCATCTTGTTTATTATTTTTCATGAGAACCACCTTTTTAAACGAACGCTAAAGCGTCCTTAAATTGCATTTTAATGAGTAAAGTTTAATAATAAAAACAAACCTCGTTCTATTATAATAACAAAATCCTTTATTAAATAACGTATCAAGCGTTTTATATATTTTTCTTTACATTATTAAATGCCCCTACCTAACATTATATTATAATAAGATTTAAAATAGAAGGTAAATTTTTCAATTCTTTTAAAAAAATCCATTATTCGCCAATAAATAACAATAATTATTTGCTGTGACTGTTTTTCTGACAAAAAATAAAGAAATTCCTTTATTCTTCGTTCCTTCTGTTTGCCTTTTGCCAAAATTATCGTTAGGCTAGTGCTAATAGAACAAATCAAAGATGAAATAAATCAATAAAATATGAAACTATTTGGATCAAGGAGGTTTAATAATGGTCGACATCAAGATGCTGGCAATGATCTTTTTTATCAATTTTGCTTACGTTACATTGAATACACTTCGATTTATGCTAACAATGAAGGGATACCGGCTCTTAGCTCCTCTGATGAGCATGGTGGAAATTACCATTTATATCCTCGGGCTTTCGATGGTTTTAGATCGATTGGATAACCCTCTTAACCTTTTAACTTATGCGTTAGGATATGCAATCGGCGTCAGTGTTGGCATAAAAATAGAAGATAAACTGGCACTAGGCTATATCATGGTAACTGTTATATTACCGACGAATACCGACCAAGAGATCAGTCTACCTCGCATTTTGCGAGAACATGGTTACGGTGTCACACAATCTTATGGCGAAGGCTTGGAGGGCGGACGAATGGTATTAGAGATTCTGTCCCCTCGCAAAACCGAACGGACACTGTACACGTTGATTAAGGAAGTTGAAGAGCGCGCCTTTATTATCTCCTACGAACCAAAATACATTTCCGGGGGCTTTTGGACGAAAAAGGTCCGTAAACGCCAAAAAGACAGCCTGAGGCTTTAGCTTCAAGCTGTCTTTTTCCAAAGAAAATCGATTAGTTTTGTTTTAAGTTCAGTACTTTTTGTGATGGCTGAGTGCCCACCGCTCTTTTTGGTAACGATCAGCTCTTGGTAACTCTTAGCATGCTTTTGAAACAGTAAACGCAAAGCAAATGCGCTGTGGGTCGAAACAGACCCATCGCTTTCTGTGCCATCCTTCAAATCCCCAGCTACATCGAGAACCTGCAAATTCGGAGGCAGCTTCTCCATGGCATGATCAAAGTATTGATAGATCGGCGTTTCTCCACTTGGCCCTTTCTCAGTCAACTCATAAGCAAATATTTCTTCTGTGTCTTCAGCAATCTCAAGATCATTAAATGGCGCCGCAATCGTGACGAAACGCTCCGTTTGAGGCGTTCTGTCATCTGCGTATTCTAATAAATAGCGCAATGTCGAAACTCCGCCCATCGAATGACTAACTAAGTTGACTCGTGAAATTTTTTGCTGATATAAGTAGCGCATCACCTTATCGATCCAGCGGCTTTGAGTAATTTCATCAGCCACATCTTTTGCAAACAGAACCATAATCGTTGGATTATCACGATTGTTTTTCAGTTTTCCTTCTACTGTTAACTTGCCGTCCTCTTGAACGACGATCGTCATTTCCCGTTTAGCAACATTTTCTCTTTCTAACTGCCGCAAAAGCGGCCCAAAAGAGAAGGAGTTCCCTTCATATCCATGGATAAAGACCGTCGGAACATTAGAGTATTCGATGCCTTTTTGTTTCGCCAGCGTCCCTGGGCTGAAATAGCGAACTTTTGCATAATAGATGCCACCAAACACTAGCAAAAAACTAACGATCAAAATTATTGCCTTGATAATTCTTTGCATGATTCATGCCTTCTTCTTAATCAAATACGTAAAACTCTCGTGCTTATCTAATAAACGCTCTGCCAATTGTCTGGCAAAAAAGAATCGCGAATCACTGTCCAACTGCTGTGTCCAATCAAGGGATGGAACTTCCTCATAGACAGGAATCAGCATCTGCCATTCTGGTTGTGAGACGATCATTCCACTCGCTAACAAACTCTTCAAAAAGATCGATTCCCTACGAGGCACTCGATCAGACAAAACTCGATCAAATACGAGCTCTATTTGATTCATAAAAAATTCAGGATTTACGTCACCAATTAGTGTCGCTAATTCTGGAAATAGCGATGGTTCATCTACATTGGAAAAATAATTAGGTAGTGTTGCTGTTAGATCACCACCTCGATTGATTGTCACAATTCGAAAATGCTTATTTTCTAGATGATTACGAAAGGCTAAAGGAAAATCAATTGCCATTGTTTTTTCTAACCTGTCGCTCCACGCTTCCTCACCTAACCAAACCAATAACTGTTCCGTAGTGTAATCAGCACTTGAGTCATGTAAAAAACACTCAACTTTTTCGATTGTAGGATTCGCTTCTATAGTATTCAAACAAAACTGATAGCGACGATTTTGACGCAAAAGAATCTGATGATCGACCAAAAAATCTAGGTTTTTATCTAAATGTTTCTGTTGAGGAAAAGCCTGTCGAATCTCACGCAGTATCACCGATTCATTTAACCCCTGAAAGTAACTCACTATTTCTTGAATCTCAGAACGATTTAAATTTTGTTGAATCTTTTTATCGCCTGTAATTATTTCCATGACAGCCTCTTTTCTCATTGGAAGTAGTAACCATAAAACTATCGTTACTTTCTAGCTATAGATACCCATCCGAATTATAATCCTATTTAAAAATTTCCACAAAAAAGTGGACTTCTGAAAGTCCACTTTTCTTAAATTATTTTTCAAAGGCTTCCGTTAATTGAGGAACGATTTGTTTTTTTCTAGAAACAACGCCTGGTAAGAATGCTCGGTCATTTTCAAGTTTTACTTTAAAGGCTTCTGTCACCATTTCTCTTGGTTCACCAGCTACTAACAATTCTGAATCAGAATCCAGTACGTTCGTTACCAACAGTAAGAATAGATCGTAGCCATTTTTCACGTTCTCAGCTAACATAGCGTCTCGCAAAGCTGCCTGGCGAGTAAATACTTCGTCTAAATCAACAGTATTTACTTGTGCGATACGGACCGTTTTGTCAGCCATTGGGAATGACTTCGCGTCTAAATCTAATAATTCAGCTTCAGATTTAGTTCCTAAGTTTGTTCCAGCTTTCAGCAGATCCAACCCATAGCTGTTTAAATCGACACTGGCGATTTCAGCTAGCTCATTCGCTGCATCAATATCCTCTTGTGTACATGTTGGTGATTTAAATAGTAAAGTGTCAGAAACGATCGCTGAGAGCATCATCCCTGCAATTTTTGCTGGAACTGCAATATTATTTTCTTTGTACAGCTTCAACACAATCGTTGATGTACAACCAACTGGTTCTGCACGATAATATAGTGGGTTCGCCGTTTGGAAATTTGCGATGCGGTGATGATCGACAACCGCTAAAATAGTTAAGTCTTCGATATCTGCCACGCTTTGTTGAAATTCATTGTGGTCGACTAACATCACATCATTTGTTTCAGCGGCGATTTTTTCCACCACACGTGGAGCTGCCAAACCGAAATGGTCTAATGCAAATTGTGTTTCTTCATTTGGTGTTCCAAGTGCTACTGCTTCCGCATCGACACCTAATTCTTTTTGCAAGTTCGCAAAAGCAATTGCTGCCCCGATTGCGTCAGTATCAGGATTTTGGTGTCCAAAAATTAAAACTTTTCCCATAGTTGAATCGCTCCTTTAAATAAGTTCTTCTTTATCATATCAAAAAAAAGCAAAAGAGCAACAACCTGCCACTTTTTTTCAGACAGATTTAGTCATAATCAAATAAAGATCAAGCAGAAAAGTCTGCCTGATCTTTTTTATCTTAGTTTTTGCGTTTCAAATAGCCCTTGTAATCTTCTGTGTGAAGCAATTTTTTTGCATTCTCCACACGATCATCTGTAGGTGGTTCAATTCCTTCTAAAGGATACTTCATTCCCATTTCTTCCCATTTATATTTGCCCATCGTATGATAAGGTAAAATTTCCACTTTATCAACGTTGTTCAAGCTTTTGATAAACGTATCCAATCGAATCAGAAATTCATCATAGTCGCTTCTGAACGGGACTAATACATGACGAATCCAAACAGGTTTATTGATATCTGAAAGGTATTTCGCCATTTCCAAAATGTTTTCGTTTCCTTGACCGGTCAATTCTTTATGTTTCTGATTGTCAATTTGTTTGATATCAAACAAAATCAAATCTGTATATTGCATCAATTCTTCAAATTTAGAGAAGAACGGCTCTTCAAAAGTGAAGGGTTTTCCGCAGCTATCTAAAGTCGTGTTGATTCCCATTGCTTTGGCTTTTTTAAACAGATCAATCAAGAAATCAATTTGCAACAATGGTTCACCGCCACTTACGGTAATACCGCCTTTTTTGCCCCAATAACTCTTATAGTTCAATGCTTCTTTTAAAATGTCATCCGCCGTCCGCTTTTTGGCTTTCGGATCATTGATTTTCCAAGTATCAGGATTATGGCAAAATTGACATCGCATCCGACATCCCTGCATAAATACAATAAAACGTACACCAGGTCCGTCTACAGATCCAAAACTTTCGATTGAATGGACATTTCCGACAATAGGTTGTTCAGCCACAGTAGACATAAACAGTCCCCCTCTAATATATGTAATTTTTTAAAGTGTTAATTTTCACTGTTCTATCGTTTCTCTAGTTCATATGAAAGAGCTAAGGAAATTAAAGCCAATTCATTATAACGAGTTTGATCCTCATCACGCATACCAACCTACTAACTTTGCTGAAGCAAAGAGTAGGACTGATAACTATCTCTAGGTAATGAACTCATTTTTAAAAACCACAAAAATGAGTTTATTTTCGAGCGTATACGATTCCTCTAACGCATTAAACATGTGAAGAGTAACTCGTAAAAGTAAGGCGAATAGACTTTCCGTCCATCCGCCCTTACTATACATTCAATTATTGAAATCAGCAATTACATTTTTGCGTGGAATGTACGGCTGATTACATCTTCTTGTTGTTCACGTGTTAAATCGATGAATTTAACAGCGTAACCAGAAACACGAATCGTGAAGTTTGCATATTCTTCTTTTTCTGGATGTTCCATTGCATCGATTAATTTTTCTTTGCCGAAAACATTCACGTTCAAGTGATGAGCCCCTTGATCGAAGTAACCATCAAGAACGTTTGTTAAGTTTTCAATACGTTCATCTTCATCATGACCTAATGCATCTGGATTAATACTTTGGGTATTTGAGATCCCATCTAATGCATATTCGTAAGGTAATTTTGTCAATGAGTTAAGTGAAGCTAGTAGACCATTTTGTTCTGCACCGTAAGATGGGTTTGCACCTGGAGCCAATGGTTCGCCGGCTTTACGTCCGTCTGGCATTGTACCAGTTGCTTTACCATAAACAACGTTTGAAGTAATCGTTAAGATTGACGTTGTTGGTTCTGAATTACGGTAAGTATGGTAATGTTCTAGTTTTTCCATAAATGTTTTCAATACCCAAACTGCTAAATCATCCGCACGCGCGTCATCATTACCATATTTAGGGAATTCGCCATCGATCTTGAAGTCAGTCACAATACCGTCTTCATCACGAATTGGGAAAACATTTGCATATTTGATTGCAGCTAATGAATCGACAACGTGTGAGAATCCAGCGATCCCAGTCGCGAATGTACGTTTCAAGTCTGTATCCATCAACGCTAATTCAGCAGCTTCGTAATAATATTTATCGTGCATGTAGTGGATTGCATTCAATGTATTTACATACATGCCAGCTAACCATTCCAACACTTCATCATATTTAGCCATTACTTCATCAAAATCAAGCGCATCGTCTGATTCGATTGGACGGAAATCAGGTCCGACTTGTGCTTTAGATTTTTCATCAACCCCGCCGTTGATCGCGTATAACAAAGCTTTCGCCAAGTTGGCACGAGCACCGAAGAATTGCATTTCTTTCCCTGTTTGTGTCGCAGATACACAGCAGCAGATCGCATAATCATCTAACCATACTGGACGCATAACATCGTCGTTTTCATATTGAATCGAAGAAGTATCGATAGAAATTTTTGCTGCATAGTCTTTGAACCCTTCTGGTAACCGAGAAGAATATAAAACAGTCAAGTTTGGTTCTGGTGATGGGCCCATATTTTCCAATGTGTGTAAGAAACGGAAGTCGTTCTTAGTTACTAAAGTACGGCCATCCATACCCATACCAGCGATTGATAAGGTTGCCCAAACTGGATCACCTGAGAATAGTTCGTTGTATGAAGGGATACGTGCGAATTTAACCATACGTAATTTCATTACTAAGTGGTCGATCAATTCTTGGGCTTTTTCTTCTGTTAGAAGGCCTTTTTCGATATCACGTTGAATGTAGATATCCAAGAAAGTAGAAACACGGCCGATAGACATTGCCGCACCATTTTGTTCTTTGATCGCTGCTAAGTACCCAAAGTAGGTCCATTGAACCGCCTCTTTAGCATCTTCTGCTGGGCGAGAGATATCGAATCCATAAGAAGCAGCCATCTCTTTGATACGTTTCAACGCTTTGTATTGATCGCTGATTTCTTCACGTAAACGAATATCTTCTTCAGTGAATTGACCATGACCGCAATTCGCGTGATCTTTTAATTTTTCTTGCATTAAGAAATCAATACCGTATAAAGCAATACGACGGTAGTCACCAACAATACGGCCACGACCATAAGTATCAGGAAGTCCAGTAATGATCTTCGCACGACGAGCCGCACGAATTTCTGGTGTGTAAACATCAAAGACCGCTTGGTTATGTGTTTTATGATAATCATTAAAGATTTCAGTATATTTAGGATTTGGAGTGTAGCCATATCTTTCAAGTGATTCTTCAGCCATGCGGATACCACCATAAGGCATGAATGCACGTTTCAGAGGTTTGTCAGTTTGAATACCAACAATTGCTTCTTCGTCTTTCAAGCTTTCGTCGATATATCCAGCACCGTAAGCATTAGCCGCAGAGACAACATCTGCTTCCATGTCTAATACGCCGCCGTTTTCACGTTCTTGTTTTTGAAGTTCTTGTAACTTGCCCCATAGTTTGTTAGTTGCTTCAGTTGGCTCAGCCAAAAATTCGGCAGCGCCTTCATAAGGTGTATAGTTTGTTTGGATGAAGTCACGAACATTGATCTCGCTTCTCCATAAACGTCCGTTAAACCCTTCCCAAGCAGACTTTTCTGTGTTGTTCATCTTATCTAGTTCGTTTGTTGCAGTTCCCATTTCAAAAGGACCTCCTTAGAATATAAAAACTTTATTGCTACAGCTTTACGAACAAAGTATAACACATAAAAACTTTTATGCAAGCCTTTCCTTGTGAAAGATTGATTAGAAAGAAAAAAGTTTTCAGGATTGTGGTTAAACCCCTGATATAAAGGCACTAATCCGTATTAACGAGCTTAAATATTTTTTCTAATAATTGGAAATAATGGCTAATTTGTGACAAAAAAAACGGACATCTGTTTTAAAACAGATGTCCAGCTGTTATATATTCTTGTAGTACAGATTCTAATCTTCGACTAATTCCTGCGGCTGAACGACGGAGTAAAGTTCTCCTTCTTGTTTCTCATCAATTGCGAATGTTCCATTCGAAATCCGATCACTGATAGCAACGTTCGAAATCTCTAGTTCCTTTTCGGTTCCTTTGCTAGTCGTCAAAACAAGTTTTCCTTCTGTTTGAGTAGTCATATAAACTAAACGATGAGGATTTTTCTTCAACTCACGGAAAATCATCAATCCACGTTTTGCACGGCCTAGCTGCGGTAATTCTTGGGCTAGCATACGCTTAGCAGCACCCCGTTGACTCAGTAACAGCATCGGCGAATCACCTTCCGATGGTACTAATGCACCAGCTACCACATAATCGCCTTCTTTTAGATTAATTGCCTTAACCCCTGCTGCCTTTGAGCCGACTACTGGTACTTCTTCAAGAGGATAGCGTAGACCAAAGGCGCGATGTGACGCAATGAATACATCCACGTTTCGAACATCATCTGTTAAATAGACAGAAACAATTTGGTCAGTATCATTTTTCATTTTCATTGCTGTTGTAGGACGGCTGCGATAGGTCCTCCAAGGTGAAAATTCAGTCATCCGGGTCTGTTTGATCATGCCTTCTCTGCTCATGAAGATGAAGAGCTTGTTCGCGTCGATTTCTTTATATGGGAATGCTGCAATGGTCTCTTCACTCATAGAGAGATTCGTGATCGTTTGCGAAATATGTTCCCCAACATCTTTCCATTTCAATTCAGTGATTTCGTGAACAGGGCGATAAATCATATTCCCGTGATTAGTCAAGATCAATAAGTGATCCAGTGTATTCAGTTTTTCGATGAAGATAATCGAGTCGCCATCTTTCATCCCATGTTCATCAGGACGCGAGGCATTATAAGAACGCAAGCTGCTGCGTTTCAGATAGCCTTCTTTTGTTAAAGTTACAATGACATCTTCTTGAGCGATCAGTACTTCTGTTTCAATCTTGATCTCAGTGATTTCATCTTCAATCTGAGTCATGCGATCATTACCATAATTTTTTTTGATTTGACGTAGCTCCTGCTTCATGACTTTGTGCAATTCTTTTTCGCTGTCCAAAATTAAAAGCAGTTCTTTAATTTCAGCAGCTAACTCTTCGGCTTCCTTTTCTAATTGCGTAATATCCGTATTGGTCAGACGATATAACTGCAAAGTCACAATTGCCTCAGCTTGTTCTTCGCTAAATTCGAAGCGTTCAACTAAGTTGTTTTTTGCATCTTTTTTATCTTTACTACCACGAATCGTCGCAATGACTTCATCTAAAATCGATAAAGCTTTAATAAGGCCTTCAACAATGTGTTGACGTTTCTGTGCCTTCGCCAGTTCGTACTGACTCCGTTTTGTGATTACATCTTTACGATGAACAATATAGCTCTCCAAGATGTGTTTCAAGCCTACTTGCTGCGGCGTCATATTATCAATCGCAACCATATTAAAGTTATAGTTGATCTGCAAATCAGTATTCTTGAATAAGTAATTCAAGATTCCTTCTGCATTTGCATCCTTTTTCAGTTCAACCACTACTTGCAAACCGGTACGGTCTGATTCATCACGGACTTCCGCAATTCCATCAATTTTTTTACTCAAACGGATCTCATCCATTTTCTTCACTAACACAGCCTTATTGACTTCATAAGGGATTTCATGAATGACAATTTGTTGTTTGCCGCCTTTTAACGGTTCGATCGATGTTTTCGAACGAAGAATTACTTTGCCCTTACCAGTTTCATAGGCTTTTTTAATCTCTGCTTTTCCCTGTAGAATTCCTCCAGTTGGGAAATCAGGACCAGGGATATATTCCATGATTTTATCCAAACTAGCATTTGGGTGATCGATCAAATAGATCGCACCGTCAATGACCTCGGTCAAGTTATGAGTTGGAATCTCAGTTGCGTATCCGGCAGAAATCCCGGTTGAACCATTGACCAGCAAATTAGGATAAGCAGCTGGTAATACGGTCGGTTCTTTTTCTGTATCATCAAAGTTCCAAACTAAATCAACCGTATCTTTTTCGATATCTTTCAACATTTCTCCGCTCAGTTGAGATAAACGTGCTTCAGTATAACGCATCGCAGCTGGTGGATCTCCATCCATCGAACCGTTATTGCCGTGCATTTCGATCAGAACTTGTCGTAGTTTCCAATCTTGACTCATGCGCACCATCGCTTCATAGATCGAACTATCGCCATGAGGATGGTAGTTACCCATAATATTTCCGACTGATTTCGCTGATTTTCGGAATCCTTTGTCATAGGTATTGCCATCTTTGTTCATTGCATACAAAATCCGACGTTGTACAGGTTTTAAACCGTCACGAATATCCGGTAAGGCCCGCTCTTGAATAATATATTTTGAATAGCGGCCAAAACGGTCACCCATTACTTCTTCCAATGTTAATTCTTGAATTGAATGATTAGATTCCATTCTTTGACCACCTCCTACTCATCAAATAAACTGATTATTTTTACTTTATCGTCAGTTGTTTCTTCTAGTTGTTCAGCTACTGGTACTGCCTGTACTTCCTCTTTGTTATCCAGCAAGCTGCCGTCTTCTTCTAAGGTAAATTGAACATGCTTCTCGATCCACTTACGTCTCGGTTCTACTTTGTCCCCCATTAAAGTTGTGACACGACGTTCTGCTTGAGCGGCATCGTCAATCCGTACGCGAACCAATGTCCGATATTCTGGATCCATTGTCGTTTCCCATAGTTGTTCCGCATTCATTTCCCCAAGCCCTTTGTAACGTTGCAGCATATAACCTTTACCGACTTTTCTTGTAACTTCTTGTAATTCATCGTCGGTCCATGCGTATTCGATTACTTGCTTACGTCCGGCACCTTTGGAAACTTTGTACAACGGAGGTAAAGCAATGTAAACTTTCCCAGCTTCGATCAATGGTTTCATATAACGATAAAAGAATGTCAAAAGCAAAACTTGGATATGGGCGCCATCGGTATCCGCATCGGTCATGATGATAACTTTGTCGTAATTGCAGTCTTCGATTGAAAACTCTGGACCTACACCCGAACCGATCGTATAGATCATGGTGTTAATTTCTTCGTTCTTTAGAATATCCTGCATTTTAGCTTTTTCGGTATTGATAACTTTTCCTCGTAATGGGAGGATCGCTTGGAACTTCCGATCGCGACCTTGCTTCGCTGATCCACCGGCGGAATCCCCTTCGACTAGGAATAATTCATTTTTAGCCGCGTTACGAGATTGTGCAGGAGTCAACTTCCCGGATAGTAGAGACTCACCTTTTTTACGTTTCTTGCCGTTACGGCTTTCCTCACGAGCTTTGCGAGCCGCTTCACGAGCCTCACGAGCTTTGATCGCTTTACGAACCAGCATTTGGCTGTTCTCACTGTTTTCCTGTAAATAGAAACCCATCTGTTCACCGATAACGTTGTCGACCGCACCACGAGCAGCAGGAGTCCCTAATTTTTCTTTTGTTTGACCTTCAAATTGTAGTAGGTTCTCTGGAATCCGAACAGATAGTACCGCAGATAGTCCTTCACGAAAATCCGAACCTTCTAAATTTTTATCTTTTTCTTTCAGCAAGCCCGATTTACGAGCATACTCATTGAAGGCTTTAGTCATAGAAGTCTTCATGCCTGACTCGTGAGTACCGCCATCCTTGGTTCGCACATTATTAACAAATGAAAGAAGATTTTCTGAGTAGCCATCGTTGTATTGATATGAAAATTCAACTTCAATTCCGTCTCGCTCACCTGAAAAGTAAACAACAGGTGTCAAGGTATCTTTATCTTCATTTAGATATTCAACAAATTCTTTGATTCCCTCTTCAAAATGAAAAGCTTCAGATACGCTTTCGTCACCACGTAGATCCGTCAAAGTAATTTTTACACCACGCAGTAAGAAGGCCGATTCTCTTAGTCGTTCAGATAAGGTGTCGTATGAAAAATGCAAGGTTGAAAAAATTTGTGCATCCGGTAAGAAATGGACCGTAGTACCATTTGATTTACGGGTCTTACCGATTTTTTTCAAGGTTCCTTGGGGTTTTCCGCCGTCCTTAAATTCTTCGCGATATTCAACGCCATCGCGAACAATCGTCACGTTCAACCATTCTGAAAGGGCGTTAACTACACTGGCGCCTACACCGTGCAATCCACCAGAGGTCTTGTAACCCCCTTGTCCGAATTTCCCACCAGCATGAAGAATCGTGAAGATGACCTCAACCGTCGGAATTCCTGAAGCGTGCATCCCGACTGGCATCCCCCGGCCCTTATCGCTTACTTCTACACTATTGTCTGGATGAAGCGTCACTTCGATCTCATTTCCGAAGCCAGACAATGCCTCATCGACTGCATTGTCGACGATTTCATAAACCAAATGATGTAATCCGCGACTATCAGTCGAACCAATATACATTCCTGGCCGTTTTCTAACCGCCTCTAATCCTTCTAGTACCTGGATCGAAGCGTCATTATATTCATTGTTCATCTTAGCCAATCCTACAGCTCCTTATTCGTTTTAATGAATTAATTTTCAAGAAAAATTAGTTTGATTCGAATGTCGTATATCATTCAACTAAAATGCTTGAACATTAATCTGGTCAATCTTGTTAGTTAATTTTCAGATTAAATATCCTGAAAAAAGTTGAACTGACATCCTTATTCGTTTTAATAAACCAATTTTTGCAGAAAAATTAGTTTGATTCGAATGCCATATATCATTCAACAAAGTTGCTAACCTACTTTCACTGAGCTAACTCTCTAGTGGGTCCGAATTTGTCTGATGCAAAAAATTCTCGTACACATACCATTCTTCCAATCCTACTGAAGCAAAGAGAAGAAATGGTAAAGTTGAACTGGCATTCTTTTCCAAAGTACATCATTTGTATGATACGCTAAAAAAGCTCAAAAAAAAAGCCTCTCCTGTTGCTGAAAAGGCATTTTAAGCTTTTTTTTTAAGAAAATCAACCAATTTACTAAGCTTTTTTGTTCAATTCGATCTTCACACAGCGGTCCATCACGATGTCATTACGACCTTGAGCTCGCAACATTTCTGCTGCTTCAGCGCTGAATAAACCAAGCTGTGCCCAAAAAACTTTAGCATCCGTTTTTAAAAAATCTTCAGCAACGGCTGGTAAAAATTCACTTCGTCTAAAAACATCTACGATATCGATCGTTTCAGGTACAGCAGATAAATTTTCTACAACTGGAATCTCATTGACTGTTTGACCGGCTAATTTCGGATTGACACCGTATAATTTGTAGCCATGAACTTTTAGTACATCAGCGATTTGATAACTGGTTTTTTCAGGATTGTCGCTCAGGCCTACTACTGCAATCACTTTGGCTTCGTTTAAATACTGGAAAATTTTTTCTTGACTAGGATTTTGAAAACTCATTTGAATTCCCTCGCTCAACTTAATTTTTAATTATTCACGTTAATCAGTATATCACGGGATTAGGATTTGTTCACTCTTTTGAAATCTGCTAAAATAGCCTTACAAACAAAGAAATGAGGATTCATATGAAAACCGCCATACTTTTAGTCTTAGCTTATTTTTTAGGCTCTATTCCCTCCGGCATTTGGATTGGAAAACTTTTTTTCAAGAAAGACATACGCGAGTTTGGCAGCCATAGTTCTGGAACGACGAACACGTTTCGAGTACTGGGGAAAACAGCAGGCTTCGTAGTCTTCGCAATGGATTTATTAAAAGGCTCCCTAGCCACTTTACTACCTACGATTTTCCATTTGGATATCAATCCGCTATGGTTTGGGTTAGTCGCTGTAATCGGACACACCCTGCCCATTTTCGCAGGCTTTAAGGGTGGAAAGGCAGTCGCGACTAGCGCTGGGATGCTCTTGGCATTTGCTCCCTTGTTCTTTTTCTTTTCATTGGTTTTCTTTTTGATCGTACTTTATATCACCAGCATGGTCAGCGCTGCGAGTATTACTTCTGCGATATTTGTCACTCTCTCGTCATTTATTTTGCCTTACATATGGCCGCTGATCTTACCGACACACAACTTGCTGCTGACATTCATTTGTTTCGCGTTGACCTGCTATATCATTTATCGTCATAGAGAAAATATTCAGCGCATTAAAGACGGAACAGAAAATAGAGTTTCTTTCGGATTAAACAAAAAGGAGAAATAGATGGAGGAACAACTTTTGGATTGGGCAATTGAACTACAGGCTCTTGCTCAAGCCGGAATCACATACACTAAAGATCCTTTTGATAAAGAACGATTTGATCGAATCCGTTCTATTGCCACTGAAATGCTCGCCGTCCAATCTCCCATCCCAATTCCACAATTGCGAAAGCTTTTTGCTGAAGAGGTTGGTTACCCTACACCAAAATTGGATACACGAGCGGCAGTGTTTAAAGAAAATAAGATTTTGCTGGTCCAAGAGAAGAATGAACTTTGGTCATTACCCGGCGGCTGGGTTGATTTTGATCAGTCGATCAAAGAAAATGCGGTCAAAGAAACACTGGAAGAAACAGGCTTGACCGTTAAACCATTAAGAGTTATCGCGATTCAAGATCGTAACAAACACAATCCTCCACGCTATGCTTATAGTGTCTGCAAAGTCTTTGTGGAATGCCAGTTACTTGGTGGAAGCTTCACAGAAAACATCGAAACAATTCAGATCGGTTGGTTTGATTTAGAACAGTTGCCACCGCTAGCTGAGGAAAAAGTTAATCAGGAACAAATTAAACTGTGCTTTGCGGCTCACAATGATAATAGTTGGCATGTGCCCTTTGATTAAAAAACGAACATTCTTGTAATCTTTGAAAAGATTCAAGAATGTTCGCTTTATTTTTTTGTTTTTAACTAACTGTAATCGAAAATTCCGTTTTGAAGTTCTCTTTCGCGGCTAAGCGATTCATCCCTTCTTTGTCCTCAAGGCGACCGTTACTGTCAACGGTATCAGCAAACCCCCACCAGGGTTCGATACAAACAAAAGGTGCTTCAGCAGGATAAGGTGACCATAATCCAACGTACGGAATATTATTGTAAGCCAGGGTGACACTATGGGGTGATTCTTCACTACCAAGTGTGTAAGCATTTAACCCGCGAGTTTCGTAAATCAATGCATCCTCTTTAAAAAGCTCATGACTTAATTGGATATTTGTATTCGTTTGTCCGATTGTTTTCTGATCTAGATTGGTATATGGCCCCTCTAGAGGAATCTTCACACGGGATTTTTGTGGCGAGAATGCAATGAAATAATCATCGAAACTCAAATCATCCGTTAATGGAATGTTGAAAGCTGGATGCCCTCCCAGAGCAAAGATCATTTCTTCACTTCCGGTATTTTCGACATTGAAGCGTATCCGAATCCCTTCGCCCCAGATTTCGTAATTGATTGTTAGAGCAAAATCAAAAGGATAGACTTTTTTTGTCTCTGCATCACTCTCAAGTAAAAAGGTTACCTGATCTTTTGCTTGTTCAACAACTTTGAACTCTTTGTCACGTGCAAAACCATGTTGTCCCATCGGATATGTCTTACCTTTATACGTATACTGATTATCTTTTAAGCGACCGACAAATGGAAACAAGAACGGTGCGTGTCGATTCCAATATTCTGGATCTGCTTGCCACATATATTCGATGTCATTAGCACGCAAGCTAGCAAGTTCTGCTCCTTTTTCATTGATCGTCGCTTCCAAAAAATCATTACTAATCGTTACTGACATAACTATCCCACTCCTTATTCCCCTGATGTAATTATTGGACTAATAAAGCTGGACTGGTCGCTTTATTTATGACGTACCAGTTCATCTTTGAACAACGGATTCAAAACTTTTAAGTAGGTTCCTTTCATACCTAAAGACCGAGATTCAATGATCCCTGCAGACTCTAGTTTGCGCAGAGCATTAACAATCACTGAGCGAGTGATTCCGATCTTATCCGCGATATTTGAAGCCGTTAAGCGACCTTCATCACCTTCTAAAGCATCAAAAATCGCTTTGACCGCTTTTAGCTCACTGTAAGAAAGAGTACTAATCGCCATTTGAACTGCTGTTTGACTACGAATCTTTTCCTCTACATTCAAAAACTGCTGATAGAGTACTTCCATTCCGATAACAGTTGCACCATATTCGGCTAAAACAAGATCATCATCATTAAATGCTCCTTCTGTGCGAGCTAAAATGATCGTTCCTAAGCGTTCACCTGACCCGAAAATCGGAATAACCGTCGTCAATCCATTCGGATAAAGTTCAGCACGCTCAGTCGGAAATGCAGTCAAATCATTGGCCACCGGAATATTGGCTTCGGTTTTAAAGACTTCTTTCATTTCTGATACATAACTATCCGGAAACTGACGATCAACCAAAAATGAACGAACGCGCTCAGTGTTGATATCAATCTTCTCATTAAGTCCCAACAATTCACCCTCAGCTCCGATGATATAGGTCAAGGAGCCTAGGATATCCCCTAAAATCCGCGCCATATTGTTGTAAGGCAATTCTGCAGCTGGTTCGAATGCATTCTTTTGCTGCATCAGCTTATTAATCTGACGTGTTTTTTCTAATAAAGTTTCCACTTTTTCCCCTCCATTTTTTAAAGAATAAACCGACTTAAATCTTTATTTTGTGCAATTGAAGCAAGTTTTTCATCCACATACGCTTCTGTTATCTTAATCTCTCCCATTTGCATATCTGGTGCTTCAAATAAAAGATCTTCCAACAATTTTTCCAATATTGTGTGTAAACGACGAGCTCCGATATTATCTGTCTCCCGATTCACATCAAAAGCAATCTGTGCGATTCGTTCAATAGCCTCTTGGGTGAAAATGATTCTAACATTTTCAGTACCAACTAAGGCAATATATTGTTTAATCAAGGCATTGTTTGGTTCAGTTAGGATTTTGACAAAATCCTCTGCTGAAAGATCGTTTAATTCAACCCGAATAGGAAAACGACCTTGCAATTCAGGGATCAAGTCACTTGGTTTCGACAAGCTGAAAGCCCCACTAGCGATAAATAGAATGTGATCCGTTTGAATTGCCCCATATTTTGTGTTGACTTGAGAGCCTTCAACGATCGGAAGAATATCTCGTTGGACACCTTCACGAGAGACTTCTCCAGAATTCTGTTGCGATTTTGAGGTGATCTTATCGATTTCATCGATGAAGATAATACCAGAGCTTTCTGCTAATTTAATGGCCGCTGTGTAAATGTCGCCTTCATTAACTAATTTAGCTTGTTCCTCTTTAACTAACAGTTCCTGTGCTTCTTTGACAGTTACTGTACGCTGAACCTTTTTCTCAGGAGTCAATGCGCCCAAAGTGTCAGATAGATCAATCCCCATTTGTTCTAAACCATTATTCATCGGCATCGCTTTTTTAGGTTCAGTTATTTCAATGCTCACTTCTCGTTGATCTAACAATCCCTTTTCCAACTGATCAAGTACCGTTTGACGATTGACTTTGATATCTTCTGTGACTTCTTCTTTTTGCTCAGTTTGTGATTGGTTAAAGATATTCATCATTTGTTCATAAGGATTGTTACTTTGCTTCTGCTCTTTCTTGATTCCTGGAACCAGGATCTTTACTAAACGTTTATTCGCGCGTTTTAATGCTTGTGAATAAACTTTTGAGTACTGTTCTTTTTCAACAATCGTGATCGCATTTTCTACTAAATCACGTACCATAGATTCTACATCACGACCGACATACCCTACCTCTGTGAACTTAGTCGCTTCGACTTTAACGAAAGGTGCTTTAACAATACGCGCTAAACGACGAGCGATTTCAGTTTTTCCGACACCAGTTGGTCCAATCATCAAAATGTTCTTCGGTGTCACTTCCTGCTGCATCGTTTCTTCTAATTGCATTCGGCGATAACGATTTCGTAAGGCAATTGCTACAGAACGTTTTGCATCATCTTGTCCAATGATATATTGATCTAATTCATTCACTATTTCTTTAGGTGTTTTATTAACTTCAGTCATGTTGAAATCCTCCCTCTACATTTCTTCAACAATAATATTATGATTCGTAAAGACACAGATATCAGCAGCAATATTCAGCGCGCTCTCGGCCATTTCTTTCGCGCTCATATCAGAATTATGTTTCTTCATCGCTCTAGCTGCAGCTAATGCATAATTTCCTCCAGAACCAATTGCTAATATACCGTCATCAGGTGCAATTACCTCGCCATTTCCAGAAACTAACAACATTTCTTCGTCATTCATGACGATTAATAAGGCTTCAAGGTTTTTCATAGCCTGCTGTGTGCGCCATTCTTGTGCCAGCTCAACCGCTGCTCTTTGTAGATTTCCATTGTATTCATTCAGCTTGCCTTCAAATTTTTCTTCTAAAGTAAAGGCATCAGCTACGCTGCCAGCAAAACCGACAACAACTTTGCCATTGTAGATACGACGGACTTTTCGCGCTGTTCCTTTCATGATGACTTGTTCACCCATTGTGACTTGACCATCACCGGCCATCGCTAATTTTCCGTCTTTTTCGATCGCACAGATCGTAGTTGAATGAAATTGTGATTCTGACATCTTAATCTCTCCTTTTTTGTTAAACTTCTAAGCTCTAGGATGAAACGAGCGATAACTTTTTTGTAAGCTTTCTTTTGTAAC
Organism: Enterococcus sp.; assembly: GCF_032555305.1. GTDB lineage: Bacteria > Bacillota > Bacilli > Lactobacillales > Enterococcaceae > Enterococcus_A. The sequence continues at coordinate 109,005 of NZ_JAWGOQ010000003.1, forward strand.
ATGAGTATAAATCTGGGTCGTTGACAAATTCGCGTGTCCAAGTAACTCCTGTACCGTACGCAAATCGGCACCGTTGTTCAATAAATGCGTAGCAAATGTATGCCTCAGCATATGGGGATGGATATCACTAGTCAAACTGCTTTTCTTGATGATTTGATTCAACACATACTCGATCCCAGTTGGCGTGATTTGTTCCCCCCGGTGATTAATGAAAAGATAGTCATGCTCTTTACCGAAATGATCCATCAGCTGCTTGCGACCGCATTGAACAAATTCTTGAATCGCATCCGCTGCATAAGAACCCAACGGCACATAACGATCTTTATTCCCTTTTCCGTGGATCAGCATCACACTATTATCAAAATCAATGACAGATAACTGGAGATTGGCACATTCACTCACCCGAAGACCTGATCCGTAAAGAACCTCTAACAACGCACGATTTCGCTGGTCCAATGGCTCCGTTCCATCAACACTATCGAAAAGGACTTCGATTTCTTTTTCATAAAAAAAACGTGGTAAACGGGCCTGTTTTTTTTTGAGATGAACATAAGAAAAAGGATTCTCTTTGATTTTCTCATGCTTTAAAAGGTATTGATAAAAGGATCGCAAACTCGCAATCTTTCGACTGATCGTATTGCGGCTATATTTTTGATCATTGAGAAAGGCCAAGTAGACACGTACATCTAAATGATCCACTGCTAACAACGAAGATTCGCCTGAATTTTCCAAAAATTGACAAAAGTCATTTAGATCTCGCTGGTAGGCTTCCTTGGTTTTTTCTGAGTAGCCTCGCTCGGTCATTAAATAACCGATGAACTCTTGCATCGCTGCGTCATTTTCCAAACTTTCTCTCACCTCACAAACATAGCATAAATGTAGCATAAGAGCTTTTTAATTACAATTGAATTGTCAGAATTTATTGATTTTTCACGAATATACTAACAATTATTTACAGATAATTCACAATTGCTGTCAAAACGGACATGAATCCGATTTATTTTGTCTAAATAAAAAATCTCCGCTGCCGAAGCAACGGAAATTTTTCTAGATATTTATCTCTGTCAAAGCATTTAACGCACGTTCAGCCAATGTTTCATAGCGTAATTTTTTGTCACGGATGCGTTCCGGCAAACTTGGAAATAACCCGAAATTTGCATTCATCGGTTGAAAATGTTTGCCTTCAGCATGAGTGATGTAATATGCCATCGAGCCAATCGCCGTTTCACGAGGAAATTCAATCAGTTCTTCGTCTTTAGCTAATCGAGCCGCATTCAGGCCAGCAACTAATCCGCTGCCCGCACTTTCCACGTAGCCTTCTACACCAGTCATTTGACCAGCAAAGAATAGATCATCACGTTTCTTACTCTGATACGTAGAGCGCAAGAGTTCTGGCGAATTTATAAAACTGTTGCGATGCATAACTCCATAGCGCAAGAATTCCGCATTTTCCAAACCAGGAATCATCTGAAATACACGCTTTTGTTCGCCCCATTTCAAATGGGTTTGAAAACCAACAATGTTGTACATTGATGCAGCAGCGTTATCTTGACGCAACTGAATCACCGCATATGGGCGTTTACCCGTCTTAGGATCTTCCAATCCGACAGGTTTCATAGGTCCAAACAACATCGTTTTAATTCCGCGTTTAGCCATAACCTCAATCGGCATACAGCCTTCAAAGAATTTTTCCTTCTCAAATTCCTTTTGTGGAGCAACCTCGGCTGTGATCAGGGCTTCATAAAAGCGCATGAATTCTTCTTCGGTCATTGGACAATTCAAATACGCGGCTTCACCTTTGTCATAACGCGATTTCAAATACACTTTTTCACGATCAATCGTCGAACTATCTATGATCGGCGCTGCTGCATCATAAAAGTAAAACCCATGTGAGCCATTATAATCCGCGATTTGCTCCGCCAGAGCTTCCGAAGTTAAAGGACCAGTCGCAATAATGGTGATCCCCTCAGGAATCTTGGTGATTTCTTCTGAAATAACTTTTACCATTGGATGAGCTTTCAGTTTCTCAGTAATTCGCGCAGAAAAATTATTCCGGTCCACTGCAAGTGCACCGCCTGCAGGAACAGCCGTTTCATCCGCAGAGGCGATGACTAAAGAATTCAAGCAGCGCATCTCTTCCTTCAGAACGCCGACCGCATTCGTCAAATTATTTCCTCGTAAAGAGTTGCTGCAGACAAGCTCCGCAAAATCCGCTGTATGATGTGCTGGTGTTGATTTCACTGGACGCATCTCGTATAAATTTACAGGGACGCCTGCCTCTGCCAGTTGCCAAGCAGCCTCACTTCCGGCAAGACCCGCCCCGATAACATTCACTGTTTTTACCATCTATTCCTCACTTATAAACGTTATTTTTGTACAGCTTCTTCGTAATCTCCGTTGACACAGACGACTTGCTTACCGCCTTTGACTTTCTTCTCAACTAAATAACCGCCATCTTTCGGACATGTACGACCGATTGGTTTATCCCAAGAAGTAAAGTCACAATCTGGATAACGTGAGCAGCCATAGAACAAACGATTCTTTTTGGATTTCCGTTCAACAACTTGCCCTTTATGACAAACTGGACATTCTACGCCAATTTCTTTGATAATTGGCTTGGTATTGCGGCAATCTGGAAAATTACTACATGCATAGAATTTTCCATAACGACCCAATTTGATCACCATTGGATGTCCACAAACATCACAATCGAATCCTGCTGGCTCATCTTTAATTTGAATCTTTTCAATGCCTTCTTCGGCTTTTTCCAATTCAACTGCGAAAGGTTTGTAGAAACGATCAACAACCGTCGTCCATTCTTCCTTGCCTTCTTCAACCTTATCTAAATCATTTTCCATCTCAGCCGTAAAGTTGACATCAACGATTTGCGGGAAGAAATCAACGATCAAGGTATTGACAATTTCTCCAAGTTCGGTTGGTTCAAAACGACGTTGCGTTAATTTCACATAATAACGACGTTGGATCGTATCTAAAGTTGGAGCATAAGTTGAAGGTCGACCTACCCCATTTTCTTCTAGCGTTTTGATCAAGGTTGCTTCACTAAAACGAGCTGGCGGCTGAGTAAAGTGTTGTTTCGGTTCAATATTGACAGATTGCACGATTTCACCCTTTTCAAGCTCAGGCAAAATGTTCTCTTTGTCTTCTTTCCCATCGTCGCGGCCTTCAATATAGACTTGCATAAACCCTTTAAACTTGATTTTCGATCCATTGGCGATAAAGATCACACCATTTTGTTCAAGTGTCACTTTCATTGTATCAAGAATCGCCGCAGTCATTTGACTAGCAACAAAACGTGACCAGATCAAGGTATAAAGCTTTAATTGATCCTTGTCTAAATATTGCTTCATTTCATCCGGTGTCCGTTGCACACTGGTTGGACGAATAGCCTCATGAGCATCCTGTGCTCCCTGCGGATTTTTCGCTTTACGAGCATGATGTTGTGAATATTCCTTGCCGTATGTTTTTTCAATAAATTCTGCTGCCTCGGTTTTTGCTGTATCCGAAATCCGGGTAGAGTCTGTACGCATATAGGTGATCAGACCGACTGTTCCCTGTTTGCCAAGAGCGATCCCTTCGTACAATTGTTGCGCAACCATCATGGTTTTTCTTGTACGGAAATTCAACTTACGCGCAGATTCCTGTTGCATATTACTTGTAGTAAATGGCAATGCCGGATTACGTTTCCGTTCCTTTTTCTCAACCTTAGTTACTTCATAATCCTTGCCATCAATTCTTGATGTGATTTCTTTGACTGCTTCAGCATCGGGCAATTTTTTCTTTTTGCCGTCAACACCCCAGAAGTTGGCTTTGAATTTCTTGGTTTTCTTTTTGAAGTTTCCATCAATGCTCCAGTATTCTTCTGGCACAAAGTCACGAATTTCTTGTTCGCGATCAATGATCATTTTTAGAGCGATTGATTGAACCCGACCGGCACTTAAACCCTTTTTAATTTTTTTCCATAAAATCGGTGAAATGGAATAACCAACAAGGCGATCCAATGCGCGACGTGCTTGTTGCGCATCTACTAACGAAACATCGATTGAACGTGGTTCTTTAAAGGCCGCTTTGACAGCGTCTTTCGTAATTTCGTTAAAGACGACGCGGTTCTTATCCTTTAAATCTAATCCTAATAAATAAGCGAGGTGCCAAGCGATGGCTTCCCCTTCTCTATCCGGGTCACTTGCGAGATAGACTTTTTGCGCTTTTTTAGCCGCTTGCTTCAAGCTTTTGATGACATCGCCTTTTCCGCGAATCGAGATATAATGGGGTTCATAATTGTTTTCAACATCGATCCCCATCTTACTTTTTGGCAAGTCTCGCACGTGTCCAACACTTGCGACTACTTTATAATTTCTTCCCAAATATTTTTCAATTGTCTTTGCTTTTGCTGGTGATTCCACGATAACTAGGTATTTATAGGCCAAATGTTTTTGCCTCCTCAATTTTTTCTACTATTATATATCGGTAACTACTGACAAATCGTAGCCTATAATACGCTATTCAAATTTTGTTTGTCAAGTCAGGTCTAATGAATTTCCTTCCATAAATCATAAGAATCAAAGATATCTTGTGTTTTTTCTACACAGATTGCACCGTCTTGAATCAACTGATGACAGCCGCTTGACCGCCCATCTAAGATCGATCCAGGAACTGCAAAAACGTCTTTCCCATAGTCCAAAGCTTGTTGAGCAGTAATTAATGAGCCACTACGCCTTTTTGCTTCTACTACTAACACACCACTGCTTAATCCTGCGATAATCCGATTGCGCATTGGAAAGTGAAATTTCGCAGGAGTCGTACCATTTGGATATTCGCTTAAAACTAAATGATGTTGGCTCATCTCAATTTGTAAATTACCACTAGTTTTAGGATAACAAATATCTAACCCAGTTCCAACCACACCGATCGTTTTTCCTTGGTTACTGATTGCAAATTGATGAGCAAAGCTATCAATACCTTTTGCTAAGCCGCTGACGATTACAAATCCTCGCTTCGTAATATCTGGCATCAATTCCTGCAAAACATGATATCCATACTTTGTTGCATCGCGTGCGCCTACAACCGCTAGCATGTTGCGTTTTAACAGTTCCAGATTCCCCTTATAAAACAATACTAACGGTGGTGTTGGAACATGACGTAATATTTCTGGATAAGCCTCATCCTCGATCGTGATATATTGATGCGTTTGTTCAATTTCTTGTATTCGATCTTCGGTCCAATCATTCCAATCATTCTGTTTGGTAGATTGTGCTAATAATCGAACTTCTAAACTGTCAAAATCCCACCATTGATGTCTTTTAGCAAATTGATAAATTCGCTGCTTGCCAAATGCACCGATCCCTTTAGTTAAACTTAAACGTAAAAGAAATTTACTCTTCAAAAAAATCCCTCTTTTCAGTCTTTATCAAAAGATACAGAAAAAAGAAGGATCTTATTTTTTATTTATTTTTAATTGGCGCAAAAGTTTTGCGATGAATTGGTAAGATTCCTTGCTCATCAATAGCCTGTAAATGTTCTTTTGTGCCATAACCCGCGTTTTTAGCAAACCCATAGGCTGGATAGTTCTCCCCGTATTTCGCCATCCATTCATCTCGATATACTTTGGCAATGATACTCGCGGCGGCAATCGACACGGATCGAGCATCCCCTTTGATAATTTTCTCCTGTGGTAATCCATTGTCTAATACCATTGCATCAATCAACAGACAATCGGGCGCAATTTCTAATTGATCGATCGCCCGTTGCATTGCCACTTTAGTCGCTTGATAAATATTCATTTGGTCAATCTCTTCTGCCGTTGCCTCTCCGATACCGATAGCGCGAGCATTTTTTTTAATCTCCGTCACTAGTTCTTCGCGTTTGTTAGCGGAAAGCTGCTTTGAATCATTCAATCCTAAGATCGCATGTTCCTCATTCAAAATAACTGCAGCAGCAACCACTGGACCTGCCAGTGGACCACGACCAACTTCATCGATACCGCAAATCGCTTTGAACCCCAACGCCTTTTTTTCATTTTCAAAAACAGACATCTCTTGATATTTTTCCGCTAATGCTACTTGTTTATCTTGTTGTTTTTGCCATTGTGCTATAGCCAACTGGACGCCTTTACGAGAATCTTGGCGAAGCTCTACTAAACGGGGATCATCTACAGAAGAGATTGTCATTAACTCTGCTTTGATTGCACTGATTGATTGTTTTTCCATTACTCGCTCAACTCCTCAAAACGATCCAATGTGAACCGTCCCAATTTGCCTTGGCGCAATTCAAGGATCAGCATCTCACTTGCCCGTTCATAATCATCTTTGAAGCCACGTTTATTAGAAATAAGCATCAATAACTCAGGTAACTCCATAAATAAATCGTCTTCAGACAATTTGTAACGTTCTTTTAATTGCTCAGGATAAAAACGACAAAATACCTCCAGCAGATAGAGAGCTAGATCATCCAGATGCAGAAGATCATCCTTAATTGCTCCCGTTAGTGCTAACTTTTTCCCGACTGCTGGATCTTCAAATTTTGGCCACAATATTCCTGGCGTATCCAATAATTCCAGCTGCGAACCAAAGCGCAGCCATTGCTGACCTTTTGTAACTCCAGGACGATTGCCTGTGCTAGCAATTTTTTTTCCTGCTAAATGATTAAGCAGAGTGGATTTCCCAACATTAGGAATCCCTAGAACCATCGCACGAATCGCACGAGTTTTTAATCCTCTTTCTTTATCACGAGCAATCTTATCCACTAATACTTTTTTACTTGCCGGAACGATCTGCTTCACGCTCTTATCATCCTTCGCGGTCAAAGCCAATACATGATGCCCTTGTTCGCGAAAATAATTGACCCACATATTTGTTTGATTGGGATCAGCTAAGTCCGATTTGTTCAATAAAACCAGACGCGGTTTTTGCTGCACAATTTGATCCAGCATCGGATTACGAGAGGATAGTGGTAACCGAGCATCAATCAATTCAAACACAATATCAACAAATTTTAATTTTTCAGAGACCTCGCGTCTCGCTTTGGCCATATGGCCGGGGAACCATTGAATAGTCATATATGTAATTCCTCCTTGGAGCGTGTTATTAGGAAGCTATCTTATCAAAACGCAGTACTTAATTTCTGGTTTAAAAAACAGAAACACAAAAGATGTTTTTATGATTCCAATCGTTATTTTAAGATGCAACTAGTTTTCCAATAATCATTGACTTCTATTTCCACACGTTATTGTATCACAAGTTCATATTTTTTGTGTTTCTCTGCAAAATTATTTTTCTGAGAATACTGATTTTTCTTACTAATTTTGTGTAAACAGGATTCAACTCATTTTATCAAAAGAGCAGTCACAAGCTATGAATTATTTTTGTGACTGCTTCTGCCATTTTATTTTTCTAGAAACTGAAACGTGTGTCTTCTTTAAAATTTTTTCTAGCAGGATTACCTTCGCAGCGATAGACCTGCTTGTTGTTCATGTCATAAATCGCGGACCAAACAGTATCCTTTCCTGTTTTACGATCGTATTGACACAGAAAACCATACTTACCGCCCAATAGCTGTTTTGACTCATCTAGCCCCATCTTAGAGTAGTTGCCAGCCAAATGTTGATCTAACGTCTGATAACGTTCTTCTGCAAACCAATCATCAGCCACAGTTATTTTTTTCGAAAGCAGCGCTGGCAAATGGAAACTATTCGTCGCACAGAGATAGCCCTGTTCTTCCAACGAAGAATGAACCAACTTATCATTTGTGAATTCAACCAGAGTAGCGTTTCCTGAAAAATCTGCCATTACTAGTGTCCCAGAAGAGCAGCGAGGAATATCCTCCAACAAATCAAGAGCTTCCTCTACTGTTTGACATTTCTCCAGCAGCATGCGCAGGATCATCCCGACATTTAGTCCTGGCTTAAGCGAGTCTGGAAAAACTGATGTCAGAGCAACAGCAAGTCCCGCTTGATTGACTCCATCTTCCATTTCTACAAATGCCGTCGTATTCCCAGAAAAACTATAGGATTCAGACTCTTTAAATGTGTATAAGCAGTTCATATATAGCTTTTCAATCTCTGTTAAAAAATCACTGTTGCGTCCAAGCAAAAAAGTCTGATTATTTTTGATTACAAAGCTCGAGCAATTCGTTATCCGGACTAGCGAATACATTGAAAAAAGAATGGCATATAACGGATCCGATTTAATTTGCTGCCCGTCTGCGATGCCATTGATTTCTTCTGTGATCTCCGGAAAGAATTTTTGATAGTGTGGTAAACATTGTTGAGCAAACTCCTCCATCTCTTTGGTAATTGCGAAAGGAATATTGTTAAGCAATTGTTTATCATTTTTTCTTAACAGCTCTCCCCATTTTTTTCCTATTTCGTAATGTGTCCCATTAAACCTTGCATGATACATCATCTTATCTCCTTTATCTTCAATTAGGAGCCGACTTCCTACCTCAAGAGTAACGTAATAAAAATTTAATCGCAATTGAATAAAATGAGAACTTTTCTCAAATTTTTTTACTTTTTTTCATCAAAAAAAGAAGATGAACAATTCATCTTCTTACGAAATGATCTTTATATGGGTCAATGGGTAATAGACTGCCTGAGCTTTACCTAAGATATCTTTACTTTCGACAGTCCCAAAAGATCGGCTGTCTTTTGAGATCCGCCGATTGTCACCTAGAACAAAGTATTCATTCTTCGGTAATTTTTTTTGTCCAGTTAATTCGACCAATTGGAAATCCGTCGTATAGGGAGAAACTTGATGGTCATGACTGCGATTATTAGTCAAATAAGGCTCAGAGACTTCTTTACCATTAATATAAAGCTGGTCTTTTTCATATCGAATTTCATCTCCCGGCAATCCAATCACTCGTTTGATATAAATCGTTCCATCCGGTTGCTGGAAAACGATCACATCAAAGCGTTTTACCCTACTGAATTTCTCCATCAGAATCATATCACCTTGTGTCAGCGTTTGATCCATTGAGTTGCCTGTTACAGGAACTGGAATCAATAGAAAGCCGCGAATCACTACACCAAAAAAGAGGGAAATCAACAGATATTTGACTCCTAGCCATAAGTGACTTTTGGTTAATATTTTTTTCAATTGCTTCCCTCCTTGCAAGCAAAGCAGCAGTAGTTTACTCAGATGTTTATTTTTTTAACGTTTCTACAGCCTTAGCATAGGCAACATCATTACTCTTGACAAGTTCAAACACTTTCTCTTGTAAAACATCGACCGTTTTATCATCCAAGGCACCCGTTGCCGATAGATTATTATCTGTTTGGATTTTTGCGACGGCATCTTTCGTTGCATCATTGAACAAATCCCCATCTGTTGAATAACCTAAAGCTTTTAACATCGTATTGATATTTTTAACAGCATCGCCAGAGTCTCCGATACGCCAGTTGGATTGCTTCGAGATCGGCGGGAGCTTGGCGTATTCTGGATAGTCTGCTTCAATTGTTGGTGTTACTCCTTTTCCTTCGACGGATGAACCATCAGGGGCAAACCATTTCATGATCGTCAATTGTACATAATTATCTTTACCAATTGGACTAAGGCTTTGAACGGTACCTTTTCCAAATGTATTTACCCCAATGATCGGATAGTTTTTGTTTTTAACAGCTGCGGCCAGTAACTCTGCCCCATAAGAACTCTCCTGATCAACGAGAAACACAGTCGGTTCTTTGACTTTAAATCCTTGGTCGATTTTTTTCCCGGCTTTATCGATGGAGATGACTTTTTCGTTATTTGAAAATTGTGCGATGGTGTCACCGTTTTCCAAAAAATAACTTGCTACACGTTCCGCTTCAGCCATCAATCCTCCAGAGTTTTGACGAAGATCAATGACGAACGATTTAGCGCCATCTTTACGCAGCTGTTCAATGATTGTTCGAAATTCCAAGGCTGTCGTTTCCCGAAAGTTATCGATTTGGATCGAGCCAATTGATTGATCCTTTGAATCAAGGCTGCCCTTGACCGTATCCTCAGGAATAACATCTCGCTGTAAAGATACTTCAAATTGTTCATTACCTCGTTGAATCAATAATTTCACTTGTGTATCCTTTTTACCACGAATCATACTGGAAACTTGATCTAAGGATTTATCTTGAGTTTTCTTACCATCTACCTCAAGGATAATATCATTTGCCTTCAGTTTAGCTTTTTCAGCTGGAGAGTTTTTGACAGGCACTCGATCAATCACTGGCAAACGATTCTCCAGTTGCAGATTCGCTCCAATGCCTTCAAAACTTCCAGCAACTTTAGCATTCAGTTCCTTCGTTTCTTTTGCAGTTAAAAATTCTGATTCAGGATCATTCAGGGATTCCGTCATCCCATTTAAAGCACCTTGAATCAACTGCTCCTTATTCACTTTATCAACATAATTTGTACTGATCAAATCATACAAATCTTGAACATCGTCTAGATCCGTTCGTGTGATTTTTACAACTGAGTCCTTATCCATTGCCTGTTTTTGTTCGATAAAATGTGTCACTACTGCTGTAATCACTATTGTACATAAGATCGATATAACAAAAATCGATACTGGTAACGTTTTTTTCTGCAAGGCGCATTTTCCTTTCACCCTTTTTTTCATGATAGCACGCTAGAAAAAAAAGGAAAAGCCTTCTTCAACTTTTCCTTTTTAATTATTTATTATTTTCTTGATACTTATCCCAAACCTGATCAAAAAGGTCCATCGAGTCTAAATAATCGACACTCAATTCTAGATAGTCCGTAATCTCATGATAATCCTCTGAATGTTTAGGAAACATGATGTCTTTTGCTACTTCACCAGCAAATGCCTCCACTGGATCATGCAGATTGTGACCACGCTGTGTCAAGATATAATGATAAAAACTTCTTCTCAATTATTTCACCTCGATGATTACTAGTGATTTGCTTGATCAATCATTTGCCTTTTTCTCTTTCGGTAAATACAAACTAAATTGGATGTCATCACCGACTAAATCAATATGATTTGCTTTGATGAACATTCCGTTATTTAATTTGAACTCGTTCAGCTTCAACACAATGGTTTGCTCCTCTGCATCGATAGCGACCCACTTAGGTAATTTATATCCTCTTTTGATTGTAGCCATCACTTGACTGACTGGCAAATTTAACGATCCGATTGATAAATCCCGAGCTTTTAATTGAACATTGCCATTATCCATAACATAAGGATCAAAGTAAAGATAAAAATCCACCTTTGCTCCTAAGATTTTAAATTCACCCTTCAGCATTGCTTGATTTTCTAAATAAAACTCATACTTTATATCAGAACCTTTTTGAAAGTCATTTAAAAAGTATTCCATCACCGTGTTCAATTTTTTCTTGTTCGTGTTCATCGTCAATACAGGAGAACCTTTTGGTACCGTGGTCTCACTGCTTGGGGGCAGATTCGTTTCTCGTGCCGTAAAAATTCGGACTGTTGAAAAAATGATCCCTCCTAAGATGATGCCTATCAATACAAGAAAAGCCACTTTCCAGCCATTAATTTTGTTCTTCACCTTACTGGCTCTGCTTGTTTCTGCTCTTGGTTCAGTTTCCTTATTTTCTTCCTTTTCTTCCATTAATTGTTCTCCTTTAATAACCATAAATCCTTCGTTTCGACTATTTTATCCTGAATCGCTGTCGCCATCAGCTGGTAACCCAAATTATTCGGGTGGAAGTTATCTTCGTCATACAATGCATTGTTTTTCACTTCAGAACTGGAGCTGTCAGTCGTCTGCTCACTGTCTTTTGTAGCGATTCCCTTATACAACAAGTCATTGATGGGAACAAAGAAACAATTCGACCTCTCTTTTGTTAAGTCTTTAGTCTCTGTATTCCAATTATCAACGACTGTTTGCATCGCTTTGATATCAGGAAAATTCAAATAGTACGGATTATAGATTCCGACGACATAAATCGGCGCTTTTGTATTCAACTCTCGCATCTCAGCTAAAATGTCTGACACGCGTTCACCATATTTTTTGATTGAACGATCAAACTCTTTTGCACTTTTGGCGTTAAGGTTCTTTTGAAAGGCTTGAAAAAGATCATTTCCGCCAACAGTCATAGTGATTAGATCAGCACTTGCTAAACTATTTCGCAAATCTGAGTCTTTTTTCACCCGCTTTAGAATCTGGTCACTGCGCTCGCCAGAAACTCCATAGTTGTCTTTTTCAATTGAAGCCAGCTCATACTTTTGCTGTAAAGAATCTGTCACCAATGGAACATACCCACCACGCTTGGTTTCATCGCCAACACCCTCGGTCAGTGAATCACCTACCGCAACAAAATGAATCGAGCTCTTGTAATTTTGACGTTCATCTCGTACAACACGAATACGTGATTCGGCTTTAGGAATAGTCAAAAATAGAACAAGTAATGTTACAACCGCTGTCGCCAGTGGGATCAATATTGTTGAAAATCGTTTCATTCATCTACTCCTTCTTTATTTTAAACAAACTGCATAAATTTAAACTGACGACCCTCAGCAAAACATCGGGCTTGTTCAACTTTTTTGATAATAATCAACATAATTTAGCAAGTTCACCAAAAAGCATGTATATATTAGCTGATTCAGCCGAACTCGATAGAAACTCCTTTGCATATCTATAAATCGTCAAAATTTATGAGTGTTAAAAAAAGCGCCTCTATCGCTAGAGGCAGGTCAACTAATCTGTATAGTACATAATCGCAAACGCCCCAGGCCCAGTATGAGTAGCTACGATTGGATTCGTATGCAACACTGGAATATGCATATCAGGGAACATTTCTTGTAAAGCCTGTTTGGCTTCGTCAATAAAATCTAATTTACCGGCGTATGAGATACCAATTTGTTTGACATTAACTTTCGCTAGTTCGTCCTTAAATGCAGCGAACCATTTACTGAATGTTTTTTTACCGCGACCTTTAGTAATTGGAAGCAACTCTCCATTCTCAAGCTCCATCACAACACGCATGTTCAGTACACTGGAAATCACTCCTGCGACACGACTAATACGTCCGCCCTTCACTAGATTGTCAAGCGAAGAAATACCGATAAATAATTTACTATGGTTTTTAACATTTTCTACACCAGCTAACACTTCGTCTAAAGAAGCACCTGATTGAGCTAATTTGGCTGCCTCGATTACTTGAAAAGCTTGAGACTGATCGATGAAGCCGCAATCGATTACAGTGACGTTACTGCTACTTAAAAAAGTCGCTTGACGCGCCGCTTCTGCAGTGCCGCTCAAGGTATGAGACATATGGATCGAAACAATCGGACTCCCATCTTTTCCAAGTTCATCATATAACTCCGCAAAATAGCCGATCGGTGGTTGGCTAGTCTTTGGCAGATTTTTGGCTTGTGCCATCATCTCCATGAATCGCTCTCCTGTCAACTCGTCATCGTCAGGATAAACCACGTCATCGATCATCACTGATAACGGAATCACAGTAATATTTAATTCATCTCGCACAGATTTTTCAATCGTACAAGAGGAGTCGGTTACAATTTTAACATTTGGCATTCTGATCCTTCTTTCCATACCTAGTATCAAATTAATTTTAGTATATCAAAACTGATGAAATAAATCATTGTTGAGACTATTTCTTTATAAATCTTGAAAAAACCATGTCATTAAGACCCAGCTCTTTCATAAGTTTCAAAGTAATAACGATAAGGATTCTTTTCATCTCTTTGACCTTGTTTACGTTCAATCAGCTGCCATTTATTCCAGAGCATTAATGGAAAATATGCATCCCCTTCAAAGCTAGCTTCAATAAAAGTTCGGTATATTTTTTCACAATGAGGAAGAAATTCAGTATAAATTGCAGAGCCTCCTGCGATAAATATTTCTCCTTCATTCTCTTGATCATAGGCTAACACTTCGTCTAATGAATGCATGATCAAAACATTGTCCGCATGATATTCTTTGTCTCGAGTTAAAACGATCGTTTGACGGTTCGGTAACGGTCGACCACCCATTCCTTCAAACGTTTTCCGTCCCATCACTAAGGTGTGATTTACTGTCGTTTCCTTAAAGAAACGAAGATCATTTGGCAAATGCCATGGTAAACGATTGTTTCTTCCAATCAAGCCATTTTTATCCTGCGCCCAGATAGCAATAAGCATAGTTTTCCTCCTTATTCGTTTTAAAAATAATAATTTAAAAAAAATGGTTCATGTGAATGGCATATACTATTAAACTAATCACCCTTCTGAATTAGCAGTCTGTAAAACGTTGAAATAGTATCCCTTCATACTAATTTTCTTCAATGATCTCACTCAAGTACTCCCAGCGAGCCATCTTTTCTTCTAACGCTTGTTCTGTCTGATCAATTTCCTTTTGCAGATCCTGAAGTTTCGTGAAGTCATCTCCCTGATGATTCATCGCTTCAGTCAACTCATCAATTTTCCCCTCTAACAAGGCAATATCATCTTCAATGGTTTCCCATTCTTTTTGCTCATTGTAAGAAAGTTTTTTCTTGCGCTCTTTTGATTGAGGCTTTGCCTTGACAGCTTTTACTTCTTTTATCGGTGTCTCTTGTTCTAAATAATCCATAATAGAACCGAAGTAAGCGACAATCACACCATCTCCCTCGAAAATCAATAATTTCTCTGCTACTTTGTCTAAGAAATATCGATCGTGAGAAACTGTGATTACGGCTCCTGAAAATTCCTGTAAATAATCCTCTAAAACGGTCAATGTCGCAATATCCAGATCGTTCGTCGGTTCATCTAGCAACAGCACATTTGGTTGCTGTATCAATAACTTCAGTAGATAAAGGCGTCTTTTTTCGCCGCCTGAAAGTTTTCCGATCAAAGTACCGTGCATAAATCGCGGGAAAAGGAAACGTTCAAGTATCTCTGCAACACTGATTCGCGATCCATCTCGTTGTTTCACTTCTTCGGCGGCTTCCTGTAAGTAAGCGATCATGCGCTTATTAGGATCTAACATTTCATTTTGCTGCGTGTAATATGCTAAACGAACAGTCTCGCCAATTTCGATCACTCCGCTGTCTAATGGAATTCTACCAGCTAAAATATTCAACAAAGTTGACTTACCTGCCCCGTTCTTACCTGTAATCCCCAAGCGTTCCTTTGTTTGAATCAACAAATCAAAATTAGCCAAAATTGTTTTACCGTCTATCTCATAAGAAGCCTGTTTCAACTCCAAAACTTTTTTCCCTAAACGGGTGGTGGCGATATTCATCTCAAGTTGACCATCCGTTTTGACTTGATTTAGATTTTCTTTTAGGTCTTCAAATCGATTAATCCGAGCTTGTTGTTTAGTGGTCCGTGCCTTGGCACCAGCGCGCATCCAAGCGAGCTCTTGCTTATACAATTGTTTCCTTTTACCCTCTTGTTCAAAAGCGATTCGATCACGTTCAGCTTTTTCGACTAAATAAGCCTCATAGTTGCCCTGATATTCATAAAGTCTGCCAAAAGAAAGCTCAAAAATACGATTTGTTACACGATCCAAGAAATAACGATCATGGGTAACCATCAGGAGTGAGCCAGTATAACCTTTTAAATATTTTTCTAACCACTGGATTGCATCGTAATCCAAATGGTTCGTCGGTTCATCCAGTAATAATAAATCAGGAGCATCAATCAAAACTTGTGCCAGAGCAACTCTCTTGATTTGGCCTCCTGAAAGTTCTCCAATCTTTTTATCCAGTGTATCGATTCCTAATTTATTTAGGATCGCTTTAGCCTCACTGTCCGCAGTCCATGCATCCTGCTTGTTCATACCTTCCTCTGCCAAAGTGAATTGTCGCTGAGACTCTTGATTACTATCATTCGACAATTGTACTAACGCTTTTTCATAGGTGCGGACTGTTTGCATCAGCGGGTTATTTCCTTGGAAAACAACATCCAAAACTAATAAATCTTCTGAAAAATTTTGTTCCTGAGCCAAATAGCCGATTCGATAATCGCTGGCCTTGTCAATTGCGGAAACATCGCCGTCACCACTATCCTTTCCAGCCAAAATAGTGAGTAGGCTGGACTTCCCAGTTCCATTGACCCCGATCAAACCGATTCGATCTCTTTCGTGAATCAAAAACGAAATACGATCGAACAGGGTTTTATCTCCAAATGTTTTGTATAGCTCTGTCACTTTTAATTCTTTCATCGCAAACCATCCTCAAATTTCTCTCAGTTATTGTAACAAAAAAAAGCCGTAAAGGAAATTTTTCCCTTTACAGCTTTCTTTCTACCAATCAAAATCACCAAGTTCATCGATATGGTGAGGATGACCCGGACCTCTGCCGTGAGGTCCTCCGTGACCACGCGGCCCGTTCTCGTGTGGCGGGCGAGGACCAAGGAACTCTCTACCACCGCCGAAAAATTCTTCTGACTCTTCTTCTCCCAACTCGTTTTTCAATGTCTCACTTAATTTTTCAACTAGCCGCGTCCATTCGCTTTTTTCATCATCGCTAAAATCAGCAAACAGTTCTTCTCCAAAATCAGTAGTTTCAGAGATTTTTTCTGCCTCTCCTCTACCAAGATCAGTTAATCGAATAATCATGACACGACGGTCTTGTTCTGACACTTCACGTGTAATCAATTCTTTATCTTCAAGTTTTTGTAATAATTCACCAACAGATTGCGGGCGCATTCCTAAAACAAAAGTCAGATCCTTTTGGCTGATTTCAGGATTCATTTTTAGTAATGCTAAGACTCTTCCTTGTCCACGGTGCGGACCATAACCTTGATTTTTAGCCATTTGGCGATGATAGTAACGACGTAAATCATGTTGCAGCTTCATAAACTGTTCATTCAATTGATTTTCCATTGTTAATCTCTCCTTTTTATTCAGGTACCTTATATTTATATGATACAGGTACCTGAATAATAAATCAAGGAGTTAGCTAATATTCTTTCGGTACCTTAATATTTTCTTTAGAGAATTGTATTACTTAACCTACAGATAAATACCAAACATATGAATCTGCTAAAAAAATAAAACCATCGCTCACACTCAACAAGTTTCAAAAAGTAGACTGACCGCCAGATTAATATAGAGAAGGAATCCTTCCAAAATAGGAAATCCCTTTATTTTCGTGCACATATCATTTTGTTAACTTTTTCTACCTAATTAACCAAAAACTACAAACAACACGACTGACAAAAAAACAAGCATCCACTATCGGATACTTGTTTTTGTCGTTTTAGAAATGATCGCCATATACACCATCAACATCCTTAGTTGGATCGATCACGATATATAGACTCTTAGTTTTTTCAGAAACTTTAGTTGATTGATAAACGTTATCGAGACCTTCAGTGTCTTTGTCCTTATATGGGAAGTAAACTGAATCAGGATGTCCTGCACGATAAATAATATCCATCCGCTCGATGTCCTCAAATTTCCGCGCACGTTCGAACATACCTAGTTCTAGTCCCCCTAGGTTGATATCCGTCGTTTGTACGTGGTCGCCTTCTTGATAAATTTCGATTTTAAATCCGGCACATGGATGGATTTCTACAAACTCACTTCCATGAATTCTGCCAAAACTGGTCGTAATTTGTTTGATCCATAAATCACCGATGTAACGACGATCAATTGTCCATGTTTCGCCATTACGAAAATAGAATTTTAACGCTGTCATTTCTCTAGCCATTCTGCATTCTCCTCACTACTAATCTAAAATTAAGTGTAGCATACCTTGAGTAAACGGTCACATGTTGTGCTTCTACTTCAATTTTTTTAGAAAAGCTGCCGTCCCAACGATGACTCTTTGATGAATAGCTTCACCAATTAGCCGTTCTTCCTCATAGGCCTTAATGGAAAAAACAACTTTTTTCTCATTAGTCTCAATAATCTCGCTGATAACTTTCACCTCTGCACCAACGTCTGTCGGCGCTAAATGTTTTAGCTCCATTTTGAAGCCGACACTCGTTTGATCAGCGGAAAGATCGGGAGCTAAGAGAATTTTGGCACAATTCTCCATCATCGCTACTAATGCAGGTGTTGCCAAAACCTCTAAATCCCCTGAACCCATTTTTAATGCTGTTTGATCTTCACTAACTCGATACTGCTGTGTTAATTTTTTCATGGCATCTCCTTTTTTAAAAAGTTTTCTGCAAAAGCTAATAATTCTTTTTTATCATTTTTTATTCTGCCTTCGACGACTTCTTTTTCTAGCGCGTTTAGTGTCATGCTGATCCAAGGCCCACGGGGGTAATCAAAGTGATCCTTTACTTCATTTCCTTTTAAGGCAAGGTCTTTTAATGAATAAATCGGTAAAAATTGAAATAATAAACGAATTTTTGCTAAATTCGGCTCACGTTCAAAGTAATATAATAGATATTCAACCGAAAGCGCTAGTTCTCTACCTAACTGGTATAAAGTCCAGTTGTCCCATTCGTATTTCAAGCGAAACTGCAATGCTGGTACCATTTCAGTAACTTCTCGAATCAATTGATTGGAACATTTCCATTCCTTCATAAAGTAGCGAATATCGGTTATGTTCATATCCAGCATCGTCATTAATAAAGTCCAAGCTTGGCGTTCAGTTGGAATTGCAGGTCCGCGCAGTTCAGCAAAGTTCAGCAAGGCTGATCCATATTCCCGCAATCCTGGACAATAGATGTAGCATTCTGATTCGACAAAAGACCGTAATCCCGCCTCACGGAAGGAACCCATCATCAATTTAACAAACTCTACATTGATCCGCTCCACCGATATTTTCGCCAGTAGGGAATGATATTCTTGAATTGCTTCAAAAGTATCGGGCTCCAGTGTGAATCCCAGATGGCTGACGAAACGTAGTGCACGCATCATTCGTAAAGCATCTTCATGAAATCGTTCATAGGGATTACCCACAGCGCGCAAAACTTTATTCCGCAAATCATCTAATCCATCGAATAGATCAATCACTGTTCCATCAATTCCGACCGCTAAAGCATTGATTGTGAAATCACGACGCTTTAGATCTTCTTTTAACGAGCGAACAAATTCTACATGATCCGGTCTGCGATAATCTTGGTAAGTCGATTCTGTTCGAAAAGTGGTAACTTCATATGTCGCTTCTTTCGTAATCACCATTACAGTTCCGTGATCGATTCCAACATCGATCGTGCGGTGAAATAATTCCTTCACTTCTGCCGGAAAGGCACTGGTTGCGATATCGACATCATGAATCGGTTTATTCAGCAAGATATCACGTACACTGCCTCCGACATAATATGCTTCAAAACCAGCAGATTGCAATTTACGTAAAATCGGCATCGCACCTTGAAATTCTAGAGGAAAGGCTTCTAATTTCATTGACTATCACCTTCTGTCAGACCATCCTTACGTTCAAAACGAAAACGATCACGTTGATTGAATTTTTCCATATTGCGATTGAAAGTCTCAGTTAGATCAATCCCGAGGGAATTCGCCATGATAATCGTAACAAATAGTACATCACCCAGTTCTTCTTCCACTGTTTTTGGCTGCTCTGTATCCTTCTTTGCCTTTTCACCATAATAATGATTGACCTCACGCGCCAGTTCTCCGACTTCTTCCGTTAAGCGGGCCATTTGACCGAGTGGAGAAAAATAACCGGTTTTAAATTGTTGGATATAATCATCAACTTCCTGTTGCATGATTTTCATTGTCTTTTCATTCATTAAACCACCTCAAACCTATCTTATCAAAAAACAGTTTTGTTTCCTATCATGTTGTTGTAACTATCTGAATTTCGTGCTATGTTGGTTGAGGATCAAATTTGCACAAGACAAGCGTCTGTGCAAGTTTTTTTGGTCGCTATCTATATATCAAATATAAATCAGGAGGTGTCGTATGGAAACGACTATGACTACACGGATCAAAGAAATTCTATTTATTGTGGTGGGAACAGCGATTTACGCATTTGGTCTTGTTTATTTAAATATTGCCAATCATTTGGCAGAAGGCGGCGTCACCGGTATTACTCTGATTATTCGCGCTCTTTTTGGTATCGATCCAGCCTATACTACATTGCTTATTAATATTCCATTGATTTTAATTGGTGGAAAGATTTTGGGAAAGCGTTCCTTTTATTACACCATTCTAGGAACCGTGTGCTTGTCTGTCTTCCTATGGATTTGGCAACGGATTCCTCTACAGATTAATTTGGATCACGACCTTTTCATCGTCTCTATTTTGGCAGGTTTATTTGCTGGATTCGGTAGTGGGTTAGTCTATAGAAACGGCGGAACCACCGGCGGAGCCGATGTAATCGCTAGAATTTTAGAACAAAAGATCGGCTTTACAATGGGGAAATCCTTACTGATTTTTGATATTGTTGTCTTGATTTGTTCGCTGACCTACTTAGATTTGAAACGCATGATGTATACTTTGATTGTTTCGTTTGTTTTCAGTAAAGTGGTTGATGTACTGTCATCTGGAGGATATGCGGCCAAGGGTGTCATGATCATCTCAAACGAAAGCAATGTAATCGCTGAGTTATTGATGGCTCATTTAGAACGGGGAGTTACTTACCTTCATGGCGAAGGCGGTTTTTCTTCAGAGTTAAAACGAATCGTTTACATTGTAGTTTCCCAACAAGAAATCAACGAAGTAAAAAAAATCATTCACTCCGTTGATGAAAAAGCCTTTATTTTAATTAGCAATGTCCATGATGTCGAAGGGGAAGGATTTACCTACCTGAAACCGCAACGACGGCGATTTACCTTAAAACGCAGCAATTAAAAAATCCGAGCATGGACACGTAAAACTGTCTATGCTCGGATTTTTTATTCATGGATTGTTAATTTTAATCGATTCAATTCATCAGATAACATCAGGAAAGCTTCTTTGTCGCCATCTTCCAAAGCCATATCAATCTGCTTCTTCAATAGATCAACTTGCGCTTCTCGTTCTTGATACTTCAAATAGTTTTCTACTTCTGATACAATCTCTTCACTAACATTGTCATTCCAAGAAAGTGCCGGATTGTCTTCAAGAACCGATAGATATTGTGCATTCTGCCAAGAATGCGGGAAAACACACTCTAAGTATAAAGGCTGTTGCCAATGCAGACGAATCTCATGAAAAATTTGATCACTATTAGAAAACTGATGTCCTTCAATCGAAAACATCATTGGTTCTTCCCGCTGTGTAATATCGCGAAAAACCAATCCGCGCTCTGTTTCCAAGGCTTGTTCCACAATGTGGACATTACGTAAAATTGCTTCATGATTAATTAGATAATTCAAAATCCAAATCACTTCTCGCCGTTGAAAACTCACATTGTTGATCAACCACACGAGAAATTCACGTTTTTCACCTACATCGATCATTTCCCTCACCTCTCTACTCTTCTAGTAATGATTGTACTTCTAAATCTCCTGGTTCCAATGCTAAATAACTCGTTAAAACGACACGCGCTGTTTCTAATTGACCATCTTCTCGTAAAAAGATTCCATAAGCTTTTAAGAAATCCGGTTCATGAGCCAAATCCTCATACGCTTGTTTATAATATGTGCCAGCAGCTCCAAAGTCTTCCAATTCATTATAGGCTTGAGCCAAATTCCAGGCGGCATATGGGTTATCCTCTTCATCCATCTGGTTGATCATTTCAATCGCTTTATCAGGTTGATCTTCATTTAAATATAAATTGCTTAATGTCAATAACGTTTCATCCATCTTTTCGCCAGTTTCAAGAGCTTGCAGCAGTAGTTCTTCTGCTTTCTTGCTGTCACGTAAACGGTAAGCAATTTCAGAAGCCAAGTGTAGCAACTCAACTTGATAAGGGTTTTCTTTGATCCCTTCTTCTGCAGCAAGTAACGCTTCTTCCAACAATTCCTCTTCCTTCAAACTGTCTGCAAGATAGTAATAACCGCTTTGATATTGCGGATCAAGCGTAATAAGTTCTTGCAGATAATTGATCGCTTTTTGGTGATCATGGATTTGATAATAAGTAAATCCTAACTGAAATAAACGATCAGAAGTATGTTCCTTTTCTAGTGCCCGTTCAAGGAACGGGATCGCTTCTTCAAAGCCTCCCATGATGCTGTAGGCTGTACCAATTCGTTCATCAATGGAGATATTCGCGATTTCATCAATGCCCTGTTTCTGAAGCTGCCCGTAATCATTGATTGCTTCACCTAATTGGTTAGCAGAAAAATGTAATTCAGCCAAAGCGAAGGTAATTAGTGGTTCTTCTGGGGCAATTGTTTTTGCCTGCAATAGTTTTGCTTCACTGACTTCCGGAATACCTAAAACTTGATACAAGTCAGCAGTCACTAATAAACTCTCTAAATAATTTTCACTATCTGGAGCAATTTGTTCTAAATATTCAAATGCACCATCAATATCATCATTTTCGATGGCGATCTCCGCCAACGATAGATAGAAAATATCTTCTTCTGGAAAGTCTGATAATAATTTTTCTAACACACGTTTTGCCTCATCTAGGAAGCCCAACGCCTGCAACTCTTCAGCCAAACTTGCTAAAATTTCCGGCGTGTCTTTTTTCAACGCCTCTTCAAACATCAGATTGGCTTCGCTAAGGTCCTCTGCCTTTAATGCTGCGAGCATTTTTTCACTATAACTTGACATCTATTCTCCCCTGATCTCTGTAACGATTTTTTGATATGCTTCAAATGTTTGAAGCAGTTCTTTTTGCGTCGGAACCTTTTTCATTCCGACCTCTCCGACTTGAATCAATCCAGCCAATGGTTTTTCTTTTGCTAAAGCAATCACCTGCTGGCCATAATCAGCCAGCGAAATCCCATCAGGCATCATGATTGGAAATCCTAGTCGCACCAACCATATCATAAAATTTTTAAAATTGAAATGAAGATCGCCCGTCCTCACATTCCAAGCTAGCTCAAACAATAGACCAAACATCGTCTTCATACTGTTCGACAGCAGTGAGCCGTTCTCAGTCTGGAAAAAAGCTTTTTCAAATGTCTTTCCAAAGTCCCGCAACTGTTCACTATGAGTCTGATAATAATTGATCAGCGTCTCGCTAAAGGCGGAAAATGACTGCTGTAAAAGGGCTTCACGTGTGGGGAAATTCATATAAAGGCTTTGTAAAAAAGGATAATCACAAACGATTCCGCAACGAATCAAAGTCAAGAGATCGACCATTTTCCCAGTTGTTTGTTGATCAGCCAGTGTGTGATCGAATAGAATACTTTGCGGAACTTCTTCAATTTCCATCACCGTCGTCATATTTTTATCAGAGACAATCTGATCGACAAAAGAAAGGCTTTGAGCGAAAGATCGTAATGAAACAGGTAAAAAGCACAATTCAGCCTTGAAATTTGCAACATGATGAGTAAAACCTAAAAGCTCTACCACTCCTTCATTGCCGATACCAAGGAAAATTGTTTCACGTTGACGACTAAAGCGATCAAGAAAGTGAATCAACTCCTGAAAATAATCCATTGTGTTACAATAGCGGTTATTAGGCGTGATGAACCAATCATGTGTGCTTGATTTCGGGATAAACTGACGTAATTTTTCTGCGTATAAATCGTAATAACGCTGATTTCCGCAAAACAAGATTTGCTTTTTTTCCAGATTCTTCTTGCGCATCATCGAAGCAACAGTTTCACCATATGTGATCCGCGTCTCATTTTGTTCATATCGATAGGTTATTTCCATTACGTTCACCCCGTTTCTTTTATTTTATACTACAAAAAAACCTCTCGCAACAAATCTGCGAAAGGCTGATAAACATTTTACTTCTTTATTTTCTAGAAACTACAGCTCTTTTGATTTTTAACGCGTAGTAACAAAAGAAACAACCTGATTATTGACTTTGTGGCGTATTTTGTTGATTTTGTACTGGCGTTTCCTGACTTTGGGGTGCCTGCTGAGTATTTGATTGACTTGGCTGAACACCTTGTTGGTCGTCTTGAGGTATCTGCTGTTGGTTCTGCCCCTGTTGTGGTGTCTGCTGTTGCTGCTGATTATTGTACTGCCCTTGCTGGGGTACCTGCTGTTGCTGCTGAGGTTGTTGTTGATAAGGCTGTTGGTTTCCACGATTTGCCTCTTCTTCAACCTTTGATAATTCTTCAAAGGTCAGCAACCCATCGCCATTCAGATCAGATGGCGAATAGCCTTCCTTAATCACCCGCTCACCATTTGACAATATCCGCAATACAGTCACTTGCTCGCCCCAAGGAGTAGTCAAAACCTGACCAACACTCGAAGTGTCTAAGGTTTCTGAAGCTTCTGTTTCCTCAGTTGAAATTGTCGTTGAATCGTTCAAACTAACTTCTCTTTTCGGAATGACTTCTTCCCCTGAAGAACCATAGAAATATAAACCTACCATTACTGCAATCAGCAGAACTGGTACTGATATTATCAATATGAGAAAGTTACGGCGCTTTCTTTTTTTATCTTCTTGCTCCATTAATGCTTCTGCCTCTAAAAAAGCTTGCCGCCACTTAGGATCATTTTGTCTTTGCGCAAGAAATTCATAGGAATGCCACGAATCATTTCTTTTCACGTAATACAATTTCTCCTTCGACATCGCTTCACCCTCTTTTTCCTTTTTTCTATAAAACCCTTTCTTTTATTCTATCCTAAGCTAAGCCGTTCGTAAAATAAAAAATAAGTTACAAATTGAGTGAAATATTAGTTACAAGCAAAAATAAATATCAATTAATTCAGTTTGTTTTTTTAGACAAAAAAACCGTTATGACCAAGTGGTCACAACGGTTTCAGCAGCAAAAACTATTTAACTGCGTCTTTTAGCGCTTTACCTGGTTTGAACGCAGGTACTTTGCTTGCTGGAATTTCGATTTCTTCACCAGTTTGTGGGTTACGTCCTTTGCGGGCCGCACGTTCACGTACTTCAAAGTTACCGAAGCCGATCAACTGAACTTTTTCACCTTCAGCTAATGCGTCTTGGATAGTTGAAAATACAGCATCGACAGCAGCTGTAGCGTCTTTCTTAGTTAAATCAGTAGCTGCTGCAACTTTTTCGATCAATTCTGCTTTGTTTGCCATGAATGAATTCACCTCCTGAGAAATGAGTATTGATGTTTAAAACATCAACTGATAAACTGAGTGGTCCAGTCATCAGCAAAGAAATATTGATTTGGTCAATATTCTGTTATAACGATAGCATAAGAACCTTATGTTAGCAAGGTTTTTAGCGATTAATGGCATAAAATTCATGGTTGTTTTATCATTCGGTGAAATCTGTTGTCAGCAAAATAAAAGTATGATAAAATACCTTATTTTCGTCTTCGAGCAATTATTTTTATCGGCGTTCCCTCAAATTCGAAGGCTTTTCGAATCTGATTTTCTAGGAAGCGCGCATAAGAAAAATGCATCAGTTCTTCTTCATTCACAAATACCACAAAGGTCGGTGGTTTTACAGCTACCTGGGTTGCATAAAAAATCTTCAAACGTTTCCCTTTGTCTGTCGGCGTTGGATTTATGGCTACCGCATCCATGATAATATCATTCAAGACAGAGGAAGGAATTCGCAAGTTTTGATTCATGCTAACTTCTTCAATCATGGTAGGAACTTTGTTCAGACGTTGTTTCGTCATCGCAGAAACAAAAACAATTGGTGCATAATCTAAATATGCAAATTCATCACGAATCTCTTCCTCAAATTCTTTCATCGTGTTGGTATCTTTTTTAACCAGATCCCATTTATTGACCACGATGATCACACCACGACCAGCTTCATGAGCATAGCCGGCAATTCGCTTGTCTTGTTCTCGAATTCCTTCTTCGCCATTTAGAACGACTAGCACGACATCTGAGCGGTCGATCGCACGCATTGCCCGCATAACAGAATATTTCTCGGTATTTTCATATACTTTTCCGCGTTTACGCATTCCAGCCGTATCAATCATAGTAAACTCTTGGCCATTTTCACCGACAAATTTCGTATCAATCGCATCGCGAGTGGTTCCTTCAATATCAGAAACAATCACTCGGTCTTCGCCTAAAATGGCATTAATCAGAGAAGATTTTCCAACATTTGGCCGACCTATCAAACTAAACTTAATTGATTGATCTTCATCATCTTCATTTTCAGCTGGAAAGTGCTTGACTGCTTCATCCAGCACATCCCCTAAACCAAGGCCATGACTGCCTGATACAGGATAAGGTTCTCCTAGACCCAGTGAATAGAATTCGTAAATCTCGTTGCGCATCTCAGGATTATCTACTTTATTGACCATTAAAATAATCGGTTTTTTACTGCGATATAAGATTTTTGCAACGGCTTCATCAGCATCTGTAACGCCCTCTTTACCGCTGGCTACTAGCAAGATGACATCTGCTTCGTCGATCGCTATCTGAGCTTGCTGCTTGATTTGCTCCATAAAAGGCTCATCACCGATATCGATCCCGCCAGTATCAATGATTGAAAATTCATGATCCAACCATTCACCTTTTGCGTAAATTCGGTCACGAGTGACACCAGGGGTATCTTCAACGATCGAAATACGTTCCCCAGCAATTCGATTGAACAATGTTGATTTGCCGACATTTGGTCGACCAACAATTGCAATTGTAGGATTTGACATAACTTAATTCCTCGTTCCTATTGATATTTTCATTTTTCCTTTTGAAAAAGCTGATGACCTATCAACAAGAAATAATCATTTAAATGTACTGTTAAATTGTTTAAATGATTAAAGCTACTCAAAATTTATTGAAACGTGAAATTAATTGGTAGCTTTCAGCCTTTTTCAAATTCTCCTTAGTTTAACGAAGAAAGCTCCCGCTTGCAAGAGAAGGAGACATTTTCATCTATATAAATAAGAAAAAAGCAAACCAATGATCTGGTTTGCTTTAAGATTACTACTCTTAATCTTCTGATTCATCTTCCTTAAGTGCATCGCCCAAGATATCACCCATGGTAAAACCAGTGTTTTCTTCTGGTAATTCATACGTTTCTTCTTCAACGGGTTCTGCTTTTGCTTCTTCAGGCTTTTCTTCTAACGCTTTAATCGAAAGCGCAACCCGATGATCTTCAGGATGTACTTCTAAAACCTTCACTTGAACTTGATCACCTTCATGTAATACTTCATGCGGTGTCGCGATATGTTTGTGTGAGATTTGAGAAATATGCACTAAGCCTTCAACCCCTGGGAAGATTTCAACAAAAGCGCCAAAGCTAGTCAGACGCTTAACAGTTCCTTCAAGAACAGAACCTGGCGCTGCCTTTTCTTCAATATCTGTCCAAGGTCCAGGCAGATTGGCTTTGATTGATAATGAAATCCGTTCTTTTTCTGGATCAACAGAAAGTACTTGAACCTCTACTTCATCACCAACACTCAATACGTCAGCTGGTTTTGCTACATGACTGTGAGAAATCTCTGATACGTGAACCAAGCCATCGATACCACCAAGATCAATAAAGGCACCAAAGTCTGTCAAGCGAGCAACTTGCCCCTTAATAACTTGTCCCTCATAAAGATCTGCTAAGATTTCTTTTTTCTTCTCAGCTTTTTCTGCTTCAACAACTGCTTTATGAGATAAAATCAAACGATTTTCAGAAGGTTCGATTTCAATAATTTTGAATTTCAATGTTTTCCCAGTATAGGCTGAAAAATCATCAACGAAATGATCATCGATCATTGATGCTGGAACAAAGCCGCGTACACCGACATCAACAACTAAGCCGCCCTTAACGCTGCTTGTTACTGGTGCCTCAATGATTTTTCCGTCTTGGTATTCTTTCTCGATATCTTCCCAAACTTTCTTTGCGTCTAAGCGGCGTTTAGAAAGGAGATAACTGCCATTTTCTTTGTCTTTTCCGATAGAAGAGATAACGACTAAATCAAGAATATCGCCAACCTTGACTTCTTCATTGATATCTTCAACAGGTAGTGTCGAAAGTTCTTTTGCTGGAACGACCCCTTCTACTCCGGCGCCTTCAATACCGACGATCACTTGTTTATCTTCTAAGGCAAGCACCTCACCCTTAACAATATCGCCAACTTGAACTTCATACACATTTTCCATTGCTGCTTCCATGGAAACATTCTCGTTGTCCATCGAATTTTGTTCTAATTCTGTCATGTCGTTTGTCCTCCTTACCAACAATTCTGCGTAAAATACACTACATGTTCTATTTTAGAGTAATCCACATGAAAAATAAAGCGATTTCTTCTTTTTTTCTAAAAATTTGAAAGAAATCCGCTTTATTTATCGTTTTTATCCAAAATTTAGAAACCTTTTGAGTGTATGACTGCTTTAATCTTCGTTACTACCTGTTCAATCGACATTCCAGTCGTATCGACCAATTCAGCATCCGCTGCCTGAACAAGTGGTGAAACTTCACGATGGGAATCCAAATAATCCCGTTTGGCAATGGCTTCTTTAATCGTCTCAAAATCCATTTCGATCCCTTTTTCTTGATTCTCTTTATAGCGGCGTTGTGCCCGTTCTTCGACGCTGGCAACTAAAAAGATCTTTACTTCTGCCTGTGGCAATACAGTTGTACCAATATCACGACCATCCATTACAATCCCACCAGCCTGAGCTAGTTGTCTTTGCGCTTCAACTAATTCTTCACGTACTTGTCCGTGTGCAGACACCTCAGAGACGGCTCCTGTCACATCCGGTTGTCGAATCGCTTGGGTAATTTCCTCATCATCAGCAAAAACCAACTGTCCATGCGCCGATTGCTTGAACGTGATCGGATATTGCTTCGTTAATTCCGCCAACCCTGCTTCATCTGAAAACGCAACATTGTGCTTGATCGCTAAGAATGTTATCGCTCGATACATCGCACCAGTATCTACATAAATAAAATGAAAGTCATTTGCCAATATTTTCGCAACTGTACTCTTGCCAGAAGATGCGGGGCCATCAATTGCAATTGAAATTTTTTCCATGTTCTGCCTCTTTTCAATAAATAAGCCGTAATCGCTAGCGATTACGGCAGTGTATTCAACTTATTTAATACGTACTTGTTGACCTGGATCAAAATAGAAATTACTTCTATCCATTCCGTTCAGTCTTAAAAATTCATCTACACTTAATCCATAGCGTCCAGCGATTTGTTGTGGACCTTCACCAGCTTGAACGGTTCCGTATTGTGCGTTTGGATCATTTGCAGTACTTGATGAAGATGGTGTTGTTTGTTCTGCTGCAGCGGCGGCTGAGCGAGATGCTTCTGCCTGAGCCTGTGCTTCTGCAGCTGCTTGAGATTCAGCTGCTGCTTGTTGTTGTGCTTGCTGATCTGCTGCTTGTTGCTGCTCTTGTTGGTTTTGTTCTGATTCAGATGTAGCTGTACTCTCTTCTGTGCTGCTTTCTTCAGTGCTTGATTTTTCTGTTGAAGAAACCTTAGAAACCTGGGTGGTACTCTCTGGAGAGGCTGCTGGCTTGTCGTTATCACGAGTAATCCAGAAAAAGGCACCAGCAGGAATCAAAATAAGGGCTAATAATAATGCGACTAGAATCGTCAAGAATTTCGTATTTCCGCCACCTTTATTGCCACCACCACTACGACGAGACTGGCTGCGAGAATAGGTTTCTTCTTCACTATCAGATTCGTAAATATGTTGATCCCACGGTTCGTTGTTCGTATCGTTATAGCGATCTTTTCTACTCAATTTCTCTAACCTCCTAAATGCTATCGCCATGTATTATACCATAGCTCTTGAAAATGTGGCGTCAATTTTCAATCTTTCTCATCATTTTTAAAAATTTTTTGAACAATTTTTACCCATGAAAGTTGCTCTTCTGCCAGTGACCGTTCTTCTGCTGTTACTTTTAATAAGGCCCCATCATTGTCGCAGCAATTCTGATTTTTCTCAGGTAACATTTCGCCAAAATAAGCAATTAAGAATTCGCGACGGCATTCGCTAGTAGAAATATAGTCCAACATTTTTTTCAGTTGAATCTTTTTGGTTTTTCCACGCTGGCTTAATAAATCCATCAAGCGGGAACTATCATCAGGAAAAAACTGTTCCCATTTTTTTATCAATGGATCTTCAAAAACCAAATCACTCATTTTTTGTTTTATCTCAAATAATTTTTTTGATTGATCGGTTTGTTCCTGAAGAAAATGGTGAATATGTTCATCTCCTTCTTCGTATAGCAAAATTGCTTGGCTCGGTTGACCATCTCTCCCAGCCCGACCAACTTCTTGTAAATAATTCTCTGGTGAATCAGGCAGGTCATAATGGATGACAAAACGAATATTTCCTTTATTGATGCCCATACCAAATGCATTCGTCGCAATCAAAATCCTTAAATCGTTTGTTAGAAATTGTTGTTGGAGCATTCGACGTTCTTGTCCACTAAGTCCGCCATGATAATAAGCGATTGCCTGTTGGTGTTTAAACATTTGATACAATTCTTCGACTTTCTTTCTGGTAGCACAGTAAATAATCCCTGAACCTTCCAAAGTTTCAACTAAATTCCTTAATTTTTCCTGCTTGTTCTCTTGATAAACAAAATAACTGATATTCGGACGATCAACAGAATAGATGTACTCATCTGCAGGTTGTTCTTTAAATAGTAGACGCTGAATATCTCTTCGAACCTCTGGTGTGGCTGTTGCTGTTAGCGCTAATACTAAACGAGTACCAATAAATCTAATACCGTCAGCTAGTTTTAAATACTCAGGGCGAAAATCAATTCCCCATTGTGAAATACAATGAGCTTCATCCACTACGATCAAGGCTAGTTTTGCAGATTTTAGCGCTTTTTGAACATCAACACTCAAAAACATTTCCGGACTCATGAAAATAAATTTATATTGATGAATTTCACTTAAAATCCATTGCTTTTCCCAAGATGAGAGTAGGCTGTTTAGTGCTACGGCTCGTTTTTCTCCAAGTCGCTGCAACTGAGTCACTTGGTCCTCCATTAAAGAAATCAATGGTGAAATAATGATTACTGTACCTTCTATTAGATAGCCTGGAAATTGGTAACATAATGATTTTCCAGTTCCTGTCGGCAGCATCCCTAAAGCCGATCTTCCAGCTAGAATTGTTTCGATAATCTCCTGCTGTCCAGGTCTGAACTGATCATGATGAAATTTTTCCTTTAATATTTTTTTCAATTCCATGTATATTTCCTTAAATGATAGATTTGGGACAAACGAAAACTTAAATACGGTATGTCATATTCTTGATAGCGCTGATCGATTACTTGTTCAATACTCAGGTGGCTGAAATCAACCAGTTGGAATCGCTCAAAGGGAAAGGTCTCTTCCATTAATGCCCATTCAATAAAGTGATCGTTGATCGTTCCCTGCTTCAAGTGTCTTAGTCGTAAAATTTCGGATTCTGACTTCCCTGCTAAGAAGAATTCTCTTGTTTTTAACATGCTTTTATTGAGATTTTGTTGATCCAATGTGGAGATCAATCTTGCTAATTCTCCCTCTTTAACTTGTGCTAAAAAAAGATCGATCGCATGTTGACGATAAAGTTGATTCCACGGTTCCTCTTGATATTTCATTGGCAATAATTGAAAAGCGGTCTTTCCTTGAAACCCATAACCCGAAAATTGATTAGCTAAAAAATCAGATTCTCCAGCTGGTAGCTGTTGAAAAATCGCAAATAATTCATGCTGAAAGCGTTCAACCAAGTGGGGTTTTGACCCCGCGAGCCATTTTTTCAGTTGCTGTAAATAGAAAGGACGCTGTTCAATGGGCAGATATTCTTTCTCACCATAGGATAGATAACTGAGAACTTGCACAGCAAAAAGAATTAACTGCCAAGAATCTTCTCTCATTCGACCATAACGCAAATTATCTAAACCAACCAGATCAAAGTTTTTCTCAGATAATTGTTCGCTGCCTAGTTGCGTCATTCTACCAAAACCCTCATTGGTGGTAATCCATTCAGCAGCAATCAAGTTCTGAATTTCTCTTTGGAAAGTTGCTTCCTTTAAGTTCGGTAGTGAACCTAAATAAATCAGATTCCTATAAAAAAAACCGTGTAGTAGAACAGAGCTCGTTCTCTTCCCGACTAACAAATGATACAAAGTCGAGGTTCTTATCTTGTAGCCTGTCTGAAATAACGTTAGAATAAAAAAAGTCATAGTAAAATCTCCTGTGGAAGGTGAAAAAATGAAGTGCGAAATCATTCCTGAGCGTTGTATCGCTTGCGGCCTATGCCAGACGATCGCTCCAGAAATATTTGATTATACTGATGATGGCCTAGTTCTTTTTGTAGGCGAGCCTGAAGCCACTCATGAGTTTATCCCTGTAAGCCAACAAGCAGCGGTCATTCAGTCGGCCAAACGTTGTCCGTCTCACGCCATCTTATATCAGAATTCATAATACCATATTTTAAAAAAAGTTCGTGAAAACGACCCATTTTCATCAAAAAAATCTCAGACACCATGATGGTCATCCACCACAGTTGTCTGAGATTATTTGTTTATTTACACCGAATGATGCTGAGAGGTCATTGTTTTTTTCGATAACCAAGGAAGCAGTTTTGCATGCAACACAAGGAAAACTGCACTGACCACCACACCTTTAAGAATATTGAATGGAACAATTCCAACGAGGATATAGCGTCCCATGCTCATCCCCAGCATTTGTCCGGCTGAAAGACCAAAAGCCTTCAAGTAAAGTGGCGTGATAACAAAGTAATTTGCCACACTCATAAAAATCGTCATTGCTAAAATACCTAACCCCAACCCTAAAACGCGTTTTGAGGCCGTTCTTTTTCTAAACATTAGAAAAATCGGTACCGTATATAAGGTTGAAGCGAAGAAACTGGCAAAATCTCCAATCAGGTTATCAATTGAAAAACCAGTCATCGTCAAATGCAGCAATGATCGAATGAAAGCTGTCGCAACTCCTGCTAATGGTCCAAAGATGAACATATTAATCAAAACTGGAATATCGCTAAAATCCAACTTTAGAAAAGGGAACATCGGGAGAATAGGAAAAGCGATAAATTGTAAAATTAGTCCCATCGCTGCTGCCACCGCTACTGCTGTCATTTTTTGTAATCGTAAGTTCTTCATGTGAAATCCTCCGTTTCGGAATCATCTTCATCGAACTATTTGAGCCAGACTTCGACGCAAAAAAACTCTATGCTTCAGAAAAAAGCATAGAGTTACTTGAATACAATCTCACTCAAATAAGCTCTATCTTCTTTATCCAGACTGTACTGTCGGTATCGGAATCTCACCGATTCGGCTGCTTACGCAGTTCGCGGACTATCACCGCCGGTCGGGATTTTCACCCTGCCCCTGAAGACGAACCTTAATTTATTTTTATTGTGTAATTACTATACCAAGTTTACTATCAAAAAACAAGTAAATGATTTTATCTATTTAGACTGGTTTAGCAGTGTATTAATTTCCTTCGTATTCAAACGACGATATTCTCCTGGACGCAGCCCCTGAAGAGTCAAATCGCCATACCGTTCTCTTTTTAACTTTTGAACAGGAAGACCGACTGCTGCCAGCATATTTTTCACCTGATGATTCCGGCCTTCATGGATTGTCAACTCGACAATACTTGTTTCCGCCTTTTTATCTGCCGAAAGAATTTCAAACCGAGCAGGTGCTGTCTTCTTTCCTTCGATACGAATTCCCTTAGTCAATGGCAAAAGGATTCTTTTTTCGGCATAGCCCTTGACCTTTGCTACATAAACTTTATCTATTTGGTGTTTTGGATGGGCTAACCGTTGTGAAAAATCGCCATCATTTGTTAATAGTAAAATACCTGACGTATCATAATCCAAGCGACCTACGGGATAAATTCTTTCTGGAACAGCAGCAAAATAATCGGTTACGACCTTCCGATTTTTGTCATCACTAACGGCGGAGATCACTCCACGAGGCTTGTAAAACAAATAATAGACTGGCTCCTCTTGATAGATTGGCACACCGTCAACTTCAACGATATCCTTTTTGCCGACTTTCGTTCCTAGTTCTTTGACGACTTCGCCATTCACTTTAACCCGACCGCCAGTAATAAACTCTTCAGCCTTGCGGCGCGAAGCAATCCCTGCGTGGGCAATAACCTTTTGTAGTCTCTCCATTTATAGTCCATCCTCTTCTTTAAAACGATCATAAAACAAATCTAACGGTTCTTCTTCATCTGCCAGATCAGCTTCCATTTTCTGTACATCTGGAAGTTCTTCCATATCTTTTAGCCCAAAATAGTCCATAAAATAGTCGCTTGTCCCATACAAAATTGCCCGACCTGGTCCATCTACACGACCTTTTTCTTCAATCAATTGCCTAGCAACCAAAGTTTGAACTGCTCCACTAGACTGCACTCCCCGCAATTCATCAATTTCTGAACGAGTCACTGGCTGTTTATAGGCAATTATAGAAAGGGTTTCAAGCGCAGCCTGACTTAAGCGATTAGCCATAGGCGAACGGGCGAACTCCTTCAGCAAAGGAGCAAACTCTTTTTTTGTACTCAAAACAAAGTGATTGCCGACTTCTAATAGAGTCAAAGCCGAAGCTTCATTCGTCTCATAGGATTCCTTCAGATCGATAATATTTTGATAGATCTCAGGCATTGGGCGCTTCAATGTAAATGCCAATTCTTCAAGGCTGATTCCTTCCTCTCCGACCACAAACAGCATCGCTTCGATTTGACTTAATTGGTTCATATAACTGCTCCTTTTTTATTATAATGGGATTATTTCCCATTTTATGAAGAATAAAATTTTCGATTAACCTGTCTATCAACCTACTAAGAGTTTCGATTAGCGAAAAGTCTTTTCTTTATTATATAGAAGGAAAAAATCTAACTAATGAACAAATTTCTATTGGTTTAAGGATTGGACTGGCATCCTTTATAAATCAAAATTGGTGCGTAGGTCTCCTCTTGAGTTGCCAAAGCCTGCCCCTTTTTCATTAGTTCCAGTAAGGCCATAAAGGTCGTAATCATTTCATCCTTTGTATATTGCACAAAAAAAGACTCCAATGATAAGCCTTCATCCCCGGATAACTCTGCCAAACGTTTACCGATTTCAGTCACCTTCTGATCGACTGTGATCGATTCACTAGTGACCGTGGTCTCAATGGGTTGATTTTTCTTTTTGCGCTGTAAAACATCATGTAATGCCAAAAAAAGGTCAATCGTATTCAATTGGTTTTTTGGCAGCGGCAGGATTTCCTCTTCGTAATCCGATAGATCCATTGGAGCCTTCGTATAGAACAGGCTTCTTTCCTGCTCCTTTTCTGATAGGATTGATGCTGCGTATTTATATTTGCGATATTCCAATAGCTGTTGAACTAACGCTTCACGGGGATCTTCACCTTCTTCGTCATCGTAGTCAAACTCCAATTCTGGTTTTGGCAGCAGCATCTGACTTTTGATTGACATCAATGTCGCTGCCATGACCAAATATTCTCCCGCCACTTCCAATTCCAGTGTTTTCATGGCATGGATAAAATTCATATATTGTTCAGTAACTTCTGCGATTGGTATATCATAAATATCAATCTCTAACTGTTGGATCAGATGAAGTAATAAATCCAACGGTCCTTCAAAAACATCTAACTTTAAACTAATTGTCTCCATTTTATCCTCGCTTATGTTCCTGCCATTTTGCTAAAAAGGCCGATGTGGCGGGGGTTCCGATAATTTTTTGATCAGGATATTTTGCTTGCAGCTCAGCCATCATTTTGAGGCTCACGCCTTCTCCACGATAAGAAGGGTTCAAACTGATGTCATGTAAGACAATCTCCTGATCCTCTAACTGGCTGACGCCAATAACTCCTTGAACATTATCAGAGTGTTCATCGTAATAACAATAGAGTTGAAAACGGTCATCATCTTCATATGTATCGATCTCTTTTAATAAATGTTGATGGTCTTTTAAGCTTTCATGAAAACTTAAAAGTCCCATTGCGATTTTCCGTTGATTTTTTCGGTATTGAGTAAGCATTCTTTCTCCTCCTGTTAAGCGCGTGGAAAAAATTCTTTATAGACTTCGGTCATTCTCCTCTTAGTAATATGAGTATAAATTTGGGTAGTGGAGATATCAGCATGACCTAAAAGTTCTTGGACTGTTCGCAAATCCGCTCCATTTTCTAGTAAATGAGTTGCAAAACTATGCCTTAATGTATGAGGTGTAACATCTTTCATGATTTCAGCTTTGATCACATATTGCTTCAAGTTCTTCCAAATGCCTTGACGGCTCATTCCGTGACCGTGATTGTTAACGAATAGATGTATTTCATTGGGAGTTTTCTTTGTTAATAAGGGACGGACTTCCGCTAAATAACGTTCTAGCCAATGAATCGCATAATCTCCAAGCGGGACAATTCGTTCTTTTTCGCCTTTACCTACAGTTTGCAGTAATCCCATCTCTAGATGTATATCACCTAGCTTCAGTCCAATCAGTTCACTAACTCGCAAACCAGTGGCATACATCACTTCCAGAATCGCGCGGTCGCGAATCCCTAAATCGGTCGTCGTGTCTGGAGCCGCGATCAAGCGCTCGACCTCTGCCAGAGAAAGTGTCTGAGGTAGCTTTTGCGCTTTCTTTGGACTGTCGATGTGCTGCATCGGATCGTGATCGGTATAACGTTCTTGACGTAAAAATTGATGAAAACGACGTAAGCTGGAAATCATTCGCGTAATCGTAGTAGATGCTTTGCCTGACTCTGTCAGACTTGTCAAAAAGGCCACAACTGTATAGCGATCGACTGCTTGCCATTCCTTCACACCCTGTTCAGTCAAAAAAGACAAATATTGCTGCAAGTCTCGTTGATAGCTGATACGTGTATTTTCAGAAAGCCCACGTTCGATCGATAAGTAATGCAAGTATTCCGTGATTTGTTCATCCATGTTCTCACCACTTTCGCTTTATCATAACAAAAAGTCCCTTGAAATGATAGCACGTATCTTTGCAAGGGACTATATAAATTAATTATAACTTAATCCAATTTCAGCTAGAAGCCTTACGCTTCCTTTTTTTCCTGACAACTCTGGCAAATACCGTGGAAGGTCAAACGATGATCCTTCACTATAAAATGATACCGAGATTCTACTACATGTTCCACTTCGCCTAAGAGGTCCTCTTCGATCTCTTCGATATTACCGCATTCAAGACAAAGCAGATGGTGATGGAAATGTTCCGCACCTTCTTTACGAAGATCATAACGTGCTAAACCATCATCAAAACTGATTTTATTAACGATATGCAGTTCTGTCAAAATTTCCAATGTGCGATAAACAGTTGCTAAGCCAATCTCAGGACTTTTCTTCTTCACTAAAAAGTAGATTTCCTCGGCTGATAAATGATCTTTTTCATTTTCCAATAAAACGAGAACGGTTGCTTCACGCTGAGGTGTCAACTTGAATCCAGAATCATGAAGTTGCTTCTTGGTTTTTTGTAAGGCTAAGATTGCGTTCAAGAGAACCCTCCCTCTTCTATTTTAGAATAATTATAAATAAGCAAGGAACTTGATGTTGCTTTTCTTAGAATTATTATAGTTTATCACCATTATTTATGCAAGGACATTCTCAATTAGCCTTTTAAACGAATTTGACCTGCACTTTGTTCGATCAATTTTTCCTTTAATAAATGACCAATCGCCCGCTTGAACTGTCCTTTACTGATACCGAACGCATCTTTGATTTCTTCAGGTGCTGATTTATCCCAGTATGGAAGTGTATGATCGGTACTTCTTTGCAGCATCGTTAAGATCATCGCCGCATCATCATTAATCATTTCATAGCTGCGCGGTTTTAAGGACATATTTAACACGCCATCTGGTCGAGCTCCGATGACCCGAGCTTCAACTACCTCACCCAAACGTGGTTCTTGATAACGTTCTGAAGGATGGATAAATCCGATATAAAAGTCCTCGGTGATCAAATAAGATCCAGCGACCTTTAGCCGATAAATTGTGCCTTTTTTATTTTCATTTTGCATTTCAGCATTACCGGCCCGACTCAATGAATGGAAGATCGCTTCATCCGCTAATACTCCCCACATACGATCCTTTTCATCAACCCGCATACTGATCATTAAACGATCACCTTTTTTAGGCCATAATTCTTTCATGGTCGGCATTTCATCTAAGGAGACGACCATGTCTTTGTCAGACAGACCGATATTTACAAACACACCCAAATCTCTGCGGACATCGGTTACTTCACCAAAAGCATAGTGTCCAATCCGAACTTGTGGAATCATCGTTGTGAAAATGGCATCTTTGCTCTGATTAACATAACCGAACCCTTCAATCGATTCGCCGATTTCATGAGTGACCCCTTCCTCTTTCAACAATCGGAAAGTCACTCCGTTTTTTTGTACCAAGTACATCGTTTCATTTTCATCAATGATCAATCCAGTAAAAACTTGACCTAATAATTCATTCATAATTTTGCTCCTTAAATGTATTAATTTTTCTTCCAGAAAAATTCGTTCTATTTCTATGCTAAAAGGTAAAAAAACAGCAAAGAAGTCATTCATATTCTACCACAGCTCATGATTAGGGCTGGAAAGAAACTCTCTTCCCAGCCCTATTGTTTTATTTAGTTTGGCCCGTTTCCTTTGAACCAACCTGTTTTACAGTTAATAGTTACTAAGTACATCGGTAAATCAGAATCCTGATAGCCTTTGGTTAATGACGCACGATTTGAAGTAGCATACAAATTATAGTAGCCTTCACCATTTTCGATTTTCACTGGTTCAAGGCTATAGCCGCCTTCAACAATATAGCCTCGCGAAATACAGGTCTGAATCACTTTTTCCTTAACACCAGGCGCCCAAGCATAAGCATCGCTGCTAGTATCTCCAGCTTGACTTGTGTCTGATGAAGAATTTCTTTCTTGAGCTTCTTGAGCCGCTTTTTCTTGTTCAGCTTTTTCCTTGGCTGCCTTCTCAGCCGCGGCCTTCTCCTCAGCTGCTTTTTTCTCTTTATCCTTCAAGGTTTGATCAACCTTCGTCAAATCCTCTTTTTGCGTGTGAATTAATGCTTGATTCGCAACTGCTTTGACTGCATCATTCGCTTTATTATATTGTTCACGATTAACAGAATCGACCACACTGCCATCCTTTAGCAAAGCCCCCACTGCTTTTTTGGCAGCTTCAATTTTTGAGTATTGATCTTTTGCATTATTTACTGCCTGATTCATTAGTTCATCAAAATTATAATCACCTGTATCAATCGTGAGCTCCACAGGTTCAGCGGCTTTTAATAATGGTTTCTCAACCATTTTATCACCATTGATTACTGCATTTGTGAACAATTGATTTACAGATTGTTCCGCCTTCTGTTTAGCTGTCAGCTCATCGTACTCTTTTTTTAGTTCATCATAACGCTTATGAGACTTATATTTAGACAATTCTTCATCAATTTTCCCTGTGTTCAGATTTACCTTATCCGCAACAAGAAATTTGTGCTGGTCGTCAGTATAGTAACTGTCAATGCTATCCTCGATCGAATCAAGAGCTTTATTCTCTCTTTTTACGGTCGCGACCCGTTGAGCTTCAACTTCTTTTTCATGATGATAATAGTAACCGCCGCCCACACCTAGAACAGCAATCGCTGCTAATGTAATATAAATACGTTTACGACTTTTTCTTGGCCTCCCATCTGTATGACGAGGACCTTCTGGTGGGAAGGCTCCTCCATTGGAACCATTTGTCTCTTCCTGCGAAAAAGTTGTTTCGTCAGCCTCTTGTGTTTCAGAGTCAGCCGCCGTTTCTCCAGAGGACTCTGCCTCAACTGATTCCGTTGGGACTGCTGGATCCATTATGAGCGTTTCTTCTGATTCAGATTCCTCTTCAAAATCCACTTCACCGGAGTCTTCTTGTGGCTCAATTTCCGTTTCATTTACTGTTCCTTCAGGAGCTTGTTCGTCTGTTTCAACAACAGATGCTTCCTTTACTTCTGTCTTTTCAGCCGTTTCATCTTCATCAACAGAGCCCGCCTCGGCTGCTTTTTCTGAATCCTTTTCAATCTCTTCTTTATCTGTTTCATCTTGATTGTCTTTATGATCACGAATATACTGTGCTAAAATCGGATTCATTTCAGGGGTTTCTTCAACAATTTTTTTATTTTCTTCTTCCTTCATTTTTTCCTCATTTTCTTTGAACATCTCGCGCACAGATTCAATCGGCATATCCGCTAATTCTGACCATTCTATCGTATCGTTTTTATCATTGATGTCTTCGGTATTTTCAGGTTCTTTAGTATTATTTATCTCTTCAGTATTTTTTTGATCGTTCAACTGTAATGAAAAGCCACACTTCGGACAAGTCGTGCATCCTTCGACTGGTTCAAAACCACAGTTAGGGCATTTTTGCAATGAAATCGGCTCCTTTTTTCAATCTTATGCTTTAATCTATCATATGTTTATGGATGTTCCAAGCAGTTTTCGACTGAATTAACCAAAAATAATAAATTTCTCGAGTATTTTGAGCGACAAAATTCCAAGCAAATTCCCTGTCTTTTCCACGAAAAAGCTCCTCGAGAAATCCTCGAGGAGCACAATAATGCTATTCTAAAAAGTCTTTTAGTTGTTTAGAACGAGAAGGATGGCGTAATTTCCGCAAGGCCTTCGCTTCGATCTGACGAATCCGCTCACGAGTAACGCCGAATACACGACCAACTTCTTCTAATGTGCGGGTTCTGCCATCGTCTAAACCAAAACGTAGACGTAACACATTTTCCTCACGGTCAGTTAATGTATCCAGCACATCTTCTAACTGTTCCTTCAACATTTCTGAAGCTGCGTGTTCTGCTGGG
This sequence comes from Enterococcus sp., assembly GCF_032555305.1. Taxonomy (GTDB): domain Bacteria; phylum Bacillota; class Bacilli; order Lactobacillales; family Enterococcaceae; genus Enterococcus_A. The sequence goes on from NZ_JAWGOQ010000003.1 coordinate 149,608, forward strand.
CTTGTTGCCTCTTGGTCTTCGATGAAATCGCCTAGATGCGAATCATCTTCTTCACCAATCGGCGTTTCCAAAGAAACGGGTTCTTGTGCGATCTTCAAAATCTCACGAACTTTTTCAGTCGGCAAGTCCATTTCGGCTCCGATTTCTTCGGGAGTCGGTTCGCGTCCTAAATCTTGCAATAATTGACGTTGTACACGGATCAATTTGTTGATGGTTTCAACCATGTGAACCGGGATACGAATCGTCCGAGCTTGGTCAGCGATCGCACGGGTGATTGCTTGACGAATCCACCAAGTCGCATAAGTCGAGAATTTGAATCCTTTGCGGTAGTCAAATTTTTCAACAGCCTTCATTAGACCCATATTTCCTTCTTGAATCAAATCAAGGAATTGCATTCCCCGTCCAACATACCGTTTTGCGATACTTACAACTAAACGTAAATTAGCTTCTGCTAAACGTTGCTTGGCTTCTTGATCTCCTTGTTCAATCAATAAGGCAAGTTCAACCTCTTCTTCAGCGGTCAGCAACGACACGCGTCCGATTTCTTTTAAATACATACGAACTGGGTCATTGATTTTGACACCAGTTGGGGCCGATAAGTCTTCTTTTTGGGCTTCCTTCGCTGTTTTTTCATTTTGTTTCAAGCTAGCCTTAGAAGGTTCACCATTTTCGTCAACAACACTGATTCCAGCATCCTCAACTTTTTGGATCAATTGATCCATTGCCTCTGCACCTAATTCATAAGGAGTCGCTAAACGATTCGTTAGCTCATCATAAACCACCTGTCCCAATGGTTTCTTTTCCTTGATGAAGGCTGCTACAGCTTTTTCGTACTCTTTTTTATTTTTTACATCTGCCATAAAATAAATGCCCCTTTCACTTCTAGGCTTGTTTCAAGCGTTTCGTCAATTCGATAATTTGAACGGTCAATTCTAATTCCCGTTGCTGGTTTCCGCTTTTTCTGGCTTCAAGCTGCTCTTTTTGTCGTTTTTTTATTTCTTCAGCAATGCCAGATTGAGAAATCACCCGCATCAGATCATAGATTTCACGTTCATTACTATCCTCTGACATGGATATCATAGAGATGTCGATGGCTAACTGTTTCATCTCATTCTCTTTTAAATAGTTCAGGAAGTCTGCCAAAACAAAATTTCCATGAACCATCATATAACTATCTAAGTAAAGAAGCAATTCTTGGTACTGATCGTGAATAAACTGAAAGTCTGTTTGAACCAACTGTTCGCGAATCGAGCTTTCATTCATACTGCGATACAATAACATTCGCTCGGCTTTTTCTTCCTTGGTCAAGACTTTTTTGACAGTTTGAATCGGTGCCGGAGAAACCGGAGTTTGTTGCTGGCGTCGTTCGGTACGAATTGTCTGTCGAACCATTTGCAACTGCTGTTTTAAGCTTTCTCGAGTCAAATGAAATTCGTTCGCTAACTGCCCTAAATATAGATCTTGTTCAACCGGTGACTGAACCTTTGCCAAATCCTGCATGACAACTTCCAAATAATTCAAGCGATCCGACTCATTTTCAAGATTCAGACCTCTTTTGCGATAGTGCATCTTAAAAGCAAAGGGCGTCTGACGACCATGCTGCAATAAGTTTTGAAGCTCATTTACACCATACTTTCGCAAATATTCATCCGGATCAAGTTTCTCCGGAACACTCACCGTGGCAAGATTCAATCGACTATGTTCTCCTAAGATTGTAAGTGCTCGGTCTGTAGCTGCCTGCCCAGGATCATCACCATCATAAGCAATCACAACTTGACCAGTCACCCGCTCAATCGCTGAAATCTGTTGTTCGGTTAAGCTGGTTCCCATCGAGGCTAATCCAATTTTGATGTCAGCCTGCCAAGCAGCCAGAACATCCATGAACCCCTCAAAAAGAATCGCTTCGCCATGCTTACGAATCTCATTACGCGCCTTGTCAAAATTGAACAAGACTTGCCGTTTGTTGAATAGCTCTGTTTCTGGTGAGTTTAGATACTTTGGCTGATCTTCGCCAGGGAAATCTTCTGTTTTAAGCAATCGTCCGGAAAATCCAATCGGTTTCCCACGAAAGTCATTCAAAGGAAACATTACGCGTTGATAAAAACGATCACTAAAGCTGCCATCATCCCGTCGGATAAATAACCCACTACGTTCCATTAAATCAGCGTTCACTTTATCCTGTTGAGCCACTTGAACCAAAAATTCTCGCTGACTAGGCGCAAAACCAATCTTAAACTCAGTGATCAGCTCATCGCTTAATCCACGATCATGAAGGTACTCTAAGGCCGCTTCGCCCACCTTCGTGTTCATCAATAAGTGATGATACAAATCACGAGTACGCTCATGCAATGCAATCAATTGCTGCTGCCCTGTTGACGTTTGATTGACAGGTTCGGTAGAGATTTCGATATCTAAAGGAATTTGTTCAATGTCGGCAACTTTTTTTACTGCTTCAGGAAAACTAATTCCTTCTAGTTCCTGCAAAAAGGTATAAACATTGCCTCCCTTGCCGCAACCAAAACAGTGAAATATCTGCTTGTCTTCAGCAACCGAAAATGACGGAGTTTTCTCCTCGTGAAATGGACATAGCCCCAAATAATTTTTGCCGGATTTTTTTAATTGGACATACTGTCCGATCACCTCGACGATATTTGTTTTTTCACGAACCTCATCAATGACCTGTTGGGGAATTCTTTGCACCAAAAACCTCACCCCAATTCCCAAAAAAATATGATAACAGCCGTAAAAAATCGCCCCAATTCTTCTTTCGAACAGCGCGATTTTTTTAGACAAACTTATACGTCTATCATTTTAGCATATTTCTTTATTATTACAAGCTTTCCGCTCATTATTTTAACTATTTTGAAACGTTTGAAAGAATGTGATAAAGCGTTTATTCATTTGCACGATTTCAGCATAAAACATGTTTCCGCCGTTTTGGTATAAGTAACCCCCATTATACAACAATGACTGCAATTGCATGTAACGATACGTGTGTTGCTGATCATTCCCATAACCTGGAGAAAGTACATCGCGAGAATACTCTTCAGCTAATTCAACGCTGTTTTTACCGCCATGATCATGAACATACTGAATATATTTTGTTCCGTAGTTATAAGCTTGGATTGCTGTATTGAGGTCGCACCCAGCTGCTTTTGCTTGTTTATAGCTATCGGAGAAATGCTTGACCCCATTTTCAATACTTTCTTGCTGACTGCTGATTTTTCCTCGGCTGCCATAAGCACTTTCCGAGCTTTGCATCAGATCAGTTCCCCGACCTTTAGATTCAGTATACATGATACCTAGAATTATATCTGTATATTCTCCCACCCCAGCTTGATCTGCCAAGATTTGCACCTCGCTGCGATAACTGTTTACTGTCTTTGTATTTTTATAGGTTCGAACTGCAAAAATCCCGCCAACTACAAGAGCCACCAGAATAATCAGTGTAATAATTACTTTTAATAGTTTCCCGATTATTTTCAACATAAAATTTGCCCAACCATCTTCTTTTTTTCTTTTTCAATACTACAAGAAGCAGCCAACCTTTTAAAAGCAAAAATAAATACTTTTATATTTAATTAATCATTCTAAAGATTTCATTTCCTACAATAATTAAATTGATGTGCAAGATTCAAAAAAATCGGTATACTTATCACTGGTAGGTGATGTTGTGAAAAATGAAAAAAAAGTTGCTCACATGCGTGATGGATCAGAAATTTATTATGAAAAATACGGCGAAGGTCCAGCGCTCTTTTTGCTCCACGGCAATGGCGGCAGTGGAAGATACTTTTCAAAGCAATTAAATAGTTTCAGCAAGCATTTTAACGTTTATGTCGTAGATAGTCGTGGCCATGGGCGTTCAACTAATACGCAAAAAGAGACAAGCTTTCAGCTGATGGCAGAAGACCTTGCCACGATCATGGCGCAAGAAAAAATCAGTTGCGCGGATCTTCTAGGATTTAGCGATGGCGCTAATTTAGCCATGGTTTTTGCTCGCATGTATCCCGATAAGGTCGATCATTTAATTCTGAACGCCGGCAACACTGTACCCAAAGGTGTTCGAACGATCCCTCATCTATTGAGCTATGTACAATACGCCATCGTTTGGGTAGGTGCGTTTATTGATACAGGAATGCGGAATTTCTTGCCAATTTTACGCTTACTCTTCCGTGACATCGGATTATCCACGGAGGATTTGAATCAGATTCAAGCCCCTACGCTAGTAATCGTAGGAAAACACGATTCAATCAAGACACAGCATTCAATGTACATCGCTCGTTCAATACCTAATGCAAGTTTTGCAATCGTTTCAGGGCAAGGTCATATGTTTGCACGCAGAAATCCAAAACGCTTCAATCAAGAAGTTCTGCAATTTCTAATCGAAGAGGAATGATTTGGTGGAAAAACTTATTGAATGGTTCAAAATACATTTAAGAAAATTCAAAACGATCTTTTTAATCTCTGTGATTATCATTGTTCTATTTGAATTATCAAATATTGCAAAAACGATTTCCTTTAATCAGCTATCAACGATTTTTGGTAAAATCAGTCCCTTGAACATATTACTGATGGCGTTAATCGGACTGGTTTCGGTCACACCGATGATCGGCTATGACTTCACATTGAATAATATCTTAGAGCAAAAGCCAAAAAAACTTTACATTTTCGAAACAAGTTGGCTGGTTAATACTCTAAACAATATTGCTGGTTTTGGCGGTTTCGTCAGCGCAGGCTTGCGCTCTGAATTTTATGGCAAGCAAACCTCCGGAAAAAAAGTGGTTCAAGCCTTATCAAAAATTCTAGTCTTTACCATGTCCGGCTTATCTATCTATGCCTTGATATCTTTCTTTTTGGTGATGTTTGACGATCATAATCAATACTTGCGCCAATATTGGATTTGGCTGATCGGCGGCGGATTATATTTTCCGATTATCTTCTGTCTAAGTATTTTTGGTAAAGGTGAGTATCTGGGGGATCTGAAAAGTTCTCATCGTCTTGAATTGATCGGAACCTCATTTCTTGAATGGACCGGTGTTTTAGTAAGCTTTATTTCTACTGGTCTTTTGATGGGAATTCACATCAACATCCGTGATGTTGTTCCGTTATTTATTGCTGCAACAGTGATCGGGATCGCTTCGATGATCCCTGGAGAACTCGGCAGTTTTGACTTGATGATGATCATTGGCTTGTCTGCGCTAGGCACACCGCGAGAAACTGTCATCGCATGGCTTTTACTGTTCCGTCTCTTTTATTATCTGATCCCCTTTGCTATCGGATTGATTCTCTTCTTCAAAAATATTGGTACTACGATCAATACGCGCTACAAAGGGATTCCAGTTAGTCTGTTAAAAGAGTTAGCTCATAAATTTGAAAGCTTTTTGTTATATTTTACTGGGATCATGCTGGTGTTATCAGCGACAATACCTGAAGCATTCATCCGAATACCCTTATTACAGCGATTAAATCCGATCCACTCGCGAGTGATTGTGGTCTTTCCTGCCATTTTACTGGGATTTCTGTTGATCGTTTCAGGTCGAGGAATTTCTGCTCGAGTGAGGAGAGCCTATATCCCTACGATTATTATTGTGACATTAACATTTTTGTATTCTTTACTGGCGGGTTTTCGAATTTCAACGGGTTTTTTCCTAGCATTATTATTGCTGTTTGTTATTTTTTCAAAAAACGAATTGTTTAGAGAGCAGCTCGTTTATTCGGCCGAATGGATAACGATTGATGCGATCATCATGGGCGGCCTAACCATTTTGTATATTATTATTGGTGTTTATAACAGCCCAAAAATCCATCATCGTCACCATCTGCCAGAATTCTTCTTATTTCCCAGCGAAAAGATCTGGATCGTCGGTTTTGTTGCAATTTTAATTGTCACCTTTATCATTTTGCTGCTATTACGCTTTTTGAAGAACAAACGGATACAAGTCGGCGAAGCATTAGATGAGGCTCGAGTTCAGCATATTTTGGAGACTTATGGAGGAAATCCTGACAGCCAACTTGTTTTTCTGAAAGATAAAAAAGTCTTTTATTATAATAATGGCGAAGAAGATACTGTCTTCTTCCAGTTATCGACCTTCAACAATAAAATTTTAATCATGGGAGATCCTTCCGGTCAGAAAAGTGATTTTGAGGCTGCCACAGAGGCTTTAATCAATGAAGTGGATCGCTATAATTATTTGCCGGTCTTTTATGAAAATAGCGAAGAGATGGTCATGATTCTTCATGAGTTCGGTTACGATTTCATCAAGTTTGGTGAACGTGCACATGTCCACTTGCCAGACTTTACCATGAGTGGCAAGAAAATGAAGGGGCAGCGTGCCAGCTTCAACAAGGTACTTAAGGAAGGCTACCAGTTCGATGTTCTCAAGCCTCCATTTTCAAATGAAACAATGGCTGCCTTGAGAGAAATTTCTGATGAATGGCTTAATGGCCGTAAGGAAAAAGGATTCTCTCTTGGTTTCTTCTCGGAGGACTATCTTCAGCGGGCACCGATTGCCGTGATAAAAAACAGTAATGATGAGATTGTGGCTTTCGCAAATTTTATGCCAACCTATACTGAAAACATTGGAACAATCGACTTGATGCGTCACAGTCCAGAAAAAGCACCCAGTGGCACGATGGATTTTCTTTTTATCAATCTATTCCAATACATGCGTGACGTAATGGGGATCGAGTATTTCGATCTTGGCATGGCGCCCTTAGCTAACGTTGGAACTTCACGGAAAAGTTTTACGCAAGAACGAATTGCCTATTTGGTCTATAATTTCGGCTCGCGTTTTTACTCATTTGGAGGATTAAAAGAATATAAAGATAAATATGCCAACGAATGGCTCCCTGAATACGTGCTATATTCTCGTGACAGTTGGATTGGTTTTGTCATGATTGCTCTGCTGATTACTGATAACGCCCCTGTTCAAGGTGAAAAAAAGTATCGCGGATTCAAACGATTTATCTTTAGAGATTAGCAGCTTCTTTACTTGAAGCTGCTTTTTGTTTATCTTTCAAAAAAATAAGCTGGAATAAAAATATCCCAGACTTATACTTCATAATTATCTTCTCTAAGCAATTTAAAACTCTTCTTGCTCCAGCTGCTCATTCATCGTTATCAAATCAAGTGATTGCCAGATTTCATTCCCTCGCGAATCTTCAACCGGTGTATCTCCTTTAGCTTTTACACAAACAGCATGTCGAAACTCTGCTTCATTATCAGTAATGACCTTTTCAACAGCGATTAGATGTTGCCAGTCGCAACCAAAGTCATATATATAGTTAATTTTTGCTCCCGCATAGAAATCTTCAGCAATAAATCGCTGTTTCTCAGCATATTGCGACATTTCTAGGTCATTGGGGCCAATCATCTTGGTACGATCTATAAAGAAAGCGTGAAGGTGACTATTCTCCCAATCAAAGACAATTTGTAAAATACGATGAAGATGTTCGTAAGTTATACCTGCTGGAATCTTTAGACGGCGCCAAATTGGTGGTCTGTATCCTTTCAAATCCACGCGAACAATATATCCTGTAACGTTTTCCTGCTCCTTCTTCTGTTCTGGAAATATCAAGATATTGTCAGGAAGTTTTTTTCTTGGTGACTCCTCTAAATCATAATGCTCAACATTATACGGATCTTCAACTTCAAAATTCCCCTCACGCCATTCATCCATGATCGCCAACTTAGTTTTGGACCAGTAATTCGGATTGCTCATCCGAGTTAAAAAAGCTGTTTTGTTCAGATAGATAAAATAATGCATCTCTTTGCAATCTTCTTCAGTAATTATTTTCTCATGGTACAACGCGCTGTATAAATCGAGAAGAATTTGATACGCGTAAAAACTCTCATCGATGAATAGGGGCATGTGCTTAGGCATGTGGTGGACCAACGCCTCTTTCACCACTTGCTTATCTAAAAGCTTACTGCCCAATTTTCCTTTATCAACAAAACTTAAAAAGAATTCAACGGTGCGAATAAGGCCATCAGGTTCAGCGAGTCCGCCAGCAATAAAATAATGCATCATGTCTCTGGTCATACGATCAAGTAACTTGTCTAACTTATCCATAGGAACCTCCTTCAACACGTATTCTCTTCTTACCAATAGTAAAAGAAAAAAGAGGTTCAATCAATACTCAATTGATTGAACCTCTAATATTATTTCTTTCCGCCAAAGGCATCCTTCATCTTACCAAAGAAACCTTCTTCTTTTTGTTCACTTACCGTTTGTCCACCAGCTTCAGCAAATGCCCGCAACGCTTCACGCTGTTTGTCGTTCAGATTCTTCGGTGTAATGATTTTCACCGTTACCTGTTGATCACCATTTGTGTTCCCACGTAATCTAGGCGCACCTTTGCCGCGAAGTCTGAACTTAGCACCTGTTTGCGTTCCAGCAGGGACCTTTAATTTCACATCGCCATGAACAGTCGGAACATTGATTTCATCACCTAACGCTGCCTGAACGAAGCTTAACGGCAAGGTGTAATAAATTTCTGCCCCATCGCGATCAAAGATATCACTTTGTTTCACCTTGAAGACCACATAAAGATCGCCATAAGGTCCGCCATTGATTCCCGCTTCACCTTGATCGGCTAATCGCATTTGTTGACCATCCTCAACACCAGCAGGTACTTTTACCTTAACTGTATGAGGACGTTTTTCATGACCTGAACCATGACATGTTGGACAAGGTTCTTTAATTTCTTTCCCTGTTCCATGACACACATCACAGGTTTGACGACTCATCACACGTCCAAGCGGTGTTTGATGTTCCACATTGATCGAGCCAGAGCCATGACACTTGTGACAAACCTCTGGTTGCGTGCCAGGTTTCGCACCATTTCCGTTACACGTATGGCAAGTTTCTTCACGGTTGTACTTAATATCTTTTTCCACACCAAAAATAGCTTCTTCAAATTCCAAGTTGATCGAATATTGCAGATCTGAACCTTGTCTAGGTGCTTTAGGGTCTGCTTGACGCGTACCACCGCCACCGAAGAAAGATTCAAAGATATCTTCGAATCCAAAGCCGCCTGCTCCGCCAAATCCACCAGCGCCACCGAAGCCGCCCGCTCCGCCAGCACCAAAGTTTGGATCGGTCCCTGCATGTCCATATTGGTCATAAGCAGCACGTTTTTGCGGATCGCTTAAAATTTCATATGCTTCAGAAATTTCTTTGAACTTTTCTTCCGCATCGGCTTCTTTATTGATATCCGGATGGTATTGCTTGGAAAGCTTGCGGTATGCCTTTTTGATTTCATCATCCGAAGCACCCTTTTGTACCCCAAGGACTTCGTAATAATCACGTTTTGTAGCCATTGGCTTCCCTCCATAATTCATAGAATCGTTAGTATTGTATCACAATTCAAATTCGATACGATACTTTTCTTAGATTTTTTCTAAAGGAATCACCAATCTTGAAAGAAAAAAGGCCAAAGCGATGACTTTGGCCTTTCGTAACGAATCAATTATTTGTCGTCATCGTTAACTTCTTCAAAATCAGCATCCACGACATCATCCGCGCCGCCTTGAGCTGCGTTTGGATCAGCCTCTGCTTGTTGTTGTGCTGCTTGTTCGTAAAGTTTAACCGTTAAGTTTTGTACGATTTCGTTCAATGCATCACGTTTTTCTTTCATTTGATCGATATCATTGGCTTCAACCGCTGCTTTTAATTCATCACGAGCGTCTTCAGCTTTCTTCACTTCATCCGCGTCAACTTTGCCTTCTAATTCTTTCAATGTTTTATCAACTGAGAATAGTAAAGCATCAACGTCGTTGCGTAGATCAACTTCTTCTTTACGCGCTTTGTCGGCATCCGCATTTGCTTCAGCGTCTTTCACCATACGTTCGATTTCATCGTCTGATAAACCTGATGAAGATTTGATCGTGATTTTTTGTTCTTTTTGAGTTCCTAGATCTTTTGCAGAAACATTTACGATACCATTTTTATCGATATCAAATGTTACTTCGATTTGAGGGATTCCACGTGGTGCAGCTGGAATATCTGTTAATTGGAAACGACCTAATGTTTTGTTATCAGCAGCCATCGGACGTTCACCTTGTAATACATGGATGTCTACAGCAGGTTGATTGTCAGCAGCTGTTGAGAATACTTGCGATTTACTTGTTGGGATCGTTGTATTGCGATCGATCAATTTAGTAAACACGCCGCCCATTGTTTCGATACCTAATGATAATGGTGTTACGTCTAGTAATACGACATCTTTCACGTCACCAGTAATAACCCCACCTTGAATTGCAGCACCCATCGCTACTACTTCATCCGGGTTAACAGATTTGTTAGGTTCTTTGCCAGTCTCTTTACGTACAGCTTCAACAACTGCAGGAATACGTGTAGAACCGCCGACTAAAATTACTTCGTCTACATCTGATTGAGACAAGCCAGCATCCTTCAATGCTTGACGAACAGGTGCTTTCGTACGTTCAACTAGATCAGCAGTGATTTCATCAAATTTCGCACGAGACAATGTTGTTTCTAAGTGTAATGGACCAGCATCGCCAGCTGTGATAAACGGCAAGCTGATTTGTGTTGAGCTGACACCTGATAAATCTTTTTTCGCTTTTTCAGCAGCGTCTTTCAAACGTTGCATAGCCATTTTGTCTTTAGATAAATCAATACCGTTTGCTTGTTTGAAGTCAGCAACTAAGTAATCGATGATCTTGTTATCAAAGTCATCCCCACCTAGTTTGTTGTCACCAGCAGTAGATAATACGTCGAATACGCCATCCCCTAATTCAAGGATCGATACGTCAAAAGTACCACCGCCAAGGTCAAATACTAAGATTTTTTCATCTTTATCTGTTTTATCTAAACCGTAAGCTAATGCTGCGGCAGTCGGTTCGTTGACGATACGTTCAACTTCCAAACCAGCGATTTTACCAGCATCTTTCGTTGCTTGACGTTGTGAATCATTGAAGTAAGCAGGTACAGTGATAACGGCTTTCTCAACTTTTTCACCCAAATAATCTTCAGCAAAACCTTTGATGTATTGTAACACCATTGCTGAGATTTCTTGCGGTGTATAATTTTTGCCGTCTGCTTCCACTTTAAAACCAGCTTCACCCATGTGACGTTTGATAGATGAAATCGTATGAGGGTTCGTAACTGCTTGACGTTTCGCTACTTCACCGACTTGGATTTCGCCGTTTTTAAATGACACAACAGAAGGTGTCGTACGATTCCCCTCTGGGTTCGTAATGATTTTAGCTTCTCCGCCTTCTAAGACAGCGACTGCTGAGTTTGTTGTACCTAAGTCAATACCGATAATTTTACTCATAGTTGAAAATCTCCTTTTCCATTATATGTTTAAATTTTTAGTAGAATACATTATTGAGCTACGATCACCATTGCTGGACGCAACACGCGATCATGCAGCTGATACCCTTTTTGTAAGACATTTACTACCGTCTCCGGCTTCACTCCATCCTCTGCAGGAACAGTTTGAACTGCTTGGTGCAGATTCGGATCGAAGGTCTCACCATCAGCTTTGATTTCTGTGATGCCTTCTTCTTTTAATGCAACAGTTAAACTTTCAAGAACCATCTCTACCCCTTTTTTAAGGCTGGCTCCTTGATCGTCAGTAACTTCCGTTGCTAGGGCTCTTTCTAAATTATCAATCGCTGGTAATAATTTCTTACCAAGATCTTGTGAACGATAGCGAATTAATTGTTCTCGTTCATTTTTGTTGCGGTTAGACATATTTGCGATTTCAGCACGAGCTCGCAAGAATTTATCTTCCATTTCATTGAACTTGCCAGTCAACTCCTCAACTTCGGAAACTTCTGGAATATCAATGCCTTCCGCTTCTTTTTCAGTCGAATCATTTTCCGTCGTCTCAACTTCTTCTAATTCTTCTTCAACTTCTCGCTTCTTTTCTTTTGCCACTGCGCGTACTTCCTTTCTTTTTAGGAATCGTTCCTAGTGATACAAATCCAGAGAACGGTAATAATCGTCCAATGCATTTGTCAACTCGTATCGGAAAACTTCCAATAACCCAAAGATTTTTGAATACGGCATCGACGTTGGACCTAATAATGCGATCGTCCCACGACCATGTCCACGTATTTCATAATTTGCCTGGATCATGCTTAAATGGTCGAACAAGTCATTTTCCATCTCAGTTCCGATTCGAACGTGAATATTGTTGTCAGAAGGCAACAATAATTGCGTCAATTCATCTGAATTCTGCATCAAAGAATACATTGATTTCACATGATTGAGGTCCTGATCGGGATTGAAATTCAAGATATTCATTCGTCCACTTACAAACACTTTGTCCTCAAAGGCATCATTCAAAATCACATCAAACAAGTGGCTGATTCCCTCAGTCGTTTGGAAATAGCGATGTAAGATCATTGGAATTTCAGTCCTCAGTTTTTGGTAAACGCTCACCAAAGGCTGACCGACTAAACGATCATTGATAATTTGGACCATTTTCTCCAAGTCTTGACTGGCAACATTCTCCGGTATTCGAAAAACTTGACTCTCGACATTTCCCTTATCTGTGACAATAATCGCCAATATTTGCCGATCATTCAACGGAACGATTCGAAAACCAGTCAATGTCCGGTCTTTCATTTCGGGGCCGAGCGAAAACGCCGTGTAGCTGGTAACTTGCGAAAGTATCTTGGCAGACTGTTGAATGATATCATCGATCTCATGAATATCTTTTTTCAAGGATCTGCGAATTTGATCTACTTCTTGATTACTCACCTTAGCTGGCGTCAATAGATGATCCACATAATAACGATAGCCTAAAGCTGAAGGAATCCGTCCTGATGAAGAGTGAGTTTTCTCCAACATGCCCAATTCTTCTAATGCCTTCATGTCATTGCGGATAGTTGCGGAACTTGCTTTTACGCCTTCTTCCATCAAACTTTTTGACCCGACCGGTTGACCCGTGTTGGTAAAGTCTTGGATGATCAAGCTGAGAATCAGTTTTTGTCTTTCAGTTAACATTCTTCTCATCCTTTAGTTAGCACTCTTTCTTTTTAAGTGCTAACTCGATTATTAATATACCACATCCGCTATAGAAGTCAAGCAAAAAAAATAAAAAATTAGCACTCTCACAACGAGAGTGCTAATTGTCTTTATTCAACAGAAATTTTTCAAAAACATCGTTTCCTCGAAATAAGCCTTCTTTTGTTAGAAAAACTCTTGAATCTGTCTCTACCAGTAGTTTTTGCCGTTTTAATTTTTCCACCGCATCACCATAAATTTCCATGATGGTTTGACCAAAACGAGCTTCAAAAACCGATTTTTCAACACCTAAAATTTTTCTTAAGCCTAAGAACATCTCTTCTTCAATCTGTTCCTTTTGAGTTAAGTATTCCTCTTCGAGTATTGGCAATTGATCGTCATTCAATGACTTCAGATAATGCTGGATCGGTCCGCGATTTTTGTAGCGCCGATCTCCAAGATAACCACTGGCTCCTGCTCCAAGTCCAAAATAATTTTGATTATTCCAGTAAACTAGATTGTGTTGACTTTCAAAACCAGGTTTTGCAAAATTACTGATCTCGTATTGCTTACGTCCTGCTTTTTCCATCGCTTCAATCGTCTCAGCGTACATCTGTGCCTCTAGTTCTTGCTCCGGCAGCTGCATCTTCCCTCGCCGTACCCAATTCATGAACATCGTTTGATTCTCTAAAATCAAAGAATACAACGCATAATGAGGTAAATCGAGCGCTAATGCTCGTTCAACCGTGTCTCGAAAGCTTTCTAAACTTTGACCTGGCAACGCATAAATCAAATCAATCGTTACATTAGAAAAATTTTTCTCTTCTAATAAACGAATCGTATCATACACATCCTGCGCGGTGTGCTTACGCCCGATTTTTTTCAACAGCCGATCATCAAAAGTTTGGACGCCCATTGATAAACGATTCACACCATAATTTTTCATCACATCCAATTTATCTGCAGACAAATCACCAGGATTCGCCTCTACTGTAAATTCCCCCTTATTGTACGGAAGAATTTCTCGCAACCCGCTTAGCAGACGATCCAATTGTTCGGCATTTAATGATGTCGGCGTACCACCGCCGACATAAAGTGTTTCCATTTTATTCACCGGATTCTGTATCAACGATAAGCGCGCCTCTTTCAACAACGCTTCAATATATTCATCTACAGGCTGCTCTTCAAGAAAAACTTTATTGAAGTCGCAGTAGTAACAGATATGTTCACAGAATGGAATGTGGACATAAGCCGAAGTAGATTTTGTCATCTTATTCCTCTTTTCAAGTAGTAGTAACAGACGTATTCTAACACAAATCACGTCAACAAGAGTCTACACCACACTATTTCAACTTGATATAATCGAAATTTTTACATTTGCCACAGAAGAAGTCGGATTCAAAAAAAGATATCCCTTTTGATTTCTTAAAAGGATATCTACTCTTAAATCTTTCACTAATTATGATTTTTCCTCAAGTAATAAAGCACCAAATTTCCAATAATCCCAAAGCCAAGCAATGAAAGGAAAATATTCGATTGATCATTTGTCTTAGGATATTCCTTCGCTTGCTCTGTTGTATTTTCCTGTTGTGACGAAGCAGCTTCTTTTGATTGCACTGCTTTTTTTGCTGCAACTGGTGTTACTTTTGACCCATCCGTGGAAAGATCCTCACCTGCAGAATTTAATATTGCTTTGATCCGATTGACAGTTCCATTGATATCTTCTGAACGATCTTGCACATCGGAAACAGCTTTCTTTGCATTCAGAGCTCCATCCGTTAACTGAACATGCACCGATTGTGCGCTATTCTTGGCAGTTGAGAGGTTTTGATCGATCGTCTTTCGATCTTTCTCCAAATTTTTTTGTAATTTTTCAGCATCAGCGATTTTTTTGTTGAAATCTGCTCTTGCTTGATCTAACTGCTCTTTAGCTTGTGTCCATTGTGTTTCAATCGCTGTATGATCCTCTTGAACGCGTCCCGTCACCTCATTGAAATGAGTTTGAAAGTTGCTGTGGATCTGATCCATTTGATTCTGAATTGTTTTAAAGTCATTATGAAGATCCTCGTGCCTTTTTTGTGAACGTTGTTGAGTGTTGATAATATCTTGAGCTATTTGTTTTTGGCGAGTTTCAAATTGTTCTTGCGCCGTTTTTAGCGCTTCATCAATTTCAGCCTTTCTATTTGTTAAGTCATCAACTGGGCTTTCACTATTAGTTGTTTCTGTTCCCAACTCAATCGTGTCAGCGTCTACCACTGTAGCAAACTGAAAGATACTGTGAGCTAGTAGGACAAATGATACTATTAGAACTAATTTCTTCATTGTTAAATTCATTCCTCTCAATGAAGATTATAACTATAATCATTCAAAAGTGTTAATAAACAAAATGGACGATTTGTCTAAAAAATGACACTTGAATACCTATATTATTATCTAATCCATTAAAGAATGAACCTATTTATTCCAATACATCGTCAGAAAGCGGTCTTTCAACTATTCGGTCAAAAACTTTTGGATTGCTTTAGTATTTGCCGCTGTATCTAACTCCAATACACTTCCGCTGGATGTGTTGTTGTTGAACTCCCAAGATTTATCGATTGGTATTGCGAGTGTTTCGATTTTTTTGGTATTGCCTAGAGCAAAATCTTTTCCGACACTTAAAATCGTACTTTCAGATAAGTTGGTATCCACATAACCTAATAATTTCCCAGTTGTTTTCGGTAATCTACTTAATGAAGTAACATTGGTGACTTGCTGCGAGATTCCGGAAAGTACTTGCTGTTGTCGTCGAATACGGCCAAAATCCCCTTCCTCGTCTTCTCTAAAGCGCGAATACTGCAATAGCGTGTTGCCATCCATCTTCTGTTTGCCGGCTTTAATAAAAACTTGGTCTAAATCGAGATCTTTTTCAGCATCGATCTCCACTCCTTTCGGGAACAAACTATCGATTGCTTCTTTAAAATGATCAAAATTGATCGTAACGTAATACTCAATAGGTATATCAAAATTTTCTTTCAAGGTTTTACGAACTAGTTCAATTCCGCCATATGAGTAGGCGGCGTTGATCTTATCTTTTCCATAGCCTGGAATATCAACATAGCTGTCGCGCATAATCGATATTAACTTCGGCTGTTGGCTTTTTTGATCATAATGCGCGATCATCAAGGAATCCGAGCGGCCTCTATCTTCACCTCGAGAGTCGGTGCCAATAATCAAGATATTCAAATCATTTTCATCTGGCGCCTCTTCTCCATTGAAAGCGACCTTTTGCTTCGGGAGATTATGCTTTGTAGATTCATATCCTTGAACAAAGGAAAAAATTAAATAGCATTCAAAAACCAGCAATATTCCTAAAACGATCAATAAGATACGCTTGTAAACTTTCATTCAATAATCTTTTCTTAGACAACGAGATAGTCATTCAACCCCGATTGTCCGGTTATCTACTTGTTTGGGTGAGAATTGAAAAGCTCAAATCAATTATTTTTCTAGTTTAGCCTAAAAATAGTCATTATAGCCACTTTTTCTCATCCTTAATAAACTTTTATTGTAAAGAACAAAAAACCGTTTGGATTAAACGGTTTTTTGTAATCTATTCGATATGATTTTCTAACAGTTACAAATTTACGGCAACATTTTAGAAGCGCGATTCTATTTTCATTAATACTTTATGAGGTAGACGTTCTATTTATTCCATGCAATAATTTTAAAATCGGACTCTTCAACCTCTATCATCGTATAGTTTCCCTGTTCCAATGCGATTTCCCAAAATTTATATGCGGGAAAACAATTCTTCAGGATCACTCGCAGCACACCAAGATGGCCCACAAGTATGAAATCATGTTTCTTTTGGAGAATCTCTCTGACACATTTTAGAATACGATCTTGAAAGTCTGAAAACTTTTCCGCATTCGTCGGCGTAACCTCAAAAGGAGACAGTAGCCATTTGTTCCATTCCATCGGAAATTCTTTATTGATCTGATCCGCGTTCAAGCCTTCCCACAATCCAAAATCCTTTTCATCCAGCTCCTTCAACGAAATCATCGGATGGTTTGGAAAAATCAATTTGCCCGTCTCGATCGTCCGTTTTAAGCTGCTCGTATAAACAGGCGTATCAACCTTCATATCCGCTAATTTTTCCTTCAGCAAATAGCTCTGTTGTACGCCTGTTTCATTTAGTGAGACATCTGTTTTTCCGTAAAATAAATGCTGACGATTATAATCCGTTTCTCCATGCCTAATCAGATAAATTTTCATAAAGAACCTCGCATTACAACTAACGTCAATAGAAATACGACTTGAGAAATTGGAGAACACGCACCTAAAGTATCTCCATTAAAGCCGCCAACTTTACTTATGACCAATTTCCGGTAAAGAAATGTCACTGCCACGTTGACGATAAAGCAAACGAAACCGACTCTTCTTAAAAAGACCAATAATACAAGAAAAGAAATAAGTTGACAAATAGCAATATTTTGATTTTTTACATTCAAAAAAGTCGTACCTAAACCCTGGGTATTATTACCCGCATACTGCATTTGATAAAATAAAAGACTGATCCCATTTTTTCCAACAAGACTCAGCAGTAAGACGATCACAGCTTGAAGTACAGTGCTTAGCTGAGGCAGCAGCACAACAAAACTAAAGACCATAAATAAATAATAAAAAACGACGGCCAACACGCCGTTGCTCCCTACCCGGCTGTCTTTCATAATTTCCAGCATGCGTTCCTTGCCCCGCGAAGAAAATAATCCGTCAGCCATGTCAGACAACGCATCCAGATGAAAACCACCCGTCAACATCACATCTAAAAATAAGATGAATATCCACGCAATGCTGGGACTGAACAAATACTGAAGCGGCCAATAGGCGACAGCCTCGATAAATCCAAGCATTAATCCAAACAGCGAAAAAAAGCGGACGCCTGAACGCATTTTTTCTTCAGGTTCTTCGACCGCCACAGGAATCGCTATTCGCGTAAAAAATTGAAAATACAAGATTATGCTATCAATCATTTAATCTTCATAGGGATACCAGCTACCACTAAAAAGACAGCATCCGCTTCCTTTCCTAAAGATTGATTGACCAATCCTAAAACATCTCTGAACCAGCGGGTAAAAGCATTCTCAGGAACGATCCCAAGTCCCACCTCGTTCGTCACTACGACAAGGTCTGATTGCACTTTTTTCGCGGCTTTGAGGATTTTGTACCACTCATTAAGAATCTCTGCTTCGATCGTCATCTTTTCTTTTTCAGAAAGCTTAGTGATTTCTTCATCAATTACGGTGAAATCGTCACCAAATTGCTCTTTCATTAATTCGAAAAAATAATTCGTCGTCAGCATCGTCGCGCAGTCTAACAAATGTGCTGATACATTCGATTGTTCGATCACATCGGATACAACTAAGTAGGTTTCAGTGGTTTGCCAATTTTTAGGGCGACGATGCTGATGAAGCATTACTCGAGTTGCCATTTCATCATCTTGGGTAGAACAGTTCGTTGCAATGTAATTGATCTCTGCCTCAGTATCCAACAGACTTTCTGCAAAAGCTGATTTACCGCTGCGCGCTCCGCCTGTGACTAAAGTAATTTCTCCCATGGTTTGTCACCTCTTCTTAAATTCACCAATTTTTTTCAAATCAGTGTATCGAGCTAAAATATCCGCTTCTTCTTCAGGTCTTACCGCTAATAGGATGACCGTTGCTGGACCTGCTGAACAATCGAGATCCTCTTCAGTAAGAAACTCCACCTGAAAATCAGAATTCTCCGTCATCAGCTGCGCTTCATACCGAATTCCCTTTGAACCGACAGGGAGCATGTCCAAAACACCGACTTCCTGTCTCAAGGTCTTCACTAGCGGATAAGAAAAAATCGTATGCTGATTTTTCACAACCATCTCCCCGACATAGGGCTCACCTAATTGTAACAAACTGCAGGCTTCTTGCAGCACAAAATTTTCTTTTCCTGCTGTAATTTCAGCAATCACTGTGATTCCAACACTACTCGTCTTAGTCGGCATATTTTCTTCTGTACTGCCATTCAGCGAAATCGTTGAAAGCTCCGCTCTAGTTAGCTCTGCTTTAATCCCCTTCAACATTTGGTCGCCGGTGGGCTCCTTTTCGTTACCGATCAGATCGATGACCGCGATCGGCGTTGCCCCGTAACAAATTAGCTCCATCAAGGGAACCCGCAGACAAAAAGCCGCTGTCACTGCCGGATCGATCCTCACCGCATCCTCAGCCTTCTCTCCGATTCCCGCGCTGGAGTCGCAAGCGATCACCAGCCAGTTTTCATGTGAGACAGGTAAAATAGAAAGATCACGATATTTGTTTGTCAAAACCAAAACTCCTTCGCTCCACATTCTTATGATTAATTATTCTAGGGAAAATTAAACGAACACTCTTTAACTTATTTCATGCAGCAAGCACTTATACAAATGCGGCATATCATAGATTTCCGGCTGAATCGCCACCTGTTGTTCTTTTTGAATTACTTTTGCAGTCACTGGACCGATGGCCGCAATCTTCAAGCGGGACCAAAAATCAGCCGGTAGCGACTTAACTTCTTTCACTGCTTGAGAAAAAGACTGCCACGCTGAAGGACTAGCAAAAAGTACATAGTCGATCACTTCATTGAGCAGCAGTTTTTTAAGACGCTCTTGATCTTCTGGAAAAAATTCATTTTTATAAATGACTTGTTCCAAAACCACATGTCCTTGACTCGTCAATGCATTGTAGATCACACGTCGCGCTTTGAATGAGTGCGGCCAAAATACACACTGCTCATGATTTATATATCTGAGCCATTCCTCCACCAAGCCCTCAGAGAAAGCTTCCTTGGGTTGATAATCAACATTTATACCTAAGCTTTGTAAAGTCTTGGTCGTTTGGTTGCCGATAGCTAATACCTTTGCCTGTTTATTCAATTGGGCAAAGTCAAAGTATTTCACGGCATTTGCACTAGTAAAGAAAATCCAATCATATTCGCATTCTAAGCTTTCATAAGGCTGAAAGACGGTTCGATTCATCGGAATAGTGATCACTTCAACGTCTTTATCTCTGAACTTTTGGTGAACATCAGCAGGCATAGCTGCTTCTCTAGTGTATAAAAGTCTCTTTTTGATCGTTCTTACACTCCTCAATCAACGTAATTGCTCCTTGCTCAACCATCTTAGCTGCAACAGCTTTCCCTAAAACCACCGGGTCGTCTCCTTGCATCGTTTCTTTCAGAATGATTTTCCCGTTTTCGCTGCCGATCATTCCGGTTAACTCATAGGTATCCTCTTTTGGCAGACTGTATGCGCCAACAGGGAACGTACAACTGCCGTCCATACTGTTCAAAAAGGCACGTTCGGCAGTCACAGCGATCCTCGTTTCAGCGTGTTCCATTTTTTTAAGCATTTGCAGCACTTCAAGATTATCTTTTCGACATTCCAAAGCGATCGCCCCTTGACCGATTGCTGGAAGCATCACTTCTGGCGACAATTCCTGATGATAGACCGTTTTGTCCAAGCCTAGACGTTCCAAACCAGCTAAAGCCAGTACGATCGCATCATATTGGCCTTCGTTCATTTTCCGAATACGCGTGTCAATATTTCCCCGAATCGGCTGAATATTAAAATCTGGACGCGCATGCAGAATGTGAGCTTTTCTACGCAGACTGCTGGTGCCAATGACGGCATTTTTAGGTAATGTTTCTAAGGTTTTGCCTGTTTCTCTGATGATCAGCGCGTCGGTTGGCGAATGACGTTTCATTACACAGGCCAACGCTAATTCCTCATGAATCGTGGTAGGGATATCTTTTAAGCTGTGGATGGCAAAGTCAATATTGCCGGCACGCAGCTGATATTCCAGTTCTCTGACAAAGCAGCCCTGCCCGCCAATTGCCTGCAAGTTATGGGTCGCTAAATGATCGCCTTTTGTTTTGATTTTTACCAGTTCAACTTCCACATCTGGAAAGTGGCTCTGAAAAATGGCTAACGTTTGTTTTGTTTGCGTTGTAGCAAGCTTGCTGCCTCGTGTTCCAACTTTCAGCTTTTTCATTTTCTTCCTTCTTTCACTCGGAGAGCCTTATTTCTTCCTATTAAAAACAGACACACTGTTTTCATAAAAAATTTCTGATTGCTCAGCTTGCCCATTGACCCAACGAGCCAAAGCAAAAAAGTAGTCGGATAAGCGATTCAAAAACTTCAACGCTTCTCCATTGACTGCTTCATTTTGTTCTAAAAGATCTACGGCATTACGCTCTGCTTCTCTAGTAAAGCAGCGGCAAAGATGCAAATTTGCTGCAGTAACTGTCCCGCCAGGCAAAACGAAGCGATCGATTTTTGGTGATTCTTCCCAATAAAAATCGATCTTTTCCTCTAACCAAGTAATCACTTGCGGTTCGACCTTATAAGGCCGTTTCTCCTCTGGTGTGGCAAAATCACTGCCGCAGTCAAAGATCCATTGCTGAACCTGAATCAGTTCGGCATACAACGCTTCTTTTCGATCAAGCGAAGCGACAGTCATACCCACCTGTGCATTTAATGTATCAATCGACCCGTACGCCTGAACACGGGGCGCATTTTTTTTAGCCCTTCCCCCGCCGACCAGTCTGGTGAGTCCTCGATCTCCATAACGCGTATAGATGTTCATACTTTTACCTCCGCTTGATTCATAATTTGATAAATTTTGTCCAAATCCAAATTTTCGCGAATCAAATCTGCCAACTTGTCATACTGTTGATTCTTATATTCATGATAAGGCATGGCGATTTCTTCGATAGGCGCTAATCCCTTAGCGGCTCGAACCTGATTCAACAGTTTTCTTCGCCACGCGCTATTGTCAAAAACTCCATGAAGATAAGTACCAATGACCTTCTGATCAGAACTGACCGCCCCATCATCTCTTGCTATGGCTTTTCCATTGGCAGAAATAATATGGGCAAAATGCTGCTCCTCATGGTTTTCGGACCTGCCCATATGGATCTCATAGCCGCTGATCCGTTCATCTTCAGCTTCTGCCTCAACGCGGGTGGTGGTTTTTTCTGATTCAAAATACGTTTCTGTATTCAATAATCCTAACCCTTCAAGACTGCCATGACTAGACTCGACTTGATTCGGATCATGCAGCATCTTTCCAAGCAATTGAAAGCCGCCGCAGATGCCAAAAATCATTTTTCCTTCGTCACGAACCCGCTGAATTTCTTTAGCCATACCTGACTCTTTTAGATAAAGACAATCCTCCAACGTATTTTTACTACCTGGTAAAATGAGAATATCCGGGCTGCCTAGCTGATCGTTAGGAAAAACATAGCGGACAGACACATCCGGCTCGCTTTCCAAATTCTTAAAGTCTGTGAAGTTAGACATTTTTGATAATCCGATCACAGCAATATCCAACTCTTTTTGCGGATTATATAAACGATTGACCTTTGATAAGGCAACGCTGTCTTCATCTTCAATATTCAGTTGTGCATAGGGAATGACGCCGACGACAGGAACATCGGTCAAATCCTCGATCATTTTTAAGCCCGGATCTAACAGGGCGATATCACCCCGGAACTTATTGATGATGATTCCTTTGATTCGAGCCCTTTCCTCCGGCTCCAGCAAATGGATGGTGCCATAGATTGATGCAAAGACCCCGCCTTTATCAATATCTGCGACTAAAAGTACAGGGGCGTCAGCGATTTTTGCCATCCCCATATTAGCAATGTCTCGACTATTGAGATTGATCTCGGCTGGACTGCCTGCTCCTTCAAGTACGATCACATCATTTTCCTGCAGCAGTTCCTGATACAACGCCGATATTTTCTCCACCAGCTGTGGTTTAAACTCATGATATTCAGCTGCGTCCATATCGCAAAGAACTTTCCCATTGAAAATGACCTGCGATTTACTGTCAGAGGTTGGCTTTAATAGAACTGGATTCATTCGTGCATCTGGCTCTATTCCAGCAGCCTCTGCTTGAAAAACTTGAGCTCTGCCCATCTCTTTCCCGTCTAACGTAATGTAGGAATTCAGTGCCATGTTTTGTGATTTGAAAGGCATCACCTTTAAACCATCTTGATGGAAAATTCGGCATAAACCAGCCACTAGGATACTCTTTCCTGAATCTGATGCAGTGCCTTGAATCATCAGACTTTTTCCCATTCGCCTTCACCTACCTTCGATTTTATTTGCATAAATTCTGCTTGATTTTTAACCAGCGGAAACCCTAACTGTTGATGAACCTTGACTAGCCAAGGCTGTTCCAGCCCCGCTGTTCTGAGCAACTCCTCATCCAAAAAGACCTGATCGGAGCCGCCTTCTTTGATCAACGTTCCCTTATCAATGACATATAGATAATCGCAAATCTCATACATTAGATCCATGTCGTGACTCGACAAAATAATTTTGGTTCCCTGCTGCAATAGACGGGAAATGATCTCTATCATCTGGGTCCTGCTTGCTGGATCCAAGCCTGCTGTCGGTTCATCCAACAACAGCCATTTAGTTTTCAGCATCAGGACACTGGCAATCGCTACTTTTTTCTTTTGACCATAACTCAAGTATTGGACCGGTTTCTTTTTTAAATGTTCAATATTTAATAAGGAAAAGATTTCATCCATCCTAGCTTGAATCTGTGCCTGATCAATACCTAAGTTTTTTAAGGCGAAGGCAACATCGTCTTCTACGATCGAGTAAAAAATTTGATGATCAGGCTCCTGAAAAACGATCCCCACTTCTTGCCGATACTGATAGAGTGCCCCCTTTTTGTAATCTAAGGGCTGACTGTTATAGATAACCTCTCCATGACTGGGCTTCAGCAGGCCGACAATTGCAGCAAATAAAGTCGATTTTCCTGATCCATTGGCTCCGATGACACCGACAGCCTGGTGGTCGCTAAAATCCAAAGAAAGATGATGCAATACATCTGTTTGGTTTTCATAACTGATGCATAAGTCTGATACCTTGAACATTTAAGCACCTTCTTTCGGTTGTTAAAGTGGAAAATCACCATCAAAAAACTTCATTTCAAGTGAAAGAATCATTTTATTGAAGCGATCAAAGGTTTGAAAAAACAGAATCTTGATCAAAACTCCTAAAGATTGATAGCTGTTCTTAAGTCCCTTGAAGCCAAAACGCATATCCTGAGCCCGTTTGATAATCAAAAACTCATCGGCAAAAATGAAAATAAAACGATACATCAGCATTGTCAATTCTATCAACAATGCTGGAAATTGGGCCTTCTTCATCACCAGCAGCAGCTGTTGAAAAGGCACGGTCAGAATAAAGAAGTACGTGCAAATCAAGCAGCTGGCAGAACGGAAAAACAACTTGATCCCCATATCTAACGAGGACTGGGAGATTCCGATAAAATGATTAAACAGGTGAAAATCAAAAATGAAGCCTCTTGAATGTGAACTAATGGAAAATAAGATCGTAAGGATGCTGATTACTAGAAATGGTGCAGGAACCAGCAACCATTTGAAATATCTTCTGACGGTAACTTTAGTAACATAGATTGTGGCTGCTCCAACGACCACGCTGATCACGGCTTGAATCACCTGAGTAGTCAGGAAGCAGCTGAATAATAATAGAAGATACATGAGCCCTTTTCGCGTTGGCGAAAGATCAAGCAAGCGGTTCTCATAGGCGATCTTATCAATTAATAGCATTTTTCTTCTTGCCCTTGTAATAACCCAAGATGTAGGTGATAATCCCAACACCTAAGCTTCCTTGGAGGGTAAACAGCAAGCTTTCGATCTCACCGCTTTTTGGCTCTAACAGTGAATCGAACCAAGGCTCATAACTTGGATTGATCTCAGTAATTACCGCTTCCGCTTCGCCATCAGAACCACCGTACTCACCGTTTTGATTGATCAATAGCGCACCAACCATTAGAGCCACAACTGCTAATAAGAGAATAATATTCAATTTAGTATTGGACTTATTTTTTTCCATCGTTCAATACACCTCTTTCTTGAAAAGGAAAATTAGCTGAAATCAAGTTATACGCAACAACGGTCAATAAGCCTTCCGCAATAGCAATCGGAATCTGGGTCAACATGAAGACACCAACAAATTTCATGATCGCGCCGAAAACACCTGAAGATGGATCAGGGAAAACAAGACCCAACTGAAGTGAAGTTGTGAAATAAGTCGCCAAATCAGCGATAAAAGCACATAAGAACAAGCAAATTGAGTTTGACACATTCGCCTTTTTCAAAAGAAGATACACGCCATACCCAACGAATGGCCCGATGACTGCCATTGAAAAAGCATTTGCACCTAAAGTTGTAATTCCGCCATGCGCCAGCAGTAATGCTTGGAACAATAGACAAATGGTTCCTAAAACACTGATGACTCCTGGTCCAAAGAGCGCCGTTCCGATTCCAACCCCCGTTGGATGAGAAGTCGATCCAGTCACTGATGGAATCTTCAGCGCGGATAAAATAAAGATGAACGCGCCGCTAAAAGCCAGCAGGACTTTGTTTTGCGGATTGTCAGCCACCGCTTTTCTAATGCTGATCAAGCCATAAATAAAGAATGGGATAAATGCTGCATACCAGAACAAACACCAGCCAAGAGGCAAGAAACCTTCCATAATGTGCATTGCGTGCGCTTTTTGCGGCACGATCAGAATCAGAAGAAGCACAGCGAAGAGAATTCTTCTAATTGTTTTCACTCTAGCTTTCATCTTTTTTACTTCCTTTCAATGTTCTGTTTTTATAAACGATCATGGTACTAAAATACGACAGCTGGTCCTGACCACTTAAGTCATCGAGTCCAATCATTATGTTTTCTGATACCATCGAGGAATCACTGACTAAAACCGTTTGCTCCAATAAATCTAATTCTGTTAGCAGCTGCAATATCTTAGGCAGTGCGATTGAAACCTTCATTAAAATCACTGTAGACATTTGCTCTAATGCGGTACGAATAACCGCTTCGTCAGCAGTTGCCGGTAAAACCGCGTAGCTTTCTTCATCAATGACCAATGGAATCTGTAAATCATTCGAAATCTGGCAGAAGGAGGAAATTCCCGGGATGGTCACTGTTTCGATTTGATCAGTCATTCGTTCCAATAGATAACTGTACGTACTGTAAACCATTGGATCCCCTAAAGTGACGAATGCGACATTCAAACCATTCTTAACATCAGTCATGATCTCTTCTGCAATTTCATTCCAAGCATTGCGTTTCTCCGCCCAGTCATTCACCATCGGAAAATGGCGCTGTTTGATCGTCAACTCCTTTCTTAGATAAGGGCTTACTATTTTCAACGCTAAGCTTTTTCCGCCCCTTTTCGGTTCAGGCGTGTACAGGCAATCCACCATTTCGATGATTTCTTTACCGCGAATTGTCAATAGGTCAGAAGCGCCTGGACCTGTTCCTACTCCATAAAATTTAGCCATTTGTCGTCCCTTCTATCATCGCAGCGGCATGCTCCACAAACTGCTGCTGAATTTCTGGCGCTTCACCCGTTCCTTTGAGATAAGCCTCAACAGTAAAACCAGCTTGTTCTAACTGTGATTTCCAAGAATCATCTTCATCTGATGCCATATCATTTGTGGCATGGTCGCCAGCTACCAGCATCAATGGATACAGTTTAATTTTTTCATAACTACTTTTCTGAAGTCGTTCAATCAGCAGCGAAATCTCAGGATAGCTTTCAACCGCACAAACAAAGATCGGTCTCTCCAGCAGCATATGATCCAGACAAGCATAGACGGTAAAAGCCGAATGCTGACTGCCATGTCCCATCAAAACGAGCGCTTCTTCTCCATTCAGACCTTCTGCTAAAATTTCCAACCACGCTACAACCTTTTGATAATCCTCAATACTGCTAAGCAACGGTTTTCCCACTTTAATAAGCTTCAATTGATCCTTATATTTCATCGCCTGATGCAGTGCTTTGGAATATTCGCTGCCGGGAATGATATGCAGCGGCTGAACAAAAATCTCTTCGTAGCCGTCGGCAATCAATTGCTGCATTTGCTGATCTACTGTTAAGATCGTTGTGTTTTCTTGCTCTTTGATCTTCTTGATGACTTTATTAGAAGTGAAAGCGCGAAAAACATCGTATTCCGGAAAAGCTTCTGCTAGCCTCTGCTCGACAGCCTCAATTGTTTTTGCTCTCGTTTCTGGGTAGCTAGTGCCAAAACTCACGGCTATTAACGCTGGTTTCATCGGTTCATCTCCTCTTTTATTTTTTCTACGACACTTTCATAGCTAGGTTCTTTTGTTTGGATCACCGAAATTTGAAGCTGTTCGAAGACCTCTTTGGTTTTTTGACCCATAACGATTATTTTTTTCTGCTTGAGTACCGTCAATTCCATATCCGTCAGTGCGGCCAAAAATAGTCGGGCAGATTTTGAATTCGGGAAATACATGCAATCGGTCTGCTGCCACAGGTCAGGAATTTCAGCAATGATCTTCTCCTCATGACTGAGTACTTTTTCTCCTGCAATAGATTGCTCTTCCAAAGTGTCAATCATCGATGAATCGCCGATAAATAAGGTGTCCGAAGTGATTGTAAAATCTCGTAAACAATGAGCTAAATCAGGATAATCCGCATCAGCTTGAATCCCGGATTTTTTCAACACGCCGCCGGTATGATGGCCGACTGTAATGAAACGCCAATTTGCTAATTTCCGCCAATCGATCCTGTTTTCCGTCATTGATTGAATAAATATGTCGATACTCGCTGGATCAGTGAATACAACTTGTTGCGGCGTGGAAAAATTGATTTTACCTGCAAATATCTGATTACTGCTAGGCGGCAGTTCAATGATTTCCGCGCCCAGGTCAGTTAAACGACTTGCCATTTTTTTCTTCTTTGTATACGGGATCGCGATACTGATGGCGAAAAGTGGACGTTCTTCAAAGAAATTCAAGTCTGTCCTACGCGCCACGACATCTCCGATCACGATCAAGCTTGGCGGTTGAAGTTCAGCTGCACGAGCTTTTTCAAAGATCGTTTCTAATGTGCCCACCACTGTTTTTTGCTGCTTACGGCTGGCCCATTGAATAATGGCTGCTGGAGTATCCTTGTCTTTACCGTATAGGATCAGCTGCTCAGTGATTTTTTCCAGGCTCGACATTCCCATCAAAAAAACCAATGTTCCCTCTGCCTTGGCGGCGATTGCCCAATCGACCTCTTGATCAGAATTGTTCAAATGCCCAGTATAGACATGGAAGCTTGCTGCTAGATCACGATGGGTGATGGGAATTCCGGCATAAGCCAATCCACCGATCGAAGAAGTAATGCCGGGAATGACTTCAAAAGTGATACCGGCATGCTTTAACGAAGCTCCCTCTTCGCCCCCGCGACCAAAAACATAAGGATCGCCGCTTTTTAGTCGCACCACATTCAATCCCTGCTGCGCTTTTTCGATCATGATCTCCTCGATCTTTTCTTGCGGGACAGGATGATAATTAGGTTTTTTACCAACGTAGATTTTCTCGCAGTCGGCTTTACAAGCATTGAGAATTGCGGGATTGATCAAGCGATCATACACCACTACATCTGCTTCTTTGATTTTTCTCAACCCTTTAACAGTCAGTAATTCCGGATCACCCAGACCTGCGCCAACTAAGGCAATTTGTCCAATCATTTCATTACCCCTTTACTTGATCAATAAGTTCTTTAATAGAAGAAAACTTATTTGGATAGTTTATTTGTTCCCGTGTCAACACAATGCAAGGAACAGCCAGTTCGTTACAGGCTTCGACCTTTTCTAAGAAGCCGCCTGCTTGACCGCTTTCTTTGGTGATCATCACGCCCGCTTGATTGTGGATCAACAGCTCACGATTCAACGCTTTCGAAAAAGGCCCCTTGATGGCTTCGATTTGGTCCGTACTTAGTCCCTGTTTTTCAATCGACGTTACTACTTCCACTGTCGGCAATACTCTAACGATAATTCGCTCTTTTGGCAGATAGCGAAGGAATTCCTGTAATGTTTTACTTCCAGTTGTTAAATAGATTTTGCCTGAATATTCCAAAGCCTTCTCACAAGCTGCTTTTACTGAATCCACGGTCAGCATGTCTTCAGAAATCAATGACGGCCGTTCAAAACGATAATATTTTCTTCCTATCTGAGCGCACGCTAACATCGCATTCTTCGACACTTCGACCGCGTAAGGATGGGTGGCATCAATCATTTCTGTAATTTGGTACTTCTCAATGAAATCAATCATCTCTGCCGTCGTTAAGCGGCCTTTAATGACCTGCTTTGCCATCGCCGCGGCTAAGCTTTCGCCATAATCTGAAACAACAGATAAATAGAAATCTTGATGGCCTTTATTTAATTCTTCCGCTATTTTCAGACTGTCAGAGGTACCGCCAAGCAACAGGATCATAATTGATACCCTCGCGGAGTGATCATTCGATTGTTAGAGATATAGGTTTCCTTATTTCCTACTAAAACGACTGTCGTCATGTCTACCAGCGTTTCATCCAAATCAGCGATTGTCGTCAGAACAGCTTGTTCTTTTTTCCGCCCGACATCTTTAGCCAAACCAACGATCGTATCCGTTGATTTATATTGTTGAATAATTGCTAATGCTTTGGCTAAATGATTGGGGCGACCTTTACTGCGAGGATTATATAAGCAAATAACAAAATCCGCACTAGCAGCTGCGTGCAGCCGTTTTTCAATCATTTCCCATGGCGTCATCAGATCACTTAAGCTAATATGACAAAAATCATTCATTAACGGTGCTCCTAATAGTGCGGCACCAGCAATGCTGGCTGTAATTCCGGGAATAACTTTAACCGGAATCTCTTCGTCCATTTGACTGGTCAGCTCTAAAATCAAGCCAGCCATTCCATAGACCCCTGCATCTCCACTAGAAATAACCGCAACATCTTGACCAGTTTTCGCCAGTTCAATCGCCTTTTTACAGCGATCAATTTCCTGTTTCATCCCTGTACTGACGATTTCCTTTTCGCCGACTAATTCTTTGATCAAGCGAACATAAGTCGTATAGCCCACGATTACTTCGACTTTTTTGATCACTTCGAGGGCTTCAAGCGACATTTTTTCTTTTTCACCAGGTCCTAATCCTACAACATACAACATGTGCCGTCTTCATCCTTTCCCAATGCAAAGGTGACTCCTTTATTCGCATAGCGCTCTGTCACTACTTGTCCATTACTTGCTAAATCAGCCGCCGCCAAACTAACACTGCCTACACCCGTTACTTCTCTGACAAAGGCTGACTGCGGATATTTTTCTGAAACAGTTGCTAATTCTGCAGATGAATAGGTTTCAAAAGGAACTTCCAACCAATCTGCTAATTGTTTTATACCTTTTTCTGTCTTTTTTAAATCAATACTGGTAATTTTCTGGATACCGCGATGATGGATATCGACTGATTGACAGAAATTAAGATATTCTTCCTTGATAATCGAAAAATCAATCCCTTTTTTTGCTCCGATACCTAAGACATAGCGCCTTGGGACGATCTGAATCACTTTATTAGTGTTCAACTTTTCATTTTTATTCGAAATCAGCAGGACTGCATCATAAGGATCAAATGAATCATTTTCTTGGAGCACATTAAGCCCCCGAAGATCTTTCACCCACTCCTCCCGCTGAATCAATCCGACCTTTTGATGCTCTGCTAAAAGACGATTTATTCTTTTGGTCGTCTCTTTAAAATCGGCATACCAAGCGTTTAGTTCTTTGCTCAGCAGATCAAGCGCTGTTACATTTTGCACATCCGTGGCAGTCGTGATCACCGGACAGCTGTTTAATTTTGCAGCGATTTCCAGTGTCAATTGATTTGCGCCGCCAATATGCCCTGATAAAAGGCTGATCGTATGCCGGCCTTTTTCGTCAATGACAATAATCGCTGGATCATTCCGCTTATCCTCCAACACCTCGGCAATGCTGCGAACTACGATCCCGGTCGCCATGATGCAAATGAGTGCGTCATATTCCTTAAACAATGCTTGAATGCCGGTTTTGAATTTCCCGGTAGGAAAAAGCAGCAATCCTTCTTCCACTTGATCCTCCGATACAAAAATCGGCACCTCTGGATCCCAATTGTCTCGCAGTTCTTTCGCCAATTTGATCCCAGCTGTAGTCAAAGCCAAAATTGCCGATCTAGTCATCGCTCTTCACATCGCGATATTCATGCTTAAAATTGGCATCATATAATTTGGAATAATAGAACTCGTCTCCTAAAAATTCCCCCACCATGATCAAAGCGGTTTTCCTAATATCGGCTTCTTCAATTTGCTCGGCGATTTTTTCTAAAGTACTGACGATTTTCTTTTCTTCCGGCCAAGTAGCTTTGTAGACAACCGCAACCGGTGTCGTTGGTTGATAACCGCCTGTCAATAATTCTTCAGCCACTTGCTTAATCCCTTGAACAGAGAGAAAAATCACCATCGAAGTTTGATGTTGAGCAAAAGAACGCAAGCTTTCTTTTTCCGGTACTGGTGTCCTGCCAGCCGTGCGAGTAATGATCACACTTTGGGAAACCTCTGGAACTGTGTATTCCACACCTAAACTAGAGGCTGCCCCCAAAAAAGAACTGACTCCTGGGGTACAAGTAAATTCGATGTCGCGTTTTTTTAGCTCTTCGATTTGCTCGCGAATGGAACCATAGATGGAAAAATCACCTGTCTGCAGGCGGATGACCTCTTTGCCGACTTGAACGCCCCGCTCCATCTCGTCAATGATTTCGGTTAGATCCATTGATGCACTATTGAAAATCTTACAATCTTCCCTGCAATAATTTAACAATTCAGGATTCACAAGTGAACCTGCATAAATCACGACATCGGCTGATTTCAACAGCTGATATCCCTTAAATGTAATCAATTCCGGATCACCCGGTCCTGCACCAACAAAATGTACCTTCGCCATACGCTTACTCCTCTTTTCTCGTCTCAATAATAATCACTGGGTTTTGCGGCTTAAAATAATGCCCTTGTCCTAATTTGGTAAAATGGCTGGCCTGCAGTTGAATTGCTTGAAAGGAATGCTGATTGTTCTCCAGCCAATCGATTGCCTCAAAGGCGTTTTCTAATAAGATGAAATTTAGTACTAAGCGACCGCCGACCTTTAACTGTTCAAAGCTCCAAGACAATATCTCGGTCATATTCCCGCCTGTGCCGCCAACAAAGATCGCATCAAACTTATCCTCAATTTCAATTGGCGCTTTTCCCAGAATACTTCGGATATTTTCCACCTGAAATTTTGCTTGGTTTTGCTTCAGTACATCCAATGCGGTTTGATTTGAATCGATCGTTGTAACATTCAGCTGCGGGTATAGGTGAGCCGCTTCGATTGCAATGCTTCCTGTCCCAGTCCCAATATCCAAAAATTTCTCCGCATCGCTTAGTTGCAGCTTTGCTAGACTGACGGTTCGAACCTCTTCCTTCGTCATGGGAACCGCACCGCGAATAAAACAATCATCCTTCATTGATTATCACCACCGCATTCATTTGATAGTCTTCATCGGGAACCTCATCAGCTTTGCAGCATCTGATTTTCTCATCAGAATAGCTGAGTTTTTCTCCAATATAAAACGTTGGGTTCTTCCCTCGTTGAACTGCTTCCTGCGCTAATTGATAAGGCCCGATCGCCTTGTCTGTTACCATACCGACCTTTGGCAATTGAAAAATCAACGAATAATCCGGCACTTTGCCATGACTGCTGGTAATGTAGCAATCCTCCATCGGAAGCTTCAATTGATTGAATAAATAATGCAGTGAACTGATACCTGGAAGAATATTTAGTTCTGCTGCTGGGAAACGCTGGATGAGCCATTTTCCAATGCCGTATGTTAGTGGATCCCCTGAAGCTAAAAGAACGATCTGGTCCTCTTTACAATTTGCTAAAAGCTCCTCCAAATCATCTAACTTACGTGGAAGCCGCTGGCAATTTTGTTTTTTATTTATCGGAACGATTTCTAGCTGCCGCTCACTGCCGATAATCAAATCCGCCGCTTCGAGGGCTTCTTGTACGCCATCAAACAAATACTCTGGCGTTCCTCCTGGTCCGATACCAACGACTGTGATCATCGCCATTCCTCCTTCAACAACGCCAACGGTAGGGATGAAGCTAAGTAACCTCTTTGGGAAGAAAAGAGTACCACTTCGATCCTTGGCTCATGTTTTCGGTATTTTAATAAATCCTCCGAGCGTTTCTTTACTTTATCAGCGATGACTTGATAGACCGCTTCATACCCCGTGTCGGCAATAATTTCTCCAGCCGCCTCAGTCGTTAAGCATTTTTGGATTTCTTTCAATTGCGCGACAGGCATACCCAGCAAAGCAAGATTTGCGATCAAAATTTCGGTACGAGCATCGGCGTCTTTGCTATGAGTAGAAAAGATGCCCGCCGAGACCTTGATCAGCTTGCCTAAATGCCCAACCATCAAGACTTTTTCGAATTCCAAGCGCTGGACCTCTTTTAAAACATAGCCGACAAAATTACTCATAGAAACAATCCTGTCACTGCTTAATTTCAACGTATTCAAGACAAAGTCTTCGCCGTAGTTTCCAGGACACAGGATCACCGAACGATGCCCTTGGCTCTTCTTCATCTCCAGCTCTAAGGAGATCGACTGCTTCCAGCCTTCCTCAGACATCGGTGTGACGATACCAGTTGTACCCAAAATCGAGATGCCCCCCAGAATACCTAAGCGTCGATTCATCGTTTGATTCGCAATAGCTTCTCCTTCTGGTGCAAAAACGGTGATTTCCGCTCCTTGCTTGGGCCCAATGATTTTACGAACTGATTCTTCGATCATTTTTCGCGGCACCGGATTAATCGCCGCCTCTCCGACAGGAATCTGTAATCCGACTTCGGTGACTCGGCCAATTCCGCTTCCGCCATCAATGATAATTTGATGGCCAGAAGTCTTAACTACTTTTACCCCAATCATCATGCCGTCCGTAGCATCAACATCATCGCCGCCATCCTTCACAACGAAGGCCTGACAGCCATCCTCGGTTGCTTCAAGCCCAGCGATCGGGATCAATAAATTTTCCTTACTAGGCAGTTCGATTTGAATTTCCTCGAAAGCTTCTTCATCGAACAAGAAAGCCGTTGCGGCAGTCGCTGCAGCAGTCGCGCAAGAGCCGGTCGTATACCCCTTACGTAATTTCTTGCCGTTATAGAAAACAAACTCTTCCATCAGTTTTCCCTTTCCACCAGCTGATACAGCATTGCATTGATGATCGCAGCCGCTACGTTGCTTCCGCCCTTGCGTCCTCTGGCTACGATCGCCGGAACGTCACTCTCAAACAATGCCTCTTTTGATTCAGCTGCTCCAACAAAACCAACAGGAGCACCAATGACAGCAGCAGCTTCCAGCTCTCCCCGTTCAATCAGCTCCAACAATTTAAAAATCGCTGTCGGTGCATTTCCAATGACAAAAAGCTTTGGACCAGCAATCGTTGCCGCGCGCTCGATCCCCACCATTGAGCGGGTCATCCCTTTGATCTTCGCTTGTTCGGCGACTTCAGGATCAGCGATATAACATTCATAACGTATGCCCAGCTTGTCTAGAACGCGTTTATTGATACCGCTGAGAGCCATCGTCGTATCTGTAAAAATCGTTCCGCTTCCTGCCAAGAAAAATTTCTCAAGCTCCACGATCACGTCATTCGAAAAGACCAGATTTTTCAAATAATCGAAATCGGCACTCGTATGGATGACACGCTTAATGATCTGCTCTTCCGTTGGACTGGAATAAACAAAATTCGGAAAATCTTGGTCGATAATTCCTTGGATAATCTTGAAGCTTTCTGTTTCAATCATTTGAGGATTTCTTATATAGTCCACTTGTCTGCCCCTTCTCTTAAAAATAATAATTGATAATAATTGCTTTGATACTGAATACGATCAAACTAAGAACCGCCGTCGCATACAACAATGCATTCGCCGTCAAAATATCTTGCGGCTTGGCCGTACGAAGAGAAACACCAATCGTTGGTTTATAAATCTCAACGCCATGATAGAGATGTGTTCCGCCAAGTTGAATTCCTAACGCGCCGGCTACGACTGCTTCAGGGTAACCGCTATTAGGACTTTTATGATTCCGACAATCCGTTTTCCCAACCTTCCAAGCATTCGCTGTATTTAGCCGTAATACCTTCGACGCTGCTAATAAATAGAGCCATGTCAAGCGAGCCGGAATAAAATTCCAAAGGTCATCCATTTTTGCAGAAAACCAGCCGATTGCCCGATATTTTGGTGTCACATAGCCCACCATCGAATCCAGTGTATTGACTGCCTTGTACATCATTGCTAACGTAGGACCGCCAAGAAATAGACATAGCAGCGGAGCAATCACACCATCACTCGTGTTCTCAGCCACTGTTTCGATGGTTGCTTTCGTAATTTCCTCTTTTGATAACTCATTGGTATCTCTTCCAACAATCATTC
Source organism: Enterococcus sp. (assembly GCF_032555305.1). Lineage (GTDB taxonomy): Bacteria > Bacillota > Bacilli > Lactobacillales > Enterococcaceae > Enterococcus_A. The sequence continues at coordinate 184,971 of NZ_JAWGOQ010000003.1, forward strand.
CTACTTGCTTACGAGCATTATCCAAACTATCGTGCATCAGCTTCTGATAAACTTTTCGTCCCTCCAGCGCTAAGCTTTTCGTCGCCAGTGTAGTGTATGCCAAATAGACGTAACAGAATGTTCCAAGAAAAGGATGGATTAGAAAACCAATTCGTAAAATTCCGTAAGTTGCAAGTCCCGACCCGCATACCGTGATGAGCCATAAGATGACACCCCAACGATATTTTTCCTGATCATTTTTCGTTTGTGTGAATCGTTCCTGAAACCATGCGATAAAGTTTCCGATCACCTTGATCGGATGGGGCCAGCTATAAGGATCGCCGATCAATAAATCCAAAATAAATGCGGTGATAATCCAATGAATCATAGGCCCGTCCTCACTTGCTCCAACATATTCAACAAAAAGTCCGCACTTTGATAAAAATGGAGATGCATATAACTGGCAAATGTATTCTTCAGCTGGTAACCTCCTGTCCAGCGTTTCACTACTTCTCCGTCACGTTTTTTAGTCATTTCTAAAACAGTCGGTTCGTGACTAGTAAAAATCGAATGATGAAATTCATGTCCAACCACTGTCGTTCCTTTTTTTCCGATTAATGTATCCCGCTCCAGTTTTCCGTAGCAGTAGCCGAATTTTCGCAGGCCCGAAGTCATTTCACTAACTCCAGCAAAAATTCCCACCATAGGATAATAGTGCTCACCACTGTTGAAACCCGAACCTAAATACATCAGTCCGCCGCACTCGGCTAATATGAATGCTCCCTGCTCATGCTTTTTTTTAATGCTCTGACGCATCTCTTGATTTTCAGAAAGCTCCTGAGCAAATTCTTCTGGATAACCGCCACCAAAATAGTACAGGTCCGCTGCAGGAAGTTGATTATCCTTCATTGGACTAAAAGCAATCAGCTCTACGCCATAAGCTGTCAATAACTCAAGATTGTCTTGATAATAAAAATGGAACGCTTCATCTAAGGCGTAGGCCACCTTAATCCCAGAGAATTGCGGATAATTTGGCGATGAGTAAGATACCTTTTCGTTCGGAAGTTTCTCAAAAAGCCCGTTAAGATCAAAGGTGCGATCCAAAGACTCTGCGACTTGTTGAATCTTCTCTGTGGCATCGCTGATTTCTCGGTCAGGTACCAGCCCTAATTGTCTGGAAGGCAACTCTACACCCTTTTCTCGTTTCAAATAACCAAAAACTGGAACATTCGTATAGGTTTCCACAGCTTTTTTAATCAGCTGATAATGGGTTTCAGAAGCAACCTTATTGATGATCACTCCGCAAATCACTAAGTCAGGATCAAATTCGGCAAAACCTTTTACGACAGCTGCTACCGATGTTGAAGCTGATTGTCCGTTGACTACCAGCAGGACTGGACAATTTAACTGCTTAGCGACTCCAGCACTAGAACAAAAATCTTTGTCCACACCTAATCCATCAAAAAGCCCCATTACTCCTTCAATCACACAAATATCGGCGTGCTGAGCTTCCTTTTCGAATAGCAGTTGTAAACGGGTACTATCTTGAACTAAAAACATATCTAAATTGCGAGAAGGTTTGCCTGTAATTCGCGTATGATATTCGGTATCGACATAATCTGGACCAACCTTATAAGGCTGGATTTGAAAGCCTCGATTTTGCAAAAGCTTCATTAATCCAAGTGTGATCGTCGTTTTTCCTGAGCCGCTGGAGACGGCTGCGATCATCAGCTTCTTCATTCTTTCCCCTCGCTTCTATCAGTTGTACGCCTTCATAACAGCTTTCATGAACCTTCACTTTTGAATACCAGCGAGACAGTTCAGAACGCTGAATCACAGCTAATGTTGCAGGAATTTCTGCTAACGTCTCAATCATTATCCCGACTACTGAACCGCTGTGAGCAACATTAATCCCCAGCCATTGATGACATTGCTGAAGTTTTAGTAGCTCTACAAAATAAGGCTTGGGTAAAATCTCCTGATTTAGTACAGCACTTTGCATGGCCGCTTCACCCAGTTTTTGCAGTGACTTATCTTTGACCGCTTGTTGGTAATGCCGAAACACTTCTGCAAAACGTTCTCGCTGTTGATAAAATAGGCGATCATTTTCCACTGAATGAAAAACATCTGTTGCTAATGTTTCTTCTGGCTCCAAAACGATCACATAAAAATGGGGTGCCCACCCGCTGCTCTCTCTAACTGAACCATTCTTTTGTTCAAATAAAGTGAGCGTTGGAAAAAGGATGCTGTCTGTTCGCTCAATGGCTAAGCAAATATCGACTATTTCATCCCTGGAAAGCTGTTTTCCATAATAACCAGCGACAGCTTGACAAGTCGCAGCAATATCCGCAGTACTGCTGGCCATTCCTTTAGCCACAGGTAAATCCGAATCAATCTCAAGCAAAAAATTATCAGCTTCTCTGCTTGAAACTTCTAAATATGTCAATGTTTGTCTTAAAGCCTCTTCAACTTTTGGTTTGGACGCTTCAGGATTTTTTTCAGAACTGATTGTCACCCGTGAAAAACGATTGATCCCATAACTAACTAATTTTTGCGAATCTCCGAACCAGCCTTGAATAAGTTCCCCGCATGAACCGGGACAGGAAGCAGTCACTCGCATAATATCGCCTCCAATGCTTGGAGTAATGCCTGATTATCTTCTCTTGACTTAACCGCTATCCGATAATATTTCTGGGTCAGGCCTTTAAAGCTGTTGCAGTTTCGAATCAGAATATTTTTTCTGATCATTTTTTCTTGCAGACAGCCAGAGCCAAGATAGCGAAAGAAAAGAAAATTCGTCTGGCTGGGAAATAGCTCCAGCTCTTTATAAGCAGATAAGCCCTTTTCCAAAAAATCCCGTTCTTGGGCAGTGTACTGCTGACTATCCTTAATAAATTGTCCTTCTTTCAATGCCTGTTGCCCCGCAAGATCGGCAAACGTATTAATGTGCCAGGGCACCGTTTTCTCTTCAATATCAGCTAGGATCGCTCGATTACTTGTAAGCAAGTAACCCAAGCGCAAGCCGGGGATTGCAAACATTTTCGTCATTGATCGAAAAATGAACAAGTTCGAATAATCTTTAAGTGAAGAAACAAAAGAATTTTCTTCTCTTGTAAAATCGACGAAAGCTTCATCTACAATTAAAACAATTTCGTTCTCTCGACAAAATATTAATAATTTGTCCAATTCAGTCTGCTTCAGTAATTGACCCGTTGGATTATTAGGATTGCAAAGACAAATACCTGTTGCTTGCTGCTTTATTGCTGACTGTATCAATTCTGAAATTGACCACTGAAAATCTCGCTGCTCTAAATTGAAATAGCAAAATTCTGTTTGCTGCTGGCTAAATGACGCCTCATATTCCATGAATGTCGGTGCCAGCAAAAGCAGCTTGTCTACCTTGAATGTTCTTCCCAGCATAAAGATTGCTTCAGCGGCACCGTTGGCCGGGTAAACAAATTCTTCTGGAAGCTCGTGAAAAGCAGCAATTGATTGGATTAACGAACGATATCGAATATCCGGATAATGAACTAGCTCCTCGATACCTTTAGTAAGGACCCTCTTGACCCCCTCAGGAATACCCAACGGATTGATATTTGCACTAAAATCTATCAAACGGTCCTTGTCCATTTGATAGATTTCACTGATTTCTTGAATGTTGCCACCATGCTTAACTGCCATAACTACGACTCCGCTTCTAGATTATTTTAGAAATATCGCTTCTTTATATTTCTGAGGAATTCCTAAAATCACCATTTCAGACAATCCCAAATTCACGACGGTTGCGAGGGTCAACGGTACGAAAAGCATAAATACGACTGGTCCCATCAAAGGATAAAGCAGAAGCAAATCTAATGGTACATTGATCACATAACCTACAAGCATCGAGACCACTGATGCCACTATTTTGTTCTTTTGCAGTTTTCTACGGGTCCAGCTATAGAAGAACATACAAGCCGCCATCAAAACTGCAATGATCAAGTGGATCGGTAAAGTATTAGGGAAGCCGGATAGCAGAGCCGAGATCATGTGTCCGAAAAAACCTAAGAATGCGCCTGCGGCCGGTCCCAAAATAATTGCTCCAATAAATGCGGGAAAAGAATCCAATGCGATCGAACCTAAAATTTTGATGTTTGCACCAATCACACATAGCGCTAGCAAGAGTGCCAATGTTGCCAATTTCTTTGTTGAATACTTCATCATAAATTCCCTCCTTAAAAAATAAAACGCGACGAGTCCAGTAAAGATGGTCTCGCCGCGTTTTTTTATTTGTCTAAACACACCAAATAAGTAGCCAGCAAAATAATCTTCCCAATCCAATTATTTAAATATCTGAGCAAGGTATCCTGACTTTGCATCAACTTACTTTCTCGCCTTCCCGAAAAGTGGCTTCTGAGAGTTCATCCGCATATACAGTAGAAAGGGGCTGTTGAGGATTTTCACCTCATTCCCTTGTTCAGTTATTAATTATTCAGTTTCCATTATTATAGCAAACGTTTCCAGTCAATCTTGACGTTTTTCTAAAAATCAGCCACATTGTGCTAATTTTATAAAAGAGAGAGCAATATTTTACTATACTGAAAACCAGAAACAAAATCGATTGAAAAAGCTAAAGAAATTAGTCATATGTGCAACCCGATCTCAAAAACAAGCAACTGGAGACTTTTCCATCTCAATTAGATGCAAATGATTTTTAATAGAAAGCCCCTATACTCAATTCAGTTAGGGGTGAGTTGTCATAAAGATAGCTAGACAGCTAGACATCTAACTTCACTACTTACAGTAAAAAAAATTTTCCAATCCATTCTCTTGATCAACTTCAACAATAGTGCCCTCATTTTTTTATCCTACTCCCCTATATTCAATCGGCATATTTCAGCCAAATTTTGTTATTTCGTATTAAAAAAAGCAAGATATTGCTATTATCCTTTTCACGATCTCATAATCATTGATTTATCAGTCATCTCGATCTTCTGTAGCAATCCTATTTTACTAAATCAATTCTTTTTGATTTATATTTCATCTTGTCTTTTGTTTTGAAAGAAAATAAGATGGAGAAAAGACCTTCAGGAGCAGACGATGACTAAAAAGAATTCTTCACAAAATTTGATCTTAATCATTACCACCACCGTGTATTCATTTTCTAGTATGATCTCAGCGTTTTTCATGCTTGGAAGTCAATCACTTATTTGGTTTTTCATCAGTGCTCTGTTCTATTTTATTCCTTATGCGCTGATCGTTGCCCAATATACCAAAAAATACGCCCATCGTTCAGGAGCGATCTATGATTGGTTAAAGGAATCACTCTCGCCTAAAGCCGCCTTCACTACCGTCTTTTTATGGTACAGCAGCTACTTCATTTGGATGATCAGCCTATTCATGAAGATTTTGATTCCGATCTCCATCCTGATCTTTGGACGGGATATCACTGCGACCATCAATTGGTTTGGAATTCCTCCACAGATTTGGTTGGCGTTATTCTCTATCCTGGCAGTTATTTTTATCACTTGGATGAACAAACGCGGCTTCCAAGTCATTTTTAGATTTTTGCACATTAGCGGCTATGCGATGGTGGGATTGTTGATACTTTCTCTTGCTGGTAATTTGATTTTGATTTTTAGGAATCCCGGGCAGGTAATGTCAAATATCAATCATAGCCTTACGGTACAGAGCTTTTTCCAAAGTTCCTCCAGTCGTTTATTATCGCAATTGCCATTTTTCATATTTTCTATCACTGCATTTGGCGGATTGGATACGATTGCCAGTCTCGCTGACAAAACCAAAAAAAGCCGCAGCAGATTCCCGCGGGCAGTGATTATCAGTTCGTTTATCGTGTTATTATTATATGTCAGCGGCATCGTCATTTGGAGCTGTGCAAACAACATTGAAGGCCTGCGGAACTCCACTTCATTGCATCTTGGAAATCTTATGTACGGTGTAATGGAACAATTGGCAAAAACATTAGCAGTCAGCTTCAATCTCTCTGCTGGTTCAACTCATTTATTAACGCAGATTTTTATCCGTTACACAGCGCTGACAATGGGCTTGGCTTACCTAAGTCTGCTTAGCTCGATAAGCTACGGACCATTAAAAAGTTTGATCAAGAGTACTCCGAAAATATTTTGGCCGAAGTTTTCCGCCTTGAATAAGAATCAAATGCCGGAGAATGCGCTTTGGATCCAAGCCTTGCTTATTTCATTGTTTATTGGCCTGCTTTCATTTAGCAATACCTTCTTGTCTGAGTTATTTAATCAATTGACTTACATGACAAATGTTTCGCGAGCGATCCCTTACTTTATCGTAGCCGCCAGCTTCCCTTTCTCTTTAAGAAAGCGGATCATCCAGAAGGAATCGTTAATTATCAAAAGTAATTCCTTAAACTATCTTTTTTCCATAAGTGTCTGTGTTTGTATTTTTGCCGCAATCGCCTTTCAAATTTATGAACCGTTGAAATTAGGAAATTACCTTAATTTCTCAACCTTACTGTTAGGACCGGCATTCTTTGGTGTGCTATCTCACTTTATCTATTTTCGCTTTGAACAGAAGAAAGCCTTAACGAATCTTTCTAAACAGAACAGCGACAATCCCTAAAATCATTTACTAAGGAGCGAAGGCTTATGTACCCCATCTTAATCGATATCAAGCAGTTTTCGATCTTAGTGGTCGGCGGCGGAAAAATAGCCACGCGAAAGGTTTGCGGGCTGATGGAAGCAGGTGCGAAACCGATAGTTATCGCACCAAAATTCTCAGAAACACTAATCAACGCCAAAGAAAATGGCTTAGTGATATTGCGGGAACGATCTTTTCAATATGGTGATACGAACGGTTTTCAGGTAATTTTTATTTGCACGAATAACGCCGCAGTCAATCGAGCCATCTTGAACGAAACAACGCCGCGCCAGCTTGTGAATGATACAACGAACCAAAGCAACAGCAATTTTTTCAATATGGCTTTAATCAAGGAAAAAGATTTTGGCATTGCATTGACTACTGGTGGAGAAAATCCAAAGAAAACAAGGTTATTGAAAGAAAAGATTCGTGGTCTTTTAAAAGGAATCTCTTTAGATTAAAAAGCACTCGAGCCTTTTTTATTTCAACCCGTGGATGAAGCGTTCCGTCGAATGAGATATAAAGTTTGCTGCTTCTCGTTCATATTGTTCACTACTGGAATAGGCATGCAGAAAAGCAAAGCCGATCATACTGGAGAAAATAACCTCCGCTGATTCTTTAGGATCACGGATTTCAATCTCTTTTTTTTCCACCATTTCGATGAAATAACCCCCCAACAATTCAATGAAGGCAGCCGGAATTTTTCTCACATATGGCATCGTTTCTTCGTATATTTCTTGCGCGCGGAGCCCTAGGGAAAAGCGAACCATTTCCGGTGTTACTTGTTTCAGATATTCCTCCATTATCAGTCGCAAATCCTTGGCCAAATCCCACTGAAAACGATTAATAATGTTTTTGTTCACAGAAGGAACCCAATCAGCCTCTCTTAACGTCGCCAGCAGCAATTCCTTCTTGCTGCCGAATTGCCGAAACAGCGTCGCCTCATTCACCTGCGCTTCTTTTGCGATATCCTTCGTTGTCATATCACTGTAGCCTTTTTCAACGATTAATTTTCTAGTTGCTGCCATGATATTCGTACGGGTATTTTTCATACAAGTATTTTTACTCCTTCGTAAGACCTGCGATCGCCACACTCCCTCCCCGAATCACTTCGATTTCTTTAGTGATGTACTGCCGGAGCTGATCAATTAATTGATCATTCTGCAGCTCGCTGTTTACACTTTCCAGCAGCAGCTTTTCTTCTGAGCGATCAATAATTGAAAATGCGAATCTTTGCTTTAGCGCAACAATTTCATTTTCTGAGTTTTCATGACAAGGAAGCTTAATATACATCACTTCTTTCGCATGAATCGGGATATTGGTATAATCAATGACTTGGATCACTTCGATCATATTACTTAACTGATGCTTAACCTGCTCAAATGTACGGTCATCACTAAACAGACTGATCGTCATTCGTGAAATATCTTTCGATTCTGTTTCACCAACAGTCAAGCTATTTAAATTATACAATTTCCCTGAAAATAATCCAGAGACTCTCGCCAGTACGCCAATCTCATTTTCTACAAATACACTTAGCCATTTCTGTTCAGTTCTTTTCATAAACAATCATTTCCTTTAAGCTTTGACCCGGAGCAACGATCGGCATGACTTTTTGTTCTGTCTCCAGCATGAACTCTAGTACAAAGGTTTCATTTTGGTTCTTCTTTGCTAGCATGAAGGCACCATCAATTTCCTCTTCACTCGTGATTCTCAGCCCGTCTGCTCCATAGCTGTGAGCTAATGCGATGAAGTCTGGCACGTATGGGCGGTCCTTCTCTTTCAGTATCGTGTAGGAATAACGTTTTTCATAAAACATCTCCTGCCACTGACGGACATTCCCCAAACTTCCGTTATTAAAAATACAGATGATGATCGGAATCTTCTCCTGCATAACCGTAGCAAGCTCCTGAAGATTCATTTGAAACCCGCCATCGCCAGTGATCGTTAAAACAACCTTCTCAGGATTTCCCAATTTTGCCCCAATCGATGCTGGGAAGCCAAAGCCCATTGTTCCTAATCCGCCTGAAGTCAATAATTGTCGATCTTTCGTCACCTCAAGAAATTGAGTCGTCCAAAGCTGGTTTTGCCCGACATCTGTAACCACGATCGCGTTGGAAAAATGCTCATTGATTTTTTTGATGATCGTCTCTGGTGTCAATCCCGCTTCACTCATGTGAACAGGCAAAGCATCGTTCATTTTTTTGATCTCTTGGAACCACTCTCTGCGGTCTGATGTATGGAGCAAACGAGTGATTCTTGGCAGAGTATCCTTGATATTTCCAACTAATCTGACCAAGGAATCAACATTTTTATCAATGATTGCTGGATCAATGTCCAAGTGAATCAATTTTGTTGTAGGACAAAAACTTGCGGCCTTTCCAGTTACACGATCATTTAGCCGAGTCCCCAAAGCAAACAACACATCACTATTCGTCATCGCTTGATTTGCTGCATAGCTGCCATGGATTCCGACATTACCAATATAATTTGGATGATCGCTGGGCAAAGCTCCCTTGCCCATGATCGTAGTGACTACTGGCACATTGTATTTTTTTATAAATGCTAATAATTCTTTATGAGCCCTTCCACGATGAGCCCCGCCACCAATCAGCAAAACAGGCTTCTGAGCGCTGTTCAACATTTCAGCCACTGCTTCCAATTTTTCAATAGGAATAACTTGAATTTTTTTACCGCCGCGGATTTCAACTTCTTCTGGATAGTCGCCAGACCCAAGCTCTTGTTGAATATTTTTGGGAATATCCACCACTACCACTCCCGGTTTGCCTGACTGGGCAATCACAAAAGCTTTCTTCAAAATCGTTCCTAATTCTTCTCGTTTCTTGATGGTTACTGCGTACTTTGCAATTGACCGACAGATTCCTACCATGTCTACTTCTTGAAAAGCGTCCTTTCCAATCAGTTGTGTTGAAACCTGACCTGTAATACAAACTAGTGGAGATGAATCATACCCGGCTGTAGCGATACCCGTGACTAAATTAGTCGCACCCGGTCCGCTGGTCACCATACAAACGCCGACCTTTCCAGTCGAGCGAGCATAACCATCTGCCGCGTGGATCAACCCTTGTTCATGTCGCGGCAATACTACACGAAACTCTGTTCTCTGATAGAGGGCATCAAACAAATCAATCGCCTGCCCGCCCGGATAAGCAAAACAAACGTCAACCTGCTCTTTGATTAATGCCTTAACAACCAACTCAGCTCCCGAAATCATTTTACACGCCTCCTATTAATGCAAGTGTTGACTTGCATTTTACATTTGCATGTGCCTGTTGTCAATCGTTTTCAACATAAAAAGACCGTTCATTTTCGAACGATCTTCTTATAACTACCATTTTTCTAAATTCACTGCCATTTCCCAAAAGGCATATTCCATTTTGCTGCTGATCACGAATGCCTCGATCATCTGTTGCTGCTCTTCTTTTGAACTCTCTTCATACAAACGATCTAAGAGTGCGCGTTCCTTCTTTATTCCTTCGGCTGCTGCTTCACCCGCATAGGTCTCGATCCAACGCTGATACAACGGATGGGGCGATCCCGCCTCAATCAAGCGAACTCCGATTTCTTGATAGAGCCAAGCACAAGGCAGCATTCCTGCAAAAGCGCTATTTGGTGTACCGTCGATTAGTTGACGATACATATGGGAAACATAGTGATAAGCCGTGGGTGCAATTGCTGTTTCTAGGATTTCTTTATCGCCGATTGCTAATTCTGAAAAGAATTCCTCACGAATCGCCAGTTCGCCTAGCTTAAGGTTCTCCGCATTTTCTCTCAATTGAGCTTGGACCGCTTGATCCTCTGTTTGTTCGGCGATAAGACTGTACAGTTTACTGAAATGTTCAAGATAATAGCGATCTTGTAACAAGTAATAACGAAAAATCTCGGGTGCTAGCTTTCCAGCTGCCAGCGATTGAACGAAGGGATGCTCGAAACTTCCATCCCAATAGCGTGCTGCTTCTTTTCTTGCTAGTTCTGTAAATGTCATTAAATTGCTCCTTTTTTTTAAATATAATCCAACCAACAACAAAATTTCTTAACACAACATAAAAACCTCCTTTATTCTCTTTAGAATGAAAAGGAGGCTCTAACGTTAAAAAACACGCATAAGAAAACCCGACCACAAAAAGCGGTCGGGTGCACATTTCTTTACGTCACACATTCCCTGCGCCAGTCCTAACTGTTTCAGGTTCAATGGGTATAATCTCAGCTTAAAAAGCACCCCTAGTGTCATTCAATTAGTGAAAGTATAGCATACCTATTTTAGAAAAACGACTGGTATTTTAAGTCTTCACTACTTAATCAAAAATTTTAGACTCGTTTACGATCGTTTCGCTAGGAGTCAAAGTCGCTTCGGCGATTGTTTTACCAGTATTTTTTAGATAGTCTTTTACAAGGTGATAACCAATCGTATAACCGGCGTTTCTTGAAAGGCCGACAGGTTGATAGCCCTGTTCTCGTGCGACTTCATCACCATACATATACGCGGAAACTTGATCAAAGCCGCGTGCTTCTCGACCATCTTTCATCACCGCGATTGTGTACTCCAGCTCTTCATCGTCATAGTCCTGTACCCACGGTCCCCGCTGCTCGATTCCGTAAAGCTCCTCAGCGAAAACTTCCGCCAACCCTTCAATAACTAAATAGTCCTCAACACTAATATCCCCATGATTGAAAGGCTCATAAGTAAAACGGACATTATGGTTAAATTCATGAGCCAAAGCCGACTTTAATCGCGTACGATTGAACTCATTTGGCACAACGATCAACAGGATATAACCTGGTATCCCGCCAAATCCACTATAGCCCTCACTCGCCATCAAGACACTATTTTCTGGATCGCCCAATAAAATATTTACGATGAATTCATCGACGGGAATCTCATAGCCGATCTCACTAAAATATTGAGCGCTCTTTCTTAACACTTGGCGACATTCTGAGAATATCTCGGTTTTCTTCAGCGATGCTACATTTGATTCAATCAGACTCGTATTTTTGCGCGGTGTCCAAATACCTAACATCTCTGAAGCCATCACTACATCATATCCTCCTGGAGTTTTTGGAGTAAGCGGTGCATTCAGATACTGCCACATTTCTTCGAGCGGCTGCATTATTTCGTAACGAAAAGCATTTTCGTCTACCTGTTCTTGCAAGCACCGTTCATAAAAAGACAGTGAATCGATGATTGTCACTTTAAAATCATTCATGATAAATCCCTCCTTAATTCTTATCATAAGGGTTGCCGTTGCGTGAAGGTCAAGAATACTATTCAAATGTCATGCAATCATATTTGCAAACATTTTTTAAATATGTTAGCATATTTACAGGAGGAGATATTATGAAGAGTGAATTGACGATTGAAGAAATCAAAAAAGGATATTCAAAAAAAGGAGAATTTCTTTTTCAATGTTTGTATTGCGATCAAACCTTTGATGATCGTTTTGTCTATCCAATCAGTGAATCAAACAGCCAATTAGCCCGAGCTGAAGGTGCGATGATTTATCATTTGAAGCACGAACATGATGGTCCTTTCGACGCCTTGGTAAATCTTGACAAAAATCAAACGGGGTTAAGTGAAACACAAAAAAACTTTTTGACTTTATTTTCTAAAGGATTCGATGATCAAGAAATTGCTGATCAGCTGAACATTACGACTTCAGCGGTAAGAAATCATCGCTTCAAATTTAAGGAAAAGAAACGCCAAGCGAAAATGCTTCTGGCCTTACTGGAATCAATTGATGAAAAGGAGCACATTGATTTTACTGCGAACTCCTTGATTGATTCAGATGAACGCTTTGTCTCCACTAAAACTGAGCGAGAAAAAGTCTTCAGTGTTTTTCTCGATGAGAATGGTAAGGCGACTCAAATACCAACAAAGGAGAAAAAGCGGATCATTTTGATTCAAAAGCTGGCAGAAAAATTTGTGACAGAAAAGCAATATACTGAAAAGGAAATTAATGAGATCATTTCTGAGATGTTCGACGACTATGTCACGATCAGACGCTATCTTATTGAATATGGAATTTTAGGTCGAACCGTTGATGGCACGACCTATTGGAAAATATAACTATTTTGGAACGGAGGTTTAACCATGGTATTACCAATGAAGGTTGATCATTTGCAAGTCACAGTGAAGGATATTGATTTGGTCGAAGATTTTTATGATGGATTTATGGAAGCTCTAGGGTTTGATTTAAGTAAAAAAATCAAAGTTTATTTGGAAGAGCTGGATATGAACGTCATCGAATACCTCGATAGCTCCTATGATTTTGGTATCTGCTCCGCTCTGAGTGAATACGAAAATGAGACCGTTCATCGCAGAAAACCTGGAGCTGTTCATCACATTGCCTTTCGAGCAGCTTCTAGAAGTGAAGTCGATCGAATCTATCAAACGGTTCTCACACTCGGGGCTGAGATTTTAGATGAACCGCAGATTTTTCCACAGCATGGACCAAATTACTATGCCCTCTTCTTTAATGATCCGGATGGAATTAAATATGAGATCGTTAATAACGATGATCATGAATAGAAAAAGTCAGCGCTCAAGCACTGACTTTTTCTATTCCCTAAATATTTCCACTTCCGCCAACGCCTTCCGTAAATTGATCGCATCCCACGGCAAATGCTCACCAATGCTAAAGCCTACGATCTCGACTTTCTTGGAAACATCCTGAATGATGCGCGTAATTTGTTCCAATGTCATGGTTCCAACTGGTGCAGGAAATTGATCGATATCTAGGTAAGGCTTTCCTGGATTGATCGAACGAAAGGCTTGGGGCGACAGAACATCCAAATCAAAATGAATTACTAAATGCTTGAACTGGTTTTGACTGACCCAATCAATCACAGGTTGGCTATCTTTTGCCAATTTCTCAGGTGTGAGATAATTCATTTTCAGATCATTGACTTGATGATCACAGGGGCGTAGCTCTTCATATTTCAGACCTGCCAACATGACCTGCTCCACATCAAATGGATGCTGAACTTTTTCAGCGAACTGCGGAGCACCATATCCTAAAAGATTTCCCAACACATGCATGTGCCCTTTTGGACCGTCGTTGATCGTCGACATATCCGAATGAGCATCTAGCCACAATATTCCCAGTGAATCAGGATATTTTCCATGCAAATAATCGAAAGGCGCTTGAGATATGGAGCAATCTCCACCTAAAGTAATGACTTTCTCTGGTGATTTTTCCTCTAAGATTTTTGCGGCTTCTGCCAATTGTTTTAGCAGACTGCTCTCACCGATCACACCATTTTCAAGCAATAGCTCTTGTTCGAGATTCTTATCGACAGTGACCCGAATCGTTTGTGCCGTGCTGCTTTGCGGCACGATGTGGCTCAACAATTCAGAACCAAAAACATAATTTGGATTATTTCCTCCCTGCCATTGGGAAAATACCAATCTGAGGGTTTTGCTCATAAAACGTTCCTCCTTTATTTTTGAATGGAACAGAACTGGCTACACTAATTATCATCTTCAGTATACTAGCCTTCATCTGCTGGAAGCAATTACAAAAAAGAATCAGGATTAGCAATCTAGTCCTAATTCTTCGTGTACATATAAAGACATTTCGTCGTTCTCATCGATCAACCCATAGAAATATTCAAGATGTTCATCTTTTCTACCGTTAACGAAGGCTTCTTGTTAGTCCATACATTTTTGGATGGCAAGAAGCCAGATATCTGCGATGAATTCATCACACATCTTTTGATGAATGATGCTTAGATTAAAAGTATTCACTGACATATTCTTCCACCTCCAGTCTTTCTTGCTCTGACCGGAAAACTATGACTAACCCTTTAGAATCTGCCGATAGTACCATATCAATACCCTTGATCTCACTGCCCTGACCCAAGGCATGATAATATAACTGGTCCACACTCCAGCCCTTTGCTGCAAGCGTCACCATTTCTAAACATAATTTATCCACTTTCGCTTCAACTTCAGGCGTTGCATACACCATCATGGGTGCATAGCAACAGATGTTTTTTAGCCGATCCATCACAATCATCCCCTTTTAAGTATAACAAAAAAAGACACTGTGAAACGTTAAAACTACTCCAACAACTTTTAAAAAATAAAAGAAAATTCAACGGGCTTACTCTCCGTTGAACTTCTGGCGTTTAAATAATAATTAATCTAGAATATTCTTTTAGTTAATATTTTCTGACGCTTTTAGATCATAAAATCTCCCGCTGTATCAGCAGGAGATCGAATTTCTTATCATTTCACTACTTTTCTTTAGATATTCACCAGTGATCGTACCGCTCTCAAGTAGATCCTCAGGCACACCGCTGAAAACGACATTTCCACCTTTGACACCGCCATCGGGTCCGATGTCAATGACCCAATCAGCCTGTTTGATGATTTCGCTGTGGTGTTCAATGATAATCAAGGTGTTTCCTTTATCCACCATCCGTTGAAACAGCCCGTTCAACTTCTTGATATCTGATAGATGCAAACCGGTTGTCGGTTCATCTAAGACAAAAACAGATTCATTTTGTGTGATTGCTTTAGTCAATTTCAAACGTTGACGTTCACCGCCAGAAAGCGTCGCTAAGTTTCGTCCGATCGGTAAATAAGTCAGCCCTGTCTCGATCATCGCCTGTAATTTCTCGTTCATTTTTTTACTGCCGATCCCGTGATAGAAATCTTGTAATTCTTTTGGCGTCATGGCTAGCACATCTAAAATCGTGCAGCCCTTCAAACGATAACTCAACGCTTCATCAGAGAAACGATTTCCGCCGCAAGCTTCACATTCATTGACGATCGGATCCATGAAAACCAGTTCAACGGTCGTCTCTCCTTTTCCGTGGCAAACGGGGCAAGCACCTGTAGAGTTGAAGCTGAACATGCCGACAGGAACATTATTTGCTTTAGCGAAAGTCCGACGAATCTCGTCATAGATTCCTAGATAAGTTGCTGGGGTGGCGCGATTCGTTGCTTTGATCGGTGCTTGATTGATGATGGATATCTCGTTTGGAAATTGTTCCGGTAAAACCTTAGTGATCAGCGTCGATTTTCCTGAACCAGCGACACCGCTCACGACTGTCAGAACATGTTTTGGTATATCCACTGTCACATTTTTTAAGTTGTGCAGATTAGCCTCTTTGATCGTCATTTTTTCATGCCAACTGCGTGGTTGTGTGTTGATCGGCAGTATCTGACAAATTTCTTTTCCCGTTAGACTGTCTGATTGAAGCAGTGCTGGATAGTCTCCGCGGAAAATAATCTCTCCACCTTGTTTACCAGCTAGCGGTCCAATGTCGATCACTTCGTCGGCGATCGCGATCACATCTGGATCATGTTCGACAACAAATACTGTATTTTCTTTGTCGCGTAAATCTTGCAGGAGCCGATTGATTCGAGAAACATCCCGCGCATGCATCCCCGTACTTGGTTCGTCAAAAATGTAAAACATTCCATTTAGAGAACTGCCCATATATTTCACTAGTTTCACTCGCTGTGCCTCACCCCCTGACAGGGTCGGCGTCTGACGATCCAATTGCAGATAATCCAAGCCGATATCGATCAGCCGTATCACCTGTCGTTTGAGCTCACTGATAACCTCGTTCACTTCTGGAAAATGTAGATTATCTAAAAATTGATACAGATCGTTCATATCCATTCGAGCACAATCTGCGATCGAACAATCATTGATTTTCACCGATAATGTTTCCTTGTTCAATCGACGCCCTTCACAATCTGGGCACGGAGCTTCAAACAATAATTCTTTCAACTTTTCTTCGTACATTTTACTGTGACCAGATAGGTCGCGCTTCAAAATAATTCGTTCATAATTCCGGCAGATTCCTTCTAGCTTCGGATTGACGGGTGTCGTATCTTTTTCGGGATGCCCATAAACTAATTGATTCCATTGAGCCGTTGTGAGCTCCTTCAGCGGTTGATCGTTATCAAAAAAGTCCGCCGCAGCATACTGTTTCCAATACCAATTACCAACTGCATATCTAGTATCCATGACTGCACCTTGATTCCAAGATTTTTCCCGATCGATTAGTCTATCTAGGTTGATTTGATTCACGCGCCCTAGTCCGGAACACTTCTGACACATTCCTTGAGGATGATTGAAGGAAAACTGGCTAGCAGATCCGATGTGTGGTTGGCCAATTCGCGAATAGAGTAGACGTAGCAGAGAATATGTCTCGGTTATTGTTCCCACAGTTGAGCGTTGATTTCCGCCCAGTGGAGTCTGATCGATCACGATTGCCGGATTCAGATTTTCGATTCGTTCTGCTTTCGGTTTGAGGAACTTAGGCATCCGGTTCCGTACGAATGCAGAGTAGTTCGCATTCATTTGCCGCTGCGCTTCCGCCGCGATCGTGTCAAAGACCAAACTGGACTTTCCTGAACCTGACACTCCTGT
Organism: Enterococcus sp.; assembly: GCF_032555305.1. Taxonomy (GTDB): domain Bacteria; phylum Bacillota; class Bacilli; order Lactobacillales; family Enterococcaceae; genus Enterococcus_A. Next base: position 201,968 of record NZ_JAWGOQ010000003.1, read on the forward strand.
AAATACAATCAGTTGATTCTTCTCGATCTCCAATGAGAGATGCTGCAAATTGTTTTGTGTGAGACCGATTAATCTTAATGGTTTCATCTGATTCCCCCCTTACCCATCTAGTCTAAAGTCTTCCGCAACTGGAGAGTCAAGGAGAGAATCAAATCTTTTACTTTAGAATGATTAAAGTCTTTTAATAGCTATATTTAGTATATCTCTTGCAAAATTAATTCTTAGGTTGGATGTACTGGTTGGTTATTCCTTCTATAATGAATTCAAACATTTTGTTAAAGAAAGGTATGTTATGAAAAACTATCGAATCAGCTTTTCAGTTCTTGGACTAGCAGCTGTCTGTTTAGTGATGCTTCCAAATCTAGTCTTTCTTTTTATCACACCGCCTATCAATCCTCTGAATCACAATGAGGCTGGTTTCTGGCTCTGGAATCTACTTGAAAACATTGGACGTTTTGGAATGATGATTTCACTTTGTATTATCGTAAATCGAAGGCCGATGCGTAAAAATTCGTTGCTAGATTTCAGTGCTTTGATTTCGTTAGTAATTTACTTTATGCTGTGGGGATTTTATTTTAGCAGGATTACTAACGGGATGATGCTAACTGGGATGGCTGTGTTTCCATCGATCTTTTTCCTTCTTGTTGCTTGGAAATTGCGAAATCCTTTGGCGTTTTCTTTTGCTACTCTGTTTGCATTAACTCATATCACGATTACAGCCAGTAACTTTTTACTTTGATATACAAAAAAACCAGCCCATTTCGGTGAGCTGGTTTTCTTCTATAAATATTTAGCTTTCTTCAATTCAGCTTGCGCAGCTGCTAAATTTTTCTCGTTGACTAAAACGATCGGTCCAGTACAGCCCATGCCGCTTTCGGCATAAATATCGATTTCCCAAAGCGCCTTCACCGCATCTTCTAGTTCCATGATCTCAATACCGGCGATCTCACTTGTCACAATTTCTTTAGCAGGTGGCTCGATTTCTTTCGCCGCTTCTGCTGTTGGCGCCGCAGTCAACTCTGCACAAATTTGCTTCAATCCAGCTTGATCCGCTTTTTGATATTCTACTTGGCTGATTTTTCCAAGCTTGCCTTTCGCTAACTCATAGGCATATTCCAATGCATTGACAATCACGGGAACGCCACTAGCGCGGGAAATAATACAGATATTGCGATCATAATTCCGTCCGATCCCGGGTCCATAACCAGCTCCTAATGTTTCATAATTCCCGCCGCTTGAACCAGCAGAGAAGAGCTTCATCAGGATATTTCCAGTCAAGCTGTCACAAACAACGACATCGACACTGCCTAACAGCAAATCATTTCCTCGCAGAACTTTCCCGCCATCTTCACGCTGACTCTCTCCAAAAGCCAGCTCATAGCCATTTTCTTGCAGAGTAGTTAATGAACGTTCAACGGTCTTCGCACCTTCAACATTTAAAATACCGACAGTTGGCTGATTGATACCGCAAGCTTTGGCCGCAGCGATGCCATTGATCGCATTCAGAACCATAGCCTCATTTCGGACACCGCTGGTAGTTCCAGTTGTGGTAGCGATATAAAGTTCACGACCTAATGCCGGTGTAACCACTTTTCCGACTGTCGAAACACCGATTGGAAAACTGTAGTGCAAAGTGACACAGCCCTGTAATTCTCCGCTGTCGAGTAATTCCTCCATCAGCTCCGAGGATTCTTTTTGGCAACTAGTCGTTGAATAATGCTCAAAATCCCCAGCCCACTCCACGTCGCTGCCTATCAATACTACATCAAAGAGGTTCTTCTGCTTAATCGCATATGCCGCCTGTTTCATGACCTCCATGCCAAGCTCGCTGCCGTCAAAGGTCAAGCCGATCTTGACTCTGGATTCCATGCGACCCGTTTCTAAACTAGTCGCTAAATCTTCAAATACTTTTTTAACTGTTTGTTTTACTTGATCAGACATTGGCTCCACCTCTATTCTACTGAAAGATTGGCAGCAAAGCTTCTTAATGCCTGCGCAACTTCGCGTTTCACCAGCTCTTCTAAGTCTTGTTGATTTTCTTCCGACACTTTGCCGCTGTTGCGTTCGAGCAAGATCGAGACACCATCAAATAAGTTCGTCATCCGCCCTAAGAAAAGCGAGCCTTTTCCAACGATCATCGCACGATTCTTATCTCCACTGACCAAATCCTCTGCCGCGAAGCCTAAATAAGGAATGCCGCTTGGGATATGTCCTTGAGTCGGAGCCCAGCCTACTAATGATTTTTCATTGACGAAGGCCATCAAATCTTTTTTCTCGATATCTTTGCGCAGAACACCGATTGCGCCGATCATTTTTAGATTGGCTAATGGGACATCGCCTGCGCCGGCTGGTTTGGTGATGTCCGGATTTTGCATTTCGACTGAGTAAACATCGACATCTTTAATCGATAATTGAGCTTTTTCTAAAATGCTAGCGATCAGTGCTGTTGTTACAGCCTGCGGACTCGATCCGCTGCCGACTTCATGTTTGCCAGTAAGATCATGACGTAATATCGGATGTACACCATCATTTTCACTGATTAAAGCCGCGAAGCCGCCTAATACATCCTCCAAAATCGGAAAGCCCTTGCCTACGTGGGATTTACCGTTCATTCCTAATTTGGCAGTCGCTCCACCAGCTACCAGCACCACATTTTTATGGGTTCCCGCTGCTACCAGAGATGCCGCTGTGATTAATGCATGAGTCGGGCCCGCACAGAAGCTGCGAATATCTGAACCTGTCGCATGTTCGCAGCCACATAATTCAGCGATCGATTTGGCGAAATTCCCACCGCCTCGTTGGTTCATATCACCGCAAGCTTCTTCACTACACTCGATTACATAATCAATCTCTTTCGGATCGAGCTGATGCTTGTCGATCAATTGACGCAAAGCCAAAACGCCACTGGCTTTCACCACGAGGTTTTCTAGCATCACATGAGCATTCAGGTTTACATCGATCTGATGCGCCGGACTCACACAACCAACCAGCTGACGTTCATAATATAACGCTTCTGCATGATTATCAGCCAGATCCTTTTCGATCCACTCCAGTGTTTTTCCTTCTTTAATTTTTTCAACATCGTCTTTGAATAAAGGATGGACACTTAATGCTTCACGAACTTTTACCGCAAAACTTTCCTCTAAATGGACCAATTCAAATACATCGGCGATCTGTAATAGACCATAAAATTCCAATTCCGGCATAATTTCACCGAATTTGCCTTCACGCTGCCCTTCGAATGGGTGATTAACCCAAGGCTGGGGCAATTCCTTCAGCGCTTGATAGCTCAAATTGCCGATATAGGTTTGATTTGGTGCATAGTTGACCACCTCATCATAGCTGCGCAAATTATCATATAGATTCGCCAGATAGGGGCTGTCAGGGGTCGTGATTTTTTCTGTTGTTTGGGTCGTTCCGTTATGCTCGATCATATCGGGTGTATGAACAAGAACATAGCTCGCCCCTCTTAAAGTCGAATAATTCATGGACATTCTCCTCGTCTATCATTCTCACAAACTGAGATCATTCCACTTCAGAAAACGGATCTCCAATTTGAAAATCATTTCGTCGTTGCGCATACCACTCTGCTGCTACAGATGCATAACTACGTATTTTCAAAATCAGCGATCCGTTTTCAAAACAATCTCGTTAAAAAACACTGTTAAATATATTTTTTGATCATGTCTTCGATTGCTTCTTTAGTACAATCGTCTTTCGCTACTTCATCTACCTTTTCACCATTTTGATAAATCGAAATGACCGGCAAGCCTAAAACTTTATGTTGGATACAGAAACGGCGAACCTTTTTTTGTGAGGTATTGAATTTAGTGAAGCGAATTTGTTCTCCGTAATGTTTGTACAGTTCTTCCACATCAGGCATCAAAGCCAAGCAGTTTTCACAGGTTTCACCCCACCAGTCAACTAATACGGGACTATCTTGTTCTAATACCTCTTCACCAAAATTATCAACAGTTAATTCAATCATGTGGTTGGTACCTCCCTTTTAATTCTTTCAACATATTTCTGCGCTGAAAAAGCAGCCGTAGCTCCATCTCCGGTAGCGGTTACAACTTGGCGTAATACTTTTGGCCGCATATCCCCAGCCGCGAAGACCCCTTCAACTTGTGTACACATTGCTTCATCAGTAATCATATAACCATAATCGTTCAACGGAATCTTTCCTTCATACAGCTTCGTGCTTGGAACATTACCGATGAAGACAAAAATACCAAATAAGCCATCTTCTTCATCCGCCTCAAAACGAGTCAACTCATCGGTCTTCGTATTGCGGATCGTCATCGCTTCTACCATTCCGTCGCCTTCGATGCTTTCCACAACAGAATCAAAAATATAATCAATCTTGTCATTGGCTTTGGCTTGTTCTACGGCGATCGCGTCCGCTGTCAGATCGCTCAAGTTCTGGATGATGTGAACTTTGCGGGCAAAGGTCGTGATGAACATCGCTTCTTCCACCGCAGAATTTCCGCCGCCAATCACATAAACTTCTAGGTCTTCAAAGAAGGCGCCATCGCAAGTCGCACAGTAAGACACTCCTTTTCCAGCTAATTCCCGTTCTCCGACACAGCCGATTTCTCTTGGAAAGGCGCCGTTTGCACAAATAACTGCATGTGATTCGTACACACTGCCGTCTTTACAGGTGACTTTTTTGACTTTCCCATCAAGCTCTAAATCAGTCACTTCTTTGCGCAATTTAATTTCCGCGCCGAATTGCTGCGCTTGATCTGCCATGCGTTTGATCAATTCCGGTCCTGAAGTCTCCTCCTCTGTCGGCTTGACTGAACCCGGAAAATTCGCGATTTCATGGGTCGAAACGATTTGTCCGCCTAGTTTTGTTTTTTCCAAAAGTAATACTTTTAAACGCGCTCTTGCATTATATATTGCAGCGGTTAATCCAGCCGGTCCGCCGCCGATAATAATCACATCATACATATTTCCATGCTCTCCCCTCAATCACTGCCTGAATGAAGGCTCACTCAGGCAGTCAAAGATTATTCAAATACCGTTTGTTCGTCGACTGGTGTCGTCATCGCCTTCAAAGCCTTCTCAACGATACCGCGACGCAGTTTTTGTTCTTCCTTCAAGCTTAGGCTTGGATTGCCTAGTGGGTGAGGAATCGCAATAGCAGGCACGATTCGATTTGCGCCAACGGTTTGCGAGATTGGAACAACTGTACAGATGTGAACCACAGGCAAACCTGTTTTTTCAATTTCCTTAACCATCGTTGCACCGCAACGAGTACAGGTTCCTCAGGTGGATGTCAAAATAACGGCATCGACACCATCTGCTAGTAATTTTTGAGCAATTTCAGCCGCATATTTCTTAGCATTGGCAACGGCTGTTCCGTTCCCAACAGTTGTATAGAAATAGTTGTGCAGGCTGCCGATCACTCCTTCTTTTTCCATTTCTCTCACTATATCTAATGGCAATACCCGGTTTGGATCTTGGTTTGCATACGAAGGGTCATACCCGCCGTGAGCCGTTTCATATGAATCTGCGGTCAAAGTATCAACGTTTTCGATAGAATACGTTCCGTACTTCGAGGCGCTGCTTGATTCAATCCGATCTGGATTGCCTTTAGGAACAATTCCACCAGAAGTCACAAGCGCGATTTTCGCTTTAGACAGATTGCTTATCGCGGTGGCTGGCGCGACGTTATCAAATTCAGGCATTGGATATTCGGTCGTAAATTCTTCATCCTTCAATTTACGAACCAGCATATCGACAGCCCGAGCTGAACCGCGTTTCTCATCCTGAAAATTCTTCCGATAACGAACAAAGTAGCTGTCCGCTTCTGGTGAAACTTGTTCTTCCCTCAACAATTTCAACGCAAGACTCGCAATCACAGGCACTGCTTTTCTCATGCCGGCCGCACTATTTCTAGTCGGTACGATATAGGCTCCTTTTTTGTACATTTCCACGCCGGGATTTTCTTCATACATCCCGGTCACAGCTGGAATACCAAGCTCGGTCATGACTGCTTGGACAACCTCACCGCAAGCGATGCCGTATCGTCCGGCATTAAACGCTGGTCCTGCAATAACGATATCTGGTTCAAATTGTTTGATACGATCTAATACATCCTTTTTGGCACTATCCAAGTTCTCATTAAAGAAACTGTCGCCACACACTACAGTGCCGACGATTTCTGCTTCATCACCAAATGAATTCATGAAAGCAAGACCTGGTCCTACTACTTCAGCTTTAGAGAATGGTTGGATGTCCGCCTTTTCTTCACCACCGATCCCAGCATAAAACTGGTTGATGTAGTGAACAACTTTAAACTTAGTCATAAGACGCTCCTTTACTAATTAGTATTTCCCGTATTGATTTCTCATTTCAGATACCTCTTCAATGATGTCATCAACATCTAAAACCATTTCCATCATGCCGATCTGCTCTTCAAAAACATCTGAGTCGACAACTTCTTTAAATTCTGGCTCTACAGCGTGATATACAGCTAAACCTAGCTGTTCATTGGTTAATGGACCTGCATACGTAGGATCTCCGTTTGTTACAGTTTCAGCAGCTAAACCAGCTGCTTCTCCTTCGGCAGCACCGATCAAAACGACCACGTTCTCTGCTCCGAAGTTTTCTGCTGCTTCTTTTACTCTACGTTGGTTTTCTAAGTCCATTGCCCCAGCGGCCGTTCAGACGAAACATTCTGTCGATGAGAATATTACGTCAGCTCCGGTACCTGCGATACAAGCTTCGATTGCTTGACCTGGAATACCGTCACGGTCGCCGATCACTAAGACTTTTTTATTTTTTAATTCTAAAGTCATTAGTATTTCCTCCCTATTATGATTTAAACGCCTTTTGCAGACATTTTGTTAAAACCTAATTCATTGGTTGCACCGGTAATTGCCTGGATTTCAACTTCAATCGTGCCATCATCCTTCAAGCTGCCGTCAAAGCCGCCTGCGATGACATCCACATAATCTAATTGTCCGATCAAGCGATCCATTTTTGGTAATTGGATCGTTTCGTTTGCATTTCCGCCAGTAACTACCGCAGTTGCTAATTTATCCGCATCTGCTAAGGACTGGCTAGCACCGTCTCTTCCAGCATATTCATCTGTTACAATAACTGTTTTGATTCCTTTTTCTTCGACTTTCTTACAATTCATGATCAAATCTGTATCAGGATTTCCAAAGCCTTCTTGCGAAATAATGACACCGTCTAACCCAATATACTCTGTCAATTTCGCGACAAAATCACTGGAACGATGTTTGTCTTTTAAATAAACGGTTTCGTTGGTGACGATTACACCGACAAAATTAATTTCCTTGCCGTGCTGCTTGTACAAATCAGCAATGACTGGATTATTCAAATGATGATAGGTCGTGTTCTTGTCACAGGCAGACACACAGTTTCCACTGATGATTGCGCCATCCATCACTTCTGTTGGATAAAGGATCGTTGGTACGATATGCTTTGCATCTGTTCCATAAACATAGGTGTCGTGGAGCAGACCCTGTGTTTGCAGCATGTACACATAACCGATTTTTGGCAGATCAGGATATTGTTGGATCTGTTCTAACAACGGCAACGTTTCAAACGTTTCAATGCTATCGGGCTCGACTTTTTCGCCCAGCTTGCCGATATAATCAGCCGTTTTTAGTCCGGCAAAACGTGCCGCTTCTTCGTATAAATGAGGATCTAACTCTTCTTGTGGTTTTAATACTAAACAAATTTCGATCAACTGTGAAAATGGCGTCAGCTCAGAACCAGGCCCTTGCATATCGACGATTCCTTCTTGGAAGCCGACGATTTTACCAACTGTCATGACCCCGCAGCCTTTTAATACATGGGTACGACCGCTGCCGACGACATCAACTTTATTGATGACCCCCGGAAAGATCCCTGTCTCTGAATCAACCTTGCATCTTGGCTCGATCACATCCTTTACTGGTGTGATGCGAACGCTGTCACCCGGTTTGGCGATTTCGATTTCACAGCTCGCTAAACGATCATCTTCCAATACGAGTTCTTTAATTTTCGCAGGATCAAGCATTAACGTGCCATTTTCAATTTTCTCTTCTTCGCCTAAAATGACTTCTTTGATTTCGATGTTTCCAATTTCGAGTTTCATTTATTCACCTCAGTTCAAATTGGTTGCAGATCGTTGAATACTATCTTTTCACCCCCATCCTTTCCAACGTACTCTGCGCGATATAAAAATCTACAAAAGCAAAATCTTTGAGCACCGCTAAGGACCAATCAGGGCGCTGCTTATTTTTGATAAATTTTTCATAGACGGCTATCGCTGATTCGATATATTCTAAACTCTCAATATCGATGTACTGAGAGGTGGTCTCTGTTACAAAAATCGTCTTATAATAGGTTTCATTTGGCTTGATACTTCCGCTTAACGGATGGGATAACAAACAAACATGATCGTTAACGATTTGCTGCTTGACCTGATCCAATACCGCTCCGTATGACCCTTCTACAAAACAAATAGAGCAGAGATTTTCGATTTTTTCTTGTACCATCGGGTTATTTGTTATTACGTTCATTTTCGTCACCGAACCTTTTGTAATGTTTTTCACATGAAATGTGTTTATTGAACCTTGGACAACCAAATTCCCTAATAATGTGTAGCTACAATAGCCACTGCAAAAAGGCATAAAAGGCAACTCGCAGCTATCTCGAAGGTATGGAATTCATTTTTCAAAAACTGTGAAAAATGAATTAGATTCTCGTTTCGCATACGGTTTCACTAAAGCGCTCAGTAGCTTAGACAACCTAAATCTTTATGAATGTGTAGCTGCAATAATTACTGCGAAAAGTGAAACTCGCAAAAAAGGGGACAACGACACCTTGTGCCATTGTCCCCTGTCACTAGCCTGAAAGATTCCCTCCGTTCAGAGGTTGCTTCTTCGGCGCATTTCTGCTCTTCAGAGTTTGATCCAATTACGGTCCATTTACCTGAGATGTTCACTATGAGATCAGCTTGTTTCATAGCTTATACCTTCGGTGGCAGTAATTTCTGCACTCTCCCGCAATCTTCTTATTAAGTTGTAAACGCTTACTTCAATTAGATGGTAACAAGTTATTCCCAGGATTACAACCCGAGATTTTTTGTATTTTCGAGAAAAATGACAACCATTCAATGGTTGCTAATCGAGCAAAAAACATAACGCTAGTTGTTTTGCCGTGGTTGTCTTGTTTTAGACCTATCATTAGTAATTCTATTGAAGATTCAAATCATTGAATAACAAAAAGATTAGTCATCTAAAATCAATTTTTCAGTGATCTTAAACTTATTTAGCGAAAATGAGCCCTTTAGTTAGATTTACAGCTTGTTCTTTAGAAAAAACTAGAGAGTCAATTTTGCCAGCTGATTATTAATCCTTAAAAAGATTCTTATGCGGATATAGTTCAAGTCTTATCAATGATGTTTTGAAGGTGATCTTCGTCTATCAGTTTTAATACCCTTTAACTATAATTTCCCAAATACCTATTGTCAAAGGCCCTATTTTATTAATGGGCGGTTTCACAAATGAACAAATTGCGCTCCCAAAAAGAAGCTTAGCGAAAAAAACTTTGACTATTTTCTTTTTGAACTAGATCAATGAAAAATAAAAAAATTCTGATACCTTAATTGCGTATCATTTTTTTATTAACTACTGGAGTTTTTCGAACCATTCGAAGTATTTCCATACCACCTGCTAAATTTAGCATTGTTCTGCTTGGTTGCAATCATTTAAACTAGCAAAATTCGTCAAACTGATCGTGTTCGTGTTGAAGATGACAACAATTATGAGGTTAATGTAAAATCTGAAGTTGAGAACCAATTTCTTCATAATAAAAAATGATTACTTAATAGAATCCAAATAGCAGCAATTATTCGAGCTACAGCAGGTACAGTTCGAACTTCTACAATAAGTGAACAAAAATAGGCTGCTGAACTTTTTCTTTGATCAAAAAAGTTTAGCAACCTATTATACTTAATACGTACACTCTAGTTTTTTATTAATGACAAAACGATACTTAATTTTTCGGAGAGCATGAAAAGAACGAATCAAATATAATAGATCGTCTTGTCTTCAAGAAGGATATTCTCTTTGAAACCTTTCAAACCATTCTGAATCTCAGCAATGCCTTCTTCAAACAAATCCTCCATGCCAAATTCCTTGCCCAAATATACATTTTCAAGCTGATTATAAAAATCAACGAAGTCTAACTTGTTTTGTAGCTCTACAGCATCAATTCCATAATACTCCATCATTTTTTTAACGAAGTCATGATCAAAGCCTTCCTCGTAATCGAATAAAAGGCAAATGAATTCCATGTCACGATCATAAATCGCAATATCCCCAAAGTCGATCAATCCGCAAATGCGATTCGTCTCTTGGTCATAATAGACATTGCTGGCACCAAAGTCATTGTGGATCAAACATTTTTTATAGTGAAAGTCATGGCGTAATATTCTTTGATAAACATCATCAATTTCCTGTTGGACTGCTTCCTTCAAAAGAGGATACGCCGCCTGTTTAATTACGTCATATTCGTGGGCCGCCTTAGCTTTTTTATTCACCTGAAGATCGTCAATAGTGGTCGCTAAGTTAATACTATGCAATGCTTTAAAAAAGTCAGCCAGTTCATGAGCCAATTCATCTTTACGTTCTTCGGATAAGGTCGCTAAAATTTCAGCATCCAAAGGAACGCCCGCGATTTTTTCATGTCCGACAAATTCTAATTGATTAGGTTTACTTGATTTTCCGATAAAGCAAACTTCTGGAACCTTAAGCGGTAGCTGATCTTTAATTTCTTTTAAAATGAACGCTTCTTTATAAAGATTTCTGGCTGCTCTTGTATGACGAGGAAATTTAAAAACATAGGTTTGATTGAGTAAGAATGCTTCACTATCAAACCCTGCTCCTAGAAATTCCAATGAGTTGATCGTCAAATCAGGATACACCTGCTTTATTTTAGTTTTCACTTCTAATTTATCCACTAGACACCTCGTTATTTAAGTTTAGCTGCATATACAATACCTCAAAAGGCAGATGTGCAAAATTTTGGGAACGAACAATTTGATAGCCGTTCCTTTGATACCATTCCTTTAAGCGGATATTCTCTTTGATAATACCGATATCAATTCGTTCGATGTGGTCGTTTTTGGCAATTTCCCGAACCTTATCCAATATGAATTCGCCATATTTTTTGCCACGTTCCGGCGGGATAATGGCGACCTTTTCCAATGTCGCTTGGTTCCCCTCGTTGTAAACTAACTCAAAAAAGCCGATCATTTTCTTCCCTAAATAAAGACCAAAAAGTTGATTGCCCTTTTCCAAATCAATTTTTAAATGTTTGGCTTGCGTAAAGGCGCCATTAGTTGGACAATTATCGATTGTTAAATCAAAATCATCGGCGACAGTCGCAAAGCTTTCTCGGATCACCTGCGCTGCAATCTCTAAATCAACATCTACCAAGCGCTGAATTGTTATTTTTTTTGGAAATAGCTGCTCACTATTAAATAAAACCAAGTCTGCCAAAATAATCACTCCTCTCAAGATCGTTGCTGAATCCGGAATCTCCTTGGCAATTACCATCCGTTTAGGTGAACGATTATCCTTTCTAATCAATTCTCAATTAAACTAACCATACTAGAAAAAGGATCACATGACTACCGTCAAATCAAAAATAAATCCTCCATCATTTGCAGAAGTAAGAAAAAACTGATCGTTAGCAAGCGATTACATTTATTCTCGGATTAATTCTCTGTATTTTGAACATCAGATATGCTTTTTTCGCAAATAATTGTAAACTAATAACGTTAAAGAAACTATGAAGAGCCAACTCAATCCATTATTTATCGTCAGCCCCTTACTCAAGACCGTAATCATTATGATCCCTAAAAAGGAGACACCGGATGCGAACTATTTTAATACCGCAGCAACTTCGCCAACTTGTTTTTCGCCAAAATTTATTTTCACTTTTTTGTCCTTCATTTCCGGGAAAACGACAATCACGATATCATCTTTTTTGTTTTCTGCTAAAAAGTCTAGATCAACTTGAACCAACGGATCACCAGCTTTGACTTTTTGACCTTCTGAAATAGTTGAACTGAAGCCGTCACCGTTCAACTCGACAGTGTCCAGCCCGATATGAATCAGAATGTCCAAGCCATCTTCGGCTTCCAAGGTCAAGGCATGCAATGATGGGAAGACGGATTTCACTGTACCCTTGATCGGTGCACAGATTTTTCCATCTGAGGGTTTCACAGCGAAGCCTTCCCCCATCATTTTTTCGCTGAACACCGGATCACTGACTTCTTTTAGATCAACAACCTCGCCATTAACAGGTGCATTGATCTCGCTGCTTTTACTTTTGAATAATCCAAACATATTTTTTTGCTCCTTTCATCCGATCTTTTGTTTCAACTCTTCAAAATGCTGATTTCTTTTTTTCAATCCCCTTAGTGTATAATACCAAAGTAAAGGCTCTATTGATTATTATAAGAGGTGTGAAAATGGATTTAGAATTAGTGACTAAAGGAAAACAACTATCGGATAATGACCGAACGATCTTGACTTACTTAGCAGCTCACGTCAATGAACTAGATGGTGTTTCATTAAGAAAAATCGCTGCTACCTTATATACTTCTCCAGCAACTATTGTGCGTCTAGCACAAAAATTAGATTTTTCTGGTTACTTAGAGCTATTTTACTTCTTGAAAAATCAATACCAACCCCAAAACCAATTGGTTGAGGCTACCGTTGATATCTCAATTCCAACCGAGAGAATCGCTCCTTCGATCCAAAATATGAAGCAAATCTATCAAGCCGATCAAGGAAAGTTCATCACGATTTACGCGACCGGTTTTTCAAGTATCATTGCCGAATATCTTTATAAGAAACTCCTGGTCAATGGAATCAAGACGCTTTTCGTAAATGCAGCAGATTCGTCGGGAATCATCAACAATAATGCCGATAACATCAGTATGCTGATTGTCATATCCAAATCCGGCGAGACTCAAAAAGTGATTGAGAAAATGCAGTTTTCCCAAGAACGCAAGATCCCTACTATTCTGTTTACTGGTAACAGTCAATCCCGCGCGACTGAGGCGGCAACGATCATCTTTGAAGTGGCTGACGAACGGCCGCTAGATAGTCAAAACATCAAATACAACAGCTTCTTTGGCAAGCTATTATTATTGATGGAATACATCGTTCAAGAATTCACTCAAAGCTAATTGCTAAAGTAGGTTTGAGCTAGCCGCGTATAAGATTCATGATTGGTTGGCTCAGGGAAAAAGGCTTCTTGCGCCTCTTGAACCAGTACGTTCGGCTGCTCTAATAAATAGTACAAACCGAAAATTGGTTCATTTTGCGGTGCGTAATAGCAAGCTACACCAAAAACGTCTGCCGCTAATTGCCCCAAAACCGCTGTTTGGAAAAAGCCGCCGCTGACAGATAATGATTCATCCTTTGCGACAAGTTCAACCAGCTGACGAATATTTAATAGAACCCCTTCAATCACACTTCGCAGCATATCCATTCGTGTATGCTGCAGGGTCAAATCATAGAAACCGCCTTTGATTTCATTATTCCAGTATGGAGCGCGTTCCCCATTTAAATAAGGCCAAAAGCGTAATCCCTTCGCACCTAACTCCGTTTGTTCGAATAAATCCGGCAAAAGCTCATAGAATTTCGCAGGATTGTCTGCCAAATGATTCGCCGCCCAAGCCAAAACGACCCCGCCATTATTGGATGGTGCTCCACTAACAAATAAATCTTTTTTTAAGTAGTAGCAGAAGTTTTGCTTGGTCTGATCTAAGTGAATGGTGTCCGTAATCTGACGCACCGCAGCACTTGTTCCGATTGTTAGGCTAGCGGATCTGCCCGTCGCATAGTAGCTGGCATAGGCCGCTAAAGTACCATCACTTGCGCCAATGACGACCTTTGTGCCAGCAGAAAAGTCAAATAGATCACGTATTTTTGGCAATATCTCAAATGCCTGATCCGTATCAACTAGCGGTGCTAACTGTTCTTCATTAATATCAAGGTAAGCGAGAATCTCAGAACTCCATTTTTTTTCCCTCAAATCGAACAAGCCTGTTGCGGAGGCGGTAGAGTAATCGATCACTGGTTTTCCAGTAAAATACTCCATGACCAGTTCCTTGATCCCATACCAACGTGTCCCTGCTGGATACAGTTTTTTTTCTTGGAAATAAAGCAGCTTGGCAAACGGGGACATGGCATGGATCGGAGTGCCGGAAATTTCATAAAAATGTGTTGCTAAGTTCGTTTGCTTAAAGCAATCCATCGTCTCCGCTGCTTGCAGATCTGACCATAAAAAAACTTGCTTTTCGCCATCATCAGGCATCAGGCTGTGCATCGCTGTACTGAAACTAATAGTCGAAATTTGTTGACGAAGCGAAGTCGGAATGGCTAAAATTCCAGCCTGCAAAATCGTTAAAAGTTCATTTCCGTCTTGATACTTGATCCGATCATCTCCATAGGTTTGAAGCGGTAAATCACTGGTATAAAGCAAAGCATTTTCCTGAATTACACCTAACTTGATAGCGGTCGTGCCGATATCTATTCCTAAAAAAACTGACAAAATCATTCATCCTTTACAAAGGCGTGCCCGCCAAACTGATTGCGCAATAATGCGACAAGCTTCTCACTTATTTTATCACAATCCTCTGATGCAAAGCGTGTCATAAGTGATTGGGTGATCACCGGCAGGTTCACCTTTAATTTCAGCGCTTCCTCAACAGTCCATTTCCCCTCTCCGGAAGATGGGATGATTCCTGCAATCTCAGTCAGATTCACTCGATCGCGATAGATATTTTCCATTAGTTCCATTAACCAAGAGCGAATCACTGAACCATGATTAAATACTTGAGCAACATCCTTCATTTGATAGTCATAAGGACTATGATGAAGTAAATTGAAGCCTTCGCCAATTGATTGCATCATACCATATTCGATGCCGTTATGAACCATCTTAAGATAATGTCCGCTTCCTGCAGCCCCGCAATAGATAAAGCCTTTTTCTACACATAGCTCAGCAAAGATTGGCTTCAGTTCCTCAAAAATGACCTGTTCACCACCGATCATCATACATGCTCCATGCTTCGCACCTTCCACTCCGCCAGAAGTCCCGACATCAATAAAATGAATGCCATTTGCTTGGCAATAATCAAAGTTGTTTAAACTATCCTGATAATGAGAATTTCCCGCATCAATTACGATATCGCCTTCCTTCGATCTTTCGGCAACCTCTACAATCATATCCTTCGTCAAGCTTCCGGCTGGTAGCATCAGCCACACAATCCGCCGATCCCTTTGATTTTCTAACAGCCTTTCAATATCTGAGTAAAAGACTCCGCCTAAATCTGTCAATGTCTTTGCAACATCCGGATCTATATCTAAACCTTTCACTTTATGTTGATGTCGCAATAAATTTTCAGCAACACCTAAACCCATTTTGCCCAGTCCGATCATCGTGATTTCCATTCCGTTCCTCCTGCATTTTTTTTAGAAAAAAAGGATCGTAGCAGCAACTCACTCGTCGTTGCCGCTACATCCTTTAAAATTAATGTAATTCTGGCCAAGTATCGCCATTTTCTGCAATCAGGTCATCTAATAATTCCTTAGCTATCTGCGCACTCGGAACAGTTTTCGATAAAGTCAACGCTTGCCACATTTTTTGATAGCTGTTCTCTACGTAAGCTTCGACTACCAATTTTTCGACGGTGACCTGCTGGAACATCAACGCTTGCTGGAAGGCTGGAATTTGTCCTTGAGCCAATGCTTCTGGTCCATCTGTACCGACATTACATGGAACCTCAACCATCGCATCATCAGGGAAATTGGCAATCGCGCCATTATTTTCCACGATCATTACCATGCGTTCATGAGTATTGAAGGCAATCGCACGGGCTAAATCAACGATGAAGGTCGCATGAGCATCAATGTCAAAGGCAATGCCCTCTGCGGAGCCGTTAGCGATGATTTGTTTGGCATGATCAAAAACATTTTTCTCGCGCCCTTGCATCACTTCATTCGCACGGGTAAATTCTGGATGATCCTTCATGTGCTCAAAGACGTAATCAGGATACAAATAATATTTCAAGTAAGTATTCGGCAAATACTCTGGTGTTACAGCTAAAATATCCTTCGCTTTCTTATGCGTTTCCTGCCAGCTTGGATCGGTGTGCTGGGTATCTACTTCGATCTGCGTCAAGTAGCCATGTTCGGAAACGTAATTGCGAATTTGGTCAATGTACTCATGACCTTCTCTGTCTTTGACACTGGTCCACCAGCCAAAATGATTCAAGCCAAAGTAACGAACCTCTAATTCTTCCGGTTTCTTGCCAATGATCTGAGACATCCGGCGTAGTGTTCCTACTGGCATATCACAAATGTTCAGCACTTTCGAGTCTGGTCGCAGCACACGGCAGGCCTCAGCGACGATCGCCGCTGGATTGGAATAATTCAGCATCCAGCATTCCGGCGAATATTTTTCCATGTAATCGATGATCTCCAGCATACCGGTGATGCTGCGCATGCCATAAGCGATTCCGCCTGGTCCGCAGGTTTCCTGACCAAAGACGCCATGACGCAATGGAACTTTTTCATCTTTTTCCCGCATCGCATATTTTCCTACGCGAATATGCGCCATACAAAAATCTACATCGGTGAATGCAACTTCCGGATCGGTCGTATACAGAAAGTCAATCTCTGGTGCTTGCTCCTTCAACAAAATCTCTAATGCTTCACCGAGTACTCCTTGGCGATCGCCATCATTGTCGTATAATTTCAAGGTTTTCAATGGAAAGCGTTCTAAATTATCCAACATCATCATGACGATCCCTGGAGTAAAGGTACTCCCGCCGCCGGCAATTACTACTGAGAATTTTTTCATATCTATTCGTCTCCTCCACTGTCTCTTCCTAAATATTTTTCAAGTTTTTCACGCACTTGCGGTACGGTCAAGCCGTATACCACATGGACATTTTCCCCGTTACTGATAACGCCTTTTGCCTGGGTTTGATTTTTCAACAGCCCTTCATTTACTAAAGCTGGATTGGCTAGTTTTAGACGCAGACGGGTGTAACAATTATCGATGGTTTTGATATTTTCAGCTCCGCCTAAACCTTCCACTATTTTCCCTGAAAGCTCATCATCAGATGTTGGAGCTGCCAATGCGCCATCATCTGGTACTGTCGCTTTTTTCTCGTTATAGTCCTTCTTCGAATAAAGCTTCGTCTCTTGATCCTCATCTTCTCGTCCGACTGTCTTGAAGTTAAACTTAACGATCAAGAAACGGAAAATAAAGTAATAGATAAAGAAGAAGGCTACACCGACTAAGAGATAGATCGGCCATCGGGTCTTCTCTGTTCCCAATGGAATGTTATAAAGCAAAAAGTCAATAAAGCCATTCGGACCGATCGCCCTTGATCCAAGAATATTCAGTGCCACCATACTCAATCCGCTCAATGCTGAATGAATGACAAACAGTGCCGGGGCCACGAACATAAATGAAAATTCAATCGGTTCAGTTACTCCAGCGACAAACGAGGTCACCACTGCTGGAATCAAGATCGCTTTTACTTTGAATTTGTTTTCTGGCTTTGCTGTCTGATACATCGCTAAACAAGCTCCGATCAAACCGAACATTTTCGAAATTCCTCGAGCATCCCAGATCACGCTTTGAGATAGGACTTTGATCGCAGGATCAGCAATCTCTGCAAAGTAGATATTTCGCGCGCCTTCGAAAACCTGACCACCAACTTCTGCCACGCCGCCGAGAGACGTATATAAGAATGGCGTATAGATTAAATGATGCAATCCAGTCGGGATCAATAACCGTTCTAACGATCCATAGAGGAAAATTCCAAAGTTTCCAGTTTTCTGAATGACTCCGCCTAAACCATCGATCCCTTGTTGAATAACCGGCCAGATAAATGAAAGCAGAATAGCTGCCAGCACTAATACCGGAATCAAAACAATAAAGACAAAGCGGGCACCGCCGTAAACTTGAAAAGCATTATTAAAGGTCGTATCAATGAAACGATTGTGGATCAACGCCACTACGATCCCAAGAATAATTCCTAGAAAAACACCCATGTCCAAGACTTGAACACCTAAAACTAAAGCTTGTCCTGAACCTTGCAATTGATCAGGCGCTACCAGCATATCGCGAAGCTCCATAAATTTGTTCATGGCATATAAGAATACTAAGTAGCCAAGCAACGCGGTAAACGCTGCCTCCGCCTTTTTCTTATTGGCCAATCCCAACGCAATCCCGACACAGAAGATCACTCCAAGGTTTGTCAAAACTGGCAGTAAGGCCGCTGATAAGATACTACCGAAGCCCATCGTGATCGGATTATCTAAAAAGCCAAAAGTCTCAATCAACCGCGGATTGGTAAACACATTTCCGATCGCGATCAAAATACCGGCTATCGGCAAAATCAATACTGGAACAAACATTGCCTTTGAAAATTTTTGCATGCTATCCATGATTTTCGCTTTCATCATTTTCTCTCCTTCTTTTATGATGTGTTTAGTATACGGGCCGCTATTCCAAAAATAAATAGATACCGCTTACAACTCAACTCGTTTCACGATCTGAAACACGTTTCATGATTGCCACAAAAAAGAGCTTTCCCGCAAGAAAACTCTTAATGGCTTTAGCCTTATAATCAATTCTATTTTAATAATCAGTCATAATTATTGGACTTTTTAGACAGCAGATTTTCAATATCAAGCTGAATAACATGATCCACCAGCACGGGATTTCTCGTTCGATATGGCCATGCGCCTCCTTCAAAAAGTGCATACAACTGATTGCCGTCAGTAGTGATTTGTTCAATGTAAGGCGGCGTGTCCACTGAAAACTCTGCATCCTTAAGCGAGAAGAAATTATCGACCTTATCTAGATTAAAGAAATAGATTTTCCCCGGGCGATCAGGTCCCCACGACTGAGACATCACTAAATAATCCTTATAGAAAGTCAATCCTTGAATCATGTCCAAAGTTTTCCAAGAACCAAGGGAACGAGCAAATTGAGAGGGTGGAATCGGTGTTACTCCCGATTGACCCTTCTTTCCCTGATCAAAACTCGAAACCTTTTCTTGGGAAGCGATCGTTAATTCACCTTGATTGTTTAAACGATAAGTCGCCATGCGTCCATATTCACCCAAAGTAAAATAACCCACGACCAAAACGCCAGAGGTATAGCTCAAAGCCGAAGCATGAGAAACTTCTTTTAAGGAAATTTGCTGATGGTACGAAATGACACGGTTCTTCTTCAGCTGATATGCTTCCATCTCTTTCAAATCAATCGACGATAAGCCCGCAAACAGTCCTCCAGTTGTGACCCAAACCCGCTGATGCTTCGGATCATAGGCTATCCCGCCAAGATGTGGGTGCCCTGGCAATACGACAGTTTTAATAAAACGATGTGTTTGTCGATCCAGCATATAGATCACGGAATGATTCTGATGATCATGACTGTACGCCGAGATCAAAAGATATTTTTCTGTCAGGGTAACTCCCTGCGGTGTCATCGTCCGACTATCCGCAATCTCATTCGTTGCCAAACTCAGTGTTTCAGCTTGATATAATCCTGGAATTTTGTACATACCAAAATCATCGTCAACGCCCTCATTAGAAAAAGCCGCTCCATAAAATTGATGGTATTGTTCCAGCTGCTTCATTTGCTGATTAGCCGTCAGCCCATGATGAGCAGCATGGACTTTCATTGGAAAAAGGAATAGAAGAAACAGGAGAATGATTCCATAACTTTTCTTATACATTCGAAAGGCTCCTTGTTTTTTTACTAATCAGACCATAGCAGATATTTCCTTAAACAACAATTAAAGCGCTGTGGTGTTCAATTATTGTTGACTGCGAAAAGCCAAACTGACAGTTAGCTCGTAATAAGGAAGCATTATGCAAAAAAAACGAGCCCTTTTTTAGGAACTCGTTAATATCTATTTCATTCAGTTATACTACTACATCAACAGGCTCTTCCAGCTTCTCCTCTTTTCGTTTCTTTTTGCCCTTCGTTCGTTTGTCGCGATTAACGATTGCTACCTGCATCACGATACATAGGAGCATCAGTAAGCCGACAAAAATCTTAGTCCACCATGAGCTGAGCGTTCCTTGGAAATCGACCATCGTACGAATCACACCCGTAATCAAGACACCGATCACCGGTCCAATCAGAGAGCCGACACCGCCGGTCAGCAGCACGCCGCCGATTACGCAGGCTGCGATTGCATCCATTTCTAAGCCTTGAGCATGTAATCCATAACCTGATAAGGTATAGAAGCTGAACATGATACCCGCTAGTGAAGAAGCAAAGCCGCTTAATGAATAAATCATTATTTTTGTCCGACCCACTGGCAATCCCATCAGCATCGCTGATTGCATATTGCCGCCCATCGCATAAACGGTGCGACCAAATTGCGTATATTTTGATAAATAGATACAAACAAGTACGAAGACAATCGCGATCAATACATTGAGGGAAATAAAGTAGCCCGGCAACAAATAGACTTTAAATTGTGAGAGATCGTAAAATGTATCGTTTGTGATAGGGATCGATTCTATTGAAATCAAGTAACAGACTCCGCGAGCGAAAAACATACCAGCCAGCGTAACGATCCATGGGTGCATTCTGAAATACTGGATCAGGAAACCTTGGACTGTTCCGAAGACAGCACCGACGATCAAACAAATAGCAATCACTAGAAAGGCATTCATCCCACCTTTCAATAAAGCCGCAGCAATCATCGAGGTCATCGCAATTACTGCACCAACGGATAAGTCGATACCACCAGTCAAGATCGGGAAACAAATACCGCAAGCTAACACGATCAGATGCGCATTATTGATAAACAGATTCAAAACGACTCGCAGGGATAAAAAGCTAGGATACATGACTGAGCCAGCTAAAAACAAGAGTAAGAAAATCCCAATGGAAGCCAACAACGGAACGTTTAGATTGCCAATTTTAATTTTCAACTGAGGCACCTTCCTTTCTTTTCTGCTTCATAGCCGCTGACCATTCCTTCATTCGTTCAGAAGAAAGCAGTACGACAAAGATGACAACGATGGCCTTGACCACCATGATCGTTTCTGAGGGAATCCCAAAGGTAAAGATGGTCGTACTCAAGGTTTGGATAAACAGTGCCCCGATGACCGTTCCGCCAATGTAAAATTTACCACCATCCATTGACGTTCCGCCTAGTACAACAGCTAGAATCGCATCTAGTTCCAATGCAAGTCCGTTGTTGTTACCATCTGCACTGGAAACATTTGCGCTATCCATCATACCGCTCAATGCCGCCAGCACACCACAAATTATGTAGCAGATCCATAGAACTTGGCGTGTATTGATACCTGCATAACGTGCCGATTGTTCATTGATTCCAACAGATTCGATCGATAAGCCGAGCGACGTTTTTCTAGTCAGCAGATAAACACCCAGTACCACCAAGCCCATTAAAATTGCAGGAAATGGCAAACCAAAGAGGTAACCGCGACCGATAAATGAATAGGAAGTTTTGCCCAAAGTTAAAATCTCTCCGCCTGAAATGATTTGGGCAAGCCCACGTCCGACTGTCATCAAGATCAACGTTGCGATCATCGGTTGGATATTCAATCTTGCCACTAAGAAGCCATTCCATAATCCGCAGAGACAGCCGGCGATCAGTCCGGTTATGATTGCTGCACCAACGGGCATTCCGATCGTCAATAGATAAGCGGCGATCATCGCCCCTAAGGCATTGACTGAGCCGACGGAAATATCAATCCCGCGAGTCGCGATAACTAAACAAACGCCGGTAGACACGATCACTAAGGAGGCTCCGCGGTTCAGCACGTCGATCATGCTTCCATAGAGATGTCCATCATTGATAGACAATTTGAAAAAGTTCGGTGAGAAGAATAAGTTGAACAATAAGATCAGCAACAGACCGACTACCGCCCACAATTCCTTTCGTTTTAACAATGGTTTGAGTTTTTCCATTATGATACCTCCCCGGCAATAGCGCTCATAATATTATTTTCGGAAATTTCTTCTTCGATCAATTCAGCTACTGAAAGTCGATCTCTTAAAACAATGATTCGATCACAACAGCGAACCATTTCCTCGTATTCAGAAGAGATGAACAAGATCGATACTCCGTCTCTAGATAGTGATAAAATCAAACTTTCAATCTCTCTTTTAGAACCGATATCGATCCCTCTTGTCGGTTCATCTAAGATCAACAACTTGGGTTCGGTGACGAGCCAGCGTGCCAACAAGACTTTTTGCTGATTCCCGCCTGATAGTTCCCCCACCTTTTTATCGGCATTCGGTGTTTTGATATTCAACAGCTTGATATATTTTTCTGCAATCTCCTGCTGTTCTTTGAAGCCGATTCGTTTCCAGCCGCGCTTTGCCTGCAGGGAGACGATGATATTCTCACGAATACTTAGATCAGCTAGGATTCCTGACACTTTTCGATCTTCGGAACAAAAACCAATATTTTCCTTGATCGCTTTTTGCGGATACATTTTTTTAATATGATCATTATCGAGATAAAGAACGCCATCATCGAATTCCTGTGCTCCGAACAACAGCTCTGCCACTTCACTTCGCCCAGAACCCAGCAAACCTGCGAGGCCTAAAACCTCGCCTTCACGAATACTCATTGAAAAGTCATTGATCACACCTTTTTTAGTGACATTCCGCATTTGAATAAAATTTGTTTGCGGGTATTCTGTAGTTTTTCTAAAGGCTCGTGAGTTTTCGTCCTTAAATTCCTGTCCAATCATTTTCGTCACCAAGTCAATCTGGCTCAATTCACTTGCCGGATATTCTCCGATCCAGCGACCATTACGCAACACTGTGATTCGATCCGAGATCGCGTAGACTTGATCCAAAAAGTGCGTTACAAATAAAATCGCCATGCCATTCTTTTTCAACTCGCGAATGATTCCGAATAATTGCTCTACCTCATTGCCATCCAAACTTGACGTTGGTTCATCTAAAATCAATACCCCTGAAGACATATCTACTGCCCGGGCGATGGCGATCATTTGTTGAACTGAAACGGAGTAACTGTCGAGAGTTTGTGTGACATCTACATCGATCTTCAATGTTCCTAATAGCTTCTTGGCATCAAGATTCATTTTTTTCCAATCGATCTTACCCATCTTTTTTGGTTGACGACCGATATAGATGTTTTCCGCTACTGTCAAATTCGTACATAAATTGATTTCCTGATAAACGGTACTGATACCTGCTTCTTGTGCTTCTTGTGGTGTTTGCGGTTCGATCTGTTGATTATTCAGTAAGATCGTGCCGCTCGTCTTGGGATAAACACCGGTCATTACCTTGATCATGGTGGATTTTCCAGCACCATTTTCGCCCATCAAGGCGTGTACTTCTCCCTTGCGGAGATTGATCTTTACGTCATTTAAAGCCCTCACCCCGGGGAACTCTTTTGAGATATGCTCTAGGGATAGGACGATTTCATTTTCCATGTGTGGATTCCTCCTCTAAACGCTTCTAGCTAGAATAAAAAGGAATAGAGTGACCTCTATTCCTTTTAAAGTATTAGTAAGGTCTTGGTAGGTTTTCTTCAGCATTCTTACTATCAAAGATGCCGTTTTTAACAATTACTTCTTTTTCAACTTTTTCGCCTTTAGCTAATTTTTTAGCTGTTTCGATGATGTCCTCCCCATATAACGGACTACATTCTACAACACAATTGATTTTTCCATCGACGACTTGTTCTAATGCATCATTAGTTCCGTCAAAAGAAATAACGGTAATATCTTTACCAGGCACTTTGCCGACTTCTTCGATTGCTTGGAGCGCCCCCATTGCCATGTCATCATTTTCCGAGAAGAGCACATCGATATTGTCGCCATTCGATTTCATAAAGGCTTCCATAACTTCTTTTCCTTCAGCACGGGTGAAGTTTCCAGATTGCTTTTCAATAACCTTCCATTTATCATGCTTCGCAACGCCTTCTGTGATCCCAGCTGTACGGCCTACTTGAGCAGAAGAACCAGTCGTTCCCTGCAGATGAGCGATGTTCACTTCATCGCCTTCTTTGCCATCAGCTTTCAACTTGTCTTCTAGCCATTTGATTCCGCGTTCGCCTTCATCTTTAGAGTCGGTCCCGATCCGTGCGTTGTACAGATCCTCAACCTTCTTGCCTTCCACCTTCCGGTCAACGATCAATACAGGAATATTTGCATCCTTGGCTTCGGTTAAGACTGTTTCCCAACCAGTTTCTACAACGGGAGCTACTGCGATCACATCGACACCTTGTTGAATGAAATTACGAATAGCTGAAATTTGATTTTCTTGCTTTTGTTGCGCGTCAGAGAATTTTAAGGTTACGTCTGGATCATTTTTCGCTGCATCTTGGACGGATTTCGTATTGGCTGTCCGCCACTGACTTTCTGCCCCTAATTGAGAAAAACCAATCGTGATCTTGTCGTCTTTGCCTTTTTTCGCACCTGAATCCTCAGAGGCGTTTCCTCCTCCGCTACATCCGGCTAACAGTGTACCAAGGATTGTAAGTGACATAAACGCGCTGACCAATTTTTTCTTCTTCATTCATTTTCCCTCGCTTTTCTTTTGATGAGTTAATCATAAAGCGAGATTGAAAACGCTGCCACGAATCATTTATGTTGATTTTCTTTAAATTATTCAGCAGATTATAGCATCATAGAAAATCATTCAAAAAGAACCTTGATTATTTTCAGAGACTTGCTATAAATATTTTCGATACGCTATCTTTGGTAAATTTTTTTTCATACAATATAAGTAAGAAGTGATGGCGCTATGAGGAGGACTACAAAATGAAAAGGTTTTCGTTTTTAATGCTAGTGCTTTTATTGTTGACTAGCTGCTCTGCAGGAAATTCCAACTCAGATGAAGAAAAGAAACAACATGTAATCGGGTTCTCCCAGATCGGCGCAGAAAGTTCTTGGCGAGAACGCAACACGGAATCTGTTTTAGAGGCGGGAAAAAGGGCTGACTATAAAATACTTTACGAAAATGCGAACCAAAGTCAGGCGGAACAAATCAAAGATGTCCGTTCCTTCATCGCCTCACGCGTAGACCTGATTATTCTGACTCCGATCGTGGAAACTGGTTGGAAGCATGTTTTAGAAGAAGCAGCCGATGCTGATATCCCTGTAGTCATCAATGATCGGCTGATCTCCAAAGAGGATTCGGATCTTTATAAAACTTTCGTTGGACCCGATGTTCCAATTCAAGGAATCCAAACCGCGGATTTTCTAAAGAAAAAATATAAGGATGCTCCAGCACCAATCAATATTGTTGAGATTCAAGGCAGCAAGGATGCTTCTCCGGCGATCAGCCGCCATGATGGCTTAGTTGAAGGATTGAAGGACGATCCACGTTTCCAACTGGTTGCTTCAGTCCACGGCGACTTTATGCTTTCCAAAGGCCGAGAGGCGATCAAAAATGTGGCGAAATCTCAGGATCTAAAACAAGTCGATGTGATTTATTGCCACAATGATGATATGGCGGATGGCGTTGTCTCCTATTTAGAAGAGACTGATATTAAACCAGGCAAGGATGTCACGATTTGCAGTGTTGACGGTCAGCAAAGCGCGATTGATTTACTGAAGGCCGGGAAGATCAATTGTGTGATCGAATGTGATCCGAATATGGGGAAGAAACTGTTTGAAGTTGTCACCGATGTCTTAGATGGAAAAGATGTTCCTAAAGAAAACTACACAACGGGACGAGTCTTCTCAGAGTATTCCGATTTAACTAAAATAGATGAACGAGGGTATTGATCATGAAGCGGATAAGTATCGGAAACACTTTAGATTATCATTATAAGCTAGTGATCCTCTTAGCTATTTTGCCGATGGTTTTGATCAGTATTTTCTTTATGGTGAATATCTTTCAATACCGACAGTCGATTGAGAACGTCAACGATGTCAATAAGCTCAATTCTGAAATGGCGGTAAAAATCGATAATTCAGTCTTTTATTTGATCACTGGCAAGCCGACCAGAATGCAGGACCCGACAGAGGTGATCCTGCATTATCAAAAGGAATTAGATAAATTGAAGGACAGCTCTTCATCTTTCGACCAGCAGCAAACATTAGATGTCGCTAAACGTATTTTGGACACGGATCGACATTACGTTTCTACTATCAAAAAAAATATCGCCGCTGAAAAACCAATCAGTGACAGCGAAGCCATCCTAGTTGAGATTCGAAACGTTAATGTTCTATTAAAGGACACGCTGCAGGAATTCGTGACCGGCGAGATTAATCTTTCCAATAAAAAGAGCAACCAAATTTTTCAAACCATCATTGTTTTACTATTTTTGGAAATTTGTTTAGTGATCGTTCTGGTCATTATTATCAGCCGCAATAAAAAGAATTTGAATGCTCGCATAAAGATTCCGATGGATAAAATTTTGACCTCTCTGTCTGAAGTTTCTAAAGGAAATTTAGATACCAAAGTAGAAAGTTCCGAGATCATTGAGTTCGACCATCTTTCCACTGAGGTCAATCAGATGACTACTCAGATCAAAGCCTTGCTGGAACAGAACGATCGCAAGCAACAAGCCATCGCTAAGGCTGAGCTAAGAGCCTTGCAAGCTCAGATTACTCCGCATTTTATTTACAACAGCTTGGATGCGATCATCACCCTGTCTGAATTAGACGAACCAGAACGTGTCGTTGAAACAACGTTAGCCTTATCAAACTTTTTTAAATTGACCCTTAACAACGGCAACGACTGGGTGACCGTTCAACAAGAAATTGAACACGTTAAAAGCTATCTGCAAATTTTAAAAACCCGTTATGGATCAATTTTGGAGTACCAAATCACGATCGATCCGAAAATCGAGCAGGTCAGAATGTTGAAAATGATCCTGCAGCCAATCGTCGAAAATGCCATGTATCATGGCATCAAGCACAGCCGTCGACGCGGACTGATCCAAATCAATGGCAGCCAGCAGGAGCAGCGTTTAGTTTTTGAAGTCACTGACAATGGTGTGGGAATGTCTCTCCAGCAAATCGAAACCTTACAAAAGAATATCCGCGAGCTGGATCCGACCGGTGTATCAGGCGGTTATGGACTATATAATATTTACCGCAGATTGCGCCTTTATTTTGGTGAAACGGCTGAGCTGAAGATGACAAGTCAAGAAAATCAAGGAACGACCGTTACGATCATTTTACCGATCCAGATAGATGTCTTTCAAGAAATGGGGAACGAAGATGCTTAAAGTGTTTATTGCGGAAGACGAAGAAATCATTCGCTTATCCCTGCGCAAACAACTCGCCAAATTGGAAAAAGAAGGTGAAGTTCAGTTTGTCGGCGAAGCCAGTGATGGGGACATGGCCCTTTCCATGATGCAGGAATTGAAGCCGGATCTGCTTTTGACAGATATTCGGATGCCCTTCATGAACGGATTAGATCTTGCTCGTTACGCCAAAGAAATGCTGCCGTGGCTTCATGTGATCATCATCAGCGGCTATGATGATTTTGCCTACTCCCAAGAAGCGATCTCTATCGGTGTCGATTCCTATATCACCAAACCAGTGACTACGAACGAGCTGATCAGCGCTATCATGTCCTCGCAAAAACAGATCCAGCAAGAATACGAACGACAAAAGCAGCCGGATCAAAAGAACAAAATACTGCACTTCGAATACTACAAGGAACATTTTTTTCATCATTTAGAAAAAAGCGGCTACGAGCCTGGTGAATTGATCGAACGGCAGGAAAAGCTCAACTTCAACTTATTAGGGCAATATCTAACCGCTCTTTACGTCAAACTGCCTCAGCAGCATTTAAATGAACAAAACTATCAACACTTGATCCTGCGTTTCAATGAAATCTTTGGCTCTGATAAAAGTGTTCTGTCAGTAGTCTATGATACGTTGACGATCAAGGGGCTGGTAAGCGGTCCAACAGAAGCGAAGTCCATGGAAAAAGCCTATTATGCGGCTGATATTTTAAAATATGAACTTCAAAGTATTGAGGAATCCGCTTTTGTCATCGCGCTCGGCAATACCTCCAATCGCCTGACCGAGCTGCGCAATAATCTGCTGGTCACGCAGCAATATGCGATCGACAACCTTGAACCCTTCAGCGGAAAAATCATTCGTCTTGCCGACACAGTAAACATTGAAGACGCGAGATTCGTTTTACCAGATAAAACCCTGCTGGATCTCAATCAAGATTTTCGTGTAACAGAGTCAATCAATGTAATTTTACAAGGTCTACAAATAGAAAAAGGTTTCTCTTCCTCCTACGCCTATCAAATTTCCCAATACTTGATGAAGTTCTTGGAGAAACTGGATACTAACCAAGGGAAGAAAGTTTTGGCCGAATATCAAGAATCCGACCTTGTCTTGATCAGTAATACCCCTTCCGTATATCGGCTTTTACTTGAAGTCCTGCTGACAGCGATTAAAAATGGGGTAAAAGAAAAAAGCTATCAAAAAAAGGAACAAGAACATCCTGTTGTGACCACCGTATACAAAGAAATGCTGGAAAACTATTCGGATCCAAATCTTTCCTTACAGGCAGCCGCTGATGATACAGGCGTCAGCTTGACTTATCTAAGTACCCTTTTCTCTCAAACAAAGGGAAAAACCTTTATTGATGCACTAACTGAGATTCGGCTGAATCACGCCAAAGAACTACTAAAAGAAACAGATCTGCTGATCACAGCAATCGCCTTTGAGATCGGCTATAATGATCCAAATTATTTCAGCTACCTCTTTAAGAAAAAAGTCGGTATCTCGCCGAAAGCTTTTCGCACGGAGCAAAATAAATAAGCACAAGAAGAATTCGCCTTTCTTCTTGTGCTTATTTCCTAGTCATCAATTAATACCAATCATCCATCATTTCCAGTGTCATAATGCCGTCATCCACGCCCATTTCGATCTGCTCTCGAATCTCCGGCATATCCGCTGCCTTCACTTCGCCTGCTGCAATCAAAAACTGATAGAACTTTTTCATTGATGAACCAGCCTTTTTGACCGCGCTCTCACTGATCCACACATTTTTACGTGCTCCCCAGCTGAAAAAGTCGCTAATGACCTCAAAAGAAGAAACGGCTATATCAAAGCCATAAAAAATCAAATAACCACTAAGATAATCTTCAATATTTGCCAGATGTTTATTGACGGTTTTCTTGGTCTGCTTCTCATGCTGTTCAAGATATTGTTGAAACGCAATTAAAATCAAGCGATTATTCGCTAATGCCGCATCAAATTCCTTATCAGAAAAATCGCCAGTCTTGTAATTGATCAAACTTTTCCAATTTTTCTCGACTACATACTTTTCCTCTGCGTCTTCTTGAGAAACATCGTGGAGCAAAAGCGGATCTTTGAAAACTGCTTGCAATTTATCCGAAGGGCGCTCTTCTTTGAAAAAATAATCCGCCATAGCCAAGCTAAGCTTCACATCAACCAGCGTATCCAAATTAAAGCGTTCATGATATTCCATGGATGCGATCATATTATTGATGATTCCCGTAATCACACGATTATATCCTGCGCCTATTTCGATCTCACCGGCTAAATCGAAATATTCAGTGATTTTCTCCTGAGGAATTCCTGCTGCTTGAAAAACATCTGTAATAGCATTCGGAATAATTTCCTTCAGCTGCTTTTTCGTTTTAGCATCAATGCCAATCAACACAATTGGAAAATACGTCAAGTCATTGACTAGCAATAAAACTTTCTTTCTTTTAACATTAAAGTAATTCGCATGCCAAGAAAAAAATGGATTTTTATCAGAAAAACTTCTTGCCAATTTTTTATCAGCAGCTTGTGGTAACTGATTAAATAATGGCAATGCCTTTTTGGATGGATTGATGATCATTAGAGCACCTCGCTTAAATTGTTTTGTTCATTCTCAAAACTCAGTAATAGTATAGCAAAAATCGTTGATAGATGTATTTTTTGCTAATCAATGATTTTTAGACATAAAAAACGAGTTTCCCATAATAGGAAGCTCGTTAAAGTCGGATTGAACAGAATTTTTATTTTTCCTCTACGTTGGCGTCTTTGAGACCGTATTGTGTATTTCCTGAAAATCTGGTTTTACCTAACTTGATCCAAACCGCTTTAAATCAACATTTTAGATAAAAGTAAAACTTGTTCGAGAAGGTCAAAAGTATTGTCAAAAAATACTCGCCGGTATTCCAAATTGACAGTACATTGTAATAATGTAAGCCTCATTTCGATATAGTCAAATTCTATGATATTGAAAACAATCCATTTATGATTTCTTTCCACTTATCGCTTATATTATTATAGTCATTCTTCCAATTCTCCTGAATAAATTTGTAAGCCTTATACGGCTTATCTTTTGAAGATATGCTATATCCCAAAACATCTTCAATACAATTTTCTAAACTGATTAATCTAGAATCATCATTTAACGCTGTTTTAATAGGTTCGTTCATAACGACAGCACCAGGTGTGTTTAGGTCTAAGTCATGCATGACAAACGGAACAATTCCCATAGCTTTTAAGTATTTCACTAAAGATATAATGCTAGCTTTACCTCTTGCTCTAATAATCTGCCAATTGCACATTACATTTTTTTTCATATCTTCAGGCAATAATGGAATAGTTTCCCTTAAAACTATTTCTTCGGTATCTCCTTCAACAATTAAAACATTTCTTGCAAAAAATATTCTAGCTAAGTAATCATCCATTTTCAGAATAAGTTTAACATAATCTTTCTCGTCATTTTGCAAACTAGTGAAAGCTTCTTGAATGTTAAAAGCTCGATTGTGTATAACATCGCAATAAGCAAGTTCTTCAGTGTTAGTTTCTAGTTCTACTTTTTCTACATACAGATAGTTTAGTAGCTGACCTGTTCTTTTTCCTAAATCTATCATATACGGTGAATGCGTAGAACAAACAATTTGATTATTTCCAGTATTAGCTAGTTCATATATTGTATCCCTCATTTGAGTTGCTGCATTAGGATGTAAATAAATTTCGGGCTCTTCAAAGCAAATAATTAAGGGTCTTTCATAAGAATTTTTTTTCATATCTCTTAGCGCTTTGTATCTGAGAAGAGCAAATACTGTTGACCTAATTACCCCAGTTCCTTGCATTTCAACTGGTGTTGGGATATTACTAATCATTGACACTGAGAATGTTGGTTTAATTGCACTATTTGCATCAGAGAGTTTGGCTTTAGCGTTTAAGCCTACACCAGAAAAAACACCAGATAATGTTTGATTCAAATCAACCATCATTTTCCCAAATTCTGTCTCTGAATTTTCAGGATCTAGCTCATCCGCTAACTTATCAAGTAATATTTGGGCTTGTTTGTAATTCTCAGATTCATTTCTAACATCCGCAAAGAGTTCAACTAATATATTTTGAAATGCTCCTTTTGTTTCCTTGAGATCCTCTGCTCCATCATGAGCCGGAATATAAAGGACCTTAGGCAATCTCGAAATGACAATAGGCGCAATACCTCCTGGATTTTCATCCCAGATTTCCTCAGTCGAATAATCATAAAAATCAAATTGATTTTCAAAAAAGTCTATAAAATCCTGCAACTTTTTTGCAGGCATCGGTTTTGATCTGATTTCATTTTCAAAATCAGTATTGATCAAATAACTTTCTTGAAAACCGGCGTCAATGAAATCATCAATTTTTTTTATATTTTTTATGTCTTCTTTTTTTTTCTTTGTTATAGATTTCATCTCAATTTTTCTTACTAGACCAGGTTTGAATGTCTTTCTGTAGAATATTGAATTGCCAACTGTCTCGTTACCATCAGAGTCTTTATCCTTGTATTTAAAAATTCGCCCTCTAAATCCTCGCCAAGTGAAGGCTTCTGGAGGTAATTCTCTGAACTCAGCCGTCAAAACAACTTCACCACATGAATCAATTCCCGTCTCATGTACAAATTGAAAAAAAGATTCCTCAGAGAGTTTGTTAGTATCGGTTAAAAGGAGTTCAATTGCCTTTAATATTGTACTTTTGCCGGTATTGTTTTCTCCAATAAGAAAACTCGCATTGGAGAAATGAATCTCTGAATCCTTATGTCTTCTGAATCCTTGTATTTTTAGTTTGTGCAATCGCATTAATAATCATCCCTTTCTAGTTGTTCAAATTTCTGTTTCATAGTCGGATTCTTCTTTACAAGCTTTTTTACCGTTAAATCCTCAGCTTTGCTATTTGCAATTCTCAGATTGTTTTCAGAAGATACAAGAGCAGACTTTGTTTTCTCTAAATGCTTGATTGTTTTATCAATTTCTTCAATCGCAGTTTTAAATTTTCTACTGGCTAAATCATAGTTTCTAGAAAAATTTGTTTTAAACAAATTCAAGTCATCTTCAAACTTAGTGATATCGATATTCTGCTCTCGCATCAATGCTACTTCTTGTTTGTATTGTAGAGAATTGAGAGCAGCATTTCTCAATAGAGTGATGATAGGAACAAAGAACTGAGGACGAATTACATACATTTTTTCATATTCATATGAAACATCAACAATTCCAGAATTGTAAAGTTCATTCTCTGATTCCAATAGAGTCACTAGAATTGCATACTCGCACTTCTTCTCCTTCCGATCTTTATCTAATTCTTTAAAGAAGTTCTCGTTTTTCTTCTTAGTTGCAGTTTCATCGCCTTCATTCTTCATTTCAAACATGATTGATATGACTTCATTATTGTTCTCATCAAACTCACGATAGATATAGTCTCCCTTACTACCAGAACTTACGTCATTATCTTTGCTAAATTGTGCATTCTTAAAGGCACTCATTCTCATTTTATTAAATTCTGTTTCACAATGCTGTTCAAGGCTTTCTCCAAGCAACTTGGTAGATTGCTTAGCTTTAAAATCCTTGTAAAAAGCGATTGCTTCATCTTTTTGTTTCAATTCGATTTCATATTTATTCTTAATAGAATTTTTCTCAAGTTCTGTTTCTTTTTCTTGCATTTGTAATTTTGATTTAAGAATGTTGATCTCTTTCTCATTTTCAGAATTGGCTTCTGCCAGTTTTAATTTATTTTCATTTTGAAGCGCATTCATTTTCGAGCTTAATTCTAATAGCTCTTTTTCCTTTTCGGACAGTGCCTGTTTCATTTCGTGTTCTTTTTCTTTAGTTATGGATTGTGATTTTGCTTCAAGCTCCACAATCTTCTTTTCTTGTTCGGTTAATTTTTCTTTCATCACAGACTCGATTTTTGAAATGGCAAGCATTTTTTCTTGTTCATTAGAGTCAATCTTTGCTTGAAGTTCGACCAACTCCTTCTCTTTTTCTACCAAAGCTTGTTTAATTTCATGTTGTTTCTCACTCTCCATTGAATCTGATTTAGCTTTCAATTTCTCAATTTCAGTATCTTTTTGAGTTAGCATTTCCTTCATATTGCCTTCTGCCACGGTTAACGCCAACTTTTTATCCTGTTCACCTGACTGGATTTTGGATTGAAGTTCTGCCAATTCTTTTTCTTTTTTTGAAAGTTCCTTTTCAAAAGAATGCTTTACTTTTTCCTTAGCTAAAGCTAAGTTACTCTCATGTTTTTCCTTTACTTGATTTAACTTCTCTTCAACTTCCTCGCTGAACTCTTTTGTCCTTACCTGATTTAAGATATCAGCATAGCTTGTCTCATCTACAGTAAAAACATTTTTACATTTTGGACACTTTATTTCATGCATTTTCAACCCCTCCTAATTTATAAATAATTATGAAAGTAATTTTATTCATTATATTAAAATTTTATCATGAAACTCACATTCATAAAAGAACAATTGAAATTTTAAAAATGAATTTCCTCAATTATAAAGATTGATCACAAAAAAACGAGCTTCCCATAATAGGAAGCTCGTTAAAGTCTGCTTGAACAGAATTTTTATTTTTCCTCTGCGTTGGCGTCTTTGAGACCGTATTTCTTGTTGAAACGATCGACACGTCCATCTGCTTGAGTGAATTTTTGACGTCCAGTGTAGAATGGATGAGAGTCTGAAGTAACTTCGACACGGATTACAGGGTAAGTGTTTCCGTCTTCCCATTCAACTGTTTCTTGTGAAGTTTTAGTTGAACCTGACAAGAATTTGAAACCTGTAGTTGAGTCCATAAACACAACTGGATGATATTCTGGATGAATTCCTTGTTTCATAGTTTTTTTCGCTCCTTTGCCCTGAATCATTTGCTGGTTCAGAGTTATTTTTGCAATTTGCAACATGAATATACTATCATGAATGATTCGACAATGCAATTATCTTTTCAGATTTCTTCGTGGTGTTTTCCCACCGAATGAAACATCCTTGAAAGCTTTGAAAACACCATCGTTATTCTTCGTCTTTTTCAGGAAGTTCACGAATTGTGAGGTATATTCCAACGAATCTCCAGTCATATTATTACGAAGCTTGAAAATTTCTTCCAGACGAGATGGAGCCATCAATAATTCTTCTTTACGCGTACCAGATTTCTTAATGTCTATTGCAGGGAAAATCCGGCGTTCAGACAATTCACGCGACAATTGTAATTCCAAGTTCCCTGTTCCTTTGAACTCTTCATAGATTACATCATCCATCCGACTGCCTGTATCGACTAATGCTGTCGCTAAAATCGTCAAGCTGCCGCCTTCTTCGATATTCCGAGCCGCACCAAAGAATTTCTTCGGTTTGTATAATGCAGCTGGATCAATCCCGCCGCTCAATGTTCGACCACTTGGCGGAACAACTAAATTATAGGCGCGAGCCAACCGGGTGATACTGTCCATTAGGATCACGACATCACGCTTGTCCTCGACTAGACGCATCGCCCGTTCCAAGACCAATTCAGATACACGTGTATGATTTTGTGGTTGTTGATCAAACGTTGAATAGACCACATCGCCCTTCACGCTGCGTTCCAAATCTGTCACTTCTTCAGGGCGTTCGTCGATCAGTAAGACAATCAATTCAACATCAGGATAATTATCAGTAATGCCATTGGCAACTTCTTTAAGGATTGTTGTTTTTCCGGCTTTTGGCGGAGCTACGATCAGACCGCGCTGGCCAAAACCGATAGGTGAGAAGATATCGATCATTCGGGTAGATAAACGACCAGGTGTTGTTTCTAAGACTAATTGTTTCTCAGGGTAAAGAGCAGTCAATGCTGGGAAATGCGGACGTTCTTTGGCTTCTTCTGGATCCTTGCCATTGACGCTTTCCACATGCATCAAGCCATAATAACGCTCTGATTCTTTTGGTGGGCGAGCTTTTCCTGCTACTTTATCACCGTTTCGTAAGCCAAAACGACGAATCTGTGAGGAAGAAATATAGATATCCTCGGCACTTGATCCATAATTGATTGGCCGTAAAAAGCCGTAGCCGTCTTGCCCGACGATATCCAAGACTCCTTCCATGTAAAAGAAGCCTTGTTTCTCTGCCTGCGCCCGAATCACAGCCAATGATAATTCTTTTTTGTTCATCTGGCCGTAATAAGGAATTTTAAAATCCTTTGCATAGGTATAGATTTCTTTCAGCGTCTTGTTTTCAAGTTCCGCCATTGTTAAATAATCGCTCATTATTCCGCCTCTTCCTCGTCGATCATTTCGATAGTAGCACCAAGAGCCGTCAGTTTCTCAATAATATGATCGTATCCACGTAAAATGTATTCCACGTTAAAAATAGTTGTTTTTCCTTCAGCCATCAATCCAGCGATAACTAAACAAGCCCCAGCGCGTAAATCAGAAGCCACTACTTCTGCACCGTGTAATTTGTTCGAGCCATTTAATATGATTAGGTTGCCTTCCACGCGGGCATCAGCGCCCATGCGGACTAATTCAGGAATATGATTCACTCGTTTTGAATAGATCGTATCAATAATTTCAGCCGTTCCTTGGGCTTTTAATAATAACGGTGTGATCGGTTGCTGCAAATCTGTCGCAAAGCCTGGATATGGTGATGTAGTAACATCCACTGTCTTCAAGTTCTTAGACGGCAGCACTTCAATACTGTCCTCTGAGATATTCATTTCCACACCGATTTCTTCCAATTTCGCAATAAAACTTTCAATATGTTCATAGATTACGTTATGAACGGTCACGCCTTCGCCCATCGCAGCTGCTAGAGCCAAATAAGTCCCCGCTTCGATTCTATCAGGGATGATCGAGTGGACACAGCCATGTAACTCTTCCACACCTTCGATCCGAATCTCATCGGTACCAGCCCCACGGATCTTCGCTCCCATATTGTTTAGCAAGGTTGCAACGTCAATAATTTCTGGTTCACGGGCAGCATTTTCAATAATCGTTTTGCCCTTAGCCTTAACAGCAGCGAACATCACGTTAATAGTCGCACCAATAGAAACCACATCCATAAAGATGCGATCCCCCTTTAATCCGTCTTCATCTGTTCGTAAATAAATCACGCCATGCTCATTTGAAACTTCTGCACCTAAACTCTCAAATCCCTTGATGTGTAAGTCAATTGGACGAGGGCCTAAGAAACATCCGCCGGGTAAGCCAACAACTGCTTCACCAAATTTTCCTAATAAAGATCCCATGAAATAGTAAGAAGCACGTAATGAATTGATTTTACCGCTTGGCATTGGGATCGATACGACTTTACTTGGATCAATCACCATGCGATTATCTTCAAAAGACACTTTTGCTCCCATGATCTCTAGAATCTCAATCAATGAATGCACGTCTTGAATGTCTGGAACACCTTCTAAAGTAACTGGCGAATCCGCCATGATAGCTGCTGGAATTAATGCGACTGCACTATTTTTCGCGCCGCTGATTGTAATATTACCTGATAATGGCTTTCCGCCATGAATTTCGATTTTTCTCATTTATTTTCACCTAATTAATTATTTTGAAGTTTATAGACCATTATCCATTCTAGCATATTATTGCCTGCATAAAAAGGAAGCTTTCTCAAATCTCACAAGAAAATAAGCAGGTTTTTCACGTTCAAATTGGATTTCATTATCTGGCCGCTAATTTTGGTCTAGAACTTTCTTACTTAGCTGAAAATATTAGTATTTTTAAAATTTTTGAAACTAGAATTTCTGAATAGATCCAATATAAATCATTTTTTTCATGTTATTCATTGAAAAGATAATTTCGTAATTATTCTATATTTTTATGCGCAAAAAAAGTCTCGAAGCGAATGCTCCGAGACTATGAGAAACAAATTAAGCTTTGTTTGCTGAACCGAACCAGTCGATATGTTCTTCAGCATCTTTAACGATTGCAGCAACACCTGGTGCCAACAATTTACGAGGGTCAAAGCCTTTTCCTTCTTTATCTTTGCCAGCTTCGATGTATTCACGAGTTGCTTTAGCAAATGATAATTGGAATTCAGTGTTAACGTTGACTTTAGAAACACCCATAGAAATTGCTTTTTGGATTTGTTCTTGAGGAATACCTGATCCACCGTGTAATACTAGAGGAACATCAGAACCTACAGCATCAGCGATAGCTTGTAAGTGGTCAAATGCAAGACCTTTCCAGTTTTCAGGGTATACGCCGTGAATGTTACCGATACCGCATGCTAAGTAATCGATACCTGTAGCAACCATTTGTACACATTCGTCGATGTCGGCTAATTCGCCAGCACCGATGATTCCGTCTTCTTCACCACCGATTGAACCAACTTCACACTCAACAGAGATACCTTTAGCATGAGCTTTTTCAACAACGTCTTTAGCCAATTTCAAGTTTTCTTCAAATGGAAGATGAGAACCATCAAACATGATTGAAGTATAGCCAACTTCGATACATTCTAAAGCAGCTTCGTAGTCACCATGGTCTAAGTGGATCGCAACTGGTACTGTGATACCCATTGAGTCAACCAAATCAGTGATGATATCTTTAGCAACTTTGTATCCGCCCATGTATTTTGCAGCGCCCATTGAAGTTTGGATAAGAACTGGTGCTTTTTTAGCTTCCGCAGCTTTTAGAATAGCTTGAGTCCATTCTAAGTTGTTTGTGTTGAATCCACCAACTGCATATCCGCCTTTACGTGCAGCTTTTAAGAATTCTGCTCCTGATACTACTGGCATAAAAAATTCCTCCTAAGGTTTTTTACTATTTGGTTAAGCCGTGCTTAACTAACGTGTTAATTCTATCAAAGTTTTTCCATCTTTGCTACTCCAAACCTTCCGATAAAACCTTTACATTTCAAGTTTTTTGCTTTTTTTGTAAAAAAAACTGAAAGGCGTCTATGCCTTTCAGTCAAAACTACTATTTTGCTTCTTTACTTTCCAATGATGCGCCAACGAAGGCTTTGATCAATGGTTGAGGACGATTTGGACGAGAGATCAATTCTGGGTGGAATTGACAGCCCACGAAAAATTTGTTTTCCGGAATCTCAACGATCTCAACTAAACGATTGTCAGGAGATACGCCAGAGAATACCAATCCTTTATCTTCAAACAACTGACGGTATTGGTTATTGAACTCATAACGATGACGATGACGTTCTTGGATCACATCGCCATTTCCATATGCAGCGGCTGTCTTGCTGCCTTTTTTCAACTTACATGGATATAGACCAAGACGCAATGTTCCGCCTAAGTTTTCAACATTCTCTTGATCTGCCATCAAGTCGATAATGTTGTTTGCTGTATCTGGAACAGTTTCTGCTGAATTCGCATCTTCAAGACCAGCCACGTTGCGAGCAAATTCCACACAGGCCATTTGCATTCCAAGGCAGATACCTAAGAATGGCACGTCATTTTCACGGGCATAGCGAATCGCTTCGATTTTCCCTTCTATTCCGCGATCGCCGAATCCACCAGGTACTAAGATACCATCAGCATCGCCTAACACTTCTGCGACATTTTCACGGGTAACATCTTGTGATTGAATCCAAGCAATCTCGATATCTGAATCAAAAGCAAAACCAGAATGCTTCAATGCTTCTACCACAGAGATATAAGCATCAGGTAATTCCACATATTTCCCAACTAATGCGATTTTAACCTTCTTCTTAAGATTCAGGACTTTTTCTTCCAATGCACGCCATTCTGTCATGTCCGCTACTGGAGCATCAATTTTTAGATGATCACAAACGATTTGATCCATGCCTTGCGCTTGTAACGCTAACGGAATGGAATAAAGTGTTTCTACGTCACGAGATTCGATAACTGCTTCTGGAGCCACGTCACAGAATTGCGCTAGTTTATTTTTTGTACTTTGAGAAACAGGCTGTTCTGTGCGAACGACTAAGATATTCGGTTGAATCCCTAAACCACGCAACTCTTTCACACTATGCTGTGTTGGCTTCGTCTTCATTTCGCCAGCAGCCTTCAAGAATGGTATCAACGTCGTGTGGATATACATCACGTTGTCTGCACCGACCTCTGCTTTCATTTGACGCAAAGCTTCTAGGAATGGTAATGATTCAATATCACCAACCGTACCGCCAACTTCAGTGATGATCACGTCTGAATCCGTCATCTTAGCAGCACGCATAATCTTTGATTTAATCTCATTTGTGATATGCGGGATAACTTGGACGGTCGCTCCTAAGTATTCACCCTTACGTTCTTTTCGAATAACCTCTGAATAGATTTTTCCTGTCGTTACGTTGGAGTATTGATTCAAGTTGATGTCGATAAAACGTTCATAGTGACCCAAGTCTAAATCCGTTTCAGCACCATCATCTGTCACAAAAACTTCTCCGTGTTGATAAGGACTCATCGTACCTGGATCGACATTGATATATGGATCGAATTTTTGAATAGTTACTTTCAATCCCCGATTTTTAAGCAAACGACCTAATGATGCTGCCACGATCCCCTTGCCAATTGATGAAACTACGCCGCCAGTTACAAAAATATACTTTGTCATAAATGAAAAAACTCCTTCATACTAATTTGCAGGAAACGTCTAGAAAAAACAAAGAAAGCTCCCTATCCGATTGAATAGGGAGCTTTGAATTCACTAAACACTGACCCTTACTAAAAGGGTGCCCAAGCAGTATAATACCGACACTTTGGAAAAATGTCAACTGTAATTATTAGTTGCTTACTTTTCTTTAATCAAATAATCTGCCAAAAAAGCTTTTCTTTTCCTTTGGCGCCTCTTGATCTGCATTTTTTTCTTGTGAGTACTTTTCTTCAATATCGATGATCTCTTCATTTACTGCATGATCAGTTACCAACAGCAAACCAATACTATCCTCTGAATCAATCGTTGCGTCATTTACAATGGTAAAATCAACAGAATTTTTTGACGCCAAGGCAATGAAATCTCTTTGGGCTTGTTCATCAACTGAACCATTGATCAGCAATTTCCCTTCAGGATATTTTTGAATTTCTGTTAGCAAGTGTTCCCGGTCCTGTCGATTTCTCATTTCGCGCATAGTCATACTTACAAAGCAACGTTCGCGGAATGTTCCTAAATACTTGCGCTGTTCATCCGGATTGATTCGTGCTGCACCAAATCGTCCCTTATCTAAATGTTGCTGTAATTCATCTTTTGCCAAAAAAATTCACTTCCTCATCAGATACTTTTAACCAAGTATATCAAAAGAGTGCTCAAAATGCTCAACTCTGATCATCCAGTAAAAAATTTATTAAAAATTCCAACTGAGCAGATCAATTCAAGTAACGATGAAAGAAATGAATAATTTTCAGAAACGCATAATAAAACTATTGTAATTTTATTCCCGCTCTTTTATAGTTAAAGTTGGTTTTAAAAAATGATAAATTTTTTTATAAAAGCCCGTTTTTACGGGCTTTTGTCGTATTTTCTAAAAAGGAGTGCTTTATGATCAAGCGTTATAAGAATTTGTTACAACAGGAATTTATGCATTACTCTAAAGAAAAACTGCAAAAGGATCTGCTGGCCGGGTTGACAGTCGCGGCTGTCGCTTTGCCTTTAGCATTAGCTTTTGGAGTCTCTAGCGGAGCGGATGCTGCCGCTGGAATGATTACAGCTATTATTGCGGGTGTCGTTATCGGAAGCCTTTCAGGCGGGTTCTACCAAATTTCTGGACCAACTGGAGCAATGGCTGCGATCTTAACTGGAATTATCGCAACACAGGGTCTGGCAGGTGTTCTAGTTGCGACATTTATCGCAGGGATTTTCTTACTGATCGCCGGACTTTTCAAACTTGGGAATCTCACCTCATTCATTCCGGCGCCAGTTATTACCGGTTTTACTTCCGGTATTGCTATCATTATTGCTTTAGGACAAATCGATAATTTTTTTGGAACCACCTCAGTTGGCGAAAATGCTTTAGCAAAACTGCTTAGTTATCGATCCGGCTTCACCCCGAACTTACCCACTCTTTTATTAGGACTGGCTGTTTTACTACTTTTGATTTTCTATCCTAAAAAGTGGAGTCAAATTTTACCAGCTTCACTAGTTGCTATTATTTTGGCGACATTTGTCACAATTATTTTCAAACTGCCTGTTGCTAAAGTTGGGAAAATTCCTACTTCATTAGTAACAAGCGAACGACTCCAGTTAGCAACACTTAACCTTTCTTTAGTAAAGCAATTATTGCTGCCTGCGATTAGTATTGCCATGCTAGGAATGATTGAGAGTTTGCTTTGCGGGGCTTCTGCTGGACGAATGACTGGAAAAGACCTTGATAGTAATCAGGAATTAATCGCACAGGGGATCGGTAATATAATCTTGCCGTTCTTTGGTGGAATCCCGGCAACAGCCGCGATCGCTCGAACAAGCGTAGCGATTAAGTCCGGTGCACAAACTCGATTAGCTGGCATCTTCCATGCGCTCTTCCTATTTTTATCGATGATCCTATTTGCACCGATCATGTCCCAAATTCCGATGGCTGCACTTGCCAGCGTTCTTCTGGTTACTAGTTGGCGAATGCACGAATGGAAAACAATCAAAACAATGATCCGACAGAAAAAAAGAACAGCGATCCTACTGTTCTTCGTTACCATGCTTAGTACGATCATTTTTGATTTAAGCATTGCCATCGTGATCGGCGTCATATGCGGCTGCATCTTCTTCATTGCCAAAAGTTCGAAAATTTCTATTATTACAGAAGAGATTGATTGGCAGCGGATGGAACTGCCTCGTTCTGCTGCTGGTGCTGAATGGGCAGTCATCTATATTACCGGCCCATTATTCTTTATGTCAGCTAACCAACTAAAAAAAGAACTAGATAAAGTCGTTGATAAAGAAGGACTCATCTTTTCACTTCGAGGAGTACCAAGCATTGATGTAACAGCATTAGATACTTTTGCAGATTATTTTTCTATCGCGGCGCTAAATGAACAAAAACTCGTTTTTACTTCTATGCAGCCTGATGTAGAAAAGCAATTTCAACAGCTATGGGACAATCAAGTTCATTGTCCGATTCAACATCCAACAGTTGCCCATGCGTTACACGCCCTGCATCAGGGATACTAAATCCTTTCCATATAAAAAGAGAGCTGTGAGGAAAAATCCTCACAGCTCTCTTTTTTGTTAATTATTTACCGATGAATGGGTTGTTTTTTAAGTTGTAGAAAGATTTAATTCCTTTGTATTCTGCAACATCACCCAATTGGTCTTCGATACGTAATAATTGATTGTATTTAGCAATACGGTCAGTACGTGAAAGAGAACCAGTTTTGATTTGACCAGCGTTAGTTGCAACAGCGATATCAGAGATTGTAGAATCTTCTGTTTCACCAGAACGGTGAGATACAACTGCAGTGTAGCCAGCTTCTTTAGCCATTTCGATAGCGTTGAATGTTTCTGTTAAAGTACCGATTTGGTTAACTTTGATAAGGATAGAGTTAGCAACACCTAAATCAATAGCTTTCGCTAATTTTTCAGTGTTTGTAACGAACAAGTCGTCACCAACTAATTGAACTTTATCGCCTAAAGCTTCAGTTAATTTCTTAGTACCTTCCCAGTCATTTTCGTCTAGGCCATCTTCGATTGAGATGATTGGGTATTTAGCAACCAATTCTTCGTAGAATGCGATCATTTCTTCAGTTGTTTTTTCGCCTTCGCCTGAATCAGCTAAAACGTAAACACCTTTTTCTTTATCGTAGAATTCTGAAGAAGCAGCATCCATAGCAAGAACGATGTCTTTACCAGGTACATAGCCAGCTTTTTCGATAGCTTCGATAATTACTTCGAAACCTTCTTCGTTAGAACCAAGGTTAGGAGCGAATCCACCTTCGTCACCAACTGAAGTAGCAAGACCTTTAGCTTTTAAGATTGAAGCCAAAGCGTGGAATACTTCTGCACCATAACGTAAAGCTTCTTTGAATGTAGGAGCGCCAACAGGCATGATCATAAATTCTTGGAAGTCAATAGAGTTATCAGCATGTGATCCACCATTGATGATATTCATCATAGGAGTAGGCAAAACTTTTGTATTGAATCCGCCAAGGTAGTTGTACAATGGGATTTCTAAGAAGTCAGCAGCTGCACGAGCAACGGCGATAGAAACACCAAGAATAGCGTTCGCACCTAATTTACCTTTGTTAGGAGTGCCATCTAATTCGATCATAGCAGCATCAATAGCAGCTTGGTCACGT
Source organism: Enterococcus sp. (assembly GCF_032555305.1). Lineage (GTDB taxonomy): Bacteria > Bacillota > Bacilli > Lactobacillales > Enterococcaceae > Enterococcus_A. Next base: position 245,475 of record NZ_JAWGOQ010000003.1, read on the forward strand.
ACGTCGTAGCCGATGATTGCTTCAGCGATAATGTTGTTTACATTATCAACTGCTTTAGTAACACCTTTACCGCCGTAACGAGCTTTGTCGCCATCACGTAATTCAACGGCTTCGTATTCACCAGTTGAAGCACCTGAAGGAACCATACCGCGGCCGAATGCGCCGTCTTCTGTATAAACTTCTACTTCGATTGTTGGGTTACCACGTGAGTCTAGGACTTCGCGTGCGTAAACGTCTGAGATAATTGACATGTTTTGTCTCTCCTTTAAAATTTGTTTTTATTAAAGGGCTAAAAACCCTTATAACCAATATTAGTGAAAATCGTCGGCAGTTGCAAACAAAAGCCGTAATTTTCTATAAAAAATTATTTTGCGCCTTCTAATAAAGCTAAGAATGAGTCAGCCTTCAAGCTAGCTCCGCCGACTAAAGCGCCGTCAACGTTTTCTTTTGCCATGTATTCAGCAATGTTTTCTGGTTTCACAGAACCGCCGTATTGGATACGAACAGCTTCAGAAACTTCTTTACCATAAATACCTTCAACTGTTGAACGAACAACGCCGCAGATTTCGTCAGCGATTTGTGCGTCAGCAGATTTACCAGTACCGATAGCCCAGATTGGTTCATAAGCAATAACCATGCTTGAAACTTGTTCAGCAGAAAGATCAGCTAAACCAGCTTTGATTTGTCCTTCGATCCATTCAGCTGTTTTGCCAGCTTCATATGTTTCTAAAGACTCACCACAGCAAAGGATTGGCAACATGCCGTTAGCGAAGATTGCTTTGGCTTTTTTGTTAATTTCTTCGTCTGTTTCATGGAAATATTCACGGCGTTCTGAATGGCCGATGATTACATAGTCCACACCAAGATCAGCTAAAGCAGCAGGTGAAGTTTCACCAGTGAATGCTCCAGCATTTTCCCAGTAGCAGTTTTGAGCAGAGATTTTTAAGTCAGTGCCTTTTGCTGCTTCAACTAATTCTTGTAAGAATAAAGCAGGTGATCCAATCACTGAATCTACTTTATCGTTAGCAGGAATATTGTTTTTTACTGCTTCAGCAAAATCTTTTGCTTCAGATGCAGTTAAGTTCATTTTCCAGTTACCAGCAATAATTGGTTTACGCATTTAGAAAACTCCTTTTTCGTATTAAGGTGTTAATTTTTTTCAAAAATTAATTTGATTCTCAAGCCGTATACCATCCAACTAAACAGATCAACACTGTTCAATAAAGTTCCATCATGTAAATTCTTAACACATTGTGAAACTGCAAAAAGTTGGACCGGCATCCTTTTTCGTATTAGGGTGTTAATTTTTATTTATCGTTGATTGCTGCTAGTCCAGGTAATTCTTTACCTTCTAGTAATTCAAGACTTGCGCCGCCACCAGTTGAGATGTGAGTGAATTTGTCAGCAAAGCCAAGTTGTTCAGCTGCCGCTGCAGAATCCCCACCACCGATGATTGTTGTAGCATCTTTCAAGTTCGCGATTGCTTCACAAACACCGATTGTTCCGCGAGCGAAGTTGCTCATTTCGAACACACCCATAGGTCCGTTCCATACAACTGTTTTCGCGCCTTCTAATGTTTGAGCGAACAAAGCGATTGATTCTGGTCCAATGTCAAGACCCATTTGTCCAGCTGGAACATCACCAGTATGTTCTTCAGTAGGAACGTCGTTTGAGAATTCAGCCGCTGTAATTGAGTCAACTGGTAAAACTAACTTGTCGCCAGCTGCTTCGATCAATTCTTTTGCTAAGTCAACTTTGTCAGCTTCTACTAATGAGTTGCCGATTTCCATGCCTTTAGCTTTGTAGAAGGTATACGTCATTCCGCCGCCAATCAAGATCTTGTCAGCTTTAGGAATCAAGTTTTTGATTACGCCGATTTTGTCAGAAACTTTCGCGCCGCCTAAGATCGCGATCATAGGGCGTTTAGGTTCTTCAACAGCTTCGCCGATGAATTTGATTTCTTTTTCCATTAAGAATCCAGCAACAGTTGGAATTCCAGTAGAAGCGATACCTACGTTAGAAGCGTGCGCACGGTGAGCAGTACCAAATGCATCATTGACGAATACATCGCCTAATGAAGCCCAGTATTTACCAAGTTCAGCGTCATTGCCGCTTTCTTTTTTGCCATCGATATCTTCATAACGAGTATTTTCAAAGACAACTACGTCGCCGTCTTTCATGTCTGCGATTGCAGCTTCTAATTCAGAACCGCGAGTCTCAGGTACGAACGTTACGTTTTTACCTAATAATTCGCTTAAACGTTCAGCTACAGGTTTTAATGATTTGCCTGCTTTGTCTTCTTCTGTTTTCACACGACCTAGGTGAGAGAACAAAATAGCTTTGCCGCCTTGTTCTAAAATGTAGTTGATTGTTGGTAACGCCGCTTTGATACGAGTGTCATCAGTAATCACGCCATCTTTAACAGGAACGTTGAAGTCCACACGAACTAAAACTTTCTTGTCTTTCAAGTCAAGATCTTTAACTGTCATTTTTGCCATGAAAGAAAACCTCCAAATTGTTTTTTTAAATCTTTTCTATTATACAACTCTTTTTAGGAAAAGAGCTAACGATAGACATAAGCTTACTAAAAAAACGGAGAAGCGCGTTGCTTCCCCGCCTTGTTTCAGACAATGTGTTTTCGTTTAAAATAAATCTTAAAGTTTAGCGAAGTATTCTAAAGTACGAACTAATTGAGCAGTGTATGACATTTCGTTATCATACCAAGCAACAGTTTTAACTAATTGTTGTTCGCCAACTGTCATTACTTTAGTTTGAGTTTCGTCAAATAATGAACCGTAAGTCATACCTACGATATCTGAAGAAACGATTTCGTCAGTGTTGTAACCGAATGATTCGTTAGATGCTGCTTTCATCGCTGCATTTACTTCATCAACAGTAACTTTTTTGTTAAGAACAGTAACTAATTCAGTTAATGAACCAGTTGCAACAGGAACACGTTGAGCAGCTCCGTCTAATTTACCGTTCAAGTCAGGAATAACTAAACCGATAGCTTTAGCAGCACCAGTTGAGTTAGGCACGATGTTTGCTGCAGCAGCACGCGCACGACGGAAGTCGCCTTTAGGGTGAGGTCCATCAAGAGTCATTTGGTCACCAGTGTAAGCGTGGATAGTTGTCATTAAGCCTTCAACAACGCCAAATTCGTCATTCAAAGTTTTAGCCATAGGAGCTAGACAGTTAGTAGTACATGAAGCACCAGAGATAACTGTTTCGTCACCAGTTAAAGTTTCGTGGTTAGTGTTGTAAACGATTGTTGGAACATCGTTACCACCAGGAGCTGAGATAACAACACGTTTAGCACCAGCTGTTAAATGTTTTTCAGCAGCAGATTTTGAAGTGAAGAATCCAGTACATTCTAATACGATATCTACTCCTAGTTCTCCCCAAGGTAATTCTTCAGGGTTGCGGTTAGCAAGAACTTTAACTTCTTTGCCGTTCACGTTGAATGAACCTTCGTGAACTTCAACAGTTCCGTTAAAGCGACCTTGAGTTGTATCATATTTTAACAAGTGAGCCAACATTTTAGCGTCTGTTAAGTCGTTGATAGCTACAACTTCCAATCCTTCTACATCTTGGATACGGCGGAATGCTAAGCGTCCGATACGTCCAAATCCGTTAATTCCAACTTTTACTGTCATTTAAGATTTCCTCCTTATGGAATCAAAAAATATATTTATTTTAAAGGGGATGTCCCTTTTAAAATCTCATTTGCGGCGGCTTCATCGGTGATGAGCCACGTTTGTTTTGGAGCATTTTTCATATACGCTGTAATGGCTTTGACTTTGCTTTTACCACCAGCGACTGCTAGAATCGTCGGCATCTTCTGAATATCCTCTAAGGATAATCCGATTCGCGGTACCTTATGAACGATCTCTCCATTCTCGTCAAAAAAGTACCCAAAAGATTCTGCAACAGCATTTTTTTGTTTCAGACGAATGATCTCATCTTCTGACATTTTTCGCCTTGCTGCCATGTGTACGGCTCGACCAATACTGTGAACAACACAATTGGCTTCTTTGATCATCGCCAGGACGGTTCTAATCGAAGGTTCTTTCAGCAGTGTATGGTACGCTTCCTCACTTAACTGTTCCGGCACATATAATGCACGATGTTCGCCGTGGGCATTTGCTGCCATCAAGGCGCTCACTGAATTAGCTTGAATCGATACGGCTTCACCGATACCGCCCCTAGCTGGAACAAAAAGATTATGGCGTTTTGCTGTTTCCAATGGACTGACATGTCTGGCAACTTCTGCCATTGTCGTACCGCCCATCACTGCAATAATGTTTCGGCCATCTGGTAATTGACGCTGCAAAGCCTCATCAACTAACTCGCCAAATTCACCGATTACTTTTTCCTGCTCATCACTGTTTCCAGAAACGATCAAGCAACGTTCGATTTTGAAAATTGAAGCGAGCTGCTTTTCTAACTGATCCATGCCGGTAAACTGTTCCATCAAAAGTTCCAGATGCTGCAACAGTCCCTCGCCCTTTTCAGTTAATAACATACCGCTCTTCGTTGCATCAATCAAACGCTGATCTCTAAGATAATCTGTCTCACCACGTAAAACTCGTTCGGTAAGACCCAATGAATCAGCTAAGTTTCTTCGACCGATCGGCTGCATCCAAAAAATATTCTGCATGATACGATATCTTTTTTTTACAACCTCTAACACATCAGGGGCGATTGCTTCAAGTACTCTTAGTTCACTTAACAAAGGAATTCCTCCGTTGGACTTAAGTAGTCCCTCATAGACTTTTAGCGACCCATGAATATTAAAAAAAATGCAAGAAAGTCAAATCAATCATTTGATATTTGCTAATTTCTTACATGACAAAGTGTAACAGTTTTGTCCCATCTGCGCAAGGAAAAAGCCAAGTTTTTTTACTTGGCTTAATCAAAACGTTTTCTTTTCGATGAGCTGGGAATATTTAAAGCATCACGGTACTTTGCGACCGTTCTTCGAGAAATTTTTTGCTCTTTTTCAGCTAACAGTTCAACGATTTTTTGATCAGATAATGGTTTGCGTTTATCTTCTTTTTCAACTAAAGACGTGATAAGTTGTTTAACTTCATCGGCTGAGGTATCTTCGTCGTTAACTTTATTGACAAAAAAACTGCGTAATTCAAAGACACCAAAATCCGTCTCAATATATTTTCCATTAACTGCACGGCTGATCGTTGATTCATGGACGTCCAATTGTTTCGCCACGTCTTTCAGCATCAATGGCTTCAAAGCACCTTGTTTTTCTTCAAAAAAATGTACTTGCTGCTGTACGATAATCTTACCGACTTCTAGAATTGTATCTTTTCGCTGCCCTAGGGTTTTGTTTAACCACTCGAACTGCTGCAGCTTTTCTTTCAAATAAACTTTTGTTTCCTCATCAGCCTGCTGCTTCAAACGATTAAAATAATTCTCCTGGAAGTTTAGTCTCAGTTGACCCCTTTTATTCGACAGTACAACTAATTCTCCTTCTCTTCTAACTAATGTCAAATCTGGAATAATGAAATTCGAGTCTTGTCCGCCAAAGCTTGCGCCTGGGAATGGATTCAAGGTTCGAATATAATCCAAAATCTGTTGAACCTGAGCTAGACTGATTTGATATTCCTTCGCGATCTGTTCAAATTTTCTTTTGGCAATCGCGTCGAAAGACTCTTCTAATAGAAGATAAGCTAATTCTGGGGCATAATCATCTTGTTCTGTCTGCAGCATCAAACACTCCTGCAGGTTTCTCGCACCTACCCCTGGCGGATCCAACTGCTGCAAAAGCGTCAAAGCATCCAGATATTGAATATCTGTCGCCTTCAGCTCTTCTTTGATCTCTTCTTCATCGACTCTTAAATAACCATTTACATCGACATACTCTACTAAGACAAGCATAATCTCACGAATGAACGTATCTCGATAGTTTAAGTGAATTTGATTGATTAGATGTTCAAACAACGAAACAGGATGATCAGCAATCTGAATGAATGACTCTTCTTTGGCCGCTCCGCTATTGTGCATCTGCATCAAGTCGCTTTGAATTTTTGGAGCCACTACATCAAATAGCGGATTCTCTAAAGAGACCGTTTCAACGTAGTCCTTCAACTCCTCAGTATTGAATTGTAATATTTGAATCGCCTGCTGCAACTCCTGAGTCATCGCCAGTTTTTGAGTTTGCTGCTGCTTTTGCGAATAACCTTGCTGAAACTTCATATACTTTCCCCTTGTTTTTTTAAAATAATATGCTAAACTAATATTCGTGCTTATGACCAATACACGCGCCCTTAGTGTAGTGGATATCACGTAAGATTCCGGTTCTTGAGACGGGGGTTCGATTCCCTCAGGGCGCATTATTTCGACACTTCTCAATTTGAGGAGTGTTTTTTCTTTAAGCGAACTAAAAAAATCGAACTCCATAACAGCTATTATACTTTTTTAGCTGGCACTTATCAATTTTGATTCAGTCAAAGGAGATTAGCAGCTATCAATAAAAGAAAAAAAACGCTCCTAACAGGAACAAATCCTGATAAAAGCGGTTCTCAATCTGATTAATTCTTAATTAATATTGCCTTGCTCTTCGGATAGGTTGGAAATTGATTCATTGGAATTGTCCAATCCTGTTCTGGCACAGAAAACTGATACTTATTCACCAGCTGATCTGAAAAGACCCTTAAAGTATGCAAAGTGATCCATTCTCCTGCACAGCGATGCATTGCTTCAAATTTTCCGCCGCCTTGAGCAATCATTTCATACTCTTCATCGTAAGAAATATGCTTTTCTTTTCCTAAATAACGAGAAATTCGGAATACTTCCGGTGTTTCGATCATGCGTTCATCATGATTTGTTCCATACAGGTCAAGAACAACCCAGCTATCTTTAGGAATCAAATAACCATCAACTTCAACATCTTGTTTCGCGAAAGCCGGCAACATCGGAAAGAAAGGATAATAACGACGCATTTCTTGTATGAAAGAATCTTGCAATTGATCGAATTCAGCATGGAGCCGTTGATAAATATCGGGACAGCTAAACAAAGTATGGCCCATTAACGCAATCCAAACAGTCAAAGCAACAGTTGGACGAATCACATTTAACAATTCAACAGCGGCTACTTCAATCGGTAATAATTCTCCCTGATCATCTGTAGCATTAGCAAAAGCATATAGGGCAACGTCCTTTTTTCCAGCCACTGGGTTTGTACGTGCCTTTTCAATCAATGATTGTGCCCATTTTTCTGATTTTTTTCGATTTTCAATGCCTTTGATATGAGTTGTCGGATTGGTTACAGCAGAGCTGATCATTGAGATTTGGTATTCCGCTAATTGCTCAACTTCCTTCTTGTCAATTTTTGATAAATCAATTCCCGACCACTCACAAATTGAACGAAATAAAACATCCTTTGCGACATCGAACAGTTCAAATTCTCCCTGCTGTTGATCCATCTTCTGGGTTAGATTCTTGTCCAAAATCCGATGATACGCTTCCATTCGCTCTGGTGTCATCAAATTCATAAAAATAGTTTTTCTATGCTCATGAGCATTCCCATCCAAGGTTTGAACCCCATCTTCTCCAAACAACGTTTTTAAAACAAGCTTCGGCATCGCGCCTTCTCTTTTAAAATTTCGTGGATCATAAAATTTCTTAGCCGCTTCTTTTCCATAAATCGCGATGACTTCCTTCTTTAGCAATCGGGCCTTTACGACTGGTGCATCTGCTTCTTTGCGTAATTCTGTGAGCAGTAGATAGCCTTCGTCCAGACGTTCACTCACATCTGTTAATTTGATTTTGATTTCAGGTACTTTTTCCATGACGATCACCTTTCTGTGTTTCTTTTCTAAATTCATACTATCGCGTTACTCAGAAAAGAATCAACGAAAGCGCTTGTGAAAATCTAAAGGAAAATAAAAAAAAGAATAGATCAAATTGATCTACTCTTCATCTTCTTCATCATCGTCTTCAAATTCATCATCGTCATCATCGATCACGCTGAGATCATCTTCGATACCGCCAGGAACAACTTCTTCGTCATCCTCATTTGCATCCGCTCCGATTTCTTGTAGATCAGAGTTATATGCTGCGATTTCATCATCATCATCGTCATCATCGTCGTCGATTTCATCTTCGTCATCGTCGACTAACAAATCAGTGTCTTCAGGGTCATCATCGTTGTAGTCGATCGCGTCTTCATCATCGTTGATAAAGGCATTGACCTTCTTACGTTTCTTACGACGAGGCTTGTCTTCTTCATCGTCATCTTCTAAGCCATGGTTGACTTCTTCATCAATCGAATCGATCGCGTACCATGAACGTAATCCCCAGCGATTATCGCCTAGAGAAATAAAACTTCCATCAATATTCAAATCGGTATAAAATTGTGCTAATGCATCACGAATCTCACTGTCTGATTTGCCAAGATAGTTTTGGATTTGATTGACTAGATCTGAAAAATCCATTACATCTGCGCGTTCTTCCAGAATTGCGTGTGCCACTTCAATCATTGATAATTCATCTTTGTTCAAACCATCAAAAATACTAAGTTCCAAGTATGACACGTCCTTTCAAAGTCTACTCCTTATCATACAAAATCAAAAGGTAAAAAGCAAACCTTTCTTATGCTTAGGTAGTAAATTCTAAAACTAGATGATAGTCTCCCACTTTTTCCTCTTTCATCAGAAGAGCATAGTCAATTGTAATGATGCCTGAAAATGGGCGATCCTTTAAACTGACATGAAGATTTTTCGCATAAGTCGTAATCATAAAAATACCATATGGAGTCTTATAACTCGTCTCTAACTTTTCGCGATAAGCAAAACGCAGACGCATCCGTGATTCACCGGAACGAATCAGTTGAACTTGAGAATCTGGCGTTACTTTGACCGTGACCGGGGTTTCTTGTCCATCCGGTTGAACTTCTTTGTAGCGAATGTACAATGTGTCTCCCATTTTCACAACTTGACCGGGAAGATCAAAGACGAACTCCTCTGTCTCGTCGTTCTGAGTGACCTTCGTTTGTACTTTAATTTTTGCGGGAATACCTTCATTGATATTCACAGAGCTTCCACTCCTTCTTAGTTTAATGTACTTGTCCTGTTGCTCTGCTGAACCTTTAAGTGTCAGGTAGACATGTCTCTTCCAGAAATCATCACTAGATTAGATGACAAATTCATTTTCAGTTTACTACCTACAAAGAAAGACTGGCAAAGCCAGAAGCAGAGCTGACAATCTTCCACTATTTATTTTTGTCGCTTTTACTTTTTTTGTCAACTACTTCTGCTTTTTGAGCTACATGATTACTTACTTTCCGTATTTTTGTTTATAATAGTAGGGAATACACGGAACGAGAGGAAGATTAGATGAAAGAAGCATTGCTTTTTGATCAAGAGATGCTCCCAAAAAACGACTTATTCAATCCTTTTGCCTTGACGGATGTGCTGACAGAGTTTAGCGGTGATCAGAATCAGCCGATCATCCATTTTTGGCAATTGCCTAAAACCTTGATCTTGGGAATGAAGGATAGTCGTGTCACCTATTTTAAGGAAGCCCTAAGAACTGTTCATAAGAAAGAATATGAGCTTCTTTTACGTAATGCTGGCGGCTTAGGTGTGATCAGTGATGAAGGAGTATTAAACGTATCGTTGATCCTTCCCAAAGAAACGATCTCTTCATTATCAATCGATGATGGTTATCAAGCAATGGTAGACTGGATAGAGCAAACTAGCTTTGGCAAGTTAGGTATCGATGTTGGCGAAGTCGCCGATTCTTACTGTCCAGGGAAATACGATCTCTCAATAAATGGGAAAAAAATCGCCGGTATTGCCCAGCGACGAGTCAAAGAAGGTGTGGCGATCATGATGTATCTTAGTGTCAACGGCGATCAAACGCTTCGTGGAGAGGTTACTCGTTCCTACTATGAAGAAGGTTTGAAGGATCAGTTTGGCGTCAACTATCCTCCAGTTAATCCTGCTAGTATGACAACACTAGATGATATTGCATCATTTAATGTTTCAGTCGATTCTGTTAAACAGGAGTTATTACTGGCGATGTCTCATCGTGCCCAAACAGATGCTTTAGCAAGTTTCTATCAATTAGAAGAATATCAGCGTCGCATTCAAAATATGCAGCAGCGCAACGCGATAATTCAGGAGGTACTAAATGACTTATAAATATCAAATGCTCCCACTGGAAAAAGTTTTTCGCGATCCAGTCCATAACTATATCCACGTCCAACATCAGGTCATTTTAGATTTGATCAACTCAAAAGAAGTTCAACGTTTGCGGCGAATCAAACAACTCGGCACAACCTCTTATACTTTTCATGGTGCAGAACACAGCCGTTTTTCTCATTCGTTAGGCGTCTACGATATTACTCGGCGAATTTGCGATATTTTTCAACGAAACTACTCTCAGGAAAAGTACGGTAAAGACGGATGGGATGACTCCTATCGCCTGGTCGCCTTGTGTGCGGCATTGCTTCACGATGTTGGTCATGGTCCCTATTCCCATACCTTCGAACACATTTTTCATACAGATCATGAAGCCTTGACCGTTGCGATCATTACATCCCCGGAAACTGAGGTATTTCAGATCTTAAACAATGTCGAAGAAGGCTTCCCAGAAAAAGTTGCTAGCGTTATTACTAAAACCTTTGAGAATCCGCAGGTGGTGCAGATGATCTCCAGTCAGATTGATGCAGATCGGATGGACTATTTGCTGCGTGATGCCTATTATACCGGTACTGAGTATGGTACTTTCGACTTAACAAGAATCTTACGTGTGATCCGTCCTTATGAAGGCGGAATTGCCTTCTCTATGAATGGGATGCACGCTGTGGAAGATTACATTGTCAGTCGTTATCAAATGTATGTCCAAGTTTATTTCCATTCAGTTTCTCGTGGAATGGAAGTTTTACTAGAACATCTTTTAGATCGTGCACACGAATTATATCAAGAAGATGCGGAAATTTTCTCTCTTCATTCACAATTCTTAATACCTTTTTTGAAAGAAGATTTTTCATTAGAGGACTATTTAAAATTGGATGACGGGGTATTGAATACGTACTTTGCCCAATGGATTGATGAGCAGGACCTGATTTTAAGTGACCTAGCCTACCGCTTTTTAAATCGCAAACCGTTAAAATCTATCGCGGTCGATTCTAGTGATAATCCGCTGCTGCTTGAAATGAAAGACTTAGTTGAAAAAGCTGGATTCAATCCACGTTACTACACAGCAATTAATTCCAGTTACGACTTGCCATATGACCTTTATCACCCAGAAAAAGGCAGTCACCGAACACAAATCGAATTAATGCAAAAAGACGGTTCATTAATCGAACTTTCTAAGGCTAGCCAGCTGGTTTCAGCGCTGACTGGACAAGGTCAAGGCGACATCCGCTTCTATTATCCGAAAGAGATGACGCAGTTGGATAGTAGGAATTCAGATTTGTTCGATGATTATTATCAAGCATTTGCCAAACATATTCACAATGGTGCGCTAGTAAAATAAGCAAAAAAACTTTCTGATCACTCAGAAAGTTTTTTCTTTAGCCATTCTTCTACGGCCCACTTATGACTGCCACGTTTCAATAATTCAATCGCCTGTGCTGGCGGTTCCCAGCTGCTATTGTTGCCCTCTTCTAATGGTTCAGAAACTTTTTCCCAACTTTTTGTAGAATAAAAATAGCCCGGATTATAAAAGAAAGTCGCCCGATGACGGGAATAGAAATATTCATCTGCTTGTCCTAAATACTCTGACAAAATAACTTTAAAGCCTAACTCTTCCAGCATTTCACGCTCTATCGCCTCTTCTTTTGTTTCATTTCCTTCGATTTCTCCGCCAGGTAAAAAGTATGCACCATTAGGAGCTTGGACTAGCGCAATTTTTTCCTCATCATTCATTAAAATTGCGTAAGCTGCATAACGTGCTTGATAGTTTTTTTCGGCTTCCTTTTCGCCAAACACTGGGATCATTGGTGTCCTCCTGCATAATGTATTTACTAGCTAGTTTACATTAAAAAAAACTCATAAACAACTGCTGAGCATAAATGCTGGCAAATTGATGTTTTATGGTATTATGAATTTAATAATCAATAGGAGGTTACTTACTTATGAAAATGGCACATACTTGTGTTCGTGTGAAAGATTTAGAGGCATCAGTCAAATTCTATCAAGAAGCATTCGGTTTTGAAGAATCTCGCCGTCGCGATTTTCCGGACTCAAAATTCACTTTGGTTTATCTAACTTTACCAGGTGATGAGTACGAATTGGAATTGACTTATAATTATGATCATGCAGCTTATGATTTAGGTGACGGTTACGGTCATATTGCAATTAGTTCAGATAATCTTGAAAAACTTCATGAGGAACAAAAAAACAAAGGATTCAACGTGACTGACTTGAAGGGTTTGCCAGGAACAGATCCTTCATATTATTTCATTACTGATCCAGATGGTTATAAAATTGAAGTGATTCGCTAAAAAAAGCAACGAGCCAACTCCTCTTGGAGTCGGCTCGTTTTATTGTTTTAGTGGACATGAAATCCGTTTGACACTTTCGCTGCATAAGCTATCTCGATACTCTTTTATATAGACTGATGGTGTTCGGTCAAATTTTTCTTTAAACTTTCGACAAAAATATGAGGTGTCGCAAAACGCCCATTTCAAAGCTACCTCTGTAATCGACAATTGAGAACTGAGCAGATCCTGAGCCGCATGCCGCAATCGTTCATTGACAAGATATTTGCTAAATGTCAGACCCTGTTCACAAAACAATTTCTGGATCGTTCGTGGCGACAGGTTAAAGTGATTCGCTACCGAAGATAAATTTAGTTCCTCGTTTGATAGATGATGTGTAAGATAATCTTGTATTTGAGCAAACAGTAAAGTATTTTGCTGATTTGGCAGCTGGTTCTCGCTTTGGATCAACCATTGGCACAGTATGTCTAAATAATTATCCATCACAATCACTCGTTCATCCTGGGATAGCCCGATCAATTGATCTTCAAGTAAAAAGGTGTACTCAATAACCACTTTCCCTAATCCCTGCCGACAATCCAGCCTAAAACAAAAATCAGTCATTTTAGGAATTTTCGATGCCAGTACATCATGGGGAAGCAGTAGATTGATTCCTTCAACGCGGGACAATCTTCGATAACCGCCTTTTCCTGATAAATCAAAAAATAAGCATTCTTCTTTGTCCAGCAGCGTACTCTGTCCATTATAAGAATGCCGTTCCCGACCCGATCGAATAAAACGCAATCCAAAATACTTTTGATGACGATGCTCATTGGTAAAATAGCCTGTCGATGCTTCATGGTCACTAAATGTCATAACTAAATCATTAATTACATGAATTCTAGAATAATGCATAGCGATTTTTTCTTCTGAAGAGAGCGAATAACTAAATTTCACCTGATCCAAGCTTTCGATATATGCTTGCGGATCAGTGAATTCTAATGATAAATCCTTTCCCATTAATAGGCCTCCAAATCATTCGTAAAAACAACAAAGAGTCTGCGTAATTATTCAATTCAGCAACAAAGAAATTTCTTAAAATAGATTTGTAAGCACTAAACACTGCCCTTTTGTGATTAGTGTAACAAATAAAGGTAGGCTTATCAATTAATGGAGGGTGAAAAGATGAAGCAAAAGTACAAACCGTTATTTGAACCATTTAACATTGGTAATGTCGAGATCAAGAACAAATTCTGCATGGCGCCCATGGGAACCTTAGCTCAGACCGACGAAACTAACAGTTACACCCCAGATGCCGTTGACTACTTCGAAGAAAGAGCACGTGGCGGTGTCGGCTTGATTATCACTGGAGCAAATTGGGTGGAAAGTGCGATTGAAAAACACAACGACGCTTTCTTCCCTAGTCCTGTAACAAACGAAAGTGTCTATGAAAAAATGGGCAAGGAGATTACTGACAAGGTTCATCCTTATGGCACTAAAATTTTTATGCAGCTCACCGCTGGATTAGGACGAAGTGCGTTACCAACAGCTTTAAAGGACACAGATTATGTCGCACCATCCAAAGTGATGAATCGCTGGATCGATGTCGAGTGTCGTGCTTTAACTACTGAGGAAGTTGAAGCAATTGTTGATGGATTTGCCGAATCAGCTCACATTGCACAGAAGGTCGGCTTCGACGGGGTTGAAATCCACGCGATGCATGAAGGCTATTTATTAGACTGCTTTACCATGACTTTGTTCAATCAACGAGACGACAAATACGGCGGAGATCTGAGAGGTCGGTTGACTTTTCCAATTGAGATCGTACAAGCCATCAAAAAACGTTGTGGTGAAGATTTCCCAGTTATCTTGCGCTTTAGTATCAAGAGCTATATCAAACAACTGCGACAAGGGGCGGTTCCCGGAGAAGAATTTTCAGAATTAGGTCGTGATGTCGAAGAATCCTTAGAAGCAGCGAAAATCTTGCAAGAAGCTGGTTATGATGGCTTCGATGCAGATGCTGGAACCTACGATGCTTGGTATTGGGCACATCCGCCAATGTATTTTGAAAAAGGAATGTACCTGCCGCTTTCTCAACAATTGAAAAAAGTAACCAATGTCCCTGTGATCGTCGCTGGCCGAATGGAAAATCCTGACATGGCCGTTGAAGCCCTACAAAATGGAAAGATCGATGCTGTCGGAATCGGGCGTCAGCTACTAACAGATCCTGAATACGTGAATAAGGTCATGCTTGATGACCTAGTAGATATTCGACCATGCTTAGGCTGTCACGATGGCTGTTTTGGGCGTTTGTTAGAAGGCGGCCGCGGTTCCTGTGCGGTAAATCCACAATGTGGTCGAGAAAACTTTGTTCGTATTGAACCAGCAATGACTAAGAAAAATATTTTGATCGTCGGTGGCGGTCCTGCAGGTTTAGAGGCAGCAAGAGTTAGCGCACTTCGCGGTCACAAGGTCACGCTTTTTGAAGCTAAAGATAGTGTAGGCGGTTCATTAATGGTCGGTGGGATTCCAGCCTTTAAACACGATGACCTTGATCTAGTTGAATGGTACAAGCATCAGATGGAGAAATTAAATGTCGATGTCCGTCTGAATGAAGCAGCTACCAAAGAAAAAATTCGCGAAATGAACCCTGACGCTATCTTTGTAGCTGAAGGTTCAACTCCGATTCAATTAGAACTTCCCGGCAGCGAAAACAAACCAGTCAACCTAGCAGATGAAGTCTTAAAAAATCAAGTCGCACTCGGTGAAACCTGTACGATTATCGGTGGTGGTTTAGTTGGCTGTGAATTAGCACTACATTTAGCATTGCAGGGGAAAAAAGTCTCAGTAGTAGAAGCTCTGCCAGATATTCTTAGATCCGGCAGTCCGCTCCCTCCTATGAATGAATGGATGTTAAGAGATTTGCTAGCCTTCCATAATGTTGAGATCATGACAAATGCGCATGCAAAAGAAGTTACTTCAGAAGGTCTTAAAATTACGGTGGCTGATAAGGAACAGTCAATAGCTGCTGACAATATTATTGTTGCTGTCGGTTACCGATCAAAAGGGGATTTATTTGAAGAATTGCGCTACGAATCGCCTTATGTATATCGCTTAGGTGATGGCGCTAAGGTGCGAAATATTCGAGCAGCGATTTGGGATGGATTTGAAGTCGCTCGAACAATTTAAGAATTCAAAAGAGTCATCCATTGAAAAATTTCAATGGATGACTCTTTTTATCCGATCATGACACTTTCTTCTGGAAGCTTATATTTTCCACCTTCTCGTTTAGTTAAACGCATCGTCAAAGAGAAACCAACTGTCAAGATACCTACCCTGCCGATATACATCAAGCCAATGATCAAAAGTTTTCCCATAAAGCTCAAGCTAGGTGTCAATCCCATCGTCAGACCAACGGTGCCAAAGGCCGAAAATGTTTCAAACAAAAGATACTCAATTCCACGAGAACGCGGCAATATCTCAGTAACAGACATCAACATCGTTACAGCGATACACAAGCTCAAAGTAATGAAGAAAAGAGTCAATGCACGAGATACAACAGAAGGCCGGATTGTTCGGTGAAAGACTTCTGCATGTTCTCTTCCCTTCAGCATAGAGATTGTTTGAACCAACAAAACCCCAAAAGTTGTTGTTTTCAGTCCGCCTGCTGTTGAACCAGGTGTACCTCCAATAAACATTAAAACGATAGTGAAAAGAATTCCTGCTTGACTGACACTACCATAATCAACGGAAAAATAGCCTGCTGTTCGGGCTGTCACTGACATGAAAAGCATGTTGGCAAAACGGGAGATTGGAGAGGAATCTCCGACAATATAACGACCGCCAGATTCCGAAACATAGAACACCAGTGTTCCGATGATCAACAAACTGAGTGAGATAGTTAACGCCAGCTTACTATGCAAACTAAGCTTTTTCGTTTTACGGAAGTTCATCAGATCCTGCCAAACGATAAAACCCAACCCTCCAGCAACGATCAAGCCAGAAATCACCAGTAGCACATACGCATTATTTTGGAAGCCTACCAGACTATCGCCAAACAAGTCAAAACCAGCATTACAAAAAGCAGAAATGGAATGAAAAAACGAATACCAAAGACCCTTAGTAACACCGTAAGCTGGAACAAAATCAACAGCCAGCAAAATCGCTCCAAGCAGCTGGAATCCCATCGCAAATCGAAAAATATATAGCATCAATCGCATGACGCCTGATAAGCTGTCTAAATTTAGAGACTCTTGTAAAATAATTCGAGTGACTAACCCGACTTTTCTCTTCATGATCGCCATAAAGATGAAGGGCATCATCATGAATCCCAGTCCCCCGACTTCAATCAAACTTATGATGATTAATTGACCTCCAAAGTTCCAGTGCTCGCTAGTCGTTAGCGTCGTTAAGCCGGTTACACAAGTAGCAGATGTTGCCGTGAATAACGCGTCAATAAACGGCGTTCCTTGTCCCGATTTTGTAAATATTGGCATAGTTAGTAGTATACTTCCAAATAATATGATTGCGCCAAATCCTAAAGCGATAAATTGAATAGGATAAATTTTAAAAGGCCAGCGTTTTTCTTTAATCATAGATTCCTACCTTCAAAAAAAGGCACTACTTTCTCAAGTAGTACCCATATTTTTAACTTTGATCATGCGCGTGACTTCTGCCCGTTCATTTTCTTCCAATTTCATTTTAATAAAGTAAATCGTTTCTTCCAACTGCGGAATCGTCATATACTCTAGAGCATTCACCCGTCGGCGCGTTTTCTCAATTTCCTTTGCCATTAGCTGACAGGTTTTTTCAATCTCAGTTAGCTCCAGCAGTTTTGGTAAAACTGCTGTGAACTTCTGAATACTCTGATCCAAATCGTCATTAGAATTCAGAAAACCGTATTCTAACGGACCATCAGATAATTCCGACTTATGTTGAAAGTTCATGATCGGCACTTTAACACTCATGACATCTTTTTCAATCACATCAAGCGTTACTCGTTCTTTCGGAACCGCCAATAATTCTTCGATGTATTTATCATTCAGGAGCGCATCCGCTACCGAAAAATTCTTCATCGCTTGCTCCAGTTCCTCTTCGACTTCGGCCCGCATCACATTGTTCTTTTTGACCAATAAAATGAAACGCCGCATCAGTTCATCTTGCTTGTCCTTCAACAGCTTGTGACCACGGCTAGCTGTTGTCAGTTGTTTTTTTAATCGGGTAAGTTCCATTCGTGTTGGATTAACATTTAATTTCACCATAGGATTAATCTCCTTTTGTTAAATATTCGTCCAACATATCGTCCTTGATCCGTTTCAATTCAGTTCTTGGCAGCATTGCAAGCAATTCCCAACCGAGATCCAAGGTTTCTTGGATCGAACGATTTTCATAAAAACCTTGATTGACGTATTCCTCTTCGAATCGTTCCGCGAATTTTGCGTAGATTTTGTCAACATCGGATAATGCTGAATCGCCTAATATCACGGCTAACTCTTTGGCCTGCTTCCCTTGAGCATATGCCGCAAAGAGCTGGTTCATTGTCGGCGCATGGTCCTTACGTGTCTTACCTTCCCCTGTTCCTTTATCTTTCAAACGTGATAATGACGGCAAAACATCGATTGGCGGTTGAATCCCATTCTTATCTAGTTCCCGTGATAAAATGATCTGACCTTCTGTGATGTAGCCAGTCAAATCGGGAATCGGATGAGTCTTGTCATCTTCCGGCATTGTTAGAATCGGAATCTGAGTTACAGAACCTTTCAATCCACGAATTCGCCCAGCACGTTCATAAAGTGTCGCTAAGTTGGTATAAAGATAACCCGGAAATCCACGGCGTCCTGGAACTTCGCGACGCGCCGCAGAAATTTCTCGCAAAGCCTCACAATAGTTCGTCATATCCGTCATGATAACCAGTACGTGCATCCCTTTTTCGTAAGCTAAATATTCAGCCGCGGTCAAAGCCATCCGTGGTGTCGCGATTCGCTCAATGGCTGGATCATTGGCCAGATTCATAAAGACGACTGATCGATCGATAGCACCTGTCTGACGGAAGTCCTCCATGAAGAATTCTGCTTCTTCAAAAGTAATCCCAATACCGGCAAATACCACCGCGAAATCGTCTTCCGTATTCAGTACAGTAGCTTGACGAGCGATTTGGGCTGCCAACTCTTTATGGGGCAAACCAAAGCCTGAAAATACTGGTAACTTTTGTCCACGAACCAATGTATTCAAATGATCGATTGCTGAGATTCCTGTCTGAATAAATTCATCCGGATAATCTCGGGAAACAGGATTGATTACTTCCCCGTTAATATCGACATTTTTCTCTGCTAAAATTTCCGGTCCGCCATCTTTAGGTCGACCCAATCCATCAAACACACGGCCAACCATATCTTCCGAAACACCCAATTCTAAGGGGTGACCTAAGAAGCGCGCGGTCGATTCCTTCAGATTGATACCGCTGGTTCCTTCAAAAATTTGCACAAGGGCTTTGTCTTCGTGGATCTCCAGCACCTGTCCTCTGCGCAATTCACCATTTTTCAAACGGATTTCAAGCAGCTCTTCATACTTGATCCCTTCTACCTTGTCGATTGCCATCAAAGGTCCGACCACTTCATTAATCGTTTTATATTCCTTAATCATTGGTCATTCCTCCTTCTGCAACAATCGCTTGAATTTCTTTAACAATATCTAGATTAATTTGATCTAACTTTTCTAATTCCGTTTCAGCAATATATTTACTTCGTGCAATTCGATCCCGCAAAGCAACTGTACCATCCATAATCTCTTTTAGATAGGTACCTAATTCCAGCGCACGTTGACTCTCTTTGTCAAAGGTCAATATATTTTGCATCATCTTATACTGCTTTTCTCTTGAAGTAAAAGTATCTACATCATCAAAGGCATTTTGCTGCAGATAATCTTCTCGCAAAGATTTAGCAACTTCTAGCGTCAGACGATCTTTTTCTGAAAGAGAATCGATCCCAACTAAACGAACAATCTCATTCAGTTCAGATTCCTTTTGCAGCATCCGCATGCCATCACCAACCATTTGCGACCAATTGGCCTGCAAGTCGTTGTCTAAATACTTCCCAACTTCAGAGGAATATAATGAATAACTTTCCATCCAGTCAATGGCTGGGAAATGACGTTGTTGAGCTAATGTTGCGCTCAGTCCCCAGAATACTTTTACGACCCGCAGTGTATTTTGCGTTACGGGTTCTGAAGTATCACCACCTGATGGAGATACGGCACTGATAGCTGTGATTGACCCTTCACGTCCATCGCTGCCTAAAGCAATTACTCGACCAGCACGCTCATAATATTCAGCAAGACGGCTTCCTAGATAAGCAGGATATCCTTCATCACCAGGCATTTCTTCCAAACGTCCACTCATTTCACGCAGAGATTCCGCCCAGCGCGAAGTAGAATCCGCCATGATCGCGATGTTGTATCCCATATCACGGAAATATTCTGCGATCGTGATCCCAGTATAGATTGATGCCTCACGAGCTGCCACTGGCATGTTTGACGTATTGGCTATCAAAATCGTCCGTTCCATCAAAGATTCGCCAGTAGTAGGATCGACCAGTTCCGGAAATTCATTTAAAACATCTGTCATTTCATTACCACGTTCGCCGCAACCAACATAAACTACGATATCTACATCGGCCCACTTAGCTATTTGGTGCTGAACGACGGTTTTTCCAGCTCCAAAAGGTCCCGGTACCGCTGCAGCTCCACCTTTAACCACTGGGAAAAAGGTGTCGATCACTCGTTGCCCAGTAATCATTGGCGCTTCTGGATTCAGTTTTTCTGATACTGGACGCCCGCGACGTACCGGCCATTTTTGCAGCATCGAAAATTCTCGTAACCCATTTTCTGTTTCGATCACATATACAGTGTCATCAATCGTAAATTCACCCGATGAGATTTTTTTTAAGGTTCCTTTAACGCCGTTTGGCACCATAATCTTGTGTGTAATAATCTTCGTCTCATTAACTATTCCAACAATGTCGCCGGCAGACACAGACGCCCCTTCTTCAAGAGTCGCCTCAAACCACCATTTTTTTGTATGGTCCAACGCAGGAATCTGTACTCCGCGGCTAA
The DNA here is from genome assembly GCF_032555305.1 of Enterococcus sp. GTDB lineage: Bacteria > Bacillota > Bacilli > Lactobacillales > Enterococcaceae > Enterococcus_A. The sequence continues at coordinate 266,035 of NZ_JAWGOQ010000003.1, forward strand.
GAAAATTACTATTAGTTTGATCCTTAAACGTGTCTAACGGACGTTGGATTCCATCAAACATTTGAGAAACAATTCCCGGCCCTAATTCAACCGAAAGCGCCTCTCCTGTCGTCTTAACGGGTTCCCCTGGTCCAATGCCCGCGGTTTCTTCATATACCTGGATGGATGCAACATCGTCCCGCATTTCAATAATTTCGCCGATAACCCCTAGGTCACCCACATAACAAATATCTTGAATGGCGGCTTGCTCCATATGTTCGGCCAATACTAATGGACCAGAAACTTTTATTATTCTACCTTCTCGCAAGTCATTAGCTCCTTTATAAAATATTCTGTCCGACTGCTCGTTCGACCTGTCCTTGAATCATGGACTTGCCGATTCCTAATGTTCCTTCGTGATTAGGAATCAATACAATCGCCGGAATCATCTTTTCTTCATAACGTTTGATCGTGTCAGGAACAAGCTGGGCAAATTCTTCGGTAATATAGATGATGCCATAGTCATTATTTGCCATTTCATCAATTTGCTGCCTAATAATTTGCTTATCCTTCGTCGTTCGTGTATCAAAGTCAAAGAGTCTGAATGGTAAGACCGAATCTTTATCGCCGATCGCACCGATTTTATGTGCCATATGTCTCACGCATCCTTTCTCTGATTTGCTCTTCAGTCAAACCGACCCGCTTCCCAGTGATGATCAGCCTAAGATTCTTGGCTTCAATCGACTTAGCATTTAATAAAGCCAGCACTGGCAATGGTCCAAAGGCTTGGGTCTGTGCCGTTTCATAAAAGCCTGTTAAATAATCATCACAAAGTCTTTCTAACTGGCTTAAATCAATCGTATTCTCTTTAATGATTGGCTCAATTACTTCGCCATAAGACGTCGATCGTAAATAGTTGGTAAATTGTTCTAAGTCTCCTTCGACACAATCTAACAACTCTTTTTTCAAGATACTTCCATGACTGGACAATGCTGTAGACATGAAATTACGACTTCGCTTTTGCTTTATGCCACGTGCTATCATTAGTATATTTGTAAAATCAATGAAGCTGATCACTTCTTTCGATAACTCTGGCTCGTCAATCTTGTCCGCTACTTTTCGTTGACAGTACAGATACTTCCGATCCAGAATAATATCGATCCCCTGTAAGCTGTTTGATTCTTCGAAGTGCTCACGAACTTCCTGAATACTTTCAAGCAAAACATCTGGTAATCCACTCGCTTGACCTGTTCGAATCGCCGTTTTGATTTGATCTAGCGAATAAAAACCATCAGAAATGTATAGATCATCAAAATTCTGATCCAGCAATTCAGCCTTGATCAACGCTTTAAGGTTATGAAAAGTATAACGCATGGTATATATCCAAATTACTTTCGGATCAGGGACAATTTTCACTAATTCCGACAATAAATCTTCTTGCGCACGTCCTAAAGCTTCTTCAAAACTCTCAGAAAAACTATCTGACAAATAATCGCCGTAAATCGTTCCCCTAAACAGCGCTTCGACCTCTGCTGAGTCTTCAGCTTTTAGCATTCGCGTAATCAGTTCTGGGGTCAACAACTCCAATTCTTTCAAACGAACCAGCGGATTCAATTCATGATACGTAGATTGTTTCATTCAATGCCTCCTAATTCGTACTATTTACAAATAAAACTTGTATTTCTCTAGCTGTTCGATTCAAAAAGCTCTTGAGCAAATTGGAAACTTTCTCGTTGTTGGATTTCCCTCACCAGACTCTGATAAAGAAAGTTATACTGCACTCCTTCTCTGTCCAGAATAAATCCAGCTTGATCACCAACAGAAGTTTTTCCCAATACTAAATGATACGGTAGGATATTATTTTGCTCACTTAACCATTCTTCCGTGAAAAGAGTCTGTGACTTTTCTCCTGGAATAAAAACTAATTCACCCTGTAATTGCAATTTATTCAAAGCATTATGGGCAAATTTTTGTTGATCCTCCAACGACCAATCTTCCATTTTAATAACTGCTTCGGCAAAGACCCGTTCTAAAATTGCCTGTTTCTGATTTAAAATCATTTGTTTTTGAGCAACTTGTTGCCGATTCGTAGCCTGTTTGTAGCTATTCTCTAGACTCTGTATATTCTTCTCCAAACGTTTTTGATGATCAGTCTTAATCTCTGTCAATTCCGCTTGAAACTCTTGATCAATTCTTGCCGTTTCTTTTTCCTTCAGCTGTCGCAGTTCCAGATCGGCTTGTTGATTCAATTGCTCAACTATCTTTTCGATTGCTTCCATCAAAAATCTCCTTATTCGTACTAAGGTATTTACTTTTTCTTACGGAAAAAATAAATTTGATCCTCTTGCCATATGTCACTCTTCTGAATCCTCATAGCAATATCTTTTTAAGTGTATATTTTAGTCATCTGCTAAAAGAGAATCTGAAATCCTTACACTTGTCCGACTAGCAAGAATGAGATAACGAATCCTAAGATCGCGTACGTTTCAACCATGGCAGCATAAATAATTCCTTTGGTCGAATGCTCTGGTTTCTTAGCTAAAATTTGAATACCAGCAGCTGCTACGCGCCCTTGGGCGATACCTGAAAATAATCCCGTAAAGGCAATTGGCAGTGCAGCTCCTAAGTAGCCAAAACCTTGAACTAGTGTTAAATCAGACGATAAATTGGTGAAGATCAAGAAAGCAATAACGAAACCGTACAAACCTTGTGTACCTGGTAATAGCTGTAAGATTAATGCCTGACCAAATTTTTCTGGTTGGCTAGTAGTCAGAGCTGCCGCTGCTTCACCAGTCATCCCCACACCTTTTGATGACCCGATTCCAGAAAAAATCGTTGCTGTTGCCATTCCTAAAATTGCAAAAACCATACCACCGCTGTTGTTAATCAAATACTCCATCATTGTTTAAAATTCCTCCAATTATTTTTCTTGTTCTATATTCACATATTTTTCTTCTGTTTTTAATGGACGAAATGCACGTCCGCCACCTTCGTAAAATTTACCGAAGAATTCTACATACTGTAAGCGGGCACCATGAACATAGGCCGACAGTAAAGATAGAAAGATATTTAATCCATGTAAAGCTACCATCAACAAGATTCCGACACTGAAACGCGCCACTGGCGGCATGTAGCCTACTAACATATTAAATGCTGCAGCGATGCTTCCACCAGAAATTCCTAAAGCCATCAATCGTGTATAACTAACTAGGTCACCAATGTAACTAGTGATGCCATAAAGATTGTAAGCCCCTTTTGCTAATCCTTTGATTTTTGATTTCGATTGTAGCATTGGTGTAATGATAATCAATAACGCACCCAAAACAGCCAAACCCACTCCAATAAAAAATAGTGGCTGACTATTCAAGAGCATTTTTCCTAGACCGCCAATGATTGCCCCGATCATGATCCCTTGCCAGGCAAAGCCGTCTGAGACAGCTCCTAAATAGTTTTTGGCTTTGATATTTTCTTTTGCTGCAAGCCCTAACCCGATAAAAATCTGAATTACACCAAAAATGATTGATAAGATCAATATACTAATAACATCATCACTAGTAGAAAGAATCGGTTTATAACCTAACGAAAAACCAAAGAATGAATTATAGATTAGCCCCCATAGAATAGTAGGAACCGCTAAAATCTGGAAGAACCGCATAAAGCGTTCCATTCCACGCGGCAGAACTGTTCGTAGAGCAATCGTGGTCGCTACCAACATCAATGTGCCATATCCTGCATCTGCCACCATCATCCCAAAAAATACAAAATAAAATGGCATGAACCACGGCGTCGGATCGACCTCATGGTATTTAGGCATACTGTACATTTCTGTCAACATTTCGAAAGGTTTAACTACTGCGTTGTTTTTCAATTTAGTCGGAATTTCTTCATCAATTTCGACCATCGTTGGCTCCTCAATCTCTAAATAGAGATTATCTTTACCAATCAAATCTTTTACAAAAGCCTCAAATTCTTTGAATGCTTCTGTTTCCAGCCAACCTTGGATTAAAAATACTTTGTCATCTTTAATGAACCGGTCATGAATCAGCCAGCGATTTTTTTTTGCTAATAAAACCTCTTCCGCCGTCTCCAAGCTTTCAATGGACACTTTTTTCTGTCCTATCAGTCGTGCTAAACGCTTTTGTTCTTCAACTAATTCAAGCATTTCACGCTGAATCGATGCCAACTCATTTTTAGGTAGCTGTTTTCGATTATAGGTAAAAGCAATTATACTGAACTGACGAGCAAGTTCTAGAACGCTTGTCTGTTCCTTTTGTAAAAATAGTAGTGCAAAATTGAAGCTTTGATCGTCACTATAGATGATTTCATAATGGATCTGTTCATCTTCCACTTGCTGTTTGAACGAATCCCAAACGCTTGCATCTGCTGTACCCAAAAAACAGCGTGTTGAACGTAGAGAATACTCTTTCGGCAAAAAATCTAACGCTTGCCATTTTTGTAAAAGGCTTTCTTGCTCTTGCAGTTTTCGCTGCCTTTCGTTTGCTTCTGTAAAACGTTGTTCTAATCCTTGAATACTTTCTAATTCCAACTTTAAAACAGACTCATCGAAATTTTCTTCAAGCGTTCTTAGCGTTGCCTGCTGACGTTTAAGATGAAGTCCCTTTTCACGACTACTCCCATGATGCTCAACAAATCGGACGGCATGATTTATCTGTTCCAGTTGGTTGTCAAGCCGTGTCAATGCATCTTGACTAGGTAACGGTTCTACCTCGTTAAAATACTCATCTACCCACTCATTACTGACCGTTTGCTGAAAGAGGTCCCGAATTTCGACTCCTTGAAATCCCTGAATTGCAGATAGAATTTGCTCACTGTATTCTTGTTGCGCAATCAAAGTCAGTTTACTCATTTTACTGACTGCCATATTCTGCGATCACCCTTTCGATTATTTTTTGAACCGTTTCTTCTTTCTTTGAATCATAATTTTCTTCCATTGTTTTGATTGCTTCTTCGGCATTTCTACTAAGGTTACGTTCTTCAACTTCCATTTCATTCGCTAAAACCTGTTCTCTCTCCGTCAAAGCTTTTGAAAAATCTGATCTCAATTTTTCACGTTTGTCTTGTAGTGATTGTTTCTTGTTTGTTTCATAATCTGAAAGTTCTGCCAGCAGTTGTTCCTTTTTTCTTTCGTTTTGTTCCTCTGCAGATTTTATTTTTTCTAAAGCTTCTAACACACAAACCCTCCTTTTAGATACAAAAAAAGAGCGCAAAACTCTCAGGGTTGCTCTTCTCACCCCTTGAAGAACACGATCCTTGAAGCTTACGCCCAACCATTTTGTATTTATTCAATGAATACAGTATATCAAAAAAAGGAATATTCGTAACTATTTTTTGGCAAAAAGGTCAAAAATCTCATATGTTTAGTTGAGTTATTCAATCCTATTTATAGTAGTTTTTTGTACAATAAGAATGAGAAAAAACTTAATAATCGAAATACTTGCTTTTTAAGTTTTGACTATGTTATTAAAAGATATAAGGAGTGATCAACTTTGAAAAAAAATATTATTGGCATCGCAGCAAATCAGCATTATCAAAAGAATCAAGATTTTTTTGATCAACCATTTACTTACAGTCCCCAAGGCTTTACTGATGGCGTTCATCAAGCTGGCGGCATCCCTGTACTATTACCTATTAGTGATCCAGAACTAGCCAGTGATTATATTGCAGCAATCGACAAACTATTGTTAGCTGGCGGGCAAGATGTTACTCCTTTTCTTTATGGAGAAGAGCCGCATCCAAAATTGGGTCCAACAAGTATTGAAAGAGATTCCTTTGAAATGGCTTTGATCAAAGAAGCAATTAAACAAAACAAACCAATTTTTACAGTTTGCCGCGGCACTCAGCTCTTGAATGTTACATTAGGTGGAACACTGTATCAAGATTTATCTCAATACCCTGATTGGGAAGTAAAACATGACATGTTCCCTACAGTGCCGGACTTTGGGCTGCATTCTATTATCGTCAAGGAAGATTCAGCTTTAGCGCCTTTATTTGGTCAACGCGCAAAGGTCAACTCATATCACCACCAAGCGATTAAAGACTTGGCTGAAAGTCTTATTCCTATTGCTTGGTCTGCTGATGGTATTGTCGAGGCCGTAGAAAGCCGTGATCGAAATACCAAAATCATCGGTGTTCAGTGGCATCCAGAATTGACGCATCAAAAAGATCCTCAGGAACAAAGCCTATTTGATTATTTTGTTCAAGACTTTGAATGATTCACTTTTGATCCACTCATACTACTGGCACAAGTCATTAATAAGAGTGAAAACTGCATTTATTATTTTCAATAAAAAGGTTTATAGCATCAATCAGCCAAAAAATAAAAATCGTAGTAGTGGTATGAACCACTACTACGATTTTTTTTAATCATCTTCCAAGCTTGACTCTGTTATTGATATAGAAGAAAACTCATCAATCTCATTTCGATCCAGTCGTTCAAAGTATGACTTCGTTTCTTTGATAACAACAGGACTCAAGAGAATTAAAGCAATAATGTTGGGAAAGGCCATTAATCCGTTAAAAATGTCAGCGATCGTCCAAACAGCAGAAACTGTTAAATAGGGGCCAATAAATACGGCGAAAATATAAACCCAACGAAATACTGCTGAAAACTTCGTATTCCCACCTGTTAAATAGCTCAAACAACGTTCTGAATAATAATTCCAGCCTAAAATAGTAGTAAAAGCAAAAAATGCTAAACAAATCATTAATAAAAGTGATGCAATTGTCTCTGAAAGCGGCAGTGCCGCTGCAAAGGCATGGATTGTTACTGCCGAACCGTCTAGCCCCGTTTTCCAGGCACCGGTCAAAATGATTGCCATTCCTGTCATATTACAAACAACGATTGTATCGATAAATGTACCAGTCATTGAAACCAACCCTTGACGGACTGGTTCTTTTGATTGTGCTGCTGCCGCTGCAATTGGCGCACTTCCTAGACCCGATTCATTCGAGAAGATTCCCCGAGCGATCCCCTTTTGCATTGCAATCATCATTGCCCCAAGAGCTCCGCCAGATACAGCCCTCAGACCAAAAGCACTTTGGAAAATTTCAACGATAACAGCAGGTATCTCAGTAATATTCAACACAATCATGAATAAGCATAGCCCAACATAGATAACGATCATTAAAGGTACGATAACCTCAGATACGCGAGCAATTCGTTGGACGCCTCCGACTAAAACAATCGCTACAAGCACAGTGACCACTATACCAGTAATAATGACTGCCCACGAATACTCATTTCCAAATAGCGTGATTGTATTCAATTTATTCGGATCGAAAAAAGTTTCCGCTGCAGAAGTGATACCGTTGATCTGTGCGATCGTACCAATTCCGATCAAACCCGCAATTGCTCCGAAAAAGGCAAACATCTTAGCCAACCATTTCCACTTAGAGCCTAGCCCATTTTCAATATAATAGAATGGTCCGCCTAATGCTTTTCCATGGTCATCAAAGGTTCGATATTTAACGGCCAACAAGCCTTCAGCATACTTTGTTGCCATTCCCAATAGGCCAGCCAACTCTAACCAAAATAATGCCCCTGGTCCACCAGCAACAATTGCCGTTGCGACACCCACAATGTTACCTGTCCCAATCGTTGCAGACAATGCCGTACACAATGCTTGAAAACTCGTAACATCTCCTTGTCCGCCCTCTTCATTTTTCACCATATACTTCAGTGCCAATGGCAAGCGGCGGATTTGAATCGCCCGACAACCGACTGTCAAAATGATACCAATACCCAAAATTAATATGATCATTGGGGCTCCCCAGATCAAAGAATTAATTTTTACTAAAAACTCTTCCATCAAAACCCTCCCTTTTTCTTGCTATTTTATCATAAAACCAGTTCACGAACTATTCTAAATAAAAAAATCGCTAATTTTGTACAAATATAGTCGAAAATATCTGAAAGCTACTTCACGCTTAAAATTTGACAAAAAATATCGCGATCAGTGTGAGAATCAATTGCTGGTCACTAATAACTTGACCATCTGTAATTGTTAAGTCAACTCCTTCTATATTTTGATAGATTAGAAACTCTTTGCAACACTAATAACTATAGCCCAGCTGATAAGTCAATTCCTAGTTACCAGCTTTTTCCATGTCATCATTTTTCACGAAACTTCTAATTATAAACCCAACAGAAAACGATTTCAAATCGCAATTTTGCACTTACCCCCCTCAAATTAACCGATTTTGGGCCAAAAACGGCTTTTTTCGCTCAAAATGTGCAAAATTGAGGGGGTATCTGCAATTTTGCGATTCGCACTTTTTTGAAAAATCCACTATCTTTTAGTCACCGGCCGGTACTAAAAATTTATTGGAGGAATTCAAATGATTCAACACATCGGAAACAAACTACAAGTGGAGATTGACGCAGGTGGAGAAAAAGTGAAGAAAAAGTTCTGGAGCTTGGCGACATCATGAAGGAACTATCGGTAGAAGGCAGTGAGCTGTACGGCGTAATTCTTACCAGTCAATCACGTTACACCAAATAGAAGGGAGAAAAATAAATGTCCATGTTAAAAATCGTCGCAACTTTTAAAAACAGCTTTGGCAAGAATCAAATGTGGAGCTTCAATGATCCGGATACTACGAAGACAGGCACCGAAATCAAAGGATTATTAGAACGCATGACGAACGTGAAGCTTTGTCAGAAAGACGGCGCGGAACTCTTCCACACCGTGGAAACCGCTAAGTACGTCGAAACAATTGAGACCATTATTTTCTAAATTAAACACTTTGAG
>NZ_JAWGOQ010000004.1:0-216532 GCF_032555305.1 Enterococcus sp.
AGGTTCTTCGTTGACGTCTTGACATGAAAAATCCTCCAGTGTGTTTTTTATTATTCTACACACCTTATTTTTTCTGTCTAGTCTAGTGTAGCCGATTCAGATACAACGATTGCAAAAATCATTCATTTAGTCGAAGAAGCGCAGGGAGAACGTGCTCCCGCACAGGCTTTTGTAGACAAATTCGCAAAATACTATACGCCATTCATAATTATAATGGCTCTATTGATAGTTGTTGTCCCTCCACTATTCTTTGGTGGTGACTGGAATAAATGGCTTTACCAAGGGTTATCCATTTTAGTGGTCGGGTGTCCTTGTTCATTAGTGATCTCTACACCTGTTTCAATTGTTTCCGCCATTGGTAATGCAGCTAAAAATGGTGTTTTAGTAAAAGGCGGTGTTTATCTAGAAGAAATCGGTCATTTGAGAGCAATTGCTTTTGATAAAACTGGGACTTTAACTAAAGGAAAACCTGTTGTGACAGATTTCATTACAACTAACTCTGACACTGATATAAATTATCTATCAATTATTTCATCATTAGAATCTCTTTCTCAACACCCATTAGCTTCAGCTATTTTGAACGAAGCTGATAAAACCAATGTTGATTACAAATCAATAAAGATTGAGGAATTCCAATCTATAACAGGTAAGGGGCTTACAGGGATATATCAAGACATACGTTACTATATTGGAAGTCCTAAACTGTTTTCTGAATCAGTAATTGAAGAAACCGTACTTAAAATGCAATACAGTCAATTTCAAGAACAAGGAAAAACCGCCATGTATTTTGGAACTGCTGAACAAGTCTTAGGAGTAATTGCCGTTGCGGATGAAGTAAGATATTCAAGTGCTGCTGTTATTTCTGAACTCCACAAATTATCTATTGAACATACAATTATGCTTACTGGTGATAATGTTAAGACTGCTGAATCTATTGGTAAGCAATTAGGTGTAACTGAAATAAAAGGAGATCTAATGCCTCAAGAAAAATTAGATTCGATTAAAGCTTTGCGAACAACTTATAATAAAGTAGCAATGGTGGGCGACGGCATTAATGATGCACCAGCATTAGCTGCATCAACGGTTGGTATTGCAATGGGTGGCGCAGGAACAGATACGGCTCTCGAAACTGCTGATGTTGCTCTAATGGGTGACGATTTACAAAAATTACCCTTTATTGTTAGACTTAGCCGCCAAACCCTAAAAGTAATTAAGCAAAATATCACCTTCTCATTAGGTATAAAACTATTAGCTCTACTACTAGTCATACCAGGTTGGTTAACGCTATGGATCGCTATTGTGGCAGATATGGGAGCAACACTTTTAGTAACATTAAACGGATTACGTTTGATGAAAGTTAAATAGCTCAACAAAAAAAAGAAGGCATCTTTATAAGCATGTCTTCTTTTTTATTATACATTTTCATTTTTTTGAACGCTAGTTATTAAGCAAACTATGCGCTATTTAAATATTAAAAATGACAGTCTCTTTATAACCATTTACCAATTTCTTTAGCTTTTGGTACTCTTCCAGAAACTACTACTTTTTCATCAACTACTAATGCAGGGGTACGCATAACACCATATTTTTGAATCTCAATCATATCAGTAACTTTCTCTATATCTGCAGTTTTTCCAGATTGCGTTAAAGCCTCTCTTGCATTTGCCTCCAGGTTTTGACAGTTCTTACATCCGGGTCCTAAGACTTTAATAATCATTTCTATCATCCTCTCATTTTTATATTGGCAACATATTGAATAAGAATCCAATAATAAGAATACCCACTAAACAAATACTAATAAAAGTCGCTAATAATTTTGGCTTTACTACTTTGCTCAACATGATCAACGAAGGTAATGATAAAGTAGTAACTGACATCATGAATGCCATCAAAGTACCAATTGGAACCCCTTTTGCATGAAGAGCTTCAGCAATTGGTAATACTCCAAAAATATCTGCATATATTGGAGCACCAACTAGTGTTGCAATAACTACGGCAAAGGGATTATCTTTACCAAGTATCGTTTGAATAAATGATTCAGGTATCCAATTATGAATAGCAGCCCCGATTCCAACTCCTATCAAGACGTAAGGCCATACTTTTCCTGCTACCTCTTTTACCTGACTTACACCAAAATGGACTCGATCTTTCCATGATAGTTCTTCAACAAAACTAGCCGTATCTTCCATGTTTCTGATATAATCTTGAATTTGGTCTTCCATTGATAGTTTATCAATAGAGCTTCCCCCAAAAATTGCTAACAGTAAACCAACTAATACATATAACATAGCTACTTTTGTACCAAAAAATGACATCAAAAGTATGATTGACGCTATATCTACCATTGGTGAAGAGATTAGAAATGAAAATGTTACACCCAGGGGCAATCCTGCTGATGTAAAACCGATAAAAATAGGAATACTCGAACAACTACAAAAGGGAGTTACTGTTCCTAATAAAGCACCTAAAGTGTTTCCTTTCCAACCTTTAATTCCACCTAATACTTTTTTTGTCTTTTCTGGTGGAAAGAAGGTCTGAATGATACCCATCATGAAAATTAAGACAGACAGTAGAATAAATATTTTGATAGTATCAAAAATGAAAAACTGGATACTGCTTCCTAGTTTGCTGTCTAATGATAATCTAAAAATTTTCTCAACTAAAACTCCAGCCAGATCGTTAAGCCAAGTCATTTTAAACAAAGTATCACTAACTGTTTGCCACATTTTTTTGCACCTCTAGTAAATGATCAAAGTCATTTATCCTCTCTGCATCTTTAAAAAAAATGGAATTTTCTTCCAGGTTCTCAACAATCTTCTCTAATATCCCAATTAAAAAATTATCTTTGCCCAATTCATACTTAACAAATTTTCCATCTTGATAAGAAGTCACAATTTTTTGATCGCGCAGCTTACTTAAATGCTTTGATACTTTACTTTGTGGGGTTTCCATGATTTCTTGTATTTGGCAAACACACAAGGGTCTTTTTAATAGAAGTAATAATATCCTGATTCTAGTTTCATCGGACAATATTTTAAAGTAGTTTACAAAATCCATATTCTCACATCCTCATATGCGTCTATGAGGATATGATATGTGATTATTAGCACATTGTCAATACTAGAATTCATATTTGTATATCGATTTTCCGTAATGTAGCGCTATTTGTACGAAAAAATCTGATATACTGAACTTCAACTTTGCTTATCCTGAGTAAATTACAGAAGCGAGTGGACTCCCCTGTTAATGAGTCCACTCGCTTTTTTGAATTCATTTTAACTTCTTAATCCTCTACCGGTATTAATCAAATAGTAACAAACAGTATAAAGAACTGAAATGAATAGAACAAGGATTGTGATTGAAACGGCTATGGGTACATCGGTCGTCCCTAAAAACCCGTATCTAAACGCTGATATCATATAAACAATCGGGTTGATTTTTGAAACACCTTGCCAAAATGGCGGCAGCATCGAAATCGCATAAAATACGCCACCTAGATACGTTAGCGGTTGTAAAATGAATGTTGGAACGATTGAAACATCGTCGTAAGATTGAGCAAAAACACCGTTTATTAAGCCTGCTAATGAAAACAAGATCGCCGTCATTAACAATGTGAGAATAACAATAATCCATGAATGTACGTTAAGTGGTACAAAAAATAAAGAAACAATCGTTACAAGGGTTCCTACTAGTAAGCTTCTTCCTAGTCCCCCAATAACAAATCCCCAAATGATAATGTGAGTTGGTACTGGCGCAACTAATAGTTCTTCAATATTTTTTTGCAGCTTCTGAGAGAAAAACGACGAAGAAACATTTGCGTAAGAACTAGTGATTGCTGACATCATAATTAATCCTGGTACGATAAACTCCATATAGGTGAACCCGCCCATGTCTCCAATTCGACCACCGATCATTTTCCCAAAAATGATAAAATACAACGATGTCGTTATAACAGGCGGTACTAATGTTTGTACCCAGATTCGTAAATAACGATTGGTTTCCTTAACGGCAAGACTTTTTAACGCGGTAAAATAAAGATTAAGCATTGGTTCCCTCCGAAAGACTTTTTTCTTCTGTGATTTTCAAAAACAGCTCTTCTAAACGATTAGATTTATTACGCATCGATAAAACTTTCATCCCTTGATCGCTGAGCTGATTGAAAATATCATTTACTCCTTGATTTCGTTCAACTTCCACCGATAAAGTCAGATCATCTTCTAAAGAATATGTATATCCTTCTATCTTAGGTGCTTTATTATGAGGTGCAAGGTCTAAAATAAATGTTTCAAACTGTAATTTAGATAGAAGTTCTTTCATACTGGTATTTTCGATCAATTCTCCTGATTGAATGATCCCTATGTTTCGACAAAGCATTTCAGCTTCTTCCAAATAATGAGTAGTCAAGATAATGGTGGTGCCATTTTCGTTTAGTTCTTTTAAGAAGGACCACATTTCACGTCTCAGTTCAATATCCACTCCGGCGGTTGGTTCATCCAAAATTAATAACTTTGGTTCGTGCATTAGTGCTCGAGCGATCATAAGCCGGCGCTTCATCCCGCCAGAAAGCATTCGAGCACGTTCGTTACGTTTTTCCCATAAATTTGATTGCTTCAAATACTTCTCACTGCGCTTCAATGCTTCTTTTCTCGGAACACCATAATAACCTGCCTGATTCACTACAATTTGTTGAACAGTCTCAAATGGATTGAAGTTGAATTCTTGTGGTACAAGACCAATTTGCTGCTTTGCTCTTTCTAAGTCTTTATCAAGATCGTAGTCGAAAACTTTTACCATTCCAGATGTTTTATTGACAAGAGAAGTAATAATACCAATGGTTGTCGACTTCCCAGCACCATTGGGCCCTAAAAGGGCATAGAAATCACCCTCTTCAACCTGGAGATCAATTCCACGTAATGCCTCAACACCTGTTCCATAGATTTTTTTTAAATTCATTATTTCAAGTGCATATTCCATATACTTTTTCCTTTCGTAAAACAATTCTTAAATTAGAAGTCGCTCTAACTTTTATACTGTAAAAAGGCATGTGGTCAATTGACCACATGACCTTATTTTTTCTTACTTTGTCTTTCTTTCCTTTTGGCCAATAAATAGAATACCAAAATTAGCGTAATAAAGTTGATAAATATTCCAATACTAATTGGATAATTTAGTAATTTAGCTAGAATAAATGCCAGTGACATCCCAAATAATCTAGCAACGGCTCTCTTTTCTTCAGACATAAATTATATTACCTCAGCAATTTACTATTTAATCAATATTCTCATAAATTTCTTGATAATTTTTGTTTCCTCCGGAAAGATTGTACACGTGTTTGAATCCTTCGTTTAACAGTATATTTTGTGCAGCATTCCCGGTAACACCTTTATTACAGTACGTAATTGTCAAAACATTCTTGTCTAACTCATCGTAGCGTGTCCTCAAATCAGATAATGGAATATGAATAGCTCCTTTAACCTTTGATTTTTCGAATTGCTTTTTGGATCTTGTATCAATTATCTGTAACTTTTCTTTTCTGTGTTGTCGTTCAATTAACTCAATCGGGGACATCAAAGGCGCTCTTCTCTTCACCGCGTTATCTAAGGCCATTCCAGTATAATGAACGGGATCCTTGGTTGTTGAAAATGGTGGTGCATAAGCTAAATCTAAATCAAACAGTTCTTCCGCCAATGCTCCAAAGGAAATAGCCGTAGCAAGCACGTCGATTCTTTTATCTACTCCGTCATAACCGATAATTTGGGCACCCAGAACTCTACCGCTGCTTTTATCTGCTATTGCTTTGATGACCATTTCTTTGCCATCCATGTAATCAGGTTTATTTGGTTTTATATTGTATAAAACGGCAACTTCTAATCCTTCTTTAAGAGCTTCCTTTTCAGTAAGACCCGTTTGTGCAATGGCTAAATCAAAAAAGCGCAAAATACCGGTTCCTAATATTCCTTTAAATCGTAAAGAGCCACCAGTAATTGTGTCACCAGCAATTCTACCCATCTTGTTCGCAGTCGAAGCCAAGGGACGATAGATTGGTTGTTGAGTAATGCGATTGTAGCTTTCTGCTACATCCCCTACTGCATAGACATTTTTCAAATTGGTTTCCATTCTATTGTCTACTTTAATTGCTCCCGTTTTGCCCAACTCTATTCCTATGGTTTGAGCCAATTCTGTATTTGGCCTTACTCCTGTTGCCAATACAAATAAATCGGCTGATAATTCATTCCCTTTTGAAGTCTTAACAGCAGTTAGTTGTTCTTCACCTACTAATTCAACAACCGTTTCTTTTGGCCTAAAATCAATCTGTTGTTTTGCTACTTCGTTCTCTATTCTGACAGCCATATCCCAATCCAAATGAGACATTGGATGGTTGCCTCGTTGTAGTACCGAAACTGCTATTCCTTGTCTCTGTAATTGTTCAGCCATCTCTAACCCAATATATCCAGCACCTACAATAACAGCTTTTTCCACTTTATTAGTCTTGATAAAATTGTGAATATTTTTACCACTGGAAACATTTTTGATTTGAAATACATTTTCAAATTGTCTATTAGAGAATATAGCCGGTGTATTGTAAATTGAACCTGTTGCAAATACTAATGCATCATAATCATCTGAAAACGGCTTTCTAGTGATCAAATTTAATCCGTAAATACGTTTCTTTTCATGGTCTATTCGTTGTACTTCATGAGAAGTATGAATATCTACGTTGTATCTCTTTTTGAACCACTCAGCATTCCGTGGAGTCAGTTCATCGAAATTTTCAACTTCTCCTCCGACAGCATATGGAATTCCACACACAGAATAAGAGATATCGATATCTTTATCATATAGAACGATTTCCGCTTCTTCCGTGTTTCTTCTCGCTTTTGCAGCAACACTAGTTCCAGCTGCAACAGATCCAATAATTACAATTTTCATAGGTTTCACTCCAATTAATTATACAGATTTTCCATTTTCGTAGTCTCGTCAGACTTCACAAACCAAGACTTTGTGTTATTGGAAATTTTTACTAATAGCAACATGATCGGTACTTCAACCAATACTCCTACAACTGTTGCTAAGGTCGCTCCAGACTGTAGGCCAAAAAGTGAAATCGCAACGGCAACCGCCAATTCAAAGAAATTGCTGGCACCGATCATTCCCGCTGGTGAAGCAATTTCATGAGGTAACTTCCAAAATCTTGACCATCCATAAGCTATAGTGAAAATTAGTAGCGTTTGAATGGTTAGTGGAATCGCAATTAATAAAATATGCGTTGGATTTGCCAGTATTTTTTCTCCTTGAAAAGAAAAAATGATAATCAAGGTTAGCAATAAACCAATGATTGTAACAGAGTCAAATTTCTTTAAAAAGACATCTTCGAAATAGTGCTTACCTTTATTTTTTATTATCATTACTCTAGTAACGAAACCTAGAAGTAGTGGCACTACTACAAAAAGAACGGTTGATAAAAGTAATGTTCCCATTGGAACGACAACATTGTCTACACCAAGAAGAAAAGCGACTATAGGTGCAAATAATATCAAAATAATCAAATCATTGATCGCTACTTGTACCAAAGTGTATGCTGCGTCCCCTTTTGTTAAATAGCTCCATACAAATACCATAGCTGTACATGGTGCAGCCCCTAATATAACTGCTCCAGCAACATACTCTTTCGCTAACTCAACCGGAATAAGATTTTTAAAAACTACATAGAAGAAAAATGCTGATATAGCATACATTGTAAATGGTTTGATCAACCAATTCGTCACACAGGTAACAACTAATCCTTTGGGCTTTTTAGCGGCACTTACAATGCTGGTAAAATCAATCTTCAACATCATTGGATAAATCATTAACCATATTAAAATTGCTGTAGGTATTGATACCTGATAATACTCAAACTTACTTAAGGTATCAGGAACGCTCGGTAAAAATTTTCCAATTAGCACCCCAACAACCATACACACAATTACCCATAACGTCAGATACTTTTCAAAAATACCTAATCCTTGTTTATCATTCTCTGAACTCATTTATTTCCTCCTAATGGCTTGCGCCTTCTTTCGAAAAATATTTTTGTTTAAATTTTAAAGCAACATTCACTAAAGCAATCAAAACTGGAACTTCTACCAAGGGTCCGATAACAGCTGCAAATGCTTCCCCTGAGTTGATTCCAAACACACCCACTGCTACAGCTATTGCCAATTCAAAATTGTTGCTTGCGGCAGTGAAGGATAATGATGCTGCAATCGGATAACTTGTACCCATTTTTTTGGAAAGTAAAAACGAAACAAAAAACATGATTACAAAATAGAATAGTAACGGGATAGCGATACGAACAACATCTAAAGGCAACTCAATCACTTTTTCACCCTTCACTGAAAACATGACGATAATTGTAAATAGCAAGGCAATCAAGGTTATTGGACTGATTTTAGGAATAAACCGCGTTTCAAACCATTCTTTCCCTTTTAATCTGATCAAAACAAACCGTGAACTAAATCCCGCGATAAATGGAATTCCTAGATAAATAAAGACACTTTTCGCAATTTCACCCATCGTAATAGTAATTTTATGCGTTTCTAAACCAAGCCAATTTGGTAATACCGTAACAAAGATATATGCAAACACTGAATAGAAAATGATTTGGAAAATCGAATTAAATGCTACTAATCCAGCAGTATACTCGTTGTCTCCCTGAGCAAGCTCACTCCAAACGATCACCATAGCAATACATCGAGCAAGCCCGATCATAATTAATCCAACCATATAGCTTGGATAGTTGTGCAAAAAAACTACTGCTAAAACAAACATAATAATTGGGCCAACAATCCAATTTTGAACTAGTGAAAGCAAAAGTACTTTCCAATCCTTAAAGACACGCCACATTTCTTCATATTTTACTTTTGTGAGCGGTGGGTACATCATCAAAATCAACCCTATTGCAATTGGAATAGATGTAGTCCCAATTTCTAAATGATTTATTACTTGAGGTATGTTGGGAAAAAAATACCCTAAACCTATACCTGTTGCCATTGCTATAAATATCCATAATGTTAAATATCGATCTAATATAGATAGTTTTTTTGTTACTTGATTCAATTTTTCCATCTCCAGCATCAACAAAATTTTCTATTTCCTCTAACAACAAGTCATAATCTCAAAATTATTCGTTAGTAGGTTGTTTTCATAGTCAAGCAATGGCTTACCCATTGTTATGATAAGCTTTTTTTACTTTACTAAAGCTACCTGCAAATTAATAGATGAACCCCTATATAGAGATTCATCTATATTAAATTCAAAAAAATTAATGAACTAATTCTGCGTCAAAGTTTGGAACCCATTCAGCTACCGCAAAATGTCCATCTGAGAGATCTTTTACTTTGTTAATCCATTCAATCTCATTCGTAGCACGTGCTTTCAAGACCTCGTTGGACGTATCGGTAGCATACATACTTTGATTGACTAACCACCAAGTATGAGCAATTTTCGCACGATCCAAATCCTCATCCAAACGCATCGACTCGTAAACCGGTGTTGTTTCAGGAAGTGTGACCATTAATACTTCCGTTTCATTTCCGTTCTGCAATCTTGGTAATAGCTTTTGAATCGACATTGGTACCTCACCTGAGCTTCTCTCAACTTCTTTTGCATAGCTTTGAGTAGAGTCTAAAAGAAGTAACGTATGTCCCGTAGGTGCTGTGTCAATAACCACAATCTCATTTTCTGATTTATCTACGATCTCCGCAAAAGCTCTAAATACGGCGATTTCCTGTGTACAAGGTGAACGCAGATCCTCTTCTACATAAGCAACATCATCCGCGTCCATCGTCTCGCGAGCTTTTGAAAGAACCTCTTCTTTATAAGCTTCTAGTTCTTTTTCTTCGTCGATATGGCTGATTGAAATTGGTAGGTCATTTGAAATAAATAGGTTCAGATGATCCGCGGGATCAGTTGTCGCCAAATGAACTTTTTTACCTGATTGTGCCAGCTTCTCAGCGATTTGAATTGCAACTGTTGTTTTACCAACACCGCCCTTACCCATCGTAAAGATAATCTTTTTATTCGTACGGATAAAATCACTTACGATTGAATCTAAGTTTGGAAAATCGATTGATTCCTGTTCTTGTTCGTAAACAATCGGTTGTTGATCACTTAATAGAATTTGAAGCTTATCTATACCCGCTACATTATATGGTCGAAGTGGAATATAGTATATTTCAAATTTACTCAATGGTTCAGGCATTTCCTTTAGATCATTTTGTTGCTCAGAATGGATTACTTGAGAAATTGCATCATCAGGATTATATAATAGACCATTTACAACTAATTTTTGGTTCTTAATCCCTAATTTTAGTAATTCCTCAGAAGCACGTTCTGCCTCAAACAAGGGTGCTTTTTGTGGTCTAGTAACTAAGATTAAAGTCGTTTGGGTTGCATCAGTCAGTGTCTCTACTGCTTTTTCATACATATCTTTTTTATCACCTAAGCCAGATAATTGACCCAAACAAGAAACTCCTGTTGTGTTTTCATCTAGGTAATTATTCCATGCAGAAGGTAATTGCAACATTCTTAATGTATGACCAGTCGGAGCTGTGTCAAAGATGACATAGTCATATTGTTCTGCGACTTCCTTATCGGTCAAAAAGTTAGCAAACTCATTAAACGCGGCGATTTCCACTGTACATGATCCAGATAATTGTTCTTCCATATTGATCAGAGCACTATCTGGAAGTACACCACGATATGGACCGACAATACTTTCTTTATACTCTTCCGCAGCCGTAATTGGATCAAAGTTCGCTACTTTTAAGTTATCAATGCCATCAATCGAAGTTGGTTTGTTGGTCAAAGTGGTTTGAAAAACGTCTTGTAAATTTGAAGCTGGATCAGTACTAACCAACATGACTTTATTACCCTCTTGCGCCAAAGATGTTGCCGTCGCACAAGCAGTTGTTGTTTTACCAACGCCACCTTTACCTGTGAAAAATAGATATTTAGTTAATCCCATCTTTTGGGGAATATATTGAAGCATTATATCTCCTCCTTACTTTTCTTGAAGAAGGCTGTTAGCAACAGCCTTCGGACCCACTATTTCCGCCGCAGCAACCGCCAGAGTTACTTGCTGATTGAGTGACAAAATGAACATCACCATATTTTCCAAACTCTTCAATCGTTGGATATGATCCTTCTTTTACGATTTCGCCGTCTAATAATGTCACTGGCAAAATATCATTTCCTTTTTCTTGGAGTAATTTTAAAATTGTTGGTTGATTCACAAACGCATCTGGATCGCTCGTTAAATTATGGCGAGAAGCATCTATTGAATCGATCCCTTCGAAAGTTTCAAAGACTGAGGTCACCATTAATAATTCTTCATCCACTGATGGACCGCAGACTCCTGTTGAGCAGCACATTGCTGGTTCAAATAGTTCCAATTTTTTCATCACTTTTTTCTCCTTTACAATCACAGTTTATTTTTTTACAAATGCAATCATCTTTAGCAGAGAATAATTGCATCATTGAACCCATAAATTGATCGATAAAAGCATCAGTTAATTGATAGTGATGCCAAGTACCTTCCTTCGTTACAAGAACAACTCCAGCTTTCTCCAATACTTTCATATGATGAGAAAGTGTTGGTTGTGTAAAATCAAAATGATCTAAGATATCACAAGCACACAGACTGCCACATGACAAAAGATCGATGATCTTCAACCGTTTAGGATCAGCAAGTGCTTTTAATGTTTTGGACATATCTTCATAATTCATAATTCTATTCCTCCTTACATAGAAACTCATCTATGTTTATAATATAGATGTACATCTATATGCTGTCAAGAGTATTTCTCTTCAATAATCAATTATTTTATTTTGTAATATGTATACTCAAATAGAATTTACTCATAATAAAGAGTGCATCCTATTCCAGTAAAAAGGCTCTTCAAGTCTGATGACTATTTCCCGCTTGAGGAACACATTTTTAAGGACACACTCTTTAAATCTGGTCGTAAACTATAGATCAATTAAGAGAGTAGCTCTTTAATTTCTTTCGCTTTAGGGACTCGTCCTGATACAACTACTTTGTCATCAATAACCAATCCTGGAGTTCTCATTACACCATACTTTTGGATCTCAATCATGTCTGTAACTTTTACGATTTCCGCTTCCTTACCCGATGAATCGAGTGCCTCTTTTACGTTTTTCTCTAGATTTTGGCAATTCTTACAACCTGGTCCTAAAACTTTGATAATCATTTCCTTCATCCTTTCATTCTCTAAATTGGTAATAAATTAAAAGCAAATCCAATAAGTAAAATGCCAACCATACATATACCTATGAATAATGCTAATAGTTTCGGTTTAACAACCTTACTCAACATAATCAATGATGGTAACGACAGTGTGGTAACTGCCATCATAAATGATATTAGTGTCCCTATTGGAACTCCTTTACTGAAAAGAGCTTCTGCAATAGGCAACACTCCAAAGATATCCGCGTAAATTGGTGCGCCGATAACCGTTGCTAAAACGACCGCAAAGGGATTGTCTTTTCCTAGTACAGTTTGAATAAAACTTTCTGGTATCCAGTTATGTATAGCTGCTCCGATACCTACGCCAATAATTACATAAGGCCAAACTTTTCCGGCTACTTCCTTAACTTGTTCAACACCAAAGTGGAAACGATCTTTCCAAGTCAATTCTTCGATAAAGGTTGCAGCGTCTTCCATCTTTCTGATGTAGTCTTGGATCTCATTTTCCATTCCTAGTTTATCAATAATCGTACCGCCAATGACTGCCAAAAACAGTCCGACAATTACATACAGTATTGCTATTTTAGCTCCAAAGAAGGACATCAACAGTATTATTGAAGCAATATCAACCATAGGTGACGAAATCAAAAAAGAAAATGTCACTCCCAATGGAAGCCCAGCAGTAGTAAAACCGATGAAAATAGGAATACTAGAACAACTACAAAAAGGAGTCACTGTTCCGAGTAAAGCCCCTAAGATATTCCCTTTCCAGCCTTTCAAACCACCAAGTATGACTTTTGTTTTTTCAGGAGGAAAAAAGGATTGGATTACTCCCATTGTAAAAATCAAAACGGACATTAGAATGAAAATCTTTATCGTATCAAAGATAAAAAATTGCAGACTACTTCCAAGTTTACTGTCCAAGGACACCCCGAAAAACTCCAACAACCTACCAGCTAAATCGTTCAGCCAGACCATTTTAAAAACTTGATCACTAACCCATTCCCACATCTAATACTCCTCCCAACTAACTCAAAGATTCTTCCACACTTGTTGAAATAGAGAGAATTTCTTCAAGTACACCCACTTCTTGCTTCAAAAAATCTAACTCTAACGAATAATGATGCCAACTTTTGCTCTTTATCACAAAAATGATTCCGGCCTTCTCTAGCACCTTCATATGATGCGAAAGAGTTGGCTGTGTAAAATCAAAGTGCTCTAAGATATCACATGCACATAAACTACCATTTGACAAAAGGTCCACGATTTTCAAACGATTGGGATCAGCGAGTGCCTTTAACATTACGGACAATTCAACATAGTTCATAATGTATATGCCTCCTTACATAGATATCTGTCTATATATAGAATATAGATGATCGTCTATGTATTGTCAACGGTTTCTGTCTTTTTCTTTTTTCGATAATTTATTCTTTTATAGAAATAAGAATAAGTTGGTATTGTAATCAAGAAAACGTTTTTATATACTTCTACATGAAGACTGCCGTAAAAACAATTGGAGGTGAAGGAAATGTTTGCATTGCATCTATGACAATGAGTAATAGACAAACTTAGAGTTTCTAAGAATGTAAATGAATCCTTCCCTCCAAATCTATTCTTTTATTTAATGTGAAATCAATCACTACTAGAGGATTATTCTGGAGAACATACGAATACGTATGTTTCTTTTTTGTGCGTTGAATTATTGTGGGTGGATGTCTTCCGATTTGGAAGGAATCGTTTTTCATTTATTTTTGGTGTTATCGTATTTTTTTATTTGTTGGTTGATTTGAGAAATCAAATCAATACATTAGGAGGATCATTATGAAAAAAATTTTAACATTAGCATTACTGGCTTTAGGATTAACTCTTACAGGATGTGGAAGTTCAAATAATGATACAGACGATTCAACAAAAGAAGCAACTGGTCCTAAAACAACTTTTAAGGGAGAATATACCGTTGATGCAGATTACGTAAAGGATAACCTTGATGATATCATTCTGATCGACGCTCGAGGTGACGATGCTGCTAAAAAAGGGACTGTAAAAGAAGCTGTTCCAATGGCTTGGCAATATCTAGCAGATGTAGAAAGCGGGGCTTCTGGTGACGAAAATTGGGGCTTAGTTTTAGAGCCAAAAAAATTAGCTGAGCGTCTTGGTGAAAAAGGGATCGATAAAAATAAAGAAGTCGTTCTATTCGCTTCTGCTCAAGAAGGCTGGGGTGACGATGGTCGGATCGCATGGGAGTTGCTTGCTGCTGGATATAAAGATGTAAAAATGGTCGATGGCGGTTTCTCAGCACTCAAAGATGCGGGAGTAAAAACGAATAAAGGCGGAACTGAGTTAAAACCTGTCGATGTTGAGATAGATTCTCTGAACCAAGATCATATGATCAAAACAGATGAACTCAAAGCAGACTATGATGATTATAAAATTGTCGATGTTCGTGCGGATGAAGAATACGATGGTGAAGTGTTATACGGTGAAGCAAAAGGTGGCCATCTTCCTGGAGCAATCCAAGTTCGATACACTGATATGTTCAACAAAAATGGTACTCTAAAGAGTAATGAGAAATTAACTAAATTATTTGAAGATGCTGGCTTGTCAAAAGATGACAAAATCGTGACTTACTGTACCGCAGGTATTCGTTCAGCCTACACACAATTAGTAATGGATATGTGCGGATTCAAAAACGTTAAAAACTACGATGGCTCCTTCTATCGTTGGGCTAAAGTAGAAGCTGTTGAAAAATAATGAAGAAGCTGAATAAGAAACAACTAGCCAGAATTATACTAATAATCGTTGTATTAGCGAGTGTCATTTGCTTTATGTACGTCCCTGCTTTCAAATCCAAACTTACTCAAGTATTGATGCTGTTTCGTTCAATGAGTGTCGAAAGTATTATTGGCTATATAAAATCATTTGGTGCTTGGGCAATTCTGATTTCGTTTCTACTAATGATGTTTCAATCAGTAATCGCACCGTTACCTGCATTTTTGATTACCTTTGCGAACGCAGCGGTATTTGGCTGGTGGCAAGGGGCAATTCTTTCTTGGAGCAGCGCAATGGCGGGAGCCCTACTGTGCTTCTATATTGCTCGGATCGCTGGTAGAGATGTTGTAGAGAAAATAAATAAGAACTTTTCGTTACAGAAATTAGATGAATACTTTGACCGATATGGGAAACACACGATCCTTATCTGTCGGTTGTTGCCCTTTATCTCTTTTGATTTTATCAGTTATGCCGCTGGGTTAACGGCGATCAAACCAATACCGTTTCTGATTGCTACTGGATTAGGACAATTGCCAGCTACGATAGTTTATTCTTATGTAGGAAGCAACTTAACCGGTAATAGCCAAAAAGTTATGTTTGGTTTACTGAGTATGTTTGCCTTGTTCATCGGGATTTACGTAATTAAACAGATCTATAATGAACGAAGAAAAAAAGAATCAGCAGAACAATAGAATTAGAGAGGGCTGATTGATTGTATCAACAGCTCTCTTTCATCATTTCTAGCTTCTCACTATCACCTTATAATCAATCCTATACTGTTAAAACTTAAAAAAATATCATCATTTATGATACGGCTCCCCCGTATTAATCCGAAACGCCCGATAAATCTGCTCCACCAAAATCAACCGCATCAGCTGGTGTGGATAAGTCATCTTGCCAAATGAGATTTGCGCATTACTCCGCTTCAGGACTTGATCGCTTAGTCCGAGTGAGCCGCCAATAACGAAGACGAATTGGCTTTTTCCGCCGGTTTGTAGTTTATCTAGCGTAGCGGCGAAGTCTTCGCTGCTGGGATTTTTGCCGTTGATGGCTAGGGCGAAGACGTATTCCTGCTCTTTGATCTTGGCAAGGATGCGTTCGCCTTCTTTTTCTTTGACTTGGATCATCTCGGCATCGCTGAGTTTTTCTGGTGCTTTTTCATCGGGAACTTCGACTAATGTGATCTTGCAATACTTCGACAAGCGTTTCGTATACTCTGAAATTCCTTGAACGAGGTATTTTTCTTTTAATTTTCCCACAGAGATAATTTTGATATTCATCATTCATCCGCCTTTTTCGTTATATTTTTTTCTAGCTATTATACTTTTCCACCGGTCAAAACTGAAAAAAAGGACTATTTCAACTTTTTTCCACGGAGTTATCCACACTAATCACAGGTTTATCCCCAACTTTTGTGGTATTCATTCCCTTTTTACAAGTATTCTTGAATACAAACATACGTTTTCCACCGAGTTATCCACTTTATCCACATTTCTGTGGATAAAAATCTTCAAATAATTAACAAACTTTTTCCTTAGTTTTCCACTAGTACTGTGGAAAACAAGTTTTTTTATCATTTATCTACATTTTCTTACAATTCTTTTTCATAAAAAAGTCAAATCGGTGTAGTAGACTTAACTTACAAAAAAATACTATACTCAATATAGCGTATATCATAATAGAGGTGGAGTAAAATATGATGAGAAAAGATATTACCCCAAAACCTAAGAAGTCTCCAGGCTTCTTTAGACGCTTTGGGATCAGCTTATTAGGCGGTATTCTTGGCGCCGTTCTAACGATTGGCATTTTTTACGTAGCGAATGGTTCGCTGCTTTCGCCAAGTGACCAAAATGCTAGCGGTTCACCGAGTGCCGGCAATACCAAAGTCAGCAACATGAAGGTGGACGTAAACTCTGATGTCACTGAGGCCGCTAGTAAAGTACAGGATGCTGTTGTCTCAGTAATCAACCTACAGAAACAACAATCACAAAGCGGTTTAGGCGGCTTCTCCGACTTTTTCGGTGGAAGCAACAACCAACAATCTGAAGAAGATAGCGGACAGCTGGAAGAAACGTCAGAAGGTTCTGGTGTTATCTATAAGCTGGAAGGCAAGACCGCGTATATCGTCACAAACAATCATGTGGTGGAAAAACAAGATGGACTTGAAGTTCTATTGAAGGATGGAAGCAGAGTCAAGGCAACCTTGGTTGGAACAGATTCTTATACTGACTTAGCAGTCTTGAAGGTAGAGTCAGACAAAGTGGCGAATATCAAACCTGCCGTCTTTGGCGATTCTAGCAGTCTAAAAGTTGGCGAACCGGCAATTGCCTTAGGTTCTCCGCTTGGCTCACAATATGCAAATTCAGTAACTTCAGGGATTATTTCTTCCTTGAACCGTCAAGTAGTCAATCAGAATGAAGATGGTCAGACTATTAATATTAACGCGATCCAAACCGATGCAGCAATCAACCCTGGTAATTCCGGCGGTCCATTAGTTAACATGGCTGGTCAGGTAATCGGGATCAACTCCAGCAAGATCGTTCAAACAGAATCAAATGTCAGCGTTGAAGGGATCGGCTTTGCTATTCCAAGTAACGATGTCGTCAATGTCATTAACCAACTGGAAAAAGATGGCAAAGTAGTTCGTCCGGCTCTAGGGATCACGATGGTCAACCTTTCGGATCTATCAACTGAACAGGTTAGTGAAATCGTCAAAACTCCTAGCTCTGTCACTCAAGGAGTCGTGATCAACAACGTTCAATCTTCTACCCCAGCAGATCAAGCAGGCTTGAAGAAATACGATGTCATCACAAAAATCGATGATACAGACGTTTCGACTGGTTTGGAATTACAATCAGAATTGTACAAACACAAAGTCGGTGATACGGTAAAAATCACTTATTATCGTCAAGATAAGAAAAATACCGTTTCTGTTAAATTGAGTATCGATGCGAACTCATTGAAATCAAACTCACAGCAACAAGGAAATCAATAAGAAGGATAGTTGAACGCCTCTACTTCATAATTGAAATAGAGGCGTTTTTTTGCGCTTTTCACTATATATAAATCAACCCCAAGTAAAAAACGTTCAATTGAGGGTAGCTATCTACCCAAGCGTTCTTCCCTTAATCAATAAAACAAGTAATAACCCGACTATCGCACCTAAAGTGCCTCCTTGAATAAGACCCATTATGCCAAATGTCGTTCCCAAAGCTAATTTTTTTAGTCTAGCATTCATCACAAAACTTAGAATAAGACTAATAACTGACAAAACAAATAATAATACAAGCAAAGCTTTCTCCTCCTCTCGAATAAATAGAGTACTTATTTTGTTTTTAGTTTAGCAGTTTAATAAACAGTGATGAGAATTTTATCCTAAACGGTAGAAAAACTGGCTTAAACGACCTAAACGCTGACAGGAAATCATCTTGTTCACGCAAAAAAATCTCCGTTTTGACAGCCTTTCGACTATCAAAACGGAGATTTTTATTTACCCACTTCAAATTTTTCACCAGTCTTGGCATTTTCATCTAAGACTAGAATGCCCTTCTTCTCTGGCGCATTTGGTAAGTGCAGTTCCTTCGCTGAACAGATCATACCGAAGCTTTCTACACCACGTAGGCTGCCGGGCCAAATCATTTGTCCATCCGGCATCATCGCACCGGGTTTTGCGACAACAACTTTTTGTCCCGCTTCGATATTGGCGGCACCACAGACAATCTGCAGAGTTTCTCCGCCGTCAATCTCTACTTCTGTAATATGCAAATGATCAGAATCAGGATGATCGACACACGTCTTCACATAGCCCACGACAAATTTTGGTGATAGATCTGCCACGAGGCGTTCTTCAAAGCCAGCTAGTTTTAATTGTTCATTCAATACTTCAATATCTTTTTCAGATAATTCTACTTGTCCATTCCCATGGATCGTCAAGTATTCCGAAACATTGAAGAAGTTCCAAGCGACTGTTGTGCCATCGGTTGTTTGAACCCGAGAAACAGCGCCTTTTCGTTCTACCGAATTGTCTTTATTTTCATCGTTTCTGACGATCACCATCAAGGTATCGCCAACATTTTTCTTATTGTACGCAAAAATCACGTTTTTACCTCCAGTCATAGTCCTCTCGTATCTTAACAAATCTAGTGGGACTTTTGCATGAGATTTTTTTCATTTCTAGATAGGCAAACTAGCTTCATCGGCAATAAGCAAAATTTGTAAAAATTTGAAAAGCAATTTTGACAAATTTTTGTCTTATTGCTCAGAAGCTAAACGAGTTTGCATATCCTTAAGATTCATCTTTTCTCCAAAGAAAAAGCTGGGCTAGCCAGCTTTTATTCAGCACTTGGATGAACGACCAAAACATCACACAAGGCCTCTTTGATCACATAGCTGGCAACACTGCCAGTCATAAAGCGTTCAACAGCATTCAAGCCAGATTGTCCTACCATCACTAGATCGATGTCATATCTTTCTGGTAAGGTCTTTGCCATTGCTTCTTTTGCGGAACCATAGGCGATAATTCCTTCTATCTTGTTATAGCCGGATTCTCTTCCGATCACTTTACACTTATTGATCAACTCTTTCGCGTCTGCCGTCAGCTGATCCATGATGTTTTCGTTCAGTGGTGAATAGCTCATGAATGTATAGACCTGATGATCGATCACATTTGCTACATAGACAGTGCCTTGGTTTCTTTTAGCAACAGCCAGCGCTTTTTTGAAGGCCTCCATCGCTTGATCGCTGCCGTCGATCCCGACCAAGATATTTTGATATGATTGTGTGAACATATCAATCTCCTACCCTTCTACTCGTTGCAAAAAGCCAGCGATTTCGTCTTTAGTTTTACGATTTTTATTGACTAGTCGACCTAATTCTTCTCCGTTATTCACCACGACAAAACTAGGGATCCCAAAAATATTCCACTCGGCAGCCACATCGATATACTCGTCTCGATCGACTTGAATAAATTGAAACTGCGGAAATTCTGCTTCGATCTCTGGCATCTGCGGTTTGATAAAGTTGCAATCGCCGCACCAATCAGCAGTGAAGAAGAACACGTTCTTTCCTTTTTCTGCATAACCAGCTAACTCTTCAATACTTTTAGGGATAATCATTCCGTCACGACCTTTTCATTTACTAACCTGATTATACACTTTTCGTTCTTTTTGAGAAAGAAGCTTACTCGCGGACCCAGCAGCTCATTCCAATAGCTCAAGTACGCGAAAAACGAGCTGAAACGTCCAGGCTACTTCAGGGTCATCGATCTCTACTTCGGTCAAATCACGGATTTTGTTTAACCGATAGATTAGGGTATTTCGATGGACATGCAGCGCACTGGAGGTTTTATTGATGTCATTTCTAAGATATAAATAAATTTTGAGTGTTTTTGTCAGCTCTGTTTCATGGAGGCGGTCATAGGCAAATAGGTTTTGCATTTCTTCTGGAACCACATTTTCTTGGCGAAACTCTTTCAACGGGTGCAGTAAAAAGGCTTCCGAGAGAGATTCGGAATAATAGGTACATTGACTGCTTCGATTCAGCAGCCGCGCCGTATCATGAGCCAAATTGGCTTGCTGGATATAGGACTCACGCTGTTCCAAGGAATCGAAGACGGTACTAACTCCGCAATAGCTCTCACATTGACTGATCAAACTCAAAAAGGACGGATTCAAATTGGCTTCCCCTAAATGATGGAACAGCAGATACAATTTCTGCTCCTTTTCATAATAAAGAATATTGGAGCTCTCTTTGACGATCTGACTCTTCATGCGGGAAAAAAGCAGGCTGTCTTGATTTTTTTCTGACAGTACAACGACGCAATAATTTG
Source organism: Enterococcus sp. (assembly GCF_032555305.1). Lineage (GTDB taxonomy): Bacteria > Bacillota > Bacilli > Lactobacillales > Enterococcaceae > Enterococcus_A. The sequence continues at coordinate 20,850 of NZ_JAWGOQ010000004.1, forward strand.
GCTGAAGCTGGACGATCTCTAGATAGCCTGCTAAAGAAGCCACATCAGCATATGCTTCAGTATCAAAAAATTTCTGCGCCAACAATTCCTTGACTGGATTGATGGCATGGGTCAAACGAAAATTTTTAGATTGCATCAAGATTCCGCAAAATTGCCGCAACAGATTATTCAGCTTGAGAGAGAAATCCAACCGTTTCTCCTCTAAGAACAGGACGCTGACAAAGCCTTCCAGATTATTGTCGATATAGATCGGTCCGCTAGTCTGCGGGTAATCGACACACACGCCCCAATCAATGTACAGAGCTTCATTCGATCCTGTTATTGCTTCCATTAAACCATCATCGATATAAAACTTCATAATCGTATGATCAGTCGGTTCGCCGCTGGAAATAATCTGCTGCCAATAGGGATCATGGATATCCTCGCCGCCAGCATAGGCGATCAAGCGATATCCCGAATCAGCTACGATCAACGGCAGCTGGAATTTTTCATAAGTAAATTGGGCTAGTTCCTCAATCGAACCTCCTTGTGAAATTTTCTCAATTGCTTGATTCGTATATTCAATTAATTCCGCCTCAGTGTATTCCATCCTACTCACCTCCAAAACCGCTATTTATATACTGATTTTAGCATCTCTTGGTGTTTTTGACGATAAAGACCAGAAAAATCATTTATTTTACCAATGGAACGAAACCGCCATCATGTTACGCTTTTTACAAGAACAAAAAAGAAATGGAGGAAAAGAAAAATGACAGAGTTTGAGTTGAACAAGTTTAAGACCGAACACCTTTTTACCTATTCAATTGATGTGGACGCCAACATGTTTATTCAAAAATTGCCGACCGGATCGACGCGTGTGACTGGGGTTATCACTGGCGGGAAGGTCTGGGGACCGAAAGTCAATGGTGAAATTTTACCTGTGGGTGCCGACTGGTCCACCGTTCATCCGAATGGGATCGTAGATGTGGACTGCCGTGCGATGATTCGGACCGATGACGGGGCTGATATCAACATGTTCTATAAAGGACGGATCGATCTAGGTTCTGCCGAAGCGGCGGCGGATTATGCCAATGGCAAGTTTCCACCAGTCATGGGCACCCAACCAATGCCTGTGCTGGACACAGATGATGAAAGATACGACTGGTGCAATCGGATTGCTTGCTTTGGGATCGGAAGAGTTGATTTTACCAACGATCCGATCGTGATCCAATACGATGTTTATCGCTACTATGCGACACCTTTTGCAAAAGATGAGGAGGCATAACCATGAACTACGACACACTTTTTACCCCTTATAAAATTGGAAACATGGAAGTTAAGAATCGGATCGTGATGTCACCGATGGGCACGAACTCCGCGTTTGCCAGCGGTCGAAAAGATGAGCAGGAAATCGATTATTTCGTGGAGCGGGCAAAAGGCGGCGCCGGCATGATCATCTTGGGCTGCCAGCCGCTGAATGAAGAGATCGCACAGGGGTCAATGGAAGGAACGCTGGATTCATTTACTGTTTTACCAGCACTGACTTCTTTATGCGACTCGGTTCATCGTTATGGAACCAAGGTGATCTGTCAAATTACCTGCGGAACGGGGCGGAATGCTTTTCCTGATACTTTAGGCCGTCCTCCGATGTCGGCGTCACCGATTCCTTCCGCCTTTGATCCGAATGTTCCGTGTCGCGAAATGACGAAAGAGGATATTCAAGGAGTCATGGATGGCTTTACCTTCGCAGCTGGTTTAGCCAAAGATGCCGGGTTTGACGGTATTGAGATTCATGCGCATGCCGGTTATTTAGTGGACCAATTCATGTCGCCAGTCTGGAACAAACGCACAGACGAATATGGCGGCTCGCCAGAAAACTTTGCTCGTTTCCCTAGAGAGATCATTCAGGCAATTCGTAAAGCAGTGGGTAAAAATATGCCGATCCTATTTAGAATCTCTTTGGATCATCGCTTTGAAGGTGGACGGACGTTGGAGGATTCACTTCCGTTAATTAAATTATTAGAAGAAGAAGGTGTCGATGCTTTTGATATTGATGCCGGATGTTATGAGACATTAGACTATATCTTCCCGCCTTCTTATCTGGGCGAGTCTTGTACGTCTTATGTCACTGATGCTGCTCGCAAAGCAGTCTCAGTCCCATTATTAAATGCTGGAACACATAACCCTGAGTCAGCCGTTGAGCTGATCCAGTCTGGAACTGCCGACTTCGCGATGTTCGGGCGCGGGTTGATTGCCGATCCCGACCTGCCAAATAAACTCTTGGCTGGGGAACGAGCAGATGTCCGCCCTTGCCTACGCTGTAATGAAAACTGTATCGGCAGAATTTGGAATAATCACACGAAGCTCGGCTGTTCTGTCAATACTCAAGCAATGGAGGAACGGCGCTTCAAATTAGAGGCAGCGGAAACACCGAAAAAAATCGTGATTATCGGCGGCGGCGCGTCAGGTATGGAAGCCGCCCGCGTGGCAAAATTAAGAGGGCACGAAGTCTCCTTATACGAAGCAGGGCCTCGCCTTGGCGGTATGATGCGGGATGTTGCAACGGCTAAATTCAAAGTCAATATTCAATTACTCAGCCAATGGTATGAAAGACAAATGGAAAAACTGGGCATTGACGTTCATCTAAATACCTTCGTGAGCCCTGATAATCCAATCTTGGCTGAATGCGACCAATTTTTTGTGGGCTGCGGTGCCGAAGCACTTGTTCCGCCAATCCCGGGAATCGACTCGCCAAACGTCGCTACCATGGTAGCATGTCATCAGGACGAATCCTTGATCAATGGCGAGAACATCGTTGTTTGCGGCGGTGGTTCGACCGGCTGTGACGGCGCGCTAGAGATTGCCTCAGAGATGAACAAAAATGTGACCATCATCGAAATGAAAGACAGCTGCGCAGAGGATGCCATGTTCATCAATCGTATTTCCTTGATGAATGCTTTAGCTGAAAATAATGTCACTATGATCACTCAAGCGAAAGTGACGAAAATTGATGAAACTGGTGTGTTGATCGAAAAAGCAGACGGCTCGACTGAGAAAGTAGCAGCAGACACGGTCATCAATGCTTTTGGCATGAAACCTGTTTTAACAACCGTCAACAGCATCAAAGAAAAATATCATACAAAGACTCGTCTCCTCGGCGACAGCAACAAAATCGGCAAGATCGGCGACGCTATCCGTGATGGCTTCTACGCCGGCAGTGCCATTTAGCTAATGACACAAAAACAAGAACCAGTGGTCTGACTAGATCACTGGTTCTTGTTTTTGACAGAGCTATCTCTGAGATAATTTCCTATTTTATGCGAAATAATGGCGTATAATTTTCAAATTCGTTTGTAACAATGGTAAAATAAGGCGTACAAACAAAATCGCAGCTAATAAGAAAATAGATTAAATTGAAGCAAGGAGGTTTGTGCTTTGGAAAAGACAAAAAAATTCGCTCAAGGCCTGGCCATCGGTTCAACGATCGGCATCGTCGCTGGCATCGCGGCAAATCACTATTATCGAAAACAACAAACAATGTCTCCAGACAAAGTCTTGGATCAAATCAAAGCAGCTTTTCTAAAGGAAGGTCCGATCGAAGGTTCTTGGATTTCTTTCGACACCGATCACATGCAAAAATTCGCCATCAAAATGGATATTCTTTCTGGCGGGATTACTCGGACAGAAGACGATCACTTGGTCGCTTACGAATTTAAAGCAGATGCCAAAACAGGTACTGTTTTGAGCATTGATCGCATCCTTAATGACTAATAGCGTATGCCGAAAATCGGCATACGCTATTTTTCTCTATTAAGAACCGGTATTACTCTGCTGTTCGTGCAAGAGACTCAACAAACCATTCTTCAAACTGGATTGGATCTACATTGACGGCCACTTCCGCGTTTGCTGGCAAATCCAGATAGTTCTCAAGGTCAATCAACGAAGCGCCATAGGTTAACGAAGTCGCCGTTTCGATCTCGACTCTGGTTGAGACGATCTCAAACATTTCCGGTTCTACGATCAAGGCGATCGCCAAGGCATCATACATATTCAATCCCGCTTCAAAACTGCCGCTGCGGTATTTCGTAAATAATTGATAGATCATTTCCCCGATTTCTCCAAAGCTTCGGATCTTATCCGTCACCTCAGGCATAATCTTGGCTTGATTTCCCACTTCTAACGGCGCAACTTGGATCGGAAGACCACTGTTGAAGACGATCTTTGAGGCTTCAGGATCAGCCGCGAAATTAAATTCCGACAACACGCCGTAATTTCCTCGTCCTAAACTGCCGCCCATTACGACGATTCGATCAATCTTAGCCAAATCCTGCGGATAAAGATGAAGAAACAAGGCGATATCAGTCAATGGACCAATTCCGACTAAAGTGGTCTGCTCTTCTTGATTCACGACTTCGTGCATCGCCTCCACTGCTGTTCTCGAGCTATTCGAAAAAATCGTCGCATCAGGAAATTCATAGCCGTCCATCCCGGACTCTCCGTGAATGTCACTGGCGTTGATCGCATCTCTTAAAAGCGGGCGGGCACTTCCTGAAACAACTTCCGGTGTTTTACGATACAAGGTCAACAGCTTTTCTGTATTAGACTTCGTATGTTCCAAACTGACATTGCCGAAAATCGGGCAAATCAGCTTCACATCCAGCTCTTCGCTGAAAAGCGCTAAAGCTATCGCTACCGCATCATCGATTCCTGGATCAGTGCTCAAAATAACGGATCTTCTCTTCATAATCTGCCTTCTTTCATTGTTAAATAAACCCTTCCAAGAAAGCATACAACAGGTTCACTATTTATGCCAATGAAGAAAAAACTCCCCACAATTAAAAAATTGCGGAGAGTTTCCAATATCAAGCATTATTTTACCAAACGATAGATCGCATCTGCGTAGATCACTGCAGAATTCAAGATGTCTTCAACAGACATGTATTCGTTGGCTTGGTGCATCGTATCTTCAAAGCCTGGGAATTGAGCGCCGTAAGCAACACCGCGTTCTAGTAAACGACCGAATGTGCCACCGCCGATGACTTTTTCTTCCCCTTTGATACCTGTATGTTCTTCAAAAGTATCTAGCAAAGTAGCGACCAATGGATCATCTGCTGGTACATAGTGAGGCAGCATGTGGTGAGCGCCTTCTGTTACCTTCACTTCTGAGCCGAATAATTCTTCTAATTTTGCTTTGATTTCGTCATTTGTCGTTCCTTTAGGGTAACGGAAGTTCAATGTGATTCGGTTATCGTTTTCTTGACCATCTTTGAAGCTGAAGATCCCAGCGTTCATGGTCAACTCACCCATTTTTTCATTGTTGAAAGCAACGCCTAATTTCTTCCCGTAAACATCTTCATGGATATAGTTTGCGCTGTTTTCGATGAAAGCTTTTGCACCTTTTTCGAAGTCATAGTTGTTTAAGAAGACTGCCAAGAAAGTACCAGCGTTTGTTCCCAATTGAGGGCTAGCGCCGTGCGCTGCTTTTCCGTCTAAGTGTAAAGTAACGGTTGAACCAGCAACATCAGCTTTTCCGCTAACTGGATTGTTTTCTACGTAATCCGCGAATTCTTTTGCTAATTTTTCAGCAGCCTCTGCATCGGCAACTTTTACTTCTGCCACTGCATTGCCGGGAACCATGTTTTCACGCAACCCAGCTTCGAAGCTTACTAAAACATAAGAAGTGCCGTTTGTGCCATCGAAGTGAGGGATCATGGTTACATTCCCTTTTTCACCGTTGATGATTGGGAAATACGCATCTGGTGAGAAACCAAAGTCAGGTTTTTCTTCATGTTCGAAGTAGTAGTCCATATCTCCCCAGCCGCTTTCTTCGTCAGTACCGAAGACGAAACGGATTTTTTTAGAGATTGGCAAGCCTAATTCTTTGATGATTTTTACAGCGTAGTAAGCCGCAACTGATGGGCCTTTGTCATCGCTTGAGCCACGAGCGTATAATTTTCCATCACGAATTTCTGGTTCATAAGGATCTGAATCCCAACCGTCACCAGCAGGTACCACGTCTAAGTGACCGAAGATTCCTAGTGTTTCATCGCCATCACCATAATCAAAATGGCCGGCATAGTTGTCGACGTTTTTGGTTGTGAAGCCATCGCGTTCTGCGATTTCAAGCATTTTTTCTAATGCTTCCACCGGTCCAGGTCCGAATGGTGCTTCTTTGGTTGCTTTGTCGTCCTCACGTTCACTTTTAATACGTAATAAAGTGAATAGATCTGCTAATAGATCGTCTTTGCGTGCTTCGACTTCTTTCTTAAAATCGATTGTCATTGAAAGATTCCCCCTTTAATTATAACCACTATAATGATAGCATTCTCTCGACTATAATAAAAATGAAAACTCTTTAATAAATACTAGGAAAGCCGCTCCTTTTTCCCTTATAATGGTACCCATAGTGAATTTTATCCTACTATTTCTATTATAAATGGTAAAATGATTATTTGACGAAAGCGGGTGACTAGATGGTCCAATTGAGCGAAGATATCTTACATAAAGTGATTACGAAGAGGCCCGAGATTTCCCACAAAGGAACTTTTGGACGAGTCGTGTTGATCGGCGGCAGCCAACAGTATGGCGGAGCGATCATCATGAGCGCTGAAGCCTGTGTCAAAAGCGGCGCGGGCCTAACTACTGTCATCACTGCCAGAAAAAACCACACAGCGCTTCATGCTCGTTTGCCGGAAGCGATGGTATTAGATTTCAACGAGACAAACACCATATACCAAACATTAGAAAAAGCCGATGTAATCTTAATTGGCCCTGGATTGGGATTGGCGAAAGAGATGGCACTTTTCTTAAAAGGTGTTGTCAGTAACCAAAATGTAGGACAATGGTTGGTGGTGGACGGCTCAGCGATCACACTTTTCAAGGATTATAATCTGTCATTAAAGTTCCCTGCACAAACCGTCTTCACTCCTCATCAAGCAGAATGGGCTCACTTAAGCGGTCTAAAGTTTGTGGAGCAAACGAATGAGAACAATCGTGCGAAACAAGCACTCTTAGGTGCCAAGATTGTCTTAAAGAGTCATCGCACGACGATCTACGATGAGGCAGTCGCTTATTATCAAAACCCGTTAGGCAATCCAGGCATGGCTACTGGTGGTACGGGCGATACATTAGCTGGCATGATCACTGGCTTTTTAGCGCAATTTGAAAAAAATATTGATACGGTCGCAGCAGCGGTCTATCTTCACAGCTTGATCGGAGATGATTTGGCGGAGGACAATTATGTCGTCTTGCCTACCTCGATCAGTGAGGCGTTGCCTCGTTATATGAAAAAATACGCAAGCGAAAGGAAATAACTATGGAAAAATATCCCGGCTATCAGCGCAAGCCTTTTTATTATGAGACCGATAAGATGGGCATCATCCATCATTCGAATTACATCCGCTGGTTTGAAGAATCCCGTGTTGACGCACTGGCTTTTATGGACTGCCCCTTTGAGAAAATCGAAGCAGACGGCATCATGATTCCAGTCTTAGGTGTCAGCTGCGAGTACAAAGAAATGGTCCGTTTCGGCGATGAAGTATTGATCAAACCAATCGTTACCAAATATACCGGCACACGCCTAGATTTTGAGTATCGTGTCTATAAAGGAGACAAGCTGGTCACAACCGGCACCAGTCAGCACTGCTTCATGTCCTATGAAACCAATCGTTTAGTCCAATTACGGAAAACACATCCCGCGCTTCACGAATTGTTTTTAGAGTATTATGAGACCACCAAAGAAGACATCTAAAAAATAGCCGCCGGCATCCGCCAGCGGCTATTTCATTTATTCGAGTATTGGATTATGCTGAAACACTTTCTCCAGCACTTTCTTCTGAACCGATTGCTTTTTCTTCGCCGACCAATTTCTTATCGTATGCACGAGCAAACGGCAGATAGATCGCGAATGCGGATGCTGCACAGATAACTGCCACTACTGCTGCTTTCCAGTCACCACCGGTACTAATGAAGGCACCCACTCCAACTGGTGAAGGCCAAGGCATGTTCGCGATTACAGGGCGAATCAATTCTAGTTGAATCGCAAAGTAAGCAATTGATGCGGAAACCATTGGCGCTAAGAAGAACGGAATCGCCATGAACGGATTGTAGATCAATGGGATACCGAAGATCAACGGCTCATTGATATTGAACAAACATGGAACAATCGCCGCTTTCCCTAATACTTTTAATTGTTCTGATTTCGCCATATAAACTAAGAAGAGACACAAACCTAAGGTTGCACCTGAACCACCGATTGTTACAAAGGCATTTTGGAACTCACCTGCTAATGGAATATGCGCGCCATCAGCGTTCAAAGCCAAGTTACCTAAAGTAATCGGAGCGATCAATGAAGAAATGATGTTGGCACCGTGGATACCTACGATCCATAATGCGTGGATCAAGAAGTAGATAACCATAACACCGATCCAGCTGCTGGTCATGTTCGTAACGAAACCGAACGGGATAGCGATCAATTGGAAGATATCCGTATTGAATAGGACTAATACGCCTGTGATGATTAGAATAACAAAAGCAACAATGAAAGCAGGAATCAAGGCTGTAAAGGCTCTAGATACACCTTCTGGAACCTGTTCCGGCATTCTGATGACCCAATTTTTTGAGACACACAAACGGTAAAGCTGAACGGCAATAACTGCCATGATAATTCCGGTAAAGATTCCGACTGTTCCCAAACGAGAAACACCGTCGCCGCCGATTGCCCAGCCGTTGATGATGTTTGCTTCAGTATCAGTCAAACGAACCACTGTTCCGTTATCCATCACTAACTGTGGGATAGAAAGGAAGAATGCGAACATTGATAGCAAAGCTCCCGTAATTGGTGCCATGTTCAAATCATCTTCCTCAGCGATGATTTTTGTATATTCATATCCCAAGCCAACACAAAAGTATAATGCCAAAATCCCCATCGTTGTACTGTTGGCTAACATATAAAGGTCACTGAATTTGAAAAATGTCGCGTTGAAGATGTCCTCTAAAAACGGGAAGGTCATTGGCAAAATATTGAACACTAAGAACATCGAACCAACGATCGTAAATGGAATAGCGCCCATACCAGCACCCATGATCCCCCGCACTACTTTTAGTGAAGCGATTTTTCCCATTGGGCCCATCAAGTTTTTCTCTAAGAAAGCAAAGACTTTATTATTTGATCCGTCCATTTTTTAATCACCCTTTTTAATTATTTAGTTTGCTGAATTCTGTAATATATGAAGCATGCTTATCTTTTTGACTATAAATGCTGCTGATTCGTTTCAAAATAACTGCTGATAACAAAATACCGGCTAACAAAATACAACTGACAAACCCTTTGCTCGTGGAATTATTTTTGAAAAATGGAAAGACTTGTTCGAACCCTAAATTGGTCAAAACAGACACCAATAAAACAACATTTGTTATCGCTTGGGTTATCTGATACAATCGATGCCCTTTTAACTGGTCGCGAACATCATCTGATGGATAGCCGTACAGACGTAAATGCTCTGCAACAGCCGGGACTGAAAGTACAAGTAATCCCAGTGGCAACAGTGCCCAAGCGCTTTTACTCATTGCTAGCGAAAGCAACCAATAGATATTCGTAAAGAAAAAACCGGCTAATAAATACCTAAGTAAAAGGAAGCGATTATAGCGAAAATTCTTCAGTGCCGTGTCCTTTTTTAATTGACTAGCAGTTTTTTTATCCATCATCTGTTCTCCTCTTTTTCCTAATAATGAATGGCGCCTTACTACGATACTTTCCGATATAATGAAAGCATTTCGATTGCAACTTCCCGTAAGGTCATGGTGGTCATCAAGTGGTCTTGCGCGTGCACCATGATGATCTCCATTTCAATTTTTTCTCCACTGGCATATTGCTGTAAGAGTTCGGTTTGTGCTTTATGTGCTTTGACTAGTGAATCATTCGCCTCGTTCAAATGTACATCTGCTTCTTCGTAGTTTCCTTCACGCATACTTTTGAAGCCTTCATGTACAAGTGTCCGGGCATCCCCACTACTCAAAATAATTTCAAATGCTGCTTCTTGTAATTTTTCTGAGTCCATTGTTTTTCTCCTTCTACTCTCTTTTTTCAAATTGATCAATAAACGCTTTTATAAAGTTATCAAAAGTATTACTGAAGGCTAAGGTTTTTCTGAAGTGATCATTCTCCATGATCTCAACCAACATTTGACTAACCTTTTCAATCTCAAACTTCCCTAATTTATCCGGTGACAGCAAGAAAACCAACTGAATATTCTGACATCCATCGCCCCAAACAATGCCTTCTGGTGCGACCGCAACAGCGACATGCCCTTCTTTGGTCAATGCTTCGATTGGATGAGGGACCGCCATAAATTCAGAAAATACGACTGAACTGTATGATTCTCGCAGTTTTAACTGGCTCAAAAAGCTTTCCTGCAAATCCGTGTCTTCAACTACTTCGATTTTGCTGATCAATTCCTTTAAGACCGCGTCTTTAGTAGATTGACCATCCACAAAATAGAACAGCTCCGGTTTGAAACTTCGCTTAATTAATTCAACTTGTTCTTCGACCAATTCTTTTTGCTCATGTTCTTTTCGACTTGAGAATTGGCCACCCTTATTACTAGATATTTCATGATTGATCTTCTTAATGTCTTCTTTTCCTAAGAAAACACTGACATTGACGATTGGTGCATTTAAGACGATATTGCCTAGATTGATCGAAGAGATGATCAAATCGATTTGACTTAAATCCTGCTCGGCGATTTCATAATAACTAATGACCTTTTCAATCAAGATTCTGGAACCGAACTCGCGCTCCAAACGATTTTTGATCATCTGTGAACTGCCTAATCCAGTCGCGCAGATAACTAACACATGAGTCTTTTGTTCATTAAAGTAGCGTTCAACCGCTGCTGTTATATGAATCGCTAGATAGGCCCATTCTCCTTCCGTCATTTGATACGACTTGAACACTGGCATTTTTGAAAAGTAGTTAACCGTCAGTTCAAACAAATCAGGATATTGTGTCTTGATTTCCTCCAGCAATGGATTCTCGATGCTGGAATTATTTTGCAGCCTGGTTAACAGCGGGATAAAGTGAATCATCAATCCATCAATCAAAATCGTGTCGTGCTCTAAATCAAATGGTGTGTCCTGATCAATGACCTTCAATGTTTCTAATAATTGCATTCGGATCTCGTCTTCCGTAGCATCTGCCTTTTTAAAGATCGTTTTGGCGGTAATCTTGTTCTTCAAGTGAAGGGCGATAAAATCCGCTTCCTCTGAAGAGAAGGTGATTCCCATCGCATTTTCGATTCTGGCTAAGATTTTTAAGGCCGTTTGATACTCCACCGATTCTTCCTCAAAAGACATCGGCGCTTGGATGTCCATTAGAAAACCATTTTGGATCCGTTTGATCGCCAGACCAATATGAAGGACTAAATTATAAACGATGAAATCTGAAAGCTTTAACTGTGATTCTCGGCATTCATCTAAAACAATAATGACAATTTCTTCAACACTGATGCCTTCTAGCAAATTCGCGTACATTGAAAAGGCAAATAAATTGTCATGCAAACGCTCCATAAAGAAATAATTCATAATGAAATGACGGATGTTTTGCTCATTTCCAACAATGAAGATTCCTTTATTGCTTTTACTTTGAAGTTCGATTTGGTAAGGTGTGATCAGTTTTTTTATTTCAACTAGATCGTTTGATATGGTTGAGCGAGAAACAAACAGTTCATCAGCGATTTCATCTACATAGACGGCACTCTGTTCAAAAAACAAGCGGTTTAAAATGTAATACTGTCGATCATTTGATTCCTGAATCGTCGTAATATCCCTAGAAGTCGCTTGATCTTTGACTTCTGCAAGATAAAACTCGTCAAATTTCTTCGCATCCTCAATTTTCAACTGGTACCCATTTCCTTGCTTTGCCTCGATCGTAGCGACTGCTTCTTGCTTTAAAGCATCCTCCAGCAGATGAAGATATTTTCTAGCTGTTCGATTGGAAACATCAATTCCTGAAGCAATCTCTTGACTCGTCAAATAAGTATGCTTTTGGTCAAATAATAATTTAAGGATTTGAGTTTCTCGCTTGCTCAACATCTCTATCAGCCCTTACTAAATATTTTCAAGAATGACGTTAGATAATTTGTCAATCCCCATTGGAATCGGAACGTATGCTTGCGGTGGAATGTTTACGATCGGTTTATCAACTTTACTCGCTGCTTTTGCTAAACTATCGAAATACATTTTGGTTTGCGGACTAACGAGATACAAATCATATTCGTCTTTTGCAATAGTAGTAGCTCCTTGAGATTGAGAAGTCGCATCGACTTGAATCTCATTTCCTTTTCCTTGTAAAGCCTCTGTTGTTTTTTTTGCAATTACTGATGAAGACATTCCTCCGGCACAGATAATCAATGCTTTTTTCATCGTTTTTTCCTCCCTATTTATCCTATTTTTTACCCGTTCACTACTCTTCTATTATTTTAACGTATAGCTGAAGTAGATCGGGGCCGATTTTTATTCTAATATTTCACCATTTGAAGAAATCACCTGTTTGAACCAATCAAATGAATCCTTCTTGCTGCGTTCTAAAGTTCCATTGCCTTCATTGTCACGATCAACATAAATGAAGCCATAACGTTTTTTCATTTCTCCCGTTCCGGCAGAGATCAAATCGATACATCCCCAAGGCGTATATCCCATTAAATCCACACCATCTTCGACAACCGCTTTTTTCATTTCCTTGATATGATCGCGGAAATAATCAATACGATACGAATCATGGACACTGCCGTCCGCTTCTTTTTCATCGATGGCACCGAAGCCATTTTCGACGATAAACAATGGTACCCGGTAATGATCAGTGAACCAATTCAATGCATAACGGAGACCTTCAGGATCGATCTGCCATCCCCAGTCAGAGATACCGATGTATTCATTTCTGACAAAATCTCTTTGCTCATGGTAGTCAAAGTATAGATTGTCTTCTTTATGCTTGATGGCATAGGACATGTAATAACTAAAACCAATATAATCAACCGTTCCTTTTACCAGTTCTTCCAAGTCTTCTGATGTTATATCTAAATCATAACCTTTTCTAGCAAAGTATGTCATCATATAACCCGGATAGGCACCATGCACGTGAACATCTGTGAAATAATAGCGTTTTTCCATTGCCTTTTGCGCCATCAATACATCCGCTGGTTTGCATGTCGCTGGATAGATCGGACACATGGCGATCATACAGCCAATTTCAAAATTAGGATTGATTGCTTTACCGATTTGAACGGCTTTGGCGCTAGCTACCAATTCATAATGTGCGGCTTGATACATAATCCGCTCACGGTCATCGCCTTCTTTATAAGCGATTCCTGAATTGGTAAACGGGAAAAACTGATCGTCGTAATTGGCTTGATTGTTGATTTCGTTAAAGGTCATCCAATATTTGACCTTGTCTTTGTAGCGTTTGAAGCAAACCTCTGCAAAATTCACAAAAAAATCGATCAGCTTGCGATTGGCAAAACCGCCATACTCGGTTACTAAATGATACGGCAATTCAAAATGCGATAGTGTTACGACGGGTTCGATACCATACTTCAAGCATTCGTCAAAGAGATCATCGTAAAATTTTAAACCTGCTTCGTTGGGCTCTTGCTCGTCCCCTTTTGGAAAAATCCTGCTCCAAGCAATTGACGTTCGGAAGCACTTGAAGCCCATCTCAGCAAAAAGTGCGATGTCTTCTTTGTAACGATGATAGAAATCGATGCCCTCGTGGTTCGGATAATACTCTCCTTCAAGGACACCTTCAGTGATTCTCCGTGAAACGCCAGGACCACCGACGGTCATTACATCTGCAACACTGACACCTTTTCCGCCTTCTTGCCAAGCCCCCTCAAGCTGGTGGGCTGCTACTGCACCTCCCCACAAAAAATCTTTTGGAAATCCTGTCATACATTTACCATCCTTTCCTTTACTAACCACATCATAATAGATAGCGTTTACATTGAGAACACAGACAATTACCACAACGATGTGGCAATTTCCTGGCTACGGTAATTTATATAGAAGAAAGATGACCTATTTACTGGTTTTAGACGAAAAAAAACACCTAAAACAGAAGTCTGTCTTAGGTGTATAAACTCGTTCATCTACTAGATGTTTAGTTGTATTTTTTCTTTAAGTAAATGTAGAAAGGAATCCCCAATGCGGTAATTGCAATACCGATCATTGCTAATGAGAATTGGTTGATCAGAGTCATCACTAAGATGAACACCCCACCAATGATCGCGATGATTGGAATGATTGGGTAAAGCGGCACTTTGTAAGGACGAACCAAATCTGGTTCTGTTTTTCTTAATTTGATGACTGCGATAAAGACTAATGTGTAGAAGATCCAGATAACGAAGACTAACATATCCGTTAACATATCGAATCCACCGACCATCATCATGCCGATCGCAATGACTAATTCCAATAGACCAGCGATATAAGGAACATGATTCTTGTTTAATTTCACTAGTTTATCAGAGAATGGTAATTGTTTTTCAAGACCCATTGTATAAGGTAGACGCATACCTGTCATCGTGTAGCCGTTGATCGTTCCGTATACAGAGATCAGGATACCGATCGTGACTAATTTACCACCCATGCCGCCAAAGATTGTTCCAGCGACATCCATCGCCGCATTTTCGTTTCCTGCTAATTGAGACATATCAATGGTACGTAGGAAAGCGAATTGGACTAATAAGTAAACGACCATAATTCCTAAGATCCCGCCAGCAATCGCCCGAGGCAAATCACGTGCTGGTTTCTTCAATTCGCCGGCGATATTTCCGACATGAATCCAGCCATCATAGGCGAACATTGTTGCCAATAGCCCTGCACCTAATGCTGGGAAGAAGCCGCCAACGTTGGCACCTGCTTGAACTGGCAGCAAGCTGACAGTAACATCTCCTTGGCGCATCAAGCCGAAGATCACGATCAACGCTAAAGGAACTAACTTACAGACTAACGTGATTGATTGGAACATTCCGCCGGCTTTTGAGCCAAGGAAGTTGATCAGCATGATTGATGCTGCTGCGACGATCGCGATCGGAATGATCGTTGAATCGCTCATACCGAATAAATTCTTAAACTGCGTTGCGAAAATGATTGCTAAAGCGGCTACATTTGCTGGGAAGTAGATGACTACTTGTGCCCATCCAAGTAGGAAACTCCAAAATTCTCCATAAGCGCGTTCAATATAGCGCAGCATCCCGCCAGTTTCTGGAATCGCTGCTGCTAATTCCGCACCAGTCAATCCGGCACAGACACTGATTAATCCGCCTAGGAACCAAGACAACATGTGTAAGCTGGTTGATCCTGTTACTGCAGCAACACTGGCTGCTTTAAAGAATACCCCTGCACCGATTACGGTACCCATTACTGTCGAAAGGGCTGGGAAGAAGGTCATCGTTCGTTTCAGTTCACCTTTTTGTGAACCCACAAGTTCTTGTTGGTCGACTGCCATATTTTTTCCTCCTATAATTTGAAGCGAGTGTTTGTTCACTTCTTAACATGGTTTCTAAAACAAATAGTGGAAGTTATTACATAAACGAAATAGAACAAATAATTGCTATACACCAAGTATTTAACAGCTATCCCTATTTGTTCGGACATTATTTTAACATGGAGGAAGAAAAAGGGAAACGTTATTTAAAACATTTCCTTTTTTCTTATTCCCTCCTCATGTTCTGTTAAGAAACCTTCACGATTTTATGAATTTACTTTATCAAAAGACACCTTTGTTTCTACGCCTTCTGCCTTAAATTTTTCTGATAATCTTTCTAACATTTCATCCGTCATTTTATCTAAATCAAAGTTTGGACTGAAGTCCCATTCTTTGCGTGCATCGCTGTCATCGATCGAATTAGGCCATGAATTTGCGATTCCTTGACGTGCTGGATCTACGTCATATTTCAATTCAAAATCAGGAATCCGGCGACGAATTGATGCCGCAATTTGTTCTGGTTCAAAGGACATTGCAGTGATGTTGAATGAGTTGCGATGCTCTAAGCGATCCGCATCTGCATTCATTAACTTCACGATTCCTTCAATTGCATCGTCCATATACATCATGTCCATATAGGTTCCTTTGTCGATAAATGATGTGTAGGATTTGTTTTTTAAAGCTTCATAATAAATGTCTACGGCGTAATCTGTTGTACCGCCGCCAGGTTCTACTTTATATGAGATTAAGCCAGGGAAGCGAACGGAACGGCTATCAACACCATACTTATCATGGTAGTAATTTTCTAATAATTCACCCGCTACTTTGGTCACTCCATACATGGTAGTAGGGTGCATTACGGTATCCTGCGGCGTATTGTCTGGTTCGCAATCTGGTCCATAAGCCGCGATCGATGATGGTGCGAAGAATTTTGTATTAGGTCCAATTTCCCGAGCCACTTCTAACGCATTCATTAACCCAGTCATATTCAAGTTCCAAGCAAACGCGGGACGTTTTTCAGCAGTGGCAGAAAGTAATGCTGCTAAATGGATGATCGTATCTACTTCATAGCGTTTAGCCATGTCCAAAAAGCTGTCGTAATCGGTTACATCTAATTCTTCAAATTGACCATTTTCAACAACTGGACTTCCTTCAACCGTACGAATATCGGTTGAGATGACATTTTTTACCCCTAGATCTTTGCGTAGTCTTTCTGTTAATTCTGAACCAATTTGTCCTAATGCGCCTGTGATCAATACTTTTTTCATGAATGTGACTTCCTCTCTATTTATCCTAAAATTTGATTTTTTATTGAACAGTTTCTTTGATGATACCTAGTTCTTTTCCAACTTTTTCATAAACCTTGATCGCGTCATCCAGCATTTCTTTTGTGTGTCCAGCGTTCGGCATATTCCGTACGCGGCCTGTTCCTAATGGTACAGTTGGGTAAACGATTGGTTTCGCATAAACGCCGTTTTCGATCAATTTCTTAGAAAATTCTTGGGCTAATTTTTCATCACCTACAATAACTGGTGTGATTGGTGTTTCTGAATGACCAATATCATAGCCGATCCGTTTCAATTCTGATTTGAAATAGTTGGCATTGTCCCAAAGTGTATCGACATATTCAGGATGTTCTTCAATCAAATCGATCGCTTTGATACAAGCACCTGCAGCTCCCGGTGTTAATGAAGTAGAGAATAAGAACGGACGTGCTTGCGATTTCAACCAAGTGATCAATTGTTTGGTTCCAGCTACATAACCGCCGACAACGCCGATTCCTTTAGACAAGGTTCCCATTTGGAAATCGATATGATCCTGCATCTCAAAATGTTTAACAGTTCCGTGACCGTGTCCCATTACGCCAGTTCCATGTGCATCATCGACATAAGTGATGACATTGTATCTTTCACAGATTTCGACGATTTCAGGAATCTTCGCTACGTCGCCGTCCATTGAGAAGACGCCATCTGTAATGTACATTACTTTGTTGTATTCGCCGCTTTCAGTTGCCGCTTTCGCTTTCGCTTCTAAGTCTTCCATATCTTGGTGGTTGACGCGGATGATTTTCGCACCTGATAAACGACAACCATCAATGATTGATGCATGGTTCAATTCGTCAGATAGGATCGCATCGCCTTTTTTCATGACTGCTGAGATCGCTCCCATGTTGCAGTTAAAGCCTGATTGGAATGCGATGGCTGCTTCTGTACCTTTGAATTCTGCTATTTTTTCTTCTAATTTTTGGTGAATGTCTAAAGTTCCGTTGATTGTCCGAACCGCTCCGGCACCGGCTCCGTAATGTTTCGTTGCTTCCACATCTGCTTCGATCAATTCAGGTCGAGTAGCAAATCCTAGATAGTTGTTAGAAGCCAAGTTGATCATTTTTTTATCATTGACTGTAATGATCGGACCATTACTTCCTTCCAAAATATCGATGGTGTTGAACAATCCTTTTTCTTTTAGATCTTCCAAGTTCGTTTCTAGAAATTGGTCAAGAACTTTTGAACTCATAGCAATTCTCCTCCGTACTAATTATTGTGCAATCAAAAACTGTTATTTTTTGTTCAAAAAATTTGAACAGCTTATTTATTTGGTTGCGCTTTCCTTGTTTACATCCTTAGTCTATCCGCAGTTGATAACGTTTACAACTTTAACACTCGACAATTCTTTGAATTATAATAAAAGTTAGAAACTTTCTAATTGATTTTATTTAATAATCGATTATTTAGTTTTTGGGTTGGCCAATTCGATCCCGCTTTAAACGTAAAAAACTTCAAAACAAAACGCAGCTTTTTCACAATGTTTCGAATTATTGCAGTTCAGCTTTTCTACACGAATTAGAAACGCTTACAAACCAACCGTTAATCCCCACCATTAGCACGCGCTTTTTATCACAATGAAATTTATTTGCGTCAATCAATAACAAAAAAAATAAATATTTTGGCTCCTCTGCGTCTCTAATCATTTTCAAATAAACCGAAAAATCGTTTTCATATAAAAACGCGATTTCATATTTTTTGATTGATTTCATCAAAAAATAAATGAAATTTCTGTAAAAAAGAGCTTTTTGAATCGTCGAGACTCGCTATTCATCTTCATCGCTAATCTGATAATTAATGATCCAGTTCAATCCGATTGAGCGATTTGCTAAACGTTATTTTCAAAGCAAAAATCCTAAACGTCCGATTGATTCGAACGTTTAGGATAGTTACAGGTTTCTATACTATTTTTGATTTAGTCAACAATCAAACCATTTAGCAAGGACTGTCTGCTAATTTGACAGGATAATAATTATTAGTCAAATTTTCTTCTCTTACCAATAATCACTCCGGCCATCCCGATAACTGCGATTCCTAAAAACATCAGGATTGTTGCATTTGTCGTTTCTTCACCGGTTTTTGGAAGAATTTTTCCACTGCTTTCCGGATTATTTTTTGAAACAGTCTCTGCTGCAGAATAATTTTTAGCTTCTGGATAAGCCTTTACTTCATCTGCTTGCTTTCCACCAGTACCAGCTCCGCTATCAGCAGCCAGATTAGTGCCGCCTGCTTGTTTTTCTTCTTTTATATAAACATACGTAATCGTTTGTTCCTTGGCTTGGTATTCTCCCTTCGCATTTTTGGGCGTTTCTTTTATTTTCCAGCCAGAAATTTCTTTACCAGTCGTTTCATACTTATCACCGATTTTTCCGATTTTCTGTTCTGTTGGAGATAGCTCATTTCCTGCTTCATCCGCATATCGTACGTTTATTATTCCTTTATTACTATAAATATAGGTAATTGTTTGCGGCTCAGCGGCATAAATTCCCGTCTTATCTTCAAGCGGTTCCTTCAGCACGTAACCTGCAAACTCTTTCCGCTTAGTGTGGTACTCAGAACCAATAGCGCCATTCAGAATGATCGAGTCGGCTAATTTTTCTCCCGAATCGCTGATATAATTTACGACTACCTGACCAAGTTTCTTCCGATAAATGACCGTAATTTCTTGATCTTGGATTGTGTACAAACCTGTTGTGACACCCTGAACCTCTTTAATCACATAATTTTCTATTTCCTTGTTCAATAGATTTAATGGAATTATACTGCCAGCAGGCTGATCACCAATAAAATCATCAGCTAGCTTTTTCCCTTGTTCATCTTGATAGTGAATCGTTACCTTACTATTCACCACGGGTTCAGCATCTTTTTTATAAATATATGACACTTTAGTGATTCCTTCACTATATTTACCAGCTTCATTGCCTTTAACTTCTTTAAAGGTATATCCTGTTATCTCTTTCTTCGATGTCTGGTATTCTTTTCCAATTTCGTCAATGGTTACTTCGCTATTTTGGATTGGGTGACCGGCTTCGTCTTGATATTCAACAACCAATACTCCTTTAGCTTCGCCATCTCCTTTTTTCGCGTAAATCAGGGTTACTTCCTGATCTTGAGTCAAATACCTGCCGCTAGCATTTCCGACAATTCCTTTTAATACATAGTCATCAAAAGGCTTCACTTCCACTGAGTAATAATCATCAACTGAACCTTTCAGCTCAACATCTGTCGTCAAAGGCGTGCCATCTTCTGTCTGATAATGAACGATTACCTTCCCTTGTTCTGCAGGATTCTTTGTATACACATAAATCACTTTGGTAATTCCATTCGTATACTTTCCTGTCGCCGAGCCAATTATTTCTTTCAATTTGTAGCCAGAAACGTCTTTTTGTACAGTGCTGTACTCACTGCCCACTTCACCCACGGACACCTCATCGCCAAGTAAAGGTTTTCCTGCTTCATCTTGATATTGAGTCAACACGGTTCCTTTTTCTTTGGTTACTTTCGTATAGATCAGGGTAATTTCTTTCGCTTCATCACTAAAGAAACCAGTAATCGAATCCCCATCCTTAACGCCGGCAAATACATAAGCATCAATCTGTTTAATTTGCGCATGGTAGCTGGTGCCTAATGATCCAGTTAATGTTTCATCAGGGCTGATCTGAACCAAATTTTTGTTCTCATCATAAGTCATATAGTGCACGATAACTGGCTCTGATTTTTCCCAAACCGCATATAAGGTTTCATTTCCTTTTGGTATCGTAATAGATTGCCCGACAGTCAAATCTGCATCTGGCTCCTTCGCTGCTTTATCTTTCGACCAGCCAGCAAACTCATAGCCATCGCGAGTCGCTTTCAAATCAACTCCCGCCGGAATGGTTTGGTTTAAATCTTTATAGCCCACTTGGTAATAGGTGGTCGGCTGCGTTTCTTCATAGTAAACTGTTCCATCGTAATTAGAGAGCGGAGTTCCAAAATCAAAAATTCCGCCGTTGCTGTCATATTTGATCCAATCAATCTCAATCGAACCAATATCTGCTGTTGCTGTCCGCGGAAATCCGCGTTGATCCTCATTTACTTCTCGCAAGTTTGTCACTTGATCATCCGCTAGTTTTTCAGGTGCAATTGGAACAGTTGGCAGAACAATCGAGTCGCTCGCGGTTCCAGCTTTGATGTTATTATAGTTATCTACCAATCCAACCGGTGCTGTTCCAAATGCATCCTGCATCGTTACGGAGCTTGCCGTTCCATTATCGTAGCCTAGATTCGTTTCAATATTACCTGCTCCGTCCACTGTAGCATCGGCAACATTCTTTTTGCTGTCATTTCTTGCTTTGTTTCCAGCAAAAAGATTATTGGCATAACGACCTGCAGACAGGTTGGTCAGATATCCTGAACTGCCGATCGCTCCACCATCATAGGCTGCTTCATTTTCGACAAACGTATTATTAACATAATCAACCACCGCTCTTCTTCCCTCTAAAGGACTACCATTTGCATACGTTTGAATTGCGCCACCACTGTTGGCGGAAAAATCTTTTCCTAAAGCTTTATTTTGATAGAAGGTATTGTTTTTAAACATGGCCGCGTTTTTAATAGCTGCATTGGTTTGGATTAACACTGCACCACCATCGTCACCAGCGATATTTCTGACAAATGAATTTCCATCAAACTGGATGTCTGTTCCAACGACTGTATTAAAAAGTGCAATTGCGCCACCATCTGCTAACTTAGTTCCACCGCCTGTCGCGTTCTCGACCGCTTTGTTGCCTTCAAAATAATTATTTTTAAAAATAAACTTAGCCGCAGACCCTGGCTGGAAGAAATAAATCGCGCCACCTTCACCTCCAACATTGCCGGTTCCGACCTGCAGTGTTTGATTGGCGATAAATTTAGAATTGCGGACCTCAAAGTTCGAGTTATAGCCTTTACTAGCAATCGCACCACCAGAATAGCCTGAAGCATTGTTGACATTATTAGAAAATGTACTATTCGTAATCGTTGTATTTCCAGCTGTATAAAAAGCACTGCCATCCTCATTGGATCGGAAATTATTTACGATTGTATTATCCAAAATAAAATCGCCTTTATACCCTGCGACAAATAATGCTCGCGCAGAATTTCCCAACCCTTCTAGGTTGAAATTCTTAAGCTTCAAACTGGAATCGGCCGTTCCGGTCCCAGCACCATACGTAAATAGTTGCTTTCCTGTTGTAGACTGAATAGTTTTGCCATTCCCGTCTACTTCTATTTGATATGGCGATTCAACCAGCGTAATGGTCGCATCAATATCAGATGGGAAAGCTTCTCCTATCGTTATATTTCGATTTTCTGAAGCGTTTTTTACTGCATCTTGCAGCTCATTCACTGTATTCACCGTCACCTCATCTGCCGAAACAGTTTGACCTGCTGCTAAAAACAGAGTCCCAATAAATAAACCAAATAAAACAATCGCCTGATATTTTTTCATTTCAATCATCCTCTCTCAAAAATGCTTTTTGATAGCTTTCCTCTTATTAACTGATGCTAATTATTGATTTCCTTTCCTTATTTCAAAAAGCTCAAAATCTATTTTCCTCGTTCATTGATTCGTTAGAAAATTTGTTCCGGTTTAACTAGTTGATCTGATAGCGCATGATTATGCACCTTAACTCTAACGATAAAACAGTGAGAACAAGCGTCAGTTTTTTCTTTTTTTTTGAGAGAGTTTGACCTCTTAGCAGTTTAAAAACAAAAAAACAGGCCTACTTATAAAAGCAGGTCTGTTATATTTACTATTCCATATTTATGGTAAATCATTTCCAGCTGCGAAGTATACGTCGTACCATTCTTGTTTCGTTAAGGTAACATCGCCGCCTGCCGCACTTTCTTTGATCCGCATCGGATTCATTGTACCTAAGATGACTTGCATATTTGCTGGGTGACGCAGAATCCAAGCAGTCGCGATCGCATTTTTATTGGTATTATATTTTTTCGCTAATTTGTCTAACAAGGCATTCAACTCTGGGAATTTGTCATTATCAACAAAAACCCCCTCGAAGAATCCGTATTGGAATGGTGACCACGCTTGAATCGTCACACCTTTACGACGAGAAAATTCCAACACGCCACCATCATGATCAAATGAACGTGTATCTGTCATGTTCGTGTGCATGCCATAATCAATCATGCCTGTATGCATAATCGAGAACTGCAATTGATTGATCAATAATTTTTGATCCACATGTGATTGTAGTAGCTTAAATTGTTCAGGGTTAAAGTTTGATACACCAAAGTGACGGACTTTTCCGCTGGCTTGTAGGATATCAAAAGCTTCCGCGATTTCTTCTGGTTCCATCAATGGATCAGGGCGATGCAGCAAATAACTGTCTAAATAATCGATCTCCATCCGCTCCAAAATACCATCAACAGAATCCAATAAATGTTGCTTAGAAAAATCATAGCGCTTCTCATCACCAGTGACGATGCCGCCTTTTGATTGAATAAAGAATTTGTCACGAGAGATGCCCGCTTCTTTCATAGCAGCAGCAAAAACCAATTCTGATTTTCCATCTCCGTACATATCTGCTGAATCAATAAAATTGATTTCACTTTCTAAAGCCGCCTCTAAAGCTTCTGCGGCTTTGGTTGGCGTTAGCGCTGCCATTCTCATGATTCCGAGAGCAATTGCGGAAGTTTCCCAATAACTGTTGCCGATTTTTCGTTGTAACATTGTGTCCATCCTCTCTGAAAAACATTTTTTCTTACCTATAGAAGTATAGACTATTTCGATGATAAAAAAAATCCCTAACTCTTGTGAACAGGAATTCCATTTTACTTTCTATTAACTGTTCGGCTGTAGCACATCAAACACTTCGACACTTACCTCAGTATGCTTGATATCAGGTGCAAACCAGATCGCATTCCATTCTGGCAAGCTGCGTTCAAAGCTAGTCCGTTCCTCATAGGCTTCGCGTGAATCATAATAAATATCTAAAACGATATAGACATTGTCACCTTCCACTCGTTGAAACATCTCAATTTTTTGATTCGTGACATCCGATTGAAATTTCGGATTGCTGCCTGATTCAGCAAATTTTTCCATCAACTCCGGCAAATCCTTTTTGGTAGTTCGATAGGTAAATACAACTTTGATCATTGTCATTCTCCTTTTCACCGTCCTCAATTAAATCAATACGAGGATATCATTATATCCTATTATATCTGAATGACTTGACTGCAAAAAATGAAAAGTCCTAACAGCTGCTGCTTGACCCGCCCGACCTTTCTTTCGTATGCTTGTTTTCGAAGGAGGATTCCTCTATGTATTCAATGCTGAAAAAAATCATCACTGAAAAAGATATTTATCGTCAGATTTTACTTTTAGAACAGCTTCTTAATCACTCCCAGCTGACAGCCAAAGAGTTGGCCGGAAAGATCGGTACCACAGAACGAACGATTTTCTCTGATTTGCAGCTGATTCGAAGCTATTTACCGGAGAGTTGGGAAATAGACTCTGACAACAATGGCATTCGTTTGGTTTCGTATGAGCAGTCATTGACCAATGAGCTTTGGGAAGCCTTCTTGCCTCATTCCGTGAGCTTGCAGCTAATCAAGCAACTGTTTTTTAATAAAGAATTGAATGTTCCTCGCTTTCTTGATGACACGGGTGTCTCTTATGAAACCCTCAAACGCCAGCGAACAAAGATCAATCGCCAATTGCAGCCGTTTAATATCAAAATTCGTTTGACCGCGACAAGCGCTTATTTATTAGGAGAGGAAAGTGCTATCCGAATCTTTTATCACCGCTTGTTACTGCCATTTACCCATAACAATTACTTTTTTGAAGATTACTCCATCCACGAAGAGCATTATTTATACTTTTTAACAAAAGAGCTTATAGAGGATCTGGCGGTCGATACAGAACAAATCTTTGGAATCTGCTGGTTTTTTATCAATAGTATTCGCATCAAAGCTGGCTGTCAGATCGATAATTTTACTTTTGAAGCAAACGATCCCTTGTTTACGCTCTATGCTCCGTTTTTAAAAAAACTATACGAAAAGGAAGGCGTGTACCTGCAGGATGAAGAAATCTTTTTCGCCTTTTTCTGCTTTTTGGAAAGCTGGAATTATAATAATCCGCTAGGAAAAGACGTGAATCAGATATTGACCAATGAATATCCCCAGTTGCGTGAAAAAGCGCAACAAACCGTTCAAGAAATCGCCGATGATTTATCACTGCAGGTGTTGCTCCAAACAAATTTACCGATAAATATTCTACTGTTATTATTAAAATATGC
This sequence comes from Enterococcus sp., assembly GCF_032555305.1. GTDB lineage: Bacteria > Bacillota > Bacilli > Lactobacillales > Enterococcaceae > Enterococcus_A. Next base: position 45,908 of record NZ_JAWGOQ010000004.1, read on the forward strand.
AGAATCGCCCACTCTATCGAAACAGTTTCAATTAGAATACCAAGAATTATTAGTTCAGCGAAATCAAGACTATACTATTTTAAGTGAAAAAAGCATCGAGCTTTTCAACAGTCTGCCGCAATTTTCTGCCATTGGCGATACCACCTATTTTGTCAATCTTTTCTCTTTGTTGAGTCAACAGGCGATCTTTACAGTCCAGCCATATACGAGAACCGTTTTCTTTGTTTTTCAAGGAGAGCCTGCCTGGAAAACTTTTCTACAGCAAGAATTGGCTGACCGTTTAGGGAAACGAGTCAATCTCGTTTCCCTAGAGCACTCTCAACTCAAAGATTTGAAGTTTCAAACCGATGATTTGATTGTTTCCAATATTCCGTTGGATTCGCTGCCGGTCCCAGTGAGCTATATTTCGACTATTCCAACAAAAAATGAGCTCAGCCAATTGACTGAACTCACTTCACATTCCTATCTTTAGCCAAAACGGTTAGTCATTTTGGTAACGACTGACCGTTTTTTCTTTTCTTTGAAAAATTCCTTTACTAATTCTCTTCTCGATTTCAACAACGAAGAACAGCAGCAGTGCATTTCCTAAAATGACTAATTGTTGCGTTAAACTAAGTGCCGTTGTACCAATCAGCTGCTGTGCCAGTGGCAAGAAAACAACACCTAATTGAAGGGTGAAGAGGATTCCTAATGAAATAAACAAGAATTTATTTTCAAAAAAGCGGCGATTGATGGCCGGATCAAGTAACTCCCGACAATTAATCATGTAGACCGCCTGTCCTAGAACAATGCTCTGTAGAAGAATCGTCTGCTGCAAAGCCGCACCTTCAAAACGCAGGGACAAGAAGTAGGCAGGGATCATGATCAACAAGGAGACATACAAAATTCTAAAGAAGCTGTAGCCTGATAATATTCCCATCTTCGTGTCTCTTGGTGGACGATTCATCGTATCACGATTCGCCTTTTCAAAGCCCAATGCATAAGACAACGTAATCGTCGTTACCATATTGACCCACAAAATTTGGATGGGCGTTAACGGCAATGGACGATTCATTAGTAAAGCCAAAATCACGATCAGTCCTTGAGCTAACGCGGTTGGTAAAAAGAAATTAATGGTCTTTTGCAAATTATCAAAAATTCTGCGACCTTCTTTAACAGCTTTTACGATTGTGTAAAAGTTATCATCGGCTAATACCATATCGGCCGCCTGTTTACTTACTTCGCTACCTTTGATGCCCATTGCGATACCAATATCGGCCTGTTTTAAAGCTGGCGCATCATTGACCCCGTCACCAGTCATTCCGACGATTTCTTCTTTTTTCTGCAGCGCCGTAACAATTCTCAGCTTATGATCCGGCGTCGTCCGAGCAAATACATCAACCTGTCCAACCACTTCCGTCAATTCCTCATCAGACATCCCGTCAATGTCGGCGCCTTCTAAGATTTTGGATGTATGCTTCAAACCAATTTGTTCACTGATTGCTTGGGCAGTTGCTTTATGATCCCCGGTGATCATTTTAACGGAGATACCTGCTTGTTGTGCCTGTACCACTGCTCGAATAGCGCTCTCTTTCGGCGGATCAATGATTCCCGCCAAACCAGCGAAGGTTAACCCTTCTAGGGACTCATGGGTCAGTTCGGCAGATGAGACTTTTTTGTAGGCAAAGCCTAAAACTCGCTGTCCTTTTCTCGCCAGTTCCAATCCATTTTTTTCCCATTTTGTTTTTTCTTCCGTCGTTATTTCTGCTTTTTCCAGCAACACTTCAGGAGCACCCTTAACAAAAATCACTTGCCCGTCATTCTCATCATGCATCGTCGCCATGTATTTGTAGCTTGAGCTGAAAGGAATTTTCGCTACAACTGGTTTCAATTGCTGCTTTTCTTCCGCTACATAGTTTAACAGAGCCAGTTCTGTTGGATTTCCGTGGATCTCTTCAATTTTCTGATCATCCTGCGTTTTTAACTCCTGACAATTATTCATAATCTCTTTTACTAACGGCAGCTCTTCCGTTACGACCTCTTGAACAGTCATCTCATTTTTCGTCAGCGTTCCTGTTTTATCCGAGCAGATTACCGTCATCGAACCTAATGTTTCAACAGCTGGCATGCCTTTAATGATCGCATTTTCATCCGCCATTTCTTTGACGCCCATCGACAGGATCATCGTCAAGACAGCTGGCAGACCCTCTGGAATCATCGCAACAATCAAAGCAATGCTTGCAGAGAACATCAAGCTCCAATCCATTCCATACCTAAAACTTGTAAAGAAGAGCAGGAAAACAATCAATGCTAGAATTCCTCTAAAGATTTGTTTGTTCAGCTGGTGCATTTTTTTAACCAAGGGTGTTGTTTGGGCTTGAATCGATTGCAGCGCGTGGTTGATTTTTCCGATTTCGGTACTATCTCCCGTCTCCACAACGACGCCTCGGGCAGAACCGGTTTGTACAAGTGTCCCTGAGAAGGCCATATTTACCTGATCGCCAGCCAACGCATCCTGTTCAATTGCCCCGGCAGACTTTTCAACTGCCTCAGATTCTCCAGTCAAAATTGATTCTTCCACAGTTAAGTCATGAACTTCGATCAAACGCAGATCTGCCGGAATGACGTCACCCGCCTTCAAGATTACGACATCGCCTTGGACTAATTCTTCTGAATTCAGCTTAAGCGGCTGGTTCTCATTTAATACGGTGGCTTCTTGCCCCATCATTTGCTTCAAACCATCCAATGATTCTTCCGCCCTGCGCTCCTGCCAGTATCCAACGAAGCCATTGACGATCACTACTAGGAAAATAATGCTGCCCTCTACCGCTTCACCCGTCGCAAATTTCAATAGTGCTGCGACGATCAAGACGATCATTAGCAGATCCGTAAAATGCTTCCCGATTTTGCGCCATAGCTTGACCTGCTCCTTTTCCTCCATTTTATTCGGTCCATTATTTTTTAAACGTGCTTGCCGTTCCTGTTTGGTTAATCCAGTGATTTGTGCTTCGACTTTATTTAAAGTATCTTCAATTGATAATTTATACCACTTCATATGTATTCCTCCATTTCATTCATTTGATACCTTAAGTATACGGAGAAATAACATTTTATAAGGTCGATAATTTCATGGAGGTCTGAAATTATTGCGCTGCACAGCTGACTCATTGCAAAGAAGAAGTTTTTATAGGCATATCATTTGAACGATTTAGCCGCTTTCTAACAATTACTACTGCGAAAAGCAAGACGGACAAAAAAAGCCGCGCCCCAAAAGGAAGCGCAGCTGCTCACAACTGATTTTGATTAGTGTAAAAAGTTTTCCAGATCATCGCCATACTCATCAATTTTCTTAGTAGTAAAAATTGTACCAGCTACTAAAATTCCGCCTACAACAAGTGTACTAGCAACCATAAACTTAAATACTGATTTCATTGTGCTTACCTCCTAAGATTTTTTACTAATGATTATGATTTAACAATAGCACAAGTAATTCAATGTATCTTCTAATATGCTTAGGAGCTTTTCCAAACAAAAAAACCCCGCTGCGATCAGCGAGGTCGAATGTTCATTATTTAGCTAATGAATCTTTTGCTTGGTCAGCTAGTGCAGTGAAAGCAGCTGCGTCGTTAACTGCTAAGTCAGCTAACATTTTGCGGTTGATTTCGATACCGGCAACTTTAAGACCGTGCATTAATTTTGAGTAGCTCAAGCCGTTCATACGAGCTGCAGCGTTGATACGTGCAATCCACAATTTGCGGAAGTCGCGTTTCTTTTGACGACGATCGCGGTATGCGTAGTTGTATGAATTCATTACTTGTTCTTTAGCTGTTTTAAATAGAGTGTGTTTAGAACCGTAGTAACCTTTAGCTAGTTTTAGTGTCTTTTTACGACGTTTACGAGTTACAGTTCCACCTTTAACACGTGCCATGTTTAATTCCTCCTAATAAATAAATCATTGAATTTTTTAAGTTGTAAAGCGGGTTGCGCAATTATTTCATGCGTGCCAATTGTTGGCGGATACGTTTGTAATCGCCTTTAGCTACCATAGACGCTTTACGTAATTGACGACGTTGTTTTTTTGTTTTACCGTGGAAACGGTGACTTGTAAATGCGCGGAAACGTTTTAAACCGCCGTTACCTGTGCGTTTTACACGTTTTGCTAAACCGCGATGTGTTTTTTGTTTTGGCATGACTAAAATTCCTCCTACTTTTCATTTCGCATACTCTTTAACCAGAGTCAAAGAAGCATTCTCAAAATTATTGCTAGTCTTTCTTCTCTTTCGGTGCAAGCACTAAGAACATGCTACGTCCGTCCATCTTCGCTTTTTGTTCCACTGTCGCGATATCGGCAGTTTCTTCAGCTAAGCGATCAAGAACTTTTTGACCAATATCTTTGTGGGTAATGGCACGGCCCTTGAAACGGATCGAAGCTTTGACTTTGTCGCCTTTTTCCAAGAATTTACGTGCATTACGAAGTTTTGTATTAAAATCGTTCACGTCGATTGTTGGGCTCAAACGAACTTCTTTAACGTTGATCACTTTTTGTTTCTTACGTGCTTCACGTTCTTTTTTCTGTTGTTCGAAACGATATTTTCCATAGTCCATAATACGCGCTACGGGTGGTTTCGCACCAGGAGCTACTAGGACTACATCAAGGTTTGCTTGTTCAGCAATTTTTAGGGCTTCTACTTTTGACTTAACACCTAATTGTTCGCCGTCTTGTCCGATCAAACGTACTTCACGTGCACGAATGCCGTCGTTAACCATCATATCCTTTGCTATGGTCATTCACCTCCAAATTTTTTGAGAGAAAAAAAGCGAATAAAAAAACGAGTTCTTTACGAACCCGCACGTAGTCTGACTCATCAAAACGATTCGTCATTAACTATCTAGCCCAGCGAGATGTTCGCGTAAGGCGAGAAGCGGGTGCTTCTGCTTTCATTTCTCAACTCTACTAGTATACAAGGTGTTTTCCAGATTGTCAACCTCTTTCTCTCTATTTCTACTCGTTTTCAGAAACTTTCTGTTGAGTTTTCTTTGGTTTGTGTGCTAACCTATAGATGGATGCCATTTTACGTTTTGCTACAACAGCAAAGAATACATAGCTTGAACACCCAAATACATAAAAAAAGGAAGTGATAGGATGGAACAATCCTTCTTTAAAGAATTGATTCATTACAACAAACCAAAGGAATCACCCGCTCGCTTGATCGTTGCCGGACTTTGTATGATCAGCGTTTTATTCACCGGCTATTTATCCCACCAGCTTGCAATCTCTAGCTTCGGCTCTATCGGTATTTTCACCTTTCTCTATTATCAAAGACTTCCGTTAAAACAAATGATGTCACGTTTAACAATAGTAGGTACTTTTTTGACTGCCGCCAATTTCCTTGGAATGCTCTCGACTCATGTCTCTTGGACCGCTCCGATCGTAGTCGCTAGTGTTGGTTTTTTAGGACGTTTTTTCTTCCGACTCTACGGCATCGCAAAACCGGGACCTTTTTTTATTGTCATGGTCACCGCAATGGGTGTCAGCTCGAATGTACCCCTGGCTAAAATCCCCGTCATGAGCGGTTACTTTTTCATTGGCGTATTGTTCTCCTTGGTCGGTGCTTTTATTATGCATTTCATAGAAAAGGCCCCTCTTCCTTTAGGAGAAGAAAACAAAACACTAAAGGAACGAATTAATGAAGACCCCGCAGTAGTCATTGACAGTCTCTTATACAGCGGAATTCTATTTTTTGCAGTCTATCTAAGCATGGGGTTACAATTAAAAAATCCTTACTGGCTTGTTGTCTCTTGTGCCGCTATTTTACAAGGCGATAATTTGCGTGCGATGGCGCATCGGAATGTTCAACGCATCTTCGGTACAATCATTGGTTTAGCAATTGCCGCATTTCTGCTCAATTTGCCTTTATCCATTTTTGAAAACCTACTAATAATCACCGCCTTATTTGTAACGGTAGAATATTTTGTAAAACGTAATTATGCGATTGCCCAATTCTTTAGCACGCCGATGTCACTGATGCTTTCCATGTTAGTGAAGCAGCAATATCTTTATACGTTGATCCAATTTCGCTTTCTCGGCATTGTGATCGGAAGCTTGTTAGGATTGCTTGCAGCTTGGATGATGAGTACCAGCTTGGACTTTTATAACCGAAAATTCCATGCGAATTAAATACCGCGATCAGAAAACCGAGTGACCTCACTCGGTTTTTGCTATAATGAGGTCATGAAAAATGAAGGAGGCTCTTCTATGTACCGATTGATTGCTTGCGATTTGGATGAGACACTGTTGGACAAAGGTCGGCATGTTTCAAAAAGAACGCAAGAAACAATAAAAATGGCCGAAGCGCAAGGCCTAGTATTCGCTCCGGCGACTGGTCGCGGATTTTATTCAATTAAACAAACACTAGAGGAATTGGACGCAGCAGACAAAGCCAAGCATTATATGATCGGCTTTAATGGCGGTGTGGTGGTAGAAAATCAAGGTCCCACAATCATCAAAGACTTTCCGATGGATTACGAGATTTTAGCTCGTTTGTTTGAATTCGCTTCAAACTATGAGGTAGCAATTCACCTTTATACCTTTGAGCAAACCTACGTCTATCACAGCAACCCTGACGAGGATGCGTATTTGACCACGATCCCACATGAAAAACGACTGGATGATGACATAAGTTTTTTGAAGGACCAGACCTGCTACAAAGCGTTGTTCCAAAATTTGGATCGCAGCTATTTGGAAAAATTAGAACAAGAGCTGCCCGCTGATCTTCATGACGCATTAGAAATCAGCTACTCCTCTAATCGTTACATCGAATTTAATCCCAAAGGTGTCGATAAAGGAGCCGCTTTGCGGACATTGGCTGATCATTTAAGTATTCCTATAGAAGAAACGATCGCCATTGGAGATAACACAAACGACCTAGCAATGATCCACGCAGCCGAATTAGGCATCGCTGTGGCGAATGCCGTACCCGCTGTAAAAGAAGCAGCACAGCATACAACGATTGCCGATCATGAGCAAAGTGCTGTAGCAGAAGTCATTGAAACTTTTATACTATAAATAATGGCAAAAAAAGCGAAACGATCAGCAAAAGATCGTTTCGCTTTTAGCGTATTCTGCGCCACAAAATCAAGATCAACCACACGGATAATCCAAGACTGATAACTAAGGTAATCACCCAGCCTATTTCAGAATGAGTAAAGGGCAGCGGCATATTCATCCCGAAAAAGCCAGTCACAATTGTCGGAATCGTCAACAACAACGACCAAATCGTCAAAATTTTCATCGTATCATTCAAGTTGTTGTTCAACAAATTATTGTACGTGCCGGATAGCTGATCCAAAATCTCACTGGATAATTTCGTCATCTCTACCGCCTGCTTGGCCTCGATCAACGCATCATCCAACTCTTCTTTTTCCTTATCTGTAAAGCTTGAAAAAATCGCTTGAACCTTCACCTGTTCTAAAAGAACCGCATTTTGCTTCGTAGCAGTCACTAAGTATACGAGCCCTATTTCCAAATCAGACAATGCCAATAAATTTTTATTCGTTGTTTTTTCTCGCAATTTCTTGTTCAACTGAATCCGTTGACTATCTACTTCTTCGACTAATGGAAAGTAATAATCCGAAATCAGAAACAATGTATGAAACAGCAAACTCGCTGTACTTTGATTCGATTCATTCGCCAATAAATTCTCAATAATATTCTCGACGTAAGCCGTCCGCTCGTTCACAAAAGAGAAGAAATAATGATCCTTCAAAATGAACGCCATTGGACTCGTTTCATAATGATTATCCTTTTTCAACAAGTTAGGTACATTGAAAATCAGCAGCAACGCTTTTTCCATCGGATCATATTCCACTCGTGCCCGTTCATTATCATCCAGCGCATAGGTCAGCATCTCATCGCTAATAGAAAAATCTTCTCGTAATTTCTTTACTTCATGGGATTGCGTACTATCCACATTGATCCATGAACACATCTCTTGATTAAATGTTTGTCTGCTGTCCATTAGAATCCTCCTGGTCTAGATCATTCTAATCCAGTATATCAAAAAACAGCCCTTTGGTAATTCAATGCTGCCCAAATATAAGAGAAAAACAGCAACGAATCACTTCGTTCCTGCTCCCCTCGTCTCTATCTATCCCTTCACACCACCAGCAGTAATGCCTTCAACATAATATTTCTGCATCACCATGAACAAAAGCGTGATCGGAATCGCGATAATTACACAGCCCGCTGTAAAAGGCATAAACCACTGATTGATCTTGTCCGGCTGCAGCATCGTAAATAGACCAATCGCAACAGTGTATTTCTGTTTTTGCTGCCCTAAAATTACTTGAGCAAAAATGAAATCCATCCAAGGTATCATGAATGTCATCAATGCCGTGTACACGATGATCGGCTTAGATAAGGGCAAGGTGATTTTAAAGAAAATATCTTTTTTCGTAGCACCATCGATCATCGCAGATTCATCCAACGAATAAGGAATCGTATCGAAAAAGCCCTTCGCAATATAAAAACCAAGTGCAGCGCCAGCAGAATAGACAATTACCAGCGCAATTAACGTGCCATCCAACTCCATCGCTTTTAAAATATAATACACAGCAATCATACTCATGAACCCAGGAAACATATTTAAAACCAATGCTAGTTTTAAAAAACGATTGCGAAACTTAAATTTGATCCGCGAAACAGAGTAGGCAATCGCCACTGTAATAAATGTTGAAATGAGACACGTAGCGATCGCTACAATCAACGTATTAAAGAACCAACGCATAAATGGATAGGAGTTATTACCGAATAGCATTTTGTAATTTTCTAATGTGAAGGTTTTGGGGATAATGTAATTAACCGACATAGCCCCTTCTCCGCGAAAACTAGTCAGGACAACCCATAAAATCGGAAACAACCAAATCACCGAAAGAATGATTAGCAAAACATAGACAAATGCCAGCGTGCGCTGTTTTTGCTTTTTCATTATTGCAATCCCCCTTCAAAAGATTTCGAGCGAGTGTACGCTAACAAACTAAAAATGGCGCTCAATACAAAGATGATGATCCCGATTACACTAGCCAAATTGTAATCACTAGCGACGACCGTCAATTTATAGAGCCAGGTTACTAACAAATCCGTATCCCCAGCCTGATAAAGAGCTGAGTTATTGGGTCCACCACCTGTCAGTAGATAAATGACATTAAAATTATTGATATTGCCAATAAATTGCTGGATTAAATTCGGTGTCATGATCAGTAAAATCTGCGGAAATGTAATGGAGCGGAAAATTTGGAACTTGCTTGCTCCATCGATTTCTGCCGCTTCGATCTGTTCAGTCGGCAGGTTCATAATAATTCCTGTCGCTATCAACATCGTCACCGGAATCCCTACCCACATATTGACAAAAATAATTGAAAATTTCGCCCAGGTACCGTCACTTAAAAACGGCAAGGCATTAGAGATGAATCCCCATCTTTCTAACAGAGCATTCAACGGGCCCCAGTCAGCCAATAAATTACGCATAATCAATAAAGAGACAAATTGCGGCACCGCCATGGTAATCACAAAAATCGTCCGAAAAATCTTTTTCCCGCGCAATCCTTTTGTATTGATCAATAGCGCTAACAAAATCCCAAAGAAGAAATTTGTCGCTGTGGCTACAACCGCCCAGATCATTGTCCAAGACAATAAGGGCATGAACGTATCTGCCATGCGTCCTGTTAACACATTGCTGAAATTTGCTAAGCCAACCCAATCAAACAAATGCCCAGGAGGCAAATGATTGTGATCGTAATTCGTAAAGGCAATCCCTATCATGTACACCAAAGGTAAGATCGTAAACAGCAGAACACCGATCAACGGAATAATCATCAATGTCATATGGAAACGACCGTTAGATAGTGTTTTCAGATCTTCTTTAAAACTCGGGATCTTTTTATGCGCCTTATTCAACACAAATAGCTTACGCGTACTCTTCAAGCTGCACCAATATACATAGAAAAAGATGCCGCAGAAAATGATCGCTGCTAACCCATAGATCATCAGCAGCATGGAATTATCGCCTTCTACAGAAACCTTCATTCGGATTCCATCGATTGTCTGCCATTGCATCCCTTGAGTATTCGTTCCTAATGTGATTAAGCCAATAATCCCTGGAACAATCTGATAAATACATGCAACAATAAATGCTATTTCAGCCAGTAAGAATAAAAGCCCTTTAAAAATTTGCTTGTTTAACAAATTGCTCAATCCCATAACCACAAAGGATAGCTTTGTTTTGAGGTCACCTTCTTTGAACACTCGTTTCATCGAAATTTCTTCGCCGTAGCTCTCGGCTATTTCCATCGACAAAACCTCCCTTTTCAGAAATGATTTTTTAGTAAGTAAAAACGATTTCGGAGCAAAAAGGATACTTCTTGCCCCGATAATCATTCATGTCTATTTTTCGCCAGAGATATCCTTCACTAGCTGGTCCAGTTTCGCTTGGTATTGATCGGGTTTGATTTTCCCATTATAGGTATCACTCAATACAGCCGCAGATGATGTCCAGAAATTAGTCATTTCAGGAATCTTCGGCATAACCACAGAGTAATCCGATCCGCTCATCGTCACTACAGCTTTGGCCAACTCATCATTTGCCACATAATCTGCTTGTTGAATTTTTGTGTTGGTTGGAACAATATTTCTTGTTTCATCTTTAAACTGCGCTTCTTGAACTGCTTCACTAGATAAATAAGAAGCCAGCTTATAATCAGCAGCGATTTTTTTCGAATCACCATCAGCCGGGGCTTGGTTTACTGCATAAAGCTTCACACCTAAGAAGGCTTTTTGTTGAACTTCATTATCGCCAATCGTGATTTTTGGATAGACAGCAATTCCTAAATTGTCTTTTCCAATGGCCTCTGTGGCTTTCTCTTTATCCCATGGGCCGGATTCGAACGCGGCAATCTTTTCGTTCTCGAATTGCGAAATATAATCATCCCCTACATTTACAAATCCAGGATTGTCTTTCTGATTCGCGATCCATTGAAGAACGGAAACACCTGCAGGATTGTTCCAATCCGTACCCTTCACATCTTCTCCGTTATCACCAAATAGCTTATCGCCCACCGACATGAATAATGGTCCAATTTTATAAGCATCCACAGCCTTCAAATTCGCACCAAATGTCGCATCTTTCGTGATGTTCTCATAGGATTTTACTTGGTCCTCATTCAACATTTTTTTATTGTAGTAAAGAACTTGTGATTCAACACCGTATGGGAACGCATACACTTTATCTTTGTAAGTAGCTCCCACTAACGCTGTCTCAGATTGTTCTGCTTTGATCTCATCTGCGTATTTTTCAGGAATTTCTTGGATCACTCCTGAGTCCACTAATTGGCCTAATTGATCATGTGGCAGAGCAAAAACATCTGCAGCAGAGGAAGGATCCTTTTTCACGTTTTCCTGCGCCTTAGCATCTTCTGTTTCGACAACCTTTACACTAATATCTGGATTTTCTTTTTCAAAATCCTTTAACACATTGGTGTAGAATTTTTTTGAATCAGTAGTGACCCATAATGTGATATCTGTTTTATCGGATGAACCAGAGGCTTTCTTTTCATCTGATCCTGATCCACACGCGGCCAACGTTAAGGCAGCTGCTCCTAACACAACTCCAGACAGTACATATTTTTTCAACTTGCTTTTCATTTCGCTTCCTCCTGCGTAGTTTGATTTTTTGCTACAGGCTACATTATGCAACCGATTGCGTTTAATTGCAATAGAAAGCGCTTATTTTTTTGAATTTTTCTTAAATTAATTTATTCGAAAATAAAAATAGCAGCATCTTTTTGTAATTATAAAATCGCCAAAGAAACAACAGAACACTAATAAATAAGCCGATAATATCGATATACCAATCCTAATTTTATCGCTACAGATAATTATTTAATTCATTTAAAAAAAGTTTTATATATTGCAACCGATTGCACAATATGTCATACTTGCACCACAATAATTTACCAAAAAGGAGTATTAGAATGGTTGAACTGAATCTAAAGCACATCCACAAAAAATATCCGAACAATGATGCTTACTCTGTAAAAGACTTTAATCTTGAAATCAAAAATCGCGAATTTATCGTTTTTGTCGGACCCTCTGGGTGCGGGAAGTCTACCACGCTTCGAATGATCGCTGGGCTAGAAGATATTACTGAGGGAGAGTTTGACATTGACGGTGTCAGAATGAACGATACGCCCCCTAAAGATCGTGATATTGCGATGGTTTTTCAAAACTATGCCTTATATCCTCATATGACAGTATTTGAAAATATGGCTTTTGGTTTGAAATTACGAAAATATCCAAAAAATGAAATCAAACAACGGGTTGAAGAAGCGGCAAAAATCTTAGGATTAACAGAGCTTTTAGACCGAAAACCAGCGGATATGTCAGGCGGGCAACGTCAACGAGTCGCTATGGGAAGAGCAATCGTTCGTGATGCGAAGGTCTTTTTGATGGATGAACCCTTGTCAAATTTAGATGCAAAGCTACGAGTTCAAATGCGAGCGGAGATCGCAAAAATCCATCAAAATCTAGGTGCTACCACCATTTATGTAACCCACGATCAGACTGAAGCAATGACGCTAGCTGATCGTATTGTAATCATGAATGCGGGGGTTATTCAGCAAGTCGGCTCCCCGCAGGAGTTATACAATAAACCGGCAAACAAATTTGTTGCCGGCTTTATGGGCAGTCCTGCTATGAACTTCTTCGAGGTTACGTTCAAAACTGGACGCATCTCAAACCATAAGGGATTGGACTTGCCTCTGCCAGAGGGACAAGCGAAGACGCTCTCTGAAAAAGGATATGAAGGAAAGACACTGACTTTTGGTATTCGACCAGAGGATATCACAGCTGAAGAAGTCGCTTTAGAAGCTTACGAAGATTCAGTCGTCTCAGCCACTGTTGTCGTCAGTGAGCTGCTTGGATACGAATCCATGCTTTACTCAACAATTGGCGATACTGAATTTATCTCAAAAGTAGATGCCCGCGATTTTCACAATCCCGGCGAACACATTGAGCTTGCCTTTAATTTAAACAAAGCTCGCTTTTTCGATTCTGAAACAGAAGAAGCGATTGATTAGCAACGGAGGTTTTTATGAACACAGCAGCAATTTACCATCGCACCGAAAGCGAATACGCCTATTTATATACCAACGAGTTAATGCATCTGCGCTTGCGAACCGCTCGCGCAGACTGTAAACAGGTCTCCTTAGTTCATGGAGATCCCTATGAGTTAGACAAAAAGCGTTGGTATCGCCAACCTACGGTGATGAGGAAAACACTCTCTACCGACCTATACGATTATTGGGAGGTGGATATCACCGCCCCTCATCGCCGTTTAAGCTACGGATTTATTGTCACGGGCTACGATGAGACAACTGTTTTCTTTACTGAACACGGGGTTTTCCCTGTCGAGGAAGACTACTTGTTAATGGCGAATAATTATTTCCGAATGCCCTTTTTTCATGAAGTTGACCGCTTCAAGGCGCCTCAATGGGTAAAGGAAACTGTTTGGTATCAAATATTCCCAGAACGTTTTGCCAATGGCGATCCTTCAAATGACCCAGAAGGTGTTCTCCCTTGGGGCAGCAAAGAATACCCTGACAGACAGGATTTTTATGGCGGGGATTTGCAAGGAGTCATCGATCATTTAGATTATTTAAGTGAACTCGGAATCAATGGGATCTATTTCTGCCCGATCTTCACTGCTCCTACCAATCACAAATACGATACTACCGACTACTTAGAAATTGATCCCGCATTTGGAAACAAAGAACTCTTCCGCAAGCTCGTCGAGGAATGTCATCGTCGTGGCATCCGAATCATGTTGGACGCGGTTTTTAATCATATGGGCGACACTTCCCCGCAATGGCGCGATGTTCTTGAAAAAGGTGAAGACTCTCGTTTCAAAGATTGGTTCCATATCCATTCATTTCCTGTTCATTATACAAAAACGGATGATTTTGAAGTGGCTGAAAATATGAATTACGATACCTTCGCCTTTACGCCCCACATGCCGAAGTTAAACACCGCCAACAAAGAAGTGCAGGAATACATTTTGACCATCGCAAAGTATTGGATTCAAGAGTTCGATATTGACGCATGGCGTTTGGATGTTGCCAACGAAGTGGATCACCAACTATGGAAAAAATTTGCAGCAGCCTGTCACGAATTGAAAGATGATTTTTACCTATTAGGCGAAATTTGGCACAGCTCTCAACCTTGGCTGCAAGGGGATGAATTTACAGGTGTAATGAATTATGCTTTTACTGAATCAATTACGAATTATTTCTTGGAAAGAAAGATTCCACTAGATAAATTGGTTAGCAACCTGAATGAGCAATTGACACTTTACCGCAAACAGACAAATCAGATGATGCTGAATACGATTGATAGCCACGACACACCGCGCTTATTGACATTAGCTAGCGGCAACAAAGACCTGATGAAACAAGTCCTAGCCTTTCTCTATCTTCAGCAAGGAATTCCTTGTCTTTATTATGGAGATGAAATTGGTTTGGATGGCGGGATGGATCCAGATTGTCGAAAATGTATGATTTGGGAACCTGAGAAACAAGATTTACAACTTTTATCATTTGTAAAACAGTTGATCGCCTTTCGTCGAGAAAATCAATTCACGCTTTGTGAAGGAACACTTGAGTGGCAGAAGATTGATACAACCACAGGGACGCTGATTTTTTCACGAGATATCCCTGATGAACGCATTATCGGGATTTTCAACACCGGAGATCATTCTATCTTCGAGTATTCAACCGGCGAAGCCTTGATGCTGCATCTAGCAAACATCACAGATGAGGGAATCACAATTGAGCCAAACGGCTTTGTCATTTTAAAAAATTAGCAAATCATTGTTTTATAGGAGGTTGAAGCATATGCGTCATTGGTGGCAGGAAACTGTTGTCTACCAAATTTACCCACGAAGTTTTCAAGATACGAACGGAGATGGCATTGGGGACTTGGCGGGAATTATTTCACGACTTGATTATTTACAGAAGCTGGGGATCGGAGCGATTTGGTTAAGTCCAGTCTACCAAAGCCCGAATGATGATAACGGCTATGATATCTCAGATTATCAAGCAATCATGCAGGAATTCGGAACGATGGCTGAAATGGAGCAGCTAATCCAAGCCGCAAAGCAACACGGCATTCGAATCATCCTCGATTTAGTCGTCAACCATACCAGCGATGAGCACAGATGGTTTATTGAGGCGCGAAAATCGAAAGACAATCCCTATCGTGACTTTTATATCTGGCGGGATCCAGTTCAGGATACCTACCCAAATAATTTGAAAAGTATTTTCAGCGGTCCCGCTTGGCAATACGATGAAACAACACAACAATATTATTTACATCTTTTCAGCAAGAAACAACCGGATTTAAATTGGGAAAATCCGGCGGTTCGACAAGCCGTGTACGACATGATGAATTTTTGGATTGATAAAGGAATCGGCGGCTTCCGAATGGACGTGATAGACTTGATTGGAAAAGTACCCGATAAAGAAATTACCGGCAACGGCCCCAAGCTCCATGATTATTTACAGGAAATGAATCAGGCAACCTTTGGCGGAAAAGATCTATTGACCGTCGGAGAAACCTGGGGCGCAACGCCCGAAATCGCCAAGCTCTACTCCGACCCGGCTCGCGAAGAACTGTCAATGGTCTTCCAATTCGAGCATATCGGCTTAGATGAAGTAGCAGGACAATCCAAATGGGTTAGTCGCCCCTTGCAAATCAAAGAGCTGAAGGAGGTTTTTTCGAAATGGCAAACCAAATTAGGCGATCATGGCTGGAATTCGCTCTTTTGGAACAACCATGACCTCCCGCGTATTGTTTCACGCTGGGGAAATGATACAGAGTATCATGAAAAATCAGCGAAGCTATTAGCGATCTTACTCCATTGCATGAAGGGAACGCCTTACGTTTATCAAGGAGAAGAAATCGGTATGACCAATCATGTGGTCACGGATATCACGGAAGTCGAAGATATCGAAAGTCGAAACATGTACGCTGAACAAATCGCTGCCGGACAATCCAAAGAAACACTGTTGGCTGCAATCAATCAAAAAGGACGAGACAACGGACGAACGCCGATGCAATGGGACGCTTCCCCTAATGCCGGTTTTACAACAGGCACTCCCTGGCTCGCAGTCGTACCAAATTACGCTAAGATCAATGTGGTACAGGCTTTACGTGATCCCCAATCCATTTTCTATACCTACCAAAAATTGATCCAGTTGCGAAAAGAGCAGCCGATCATGGTATGGGGCGAGTACAAATTATTGACGAAAACAGCCGACGAGGTATTCAGCTATCTTCGAACTCACGAAGACAAGCGTTGGCTAATTGTCACGAATTTTTCAAATGAACCCCAGTCATTTACTTACCCTAAGGGAACACTCGGAAAGGTGATTATTTCAAACTTCACAACTGATATCCCTCGTGAACGGACGATTCAGCTGGAACCGTGGGATGCCTTTGTCGTAGAACTAGGAGAAGAAGTATGAGCAAATGGTGGAAAAATGCCGTTGGATATCAAATTTATCCCCGCAGCTTTATGGACAGCAACGATGACGGTATCGGTGATCTAAAAGGGATTCAGGCAAAGCTTCCCTACCTAAAAGAGTTGGGGATTGACTTTATTTGGCTCAACCCCGTTTACCAAAGCCCCAACGTAGACAATGGTTATGATATCTCCGATTACCAGGCCATTAATCCAGAATTTGGCACGCTCGAAGACTTGAAGAACTTACTTACAGCAGCTCATGAAATAGGCATTCGCCTCATTATGGATTTAGTAGTCAATCACACGAGTGATCAGCATCCCTGGTTTTTAGAATCTAAAAGAAGCCGAGAAAATCCCTATCGCGATTACTATCTGTGGGCTAATGCCACACCTGAGAAAATGCCGAATGACTGGAAAAGCTTTTTTGGCGGATCAACCTGGACTTATGACCCTACTACAAAACAGGCTTATTTTCATGTCTTCGCGAAAGAACAGCCCGATTTAAATTGGAAAAATCCAGCGATGCGAAAAGAAATCTACCAAATGATTCGTTGGTGGTTAGACTTGGGGATCGATGGGTTTCGCCTAGACGCCATCAGCCACATTCAAAAAGAGCCTTGGGATTTCAAAATCACGGATAACCCTTGGGCACCTTTCATGAATGTCGCGGGAATCGAAACCTATATGTCTGAATTACGAGAGATCTTCCGCAGCTACGACATCATGACCGTCGGTGAAGCCAGCGGAGTTAATAGTAAAACAGCACCCTTCTGGACTAGCGAAGAAGACGGCTATATCGATATGATCTTTGAACTGGAGCACCAGGTACGCACAGGCAATCCCGGCTCCGAAACAGGGGATTTACTAGAGTTCAAGAAAGTATTATCCCGCTGGCAAAAGGACATGCAGCCGATGGGATGGAACGCACTGTACACCGATAATCATGATAATCCCCGCAGCAATTCGACCTTTGGAAATGAAACTCGAGAATCAGCAACAGCACTAGCAACGGCCTATATGCTGTTAAGAGGAACTCCTTTCATTTATCAAGGACAAGAATTAGGAATGACGAACTTCCCCTTCGAATCCATTGAGGAAGTCAATGCGACTGATTCCTTAGCTGCTTATCATGATTGGTTAGGAAAAGGATTGTCACCTGAAGAAGCCCTGCGCCTAACTACTCATTGGACCCGCGACCATTCCCGGACACCCATGCATTGGACTGACTTCGGTGGCTTTTCAACGAACCTGCCTTGGATGAAGCTCAATCCAAACACCGATAAGATCAACGTTGCACTTCAAGAAGCAGATCCCTTCTCGCCTTTCAACTATTACAAAAAGTTGATTGCCCTGAGAAAATCCTTGCCCGTCTTCCTGAATGGCAGCTATCATATTGAACTAGCCAAGCATCCCAAGGTCTGGGCCTATACACGTAAACTGGACTCAGAGGAAGCCTATGTCCTTACAAATTTAGGCGATCAACCACAGACTATCACACTACCCAATCGCTGGATAAACAAACCAGCCACAGTCCTGTTATCGAATTACCAAGATCCGCAATGGAAAAAAACAATCACACTGCGCTCCTTTGAAGCAATCGTAGTAAAAAAAGATGCTTAATCAATTACGATTAAGCATCTTTCATTATTCTACCGCGGCGCCTTGAACCTCTAAAATTTTTTCATCAATCAGACGAATCACTTCATCACGTGCGTCAGCATCATCTACAAAGTTCAAACGATCACCGTCGAT
Organism: Enterococcus sp.; assembly: GCF_032555305.1. Taxonomy (GTDB): domain Bacteria; phylum Bacillota; class Bacilli; order Lactobacillales; family Enterococcaceae; genus Enterococcus_A. Next base: position 64,213 of record NZ_JAWGOQ010000004.1, read on the forward strand.
TTGAATCTTAGGACTCTCGTTGTACTCTTCATACCATTGATCATAACGGCTGTTCAATTCTTTATAGTAGTCATATAATGTTGGATCAAATTCTAGCTGCTCATATTCCCGTCCTCGTTTTTGAATTCGCTCCATCATCGTCTCGAAAGAAACACGAATATGCACAAGTAAATCGGGATGCTTTTTGTGGGCAGCATAAGGCAATTCCTGCATCATGTTCGCCAATAATTCATCGTATACCTTTACTTCTGTCTCTGTTGCTCGACCAAGATCGGCATTTAAGTGGAATAATAATGAATCCTCATAGATTGAACGATCCAAGACATTATTATCATCCTGCATCGCCTTCTTGATACTATCAAAACGTTTATTTAAAAAATAAATCTGCAATAAAAAAGCATATTGCTCTGGATCGGCATAAAACAGCGGCAATACCTCATTATCATCGATTGATTCATAAAAAGCTTGACTCCCTAAATGCTCTGACAACATTGCCGTCAAACTTGATTTCCCCGCTCCAATGGTTCCTGCTAATACGATCACGCTCATAGACCTCCAACTCGCTTCATACAAAATATAGTGCGTATTTTTCAACTTATCAAATATACCCCCAATATCTTGTGTCGTCAAACAAAATAGCTGAATCGAAGAAAAGTTTTTTCTTCTAAGGAATGTTTAAAAATTCGCTGATTTTCAAAAACTTTTCAATGGTTTCGTTTACTTGTCGGCTCTGTCTGAGTAAAATAGGAAGAGACTAAATATTGATAATTACTATTAATTAAAGATTTATACGCAATTCCAGTTAAAAGATAAAGGAAAACGAATTGTTTTTACATTAAGAACGATTCAATTAAAATGAATATTAGTGAGAATAATTTATTTTTTCTGTTGAGAAAGAATCATTCTAAAACGAAATAGGGGTTTTTTAAATGAAATCGATTGGCACGGGTTATGCCAGCGGAAAGATCATCTTAATGGGGGAACATTCGGTTGTCTATGGCGAACCGGCGATTGCCTTTCCTTTTTCAGGAACAGGTATTCAAGCGACGATCCGCGCGAATAAATTAGAATCGTGGATCGAATCCAGCTTCTTCCACGGACCGCTTTCAGAAGCTCCAAATACGATGCGCAACGTGACTGTTTTACTATGGTATTTAGTGAAGCATTTTAAAATTCCAGAGCCATTTTATCTAAAAATCGAAAGCTCGATCCCAGCTGAACGGGGAATGGGCTCTAGCGCGGCTGTAGCAGTCGCAATTACACGGGCGGTCTTTGATTGGATGGAAGAATCGGCGACGCAAGACAGCGTGCTGCACTTCGTCAACCAAGCTGAAGCAGTCGCTCACGGAAATCCTAGCGGTATCGATGCTACTACGATCAGCGGCACGGAACCGATCCTATACCAAAAAGGCATCGGCTTCCAGCCTTTCCAATTAAACATGGATGCTTTTTTAGTGGTCGCCGATACTGGCGTCAAAGGTCAAACGCGTAAAGCAGTGAAGGACATCGCCAAATTGATGGAGATGCGCCCCTACGAAACCAATAAACAAATGCGTATGCTGGGTAACTTGACCAGCAAAGCCCAACAAGCCATCCTGCAAAATCGTCCGCAAATTTTAGGCGACTGTATGAATCAAGCACAAGGATTATTACGATTATTAGGCACCAGCAATCGGCACCTAGATCACTTGATCGAAACAGCTTTGGAAAACCAAGCACTGGGCGCGAAATTGACCGGCGGCGGTCGCGGCGGCTGTATGATCGCACTGGCGGAGAATGAAACCAGCGGACGTCAGCTGCAGCAGATTTTATTAGATGCCGGCGCGCGAAATACATGGATCGAAGGGTTAGGAGTGTACGCACATGTTTAGCGGTAAAGCGCGGGCTTATACCAATATTGCCTTGATAAAATATTGGGGCAAAGAAAATCAAGAACTGATCATTCCTATGAACAACAGCCTATCACTGACATTGGATGCTTTTTATACCGAAACACGCGTCACCTTCTCAGAAGAGATCAAGCATGACCAATTTTATCTAGACAATCAATTGCAAGATTCGAAAGCGACCTTAAAAGTGAGTCGCTTTCTTGATGTCATCCGTACAAAAGCGGATTGTTCTTTGCGGGCGGTTGTAAAAAGTCAAAACTTTGTGCCAACCGCAGCAGGGTTAGCCTCTTCAGCCAGCGGTCTAGCGGCTCTAGCCGGAGCCGCAAGTGCCGCTTTGAATTTAACGCTATCCCCTGAAGAATTATCTCGTTTAGCGCGCCGCGGTTCAGGCTCGGCTTGCCGCAGTATTTACGGCGGCTTTGCGGAATGGCAAAAAGGTGATACTGACGAATCTTCTTATGCCGTCAAAATTCCTAGCACCGGCTTTGAAGATGAATTAAGTATGCTTTTTGTCGTTGTGAATGACGCTCAAAAAGACATATCCAGCCGGGACGGAATGCAGCGCACGGTGGAAACTTCGGCCTTTTATGATGGCTGGCTGCAAACCGTACCTGCAGACATAGCAAGAGCGAAACAGGCGATCGCAGAAAAAAACTTCACCGCTCTGGGAGAAGTGACTGAAGCCAGTGCTTTGAAAATGCACGGAACAACTTTAGCCGCAAATCCACCCTTCACCTACTGGTCAGCGGAAAGTATGAAAGTTATGAATCTTGTCCGTCAAATCAGAAATGCTGGCTTGCCTTGCTATTTCACAATGGATGCTGGACCAAATGTTAAAATCCTAGTGGAACGTAAAAACGAGGAAGCTTTATTGAACGCTTTAAAAAATCAATTTGATGACCAACAGCTCGTCGTTGCCCATGCAGGGCCGGCGATTGAAATCTTGAGCGAGGAGGAAGCTAAATGATCGAAGTGACTGCACCAGGGAAATTATACATTGCCGGCGAATATGCGGTAGTCGAACCGGGACATCCGGCGATCATCGTGGCGATCGATCAATTTATTTCTGTTTCGATTGGTCCTGCAAAAAAAAGCGGCAGTATCCAATCCGCTCAATACAGCGACCTGCCCATTCGTTGGACACGACGGAAAAACGAGCTGGTCTTAGATATCCGCGACAATCCTTTTCACTACATTTTAGCAGCGATCCACTTTACGGAGAAATTCGCTCAAGAAAAAGGCAAAAAACTCGCCTTCTTTGATTTGAAGGTGACTAGCGAGCTGGATAATTCCAACGGGCGCAAATACGGTTTAGGCTCTAGTGGTGCTGTTACTGTCGCTACAGTCAAAGCCTTGAATGCTTTTTATGATCTACAGCTTTCGCAGCTGGAACTGTTTAAATTGGCGACATTGGCTCATCTGAATGTTCAAGGCAACGGCTCCTGCGGAGATATCGCAGCAAGCTGTTACGGCGGCTGGCTGGCCTTTTCTACTTTTGATCACGACTGGGTATTAAGCAAGCTGGAATCTGAAAAAATAACTACCCTGGTGGAAAGCGAATGGCCCAGTCTGAAGATTGAACCCTTAGAAGTCCCAGAAGATCTGCGTTTGCTGATCGGTTGGACCGGCAGCCCTGCCTCGACCTCTGATTTAGTCGATCAAGTCCACCAGTCCCGCGAGGAGAAAAGGACTTCTTATGAGAACTTTTTACGGGAAAGCACAGAATGCGTGGATCAAATGATCCAAGGCTTCAAACAAAACGACGTGGCTCTGATCCAAAAAATGATCCGCAAAAATCGCAGCCTATTGAATCAATTAACCAGTCTCAGCAATGTTTCCATCGAGACCGAAGAATTAAAACGTTTGAATGATCTGGCAGAAAAATATGGCGGCGCGGCAAAATCATCAGGCGCTGGCGGCGGCGACTGCGGTATCGTGATCGTTGACAAACGCGCTGGGATTCTGCCCTTGATGAGTTCCTGGGAAAAGGCCGGCATCACGCCGCTGCCTTTACATGTCTATCATTTTACGGAGGATCCTCATGAATCGTAAAGATGAACATGTTTCCTTAGCTCGCGCTTTTCATCAAAAACCAAAAGAGAATGATTTTGATGCGGTTCGCTTGATCCACAATTCCTTCGTCAGCACGCGATCAGAAGAAATCGATCTAAGTACAGAAATCCTTGGATTACAACTCAGTGCCCCCTTCTACATTAATGCAATGACCGGCGGCAGTGAGAAAACCAAGCAGATCAATCATGATTTGGCGATCATCGCTCGCGAAACGAACTTAATGATGGCAACGGGGTCGGTCAGCGCTGCATTAAAAGATCCGAACGTTGCAGATTCTTACAGCGTTGTTCGTGAAGTAAATCCTGACGGCTTGATTTTAGGCAATATGGGCGCCGGCCGAACCAGTGAAGATGCAAAGAAAATCGTCGACTTGCTTCAAGCCGACGGGATGCAGATCCATTTGAATGTACCGCAGGAACTCGTTATGCCTGAAGGAGATCGTGATTTTCACGATTGGCCAAAGAATATTCAAGAGACGGTCCAACAATTGAGTGTACCAGTAATTGTTAAGGAAGTTGGTTTCGGTATGAACAGAGAGACCCTTCAGCAATTACAAACTCTTGGAGTAAAAGCTGTTGACGTTTCAGGGCGTGGCGGTACAAGCTTCTCGCAAATCGAGAATGCCCGACGTAAAAAACGGGAACTAAGCTATTTAGATGACTGGGGACAATCAACGGTGATCTCCCTATTAGAAGCACAAACTGTCAATGAGCTCACGCTCTTATCCTCCGGCGGCATTCGTGATGCCTACGATATTTTCAAAGCGCTTTGTTTAGGTGCTAAAGCTGTTGGCATCTCCGCTACAATCTTAGATCATTTGATCAGCAATGGAATTGATGCCACGATTGAACTGATTGAAGACTGGAAAACACAGTTGCGCCGGTTGTATCTAATGACCGATAAGGCAAAAACAGCGGATTTAGTCCACAATCCGATCATTATCAGCGGTGCACCAAAAGAATGGTGCCAAGCTCGCGGCATCGATTATAAAAAATTAGCGTTGCGCAACTAGTTCGCACATAACAGCTATCTCGAAATTAGGGATTTATTTTTCCAAAAACCGAAAAAATAGTCTGATTCTCGTCACGCATATCATTAGGCTACACAGCACAACCGGTTATTTTCTATCTAAAAAAGAGTATACCTCGATCGTCAATCACTGCGAAAAGCCTAACTGACAAAGAGGCTGAGATCACTTGATCTCAGCCTCTTCGTCTGTATAAATATTTTTTTGAATCAGCGCTTGCGCCTCTTTTGTTTTTCTCTCAAGCAGTGCTCGGTAAAGTTGATTATGGATGCTGGTATTGTCCTGATAATCTTCCATTCGCAGTACCTGCTGGCTTAAATGCAGTTTGATATCCGGCAGCAGCTCATTATACCATTTGATCAAAAAGGGATTGCGGCTCATCAGAATAATCTGCTGATGAAAGGACAGATCTGCTTCGATATACTCTGAAAATTTCCCCGCTTCCAACAATTGATTCCGCTGGAACAAGACCTCTTTCAGTTGGAGCATGCCCTTGTCTGTTTGATTCGATACTGCCAAGACAATCGCTTGCGTCTCGATCATTGACCGGGCCTGTAAAAGATCGGTCGTCGAAAAATCTCCAATACTGCCGTTTTTGACAAAGGTTCCTGAGCCTTGCTTTACTTCTAAAACATTGCTGTAAACTAGAATTTTAACTGCTTCTCGTAAAGTCGAACGTCCGACTCCGAACGTTTCAGCCAACTCTTTTTCTACTGGCAGCTTATCGCCCGTTTTTAAATCCTTTTCCTCAATGTACTTCTCTAACTGCTGAATCGTCTCGTTCACCAGATTGCGATTTTTCGTCATTACCATAGCCTCTTCCTTGAATTGTCAGCAATAAGATACCGCCACACAAAATAATCATAACATATAAGAAGACGTTGAAGGATTGAAAAATATCTACGAAAACGCCTAAAAGAATCGGTATTACTCCACCTACGATATACCCAAAGGATTGAACCATCCCTGTCCATAAACTAGCTTCCAACGGATCCTCACTCGCCTGCAGCGGCAGCAGTATGGCGATCGGAAAATAGCCGCCCAAACCAAAACCAATCAGTATGATGCCACCGATCAACAAGAAAAAGGTATTCGTCAGCAGACAACCTACACCGAGCAAAATCAGACAGCCGCAAATCAAAATCCAGCTTTTGGTACTTCCCCAATGATCCATTAAAACTGGGATAACAAAGCTAAACACCATTTGTACAATCACATATAAGGTCAACCATTGACTCGCTTCCCCTCGTGAGAAGCCTTTTTGAACAAGTAATTCTACCAGCCAGGTACTCACGCCATAAAACATTCCAGATTGCAGCCCAAAGAATAAAACCATCTTCCAGGCCTGAACCCTCTTTAAAGGAAAACCTTTCGAAGCTTTCCTAACGGATGCTTGTGTACCCTTCTCTCCCATAACAAAAAACCAAACAATTCCGCCAATAATCGCTAATATGCTCCAGCTTCCTAAAGCAAACGACCACGAGGTCTTAGCTAATGAAAGACTAAAATTCGATGCCGCCGCCGAACCGACACCCATACTGATGGAATAGACACCAATCAGCAATCCTGTTTGCTGTGGAAAATACTCTTTTATCAAACCAGACAGCAAAGGTCCGATGATCGCGATAGAGAATCCAATCACGATGGCCGAAAGAACCAAACATAAATAATTGGAGAAAACAATTCGACTCGCCATCCCGATTGCCAATAAGAATAAACATAGTAAGATGCTGCGATCGCGGCCAAGCTTCTGCTGCATCTGCTTAACACCAAAAGCCATGACCCCCATGCAAATAACTGGAATACTGGTTAATAAACTAACTTGAAAGTTATTCAGCTGCAGAGCTTGTTTGATCAACCCGATTAACGGTGGAACCGAAGAAATGCCTAATCGCAAATTTAGCGCGACAATACATACTACAAACACCATTCTTTTATTTTCCATAGAATATCCCTCAAATTCATCTGATGTATTTTAAATTCATCATATCATTTAAAAATGAAGGCTGCAACTGATTTTTAATTCTTTCGTCAAAGGAATAACTGTTTTGCGATGAAACTTTTTAGTCATCACAAAAAAAGGCATCAAGCCCAGTATTGAGCTTAATACCTGTCTATCTTATCTGAGTATCTGTTGCTTTATCTTCTTAATAGACGCTGTAGCCAGCTTTTTCTTTCACCGATCCGTATATTTCCGCTGATCTTGTTTGCGTCCAGCATAGATTGGAAAAAGATATTGTCCTGCAATAGTAATTGATTGATCACCTGTAAACGTCTAAAGTGCTTCTTCTTATGGTTATCAAATTTCATCTCTTCAGGTAATTTATCTTGGAGCTCGAGCCGAGCATAATCTCTTTGAATAATCTTCATTAGCTCATATTGCTGAGTAAGCAAATGATTGATTTGTTTGATATCTGGAGGTGTCGCAGAATTTTCTGAATCCGAGGGAGCTAATTGCTTCAAGGCGGCGACATAGTCCTGCATATCTAACATAAAAATATGATTTGACTTGCTAGTCATTAAATTTTTTTCGTTCACTAAATAATCGATCAACACGCCCAGTCGTGCGTTTGATTCAGCCAGTTCTTTTATCTCTCGTCTCAGTTTCTCCATACCCTCGAACCCTTCCTCTTATCCTAATTCTAGTCTATCGTTTTTCACAGACTATAACAATCAAAGAGAATCATTTTCTCTAAAAGAAATGAATTTTTTAAATAAAAACAACTATTGTTACTTTCAACAAAAATATAAAGATATTTTTCTTCGAATCGTCTGTAATGCGTAAAATAAAAATAGAATAAATATATTAAGTAATAAAAAAAACATCCGAAATCAGAATATCTGATTTCGGATGTTTGGCTAAACTTTTTACGCTTTGTAGTCGTAAGCAGTTACGATGATTTCTTTTAGTTCGCTGATCAATGGTTCTTTAGGGTTAGCAGTCGTACATTGGTCTTCGTACGCTAACTCTGCCATGCGATCAACTGTTGTATTCAACGTTTCTTGAGTCACTCCTTGTGCTTTCAAGTTCATGTCAATGCCACAAGTAGCTCCTAAGTTGTAGACAGCTTCGATCAATGCTTCAACTAATTCCGCTGTTGTATTGCCTTTAAGTCCTAAGAACTTAGCGATATCAGCGTAGTCAGCATCTGCACGGAAGTAGTCATATTTAGGGAACATCGCATGTTTTTGCGGATCCTTCGCATTGTAACGGATGATATGAGGCAACAGAATTGCGTTCGTACGTCCGTGAGGAATACCGTATTCTCCACCGATCTTATGAGCGATTGAGTGACAAATTCCCAAGAATGCATTGGCAAACGCCATACCAGCCATTGCTGATGCGTTATGCATTTTTTCACGAGCTTCTGGATCAGCTGTTTTAACTGATTTTTCAAGGTTTTCAAAGACAAGTTTGATTGCTTGTAAGCTCAATCCACGCGTGTAGTCAGATGCCATAACAGATACATAAGACTCGATCGCATGTGTTAATACGTCCATACCAGTATCAGCAGTTACTGAAGCAGGTACTGTCATAACGAATTGAGGGTCAACGATTGCTACGTCTGGAGTCAACGCGTAATCTGCTAACGGGTATTTCACGTGTGTTTCGCTATCTGTGATAACGGCAAATGGTGTTACTTCAGAACCTGTACCAGATGTTGTTGGGATACATACGAACTGAGTTTTTTCAGGTTTGCCGATATTGTAGGTACGTTTACGGATATCCAAGAATTTTTGTTTCGCGCCGAAGAATGAAGTATCTGGGTGTTCAAAGAACATCCACATTCCTTTCGCCGCATCCATTGCAGAACCACCACCAAGAGCGATTACTGTATCAGGTTGGAAGTCGTTGAATACTTCTAATCCTTTATAAACAGTGTTTGTTGAAGGGTTAGGTTCAACATCAGAGAATACTTCGATTTTCACGTCATTTGCGCGACGTCCAAGAACTTCGCGAACGATGTCAGCATACCCAAATTGAACCATACCAGGGTCACAAACTAACATGACACGTTCAACGTTTTCCATTTGTGTCAAATACAATAGAGAGTTCTTTTCAAAGTAGATTTTTGATGGTAATTTAAACCATTGCATATTATTTCTCCGTTTCGCTATAGTTTTAACATTGATTAAGTTAATAGCAGATACGTTCTTAGATACAGAGTTCTTACCGTATGAACCACAACCAAGTGTCAATGATGGAATCATTTCGTTGTAGATGTCACCGATACCGCCTTCTGCAGATGGTGAATTTACTAAGATACGGCAAGCTTTCATACGCAATCCAAATTTCACTTGTAGATCTTCATCTTCAGTATGGATAACTGCTGTATGTCCTAAACCACCTAATTCCAACATACCTTGGCAAAGATCGAATCCATGTTGGTGATCGTTTGCTTTGATCATTGCTAAAACTGGAGAAAGTTTTTCACGTGATAATGGGTAATCAGCACCCACGCCGTCTAATTCTGCGATCAGAATTTTTGTGCCCGCAGGAACTTTGATACCAGCGCGTTGAGCGATATCTTCAGCTGAATGACCAACAATCGCAGGGTTAACCGCATATTTGCCTTCGTTCATTACAGCGTCTTCTAATCTCTTCAATTCCGCTTTTTTCACTACATAAACTTGATGTGCTTGGAACTCAGCTTTTACTTCTTCGTAAACTTCTTTGTCAACGATGACTGCTTGTTCAGAAGCACAGATCATACCGTTATCAAATGATTTTGATACAATCAAGTCGTTTACTGCACGTTTGATTTTCGCAGTTTTTTCGATATATGAAGGTACGTTACCAGCACCTACACCTAAAGCTGGTTTACCAGTAGAGTATGCTGATTTAACCATGCCAGGTCCGCCTGTCGCAAGAACGATCGCTACGCCTGGATGGTTCATTAACATTGATGTTGCATCGATCGATGGCTTTTCGATCCATTGGATACAGTTTTCAGGAGCGCCGGCTGCGATTGCAGCATCACGAACGATACGTGCAGCTTCAGCAGAACATTTTTGAGCACTTGGGTGGAATGCAAATACGATTGGATTCCCAGTTTTCAATGCGATCATTGATTTGAAGATCGTAGTAGAAGTTGGGTTCGTCGTAGGAGTTACTCCACAAACAACGCCGACAGGTCCGGCAACTTCGATCAAACCTTTTTGTTTGTCTTCGCCGATCACGCCAACTGTTTTGTCATTTTTGATGCTGTTCCAGATGTATTCTGATGCGTACATATTTTTGATCGCTTTATCTTCGACAATCCCACGGCCAGTTTCTTCAACTGCCATTTTTGCCAACATCATGTGTTTGTCTAGTGCCGCCATTGCCATTTCGTGAACGATATGGTCAACTTTTTCTTGATCAAAATCTTCCATTTCTTTTAACGCAACGTTTGCTTTTGCCGCTAATTCGTCAATCACTTGCTCAACGCTGATCGCGTCTTTTTCCTTTTCAATCGCTTTAGCCATGTGTATCCTCCTAAAAATTTTTGTGTTACTTTTCACATACACATCATACAACACCGCCAATCGTTTGTAAACAGTTTTTGTGATTTTTTTCACACCATATTTTTTTCTTAACAAATGCCATGATATCAGCGATATCAGAACAATTGTTTTTATGGTATTTTGAACTTATAAAAACGCTGTCAAAGTTCTTTCCTTCACAAAATGTGGCGCTTTTATCTTTATTTGAACTGAATTCTACTGCGTCTGGCTTTTTATTGCATTCGCAACACGCAGCCATCTCATTATAAAAAGGTACATTTCTTTCATTTTGTCATAAAGGTATTCTGCCGAAAAGTCGACTAAGTCTAAAAAAGCTGATCAGCAATTTACTGCTGATCAGCGTTGTGTCCATCTATCTCCTCTTTCGATAAAGCCATATGCCTGTGATCAGACCCACACCTGCTAATGAAAGCAGATTATTTCCCCTCATACCTGTTGCTGGATATTCTTTTTTTGACGAGGACGGAGACGACTTGCTCGTTTGCTGACTGCTGGATCCTTCACTGGTTTCCGATGATTCAGGGAATTCTTTTTTTTCTGGAATGGGCGTATCTCCCTTCGTATTCTCTTTTGCCAATGCTACAAACCGATCATCCTTAGCGAAAGTAAATTTTATCGGGGTATCATCCAGCACATAGCCTTCTGGTGCTTTAATCTCTACCAAAGTATACTCTCCAGCTGGAAGGGGGTTAATGTGGAGCAATCCATCTTCATCTGTGACCAATGCCTTTCTTAAATACATTTTATCACCAGCTGAGTTCTTCAATTCAAACTCTGCCCCTGGCAGCGGTTCTCCTGTTGCTGAGTCCGTCTTGGTCAAGTCAATTCCTTTCTTTTCATCGGTGTTTTCTGCGGAGTTGTCTATCGTATCAGGTGCCGCCGACGTTTTTGGCGTTGTTTCTTTGGCGCTTTGCTTCAAGCTCGTCTTTTCAGTCGTGTCCTTCTGCGTTTCATTCTCAATTTTCGGAATCACCATTGTCGGAACGGCCGCTAGATCATTGGTAAATCGCTCCTTTAAGATTGTTTGATTCAAGATCAAAAAACGAGCTGTCCGATTATCCTCTATCTGATAATCGTATTGATACCCTTCACCAACGCCGCCAGTGATTACCGCTGAAAATTCTGGATTGGGTATCTCTCGGATTAAATAGCTGTGATTATCTTTGAGTAAAGAACGCCAGCCTGAAGCACCTGTGTTTCCATCAATCTTGTCTGATAATTCGCCTTGTGCTGATTTGCTTTTGTAAAAAACAACTTTGACTATTTCTCCCTTCTGAATCAGCTTTCTTTCTGTTCTTCCAAAAGCGACTGCTTCTTTCTGATTCGCTTTGTCAACAATCACATACTCAAAATTCAGAGGCTTATCCAAGATACCAGCACCAGCTATTTTGGCATTCGCGCGAATTAAATCATCCGTAGGAATATTGGGATCAATGATCTCCAGTTTAGGAATGGTCAGTGAGCCATTTCCGCCAGCATTGATTTGGCTGCCCGCCTTTATAGCCTTTACGTTTATTTTCAGATGAAGCTGCGATAACTCTTTTTGTCTCGCTCCCGTTTCATTGATCGTCACTGTAAATTGATTATCTGATAATGAAACCTGGCCCAAAGTTTCGCCTGTTACAGAATCTTTAAGCTTCGTTTCTAAACTATTATCATCGCTCCGAAAATACTGCGCATCTGGTAGAGAAATACGAAAGGTATCTCCTGCCTCAATCTCAGTCATGCTTTCCTGATTGATGTTACAAATATAGTCTAATTGAATCCTGTCATTCAGTTGAATCTGATTGCTCTCTGTAACCGCGCTTCCATCATCCTTTACTAATTTCAAATCCAAAACGTGTACCTTAGCAGTAGTATCTTTTACTGCCGCTGAAATTGTCGGCTTTGCAATTCCTAAAATCACTAAATAGGAACTCAGCAGTAAAAAAAGCATGAGAATTGGCCCTTTGCTGATTTTCATCATTCTCTCCCCCAATACCATCTCTAATCAAACAACCAAAAATACTAGCTCCAAAATCATCTTCTCCTATTTATATATACGCATTCTATGTAACTTTCTATTCGTACCGCTTTTCCTTATTTTCTCAGAATATTGACTGCTAAAGAGCCAATTTTAAAATCTTATATTTCTTATTTTTAACGTTCAGTAAGCAATCTGGTTTTTTGCACAACGAAAAAAGACGCGTATAAATACGCGCCTTGATACCTAAAAATGCTAAAGCCAGAAATTGCTCTTACTTCTCTTCTGGTTTGTCTTCAGGTTTTTCTTCTACTACTGTTTCTTCTGGTTCTGCAGGCTCAACTGCTGCTGGTTCAACGGGAGCTGCCGCTGGACGTACACCAGATTTCACCGTTCTGATTGAAGAACGATCAAATACCAAGTAGATTCCTTCACAGTCTAGAGTAACCGTTTTGTCGCTATCATTGATCTCAGAGATCACACCGTGTAATCCACCGATTGTTACGACGCTGTCCCCAGTCTTCATTGCATCTAATAAATTCTGACGTTCTTGCTGTTGTTTCTTTTGAGAACGATTCATAAAGAAGAACATTCCCAGCATCAACACTAGCAAAATAATCATTGAAAAGCTTCCGCCCATTTTTAATTTCCTCGCCTTCTAAAGTAATTCCTTTTAACTGTAACAAAGTTTTCAGTCTTTCACTAGCATTTTAACCAGACTTTAAAAACTTTTTGCGTTTTGCTTGTTAAAACCATACTCTTCAAAGAAGGCTTGGCGGAATTCTAATAGATTATCATCCATAATTGCTTGGCGAACTTGTTTCATCAAGTTGATTAGGAAATACAGATTGTGATACGAAGTCAAACGAATACCAAACGTCTCATCACAATGAATCAAGTGGCGAATATATGCCCGTGTGTAATTACGACAAGTGTAGCAATCACACTTTTCATCCAACGGACGGAAATCATGAGCAAACTTCGCATTCTTAACCACTAAACGTCCGGCAGAAGTCATACAAGTACCGTTGCGGGCAATACGCGTAGGTAAGACACAGTCGAACATATCAACACCGCGAATCACACCATCGATCAATGAGTCAGCCGCACCGACGCCCATCAAGTAACGCGGTTTGTTTTCTGGAATCAACGGTGTGGTGAACTCTAATACTCGATTCATTTCCTCTTTAGGTTCACCAACAGATAGACCGCCGATCGAGTAGCCAGGGAAATCCATGCTGACTAGATCTTTCGCGCTTTGACGACGCAGATCCTCAAAACCGGCACCTTGGATGATCCCGAACAATCCTTGAGTTGCTGCATTCGCATGGGCCTTCAAGCCTCGTTCAGCCCAACGTGACGTACGCTCTACTGATTTCTTCACGTAATCGTAGCTTTCATCGAATGGTGGACATTCGTCAAAGCTCATCATGATATCAGAGCCTAATTTATTTTGAATATCGATGGCTTTTTCCGGTGACAAGAACATTTTTGAACCATTTAGATGATTCTTGAAATGCACGCCTTCTTCAACGATATTACGCATATCCGCTAGTGAGAAGACTTGGAAGCCGCCTGAATCAGTCAAGATTGGCTGATCCCAATTCATGAATTTATGCAAGCCGCCTGCCTCTGCGACTAGATCTTCACCAGGACGCAGCCAAAGATGATAGGTGTTGCTCAGGATGATGCCAGCACCCATTTCCTTCAATTCTTCCGGTGACATGGTTTTTACAGTAGCCAACGTTCCCACTGGCATAAACATTGGTGTCGGGAACGTTCCGTGTGGCGTGATGATTTCGCCAAGACGCGCTCCAGTATGTTTTTCTTTCTTTATTAAGCGATAAGAAATGGCAGGTTCAGTCATTTAATTTCCTACTTTCTTCTATATGTATGTGTTTGCAACTTGTACCATAATACTGGTTTTAATCCGCTTTTGCAACTTTCTGTACAGGGCTTAAGACAGATTGCAACAATGAATCCAGCTTAATCACCAAACCCTCTATTTCTTCTGATCTTCTTGATACTTTATAATATCTCCCGGTTGGCACTCCAGAACTTCACAGATCTTATCTAAGGTTGAAAAACGGATTGCCTTTGCACGATTGTTTTTCAGGATTGATATATTCGCGAGCGTGATTCCGACTTTTTCGGAGAGTTCGCTCACGCTCATTTTTCGCTGTGCCAAGACAACATCTAAATCAATAATAATCGCCATTTGTTCCCCCTAAATAGTTAACTCGCTATCATTCTTCAGCTCAGCAGCACTCTTAAATAATTCCTCGACAATTTGAGAAAAGATAAACGCTGTGAAAGGAATCGAAACAAGCCCCAAACCAATCACCAAAACGCCAGGTGCATCTTGCCGATCTGCAACCGTGTAGAAAAACGGTAAGATTCCCAAAAACACAAGACTGATCAAAAGAATCAGTTTCTTAATCTTCGAAACAACCTTCAATGTCTTGTCAGAAAAAGCCTCTGCACGTTGTACAAAATCCAATATTCGGTTCAATAGAAACAATACCCGAAAGCCTAATAAAACAGAGCCAAAAACCGCGCAGAAAAGAATACTGTTAACCACGTTCTTCTTTTCCGATGAGAATTGGAACATAAAAATTACTGTGATGAAAAGAACGAATAACGAAATAATAACTAATGCCGTTTTAAGCAAATTGACCTTGAGCTTCATTAAAACACCCCACTAAGTTTGATAGCCATATATTAGCATTCAAAAAATTGATATTCAACATATTTTTATCGATAAACGATACACTTAACTGAATATAAAGCTTTACTAGAACTCTCTGTGGCGACTGATAGCTTTCCCCCCAGAAAAAAACGCTAAGCTGAAATCAGCCTAGCGTTACTGCTTAGATATTTTCCGGATCAACTTCCGGTGCTTTATGGAACTTGATCAGTTCAGTCACAATAATCGGTACGATCGAAAGCAAGATCGCGATCACCCAATGATTCATACTGATTGGAACCAAGTAGAACAATTCTTGTGTTTGCGGAATTAAGGCAATCGCCGTTGTAATTCCTAAAGCCAACCAAGCCATTTGTGCCAATGATTTATTCGTAGCTAAATCTACCTTGAAAATCGACTTGCTGCTACGTACATTAAAGACATGCAGGATTGACGAGAAGGCCAATACTAGAAAGGCTACCGTTTGACCAACTTCTAAACTAGGCGGTGTAAAATAGCTAACATGCTCAACAAATGCACCAATGTAAAAGCCGATTAAAGTCACGACTGTAAAGACCGCTGCATTCAGACCGATCTTCTTCCAAAGTCCGCGAGCGAAGATTCCTTCATCACGAGGAATCGGTTTTTCGTCCATGATCCCTGCTTCTGCTGGCTCTCTACCTAAAGCAAACCCTGGCAGTCCGTCTGCTACAACGTTAACGAATAATAACTGAACGGCTGTAAACGGAGCGCCCCAGCCTAGCAGCATCGCAATTACTACGATAAAAATCTCAGAGATATTACAGCTCAACAAGAAGTTGATTGCTTTACGAATCCCTTGATAAACAGAACGTCCACGAGCGACCGCATCAACGATCGTCGCAAAGTTATCATCAGTCAGGACCATATCAGCAGCACCCTTCGCCACATCTGTCCCTGTGATCCCCATCGCACAGCCAACATCGCTGGCTTTCAAAGCTGGTGCATCATTTACCCCATCTCCAGTCATCGCCACAACAGCGCCTGAACGCTGCCAAGATTTAACGATACGAATCTTGTCTTCCGGTGTTACACGAGCGTATACTGATAGGTCTTTGACGCGATCATCTAGTTCTTCATCGGTCATTTTTTGCAGCTGAGCACCAGAGATTGCTTCTTTACGACTTTTCATGATGCCTAGTTCTTTTGCAATCGCTCCAGCAGTCACAACATGGTCTCCAGTGATCATGACCGTTTTAATTCCAGCTTTTTTCGCACGGGCGATTGCGGCTTTTGATTCTGGACGTGGCGGATCAATCATCCCGATCAGACCCATTAGACGCAGATCTTTTTCCAAAGCTTCTGAAGTAATATCTTTTGGCTCTTCTTCATGGATCGCGTAACCTACAGCAATGACCCGCAATGCTTTTTTCCCAAAGCGGTCATTGACAATAGCAGCTTGATCCACGTCGCCATAATGAAATTTTGGTAGTAAAACGTCGAAAGCTCCCTTAGTAATGGAGATAAATTTCTTCCCGCGCTTATGTACAGTCGTCATCATCTTTCGATCTGAGTCAAATGGGATTTCCCCGATTCGCGGATATTTTTCTTCCAGTTCTGCTTTCGTATGATAATTTTCTTCCACGGCACGAACAATCGCCGCTTCGGTTGGGTTCCCTTTGATTTCTAACTCGTTGTCATCATTTTCTACGATAACATCCGTACACAAAGCTGCAATACTTAAAACTTCCATTGCTTCTTCGGTCATACCTTCTTCGGTATCTACCACAGAATCTCCGTGAGTCCAGACACGACGAACGCGCATTTTATTTTGTGTCAGCGTTCCAGTTTTGTCTGAACAAATGACGTTTGCCGAGCCCAATGTTTCAACCGCAGGTAATCTCCGGATAATCGCATTTTTCTGAGCCATCTTCTGTACACCAAATGCCAATGTCAGAGTCACGATAACTGTCAATGTTTCCGGAACAGCCGCGACCGCTAATGAAATCGCCGTGATAAACATGTCCAACACTGGTTCGCCTTGCATCTCGCCAATGAAAAACACAAAAGCCGCAGCTGCCAAAGCGATCAAACTGATACGTTTGCCTAATTGATTTAATCGTTTTTGCAGAGGTGTTTTTTGAGTTTCATCACTATTTAAAAGGCCAGCGATTTTTCCCATTTCGGTCTTCATGCCAGTCGCAGTAACGATTGCCTTCCCGCGACCATTTACTACAGTCGATCCTTTATAGAGCATATTCAAACGATCTCCTAATGAATCGTCCTCTTCACCTTGATACTCCGGATCTTTCATCACTGGTTCGCTTTCTCCAGTCAATGCGGATTCTTCTACACGTAATTGCGAAGCTTCTACGATTCGAGCGTCAGCCGTAATCATCGATCCAGATTCCAGTAATAATGTATCTCCTGGTACTAATTCTTCTGCATCAATCTCTTGTTGCTTGCCATCACGCATGACTGTGGCAGTCTGCTTATTCATATCTTGCAGAGCAGATAAAGCTTTTTCAGCATTTCCTTCTTGTACAATTGCCAAAACAGAATTGATCACAACAATTGCGATAATCAAAAAACTTTCAAAATAATCTCCATGATCAGTAGCAATCGCAGTGTATAAAGAAATGACTGCAGCCACCAATAAAATGATAGTCGTAAAATCGGTCAAACTATGGAAAAACTTTTTTGCCAATGATTCCTTCGGCGCTTCCTCAAATTTATTTTTTCCGTTATTTTTAATTTTTTCTTCGACTTTACTCTCTGACAAACCATTGTCTAAATCAGCACTATATTCATCAATCACAGTATCAACTGTCTCTTTGTAGGGTTCCATCCTATTCCTCCTTATGTTATAAAAATACTACCTATATTATTACTATAACACAGAAAAGATTCTTAACTCAAAGCATACACCTTGAAAATCCATCAAAAAGTAACAAAATAAATTATTCAAAATAACCAAGTGCAATCGCTTTCAAAAATGATTAGGATGTGCTATATTATAGATACAAGGAAGGAGGAACTTAAATCATTCGAAGGATTTCTCGATAAGAAAGTAGAAAAAAGTAAACAATAAAATTGTTAGTAATACAAGATTCACCGAAAAGTTGTCAAAAGTGTACGTGTGAAGTATTTCCTTATAAATAGTGAATGCGTATCCAAGGTTGAGTAGTACATCAAACACACAAGTAAAAAGATACGTAAGTAAGAAATAAGTTTCTTAAAACTGAATACAAGTGAAAACGTAGTAAAAACAAATATTTATGTTTATAGTCAAGAAATTCATGTAATACTTTACATGTATCAATAAAGTAATATAAAATTCGAATGATTTAATCCTTCCGAAATTCTAAGAGCCAGGCTTATCGAGAGCCTGGCTTTTTTGTGGTTTTGTTTGCAATGTGTTGAAACAACAGCGATTCTACGCTGTTTCCTTAAAACTGGAAATTGAAAGTTTGTACTGTTTTGCGGAGAATTGCAGATCAGTTTTAGCCAAATTTTAGCCGCTTTAGATATACTTATTCTCTTGTGTATTGATCATTACTTGTTACTCCTTCATGAGACAAGAAAATAAGATGATCGTCAACTAACCCTTTAAAAAAGAATGCTGAATCTTATTTAGTATGTCCATTAAAACAACAGAAAATTATTAGATTTTGGTCGACTTAATATTGTTTATCTCGATTATTGCACTGTAAACTCCATGCATCCTTTCAAAACAAGTGTGCTCTTTTTCTGTAGTTCTAGAAATAAAAAACTATCAGAGCGTTAATTTAAATATAACAACACTTTAACGAATTGAGCTTTCAAGTACGATAAAATATTAATACAGATAATGGCTTATTAGAGTTCTGATCAGCAAAGATTAACAGGTATCTATAGATTTAATAGAGGTGACGAATGAAATTAATTATACTGATTTTCGAGTCATTCTTACTTTTTAGGTTAGGGTTAGTTCTCAGAGACACTCGAAAAATCGAAAAAAATCATATTGAAGAAGTTAAACAACAATTTCCAGATTTAACAAAAATCGGATTATTGAAACGCAGGATCAAAATAAATAGGTATTACCATAGGTTTTTTTTGAAAAATAGTTTGATAGCAAGAGTTTGTACCTTGATAGGTACTTTAGCTTATTTATCAGTATGCATATCGATTCTGAATATAAATATCTCTTTGTTAAATATTTCGGCGGGAATTTTAGCGTATGCTGTCTCAATTGCTTATTTATTCGGTCCAAGTGTATCTGAATGGTACAAGTATATGGAAAAGTATTTGGAATCACACCCTGAGAATGAACTAAAAGTTTGTTTAGCATCACGAGAAGAACTGTTGCGACTAGAAAAAAACCGAAGAAAAAGTGGGTATATTTTAGGTTTGATGGCTACAGGTAATATTTTAGCAGCACTTCATTTGATTTTCATCGCCTAAGCTAAGTATAGATGCGTTAAAAAAGGGCTTAGTGTGAAGTCTTTTTTAATTTTATGCAATCATGACCAATATTTAAAATAGAGCAAAAGACCAAAAATCAAAGCTGATTTTTGGTCTTTTGCTTAATTAACGAGTTATCTGTTAACTTTTTCGTTCTGATTTAACTGGTATCTCACCCCACAAACCGCACTCCCTGAATTTCCTCTGGATAAATCTTCGCGATATTCTCCAAAATAAACTCCGCAAAACGCCGTGAGGCAAAGGACATTGTCTGCCAATTACGCCAACCTAGAGCAACAGTTCGTTCGGGATGTTCCTTGATCTCGCGAACAGCCACCTTATCCTTGACTCCCGATAGCGTCAGACTGTACATGATCGAAACGCCTAATTGCTGCTGAACCATCTCAAGGATCGCGGAATCATCATAGATTTTATACTGAATATTTGGCTCAAGCTGCTTTTTTGAAAAAGCTTTTAGGGCTACACTAAATTCTCCTTCATCTAAAAGAATCAAGGTCTCCTGTGCTAGTTCCTTCAGACTGACTTGATTTTCAGCAGTCAGCTTGTGTTCATTCGGAATAACCGCCAGCATCTCATCGTGATAAATTGGTCGTGTCTCGACTCCATCGACACAATCATGATTCAAAAAGCCAAAGTCGACCCGATCATTTATGATCCAGCTGCCGATACTGGAGGTTTCTCCCTGCAGCAATTCAAAACTGACTTTGGGATATAGCTTCTTAAAATTTCCCATCAGCTGCGGCAGGAAATTTTTACTAATACTGTTAAAGGCGCCAATCCGAATCGTACTAGCTTCCAGACCTAAAAGCTCCTGCTGTTTTTTCTCCAACTAGTTTTCAGCTACTTGGATCGCTTGAAGATAGGGTAAAAACTGCTCACCATCACTCGTCAAGCGGATACCGTCTTTTCCGCGATTGACTAGAATGGTTCCCAATTCCCGTTCCAATGACTTGACGATCTGACTCACTGCGCTTTGAGAGTAACCCAGTATTTTTGCGGCTTTAGTAAAGCTCCCTATTTCTATCACTAAGCAAAACACACGGTATTTTGTGATCATGTTTACCTCCATAAGATTTACTTATGGATACATTATAATCATTCGTTTTACTATGGTAAAGGAGCTCTCTATAATGTGGCTAAAAGAGAGGAGACGATGTCGTGAAAGATAAACGTTTAGTCAACCCTCCCAACTCAAATGTGACGTTTTCAAAGCAGGTCTTTTTGGAAGGGATCAGAGACGGAATCCCCATCGGCCTAGGCTATTTTGCGGTCGCTTTTTCTTTAGGAATCACCGCTAGAAATGCCGGTCTGACTCCTTTCCAAGGCTTTCTTGCCAGTATTTCGAACAATGCTTCCGCAGGACAATACGCCGCTTTCGTTTTGATTGCTGCGAAAGCCAGTTATTTAGAAATCGCAATCGTGACGCTTGTTACGAACGCCCGTTACCTGCTGATGAGCTGTGCGTTGAGTCAACGATTCTCGCCCGCAACTCCCCTGTTTCACCGCCTTTTTCTCGGTTATGACATTACGGACGAGCTTTTTGGCCTTACGATCTCCCGACCTGGTTTTGTTGAGCCGTTTCATACCTATGGCGCTGTTTTAGTCGCCGCTCCTGGTTGGGCAGTCGGCACAGCTCTGGGGATTTCTGCTGGAAACCTTCTGCCTGCTAGCTTAGTCAGCGCATTAAGCGTTGCATTGTATGGCATGTTCTTAGCTGTAATCATTCCGCCAGCTAGAAAAGACCGCCTGATCGCCGCCTTAGTAAGCATTAGTTTCCTTGCAAGTTACCTGTCTGATAAGCTGCCATTATTTGATCGCCTGCCTAATGGGATGCAAACAATTTTTTTAACTGTTGGGATCTCCTTATTAGCAGCTTGGTTTTTCCCTGTGAAGAAAGGGGCGAATACGAATAATGAATAATTACATCTACATAGCGGTAATGGCTGGTGTGACCTACGCGATCCGCGTGATTCCTTTGACTCTGATTCGTCGTCCGATCAAAAATGAAATCATTCAGTCTTTCCTCTATTATGTCCCTTATGTCACTCTATCAGTCATGACCTTTCCTTCCATCACGCAAGCCACACGTTCGCCACTGGCTGGAGTGTTGGCTTTAGCCGTAGGAATCTTTGCAGCTTGGTACGGGGCAAATCTGTTTAAAGTTTCCTCCTTGTGTTGTGTGGTCGTGCTGATAGCAGAATTTATCATGATTTGATCGTTAAGTTCTTACTCAACATACTTAACGAAGAGAAAGTTATTTGCGGAATTGCTTTACATTTGGCAAGGTTGGAAGGTGTGCATTCTGAAAAAACAAAACAAGGCGCTAGATGTCAGCATTCATCTAGCGCCTTGCTTTTGTTGAATATGCTATTTTACGAACATTGCATCACCGAAGCTGAAGAAGCGATAGCATTCCTCAATCGCGTGATGATACGCTGCCAACGTCTTTTCACGTCCGGCAAAGGCACTTACTAACATCACCAAAGTTGATTTAGGCAAATGGAAGTTTGTTGAAAAAGCTTGAACAACTTTGAATTCGTAGCCTGGTGTGATAAAAATATCGGTCCAACCACTGTCGGCTTTGATTTCGCCATTGAATTTTGTTCCGATCGTTTCTAACGTCCGGATCGAAGTTGTTCCGACAGCCACGATTTTTCCGCCATCGGCTCGGACTTCATTCAATTGGACAGCAGCTTCTTCCGTCAAGCGATAGAATTCACTGTGCATTTGATGTTCAGCGATATTATCTACACTAACTGGTCGGAAGGTTCCTAATCCAACATGTAACGTTAGATAGACCAGTTTCACGCCTTTTGCGGCGATTTTTTCTAGTAGCTCAGGGGTGAAATGCAGGCCCGCTGTCGGTGCTGCGGCTGATCCGTTTTCCTTCGCGTATACGGTCTGATAACGTTCGGGATCTTCTAAGCGTTCTTTGATATACGGCGGTAATGGCATTTCACCAAGTGATTCTAGATTTTCTAAGAAGATCCCTTCATAAGAAAACTCTACAATCCGACCGCCATGCTCTAATTCCTGCTTCACTTCTGCCCGCAGGCGACCATCGCCAAAGACGATCTGCGTGCCGACCTTCGCCCGACGCGCTGGCTTGATTAGGGTTTCCCACTCGTCGCCTTGAGTATTGTTCAGCAGCAACACTTCAAGATGTCCACCAGTTTCAGGCTTCTCGCCATATAGACGCGCTGGCAAAACTCGTGTGTCGTTCATCACTAAAGCATCACCGGGATTCAATTCTTCAATAATCTCATCAAAATGTTTATCCGCGATTTGGCCAGTTTCCCGATCCAGCACTAATAAACGCGAACTGTCTCGCTTTTCTAGAGGGGTCTGGGCAATTAATTCTTCTGGTAAATCAAAATCAAAATCTTCTGTGGTTAACATAGCTTCTCCTCTTTTCCTCGGCTATTCTATCATGGGACACGCGCAATGAAAAGTCCATTGCTGTTTACATAAATCCCTCATCAAATTAGAATAGTTTTCATTTTCATAAAAAATTTTCGTAAAAATTAATTATTCGTTTTTTTATTCCGCCATCCTCTCATACTTCTAATAAAAGATAATTACATCCATAAAACCCAAATAGTTATTTTATAATCTAGAAAAAGCAATACTAATCCGATAAAAATGGTTGCAAATGAGCCAGTCATTTGCTTTTTTATCGCTTTGTGTAGCATACTAAAATTATAAGTCTGTTAAATTTTTTGCTTTTTAGATGCTGGATTCATGTATTTCAGTTACTTTCACTGAAGGATCTCTTGCATATAAATACGCTTGGCGGAATAGTCGATGAATTGGAATTAGAGTATTTTTTCTTGTGAAAAGATCGTCTAATCCGAGTGACGCTCCGCTGAATTTTCATGTCAGAAAAATTTGAACATACAAAACAGGAATAGGAGTGTAAACATGATTGAGTTTGACCACGTTTCTAAAATCTACAATGGAAACAAAGTAGCCGTTGAAGATATCAACCTCTCTTTTGATAAAGGAGATTTCATTTGTCTGATTGGTACCAGCGGCAGCGGCAAAACCACTACGATGCGGATGATCAATCGCATGATCGACCCGACAAAAGGAACCATCAAAATCAACGGAGAAGATATTCAGAAGAAAAATCCTGTTGAATTGCGTCGTCAGATCGGCTATGTCATTCAAAATATTGGTTTGATGCCCCATATGACGATCCGTGACAACATTACCCTTGTACAGCGTTTATTGAAAGTAGACAAAGAAGAACAAAACAAAACAGCCGAGAAAATGATCGACCTTGTTGAATTGCCGCGAGACATGCTGGACCGTTATCCCCATGAACTGTCTGGTGGACAACAGCAACGGATCGGGGTTGTTCGTGCGCTCGCTGCCGATCAAGATGTCATTTTGATGGATGAACCCTTCGGTGCGTTAGACCCGATCACTCGTGACTCGCTGCAAGACTTAGTAAAAGATCTGCAGGAACGTCTAGGTAAAACCATCGTCTTCGTTACTCACGATATGGACGAAGCCTTAAAGTTATCGAATCGGATCGCCATCATGGACAACGGAAAAGTGATTCAATTTGATACTCCAGAAAATATTTTACAAAATCCAGCCAATGAATTTGTTGAGGAGCTTTTAGGAGAAGACCGATTATTGCAAGCAAAACCAGATACGACAACTGTTGGCGAGATCATGATGCATACAGCCGTTTCCATCACACCAGAGAAGAGCCTGCAAAATGCGATTCGTTTGATGCGGGAAAAACGGGTAGATACCTTGTTGGTCGTGGATGAAGACAATGTCTTGAAGGGCTTTGTCGATGTTGAAACGATTGACCGTGAACGTCGTCGCGGAAAAGCAACCAGTATCGGCGATATCATCAATCCAAAAGTTTTCTACGTCAAAGAAAAAGCGTTGGTTCGCGACAGCCTGCAGCGAATTCTGAAACGCGGTGTGAAATACGTGCCCGTAGTGGACGACAGCAATCACCTTGTCGGCATCTTAACGAGAGTGTCGCTAGTGGATATCATTTATGACGTTCTTTGGGGCGAAGAAGAAACTTTCGGAGATGCAGCAGAAAACATCACTAGCGGGGAGGCGTAATCATGCAAGCATTCATCAATGAATATGGTGGGCAAATGCTGACAAAAAGCGCTGAACATTTGTATATTTCTGCCATCGCTCTAGGCCTTGGTATCTTAGTTGCTGTTCCTTTAGGTATTGTCTTGACCCGTTTGCCCAAAATCGCTAATCTTGTGATCGGAATCGCCAGTGTCTTGCAGACCGTTCCTTCCCTTGCTTTGCTGGCCTTAATGATTCCCTTCTTCGGTGTAGGGAAATTCCCGGCGATCATCGCCTTGTTCATTTATTCCTTATTGCCGATTTTGCGGAACACCTTTATCGGGATGAAAAATGTCGATCGTAATTACCGTGACGTCGCCAAAGGTATGGGAATGACCAATCTGCAGTCGATTTTCACTGTGGAACTGCCGATCGCTATTCCAACAATCATGGCAGGAATTCGTCTAGCCGCTGTTTACGTTATCGCATGGGCAACATTAGCCTCTTACATTGGTGCCGGCGGACTAGGTGATTTGATCTTCAGCGGATTGAACAACTTCCAACCGCCTTT
Organism: Enterococcus sp.; assembly: GCF_032555305.1. Taxonomy (GTDB): domain Bacteria; phylum Bacillota; class Bacilli; order Lactobacillales; family Enterococcaceae; genus Enterococcus_A. The sequence goes on from NZ_JAWGOQ010000004.1 coordinate 89,428, forward strand.
AATCATCGCAGGAACAGTGCCGGTCATCGTGATGGCATTAGTCGTTGATCTGCTATTAGGTTTCTTAGAAGATCGCATGACTCCAGCAGCCCTAAGGAAGGAGGAGTAACCCATGAAAAAAATAAAAATTTTGGCTTTACTCGGACTTTCTCTACTATTTCTAAGCAGCTGTTCTTTCCCTGGTTTAGCATCAAACGATGACGAAGACACGATCGCTATCACTGGCGGAATCACCTCAGAGATGCAGATCTTAGGCAGCATCACTGCTGGAATGGTCGAGCATTATACTGATAAGGAAACGACAGTGATCAATAACTTGGCAACGAACATGATCAATCATCAAGCGATGCTGAAGGATGATGCGTCGATCTCCTCTGCGCGCTATACAGGAACGGATCTATCTTCGATCCTGCAATTACCAGCTGAAAAAGATCCTAAGAAGGCTTTCGATATCGTTCATGACGAATTCGAAAAACGCTTTGACCAAACATGGCTTCCTTCGTACGGCTTTGACAACACCTATGTTTTCTTAGTTCGAAAGGATACCGCTGAAAAATATAACCTGAAAAAAGTCAGTGACTTGAAACGTGTCGCCGGTGAATTAAAAGCAGGTGTCGATACTTCGTGGATCACACGTAAAGGGGACGGCTATGAGGGCTTCAAGCAGGCTTATGGATTCGAATTTTCTTCAATCCTGCCGATGCAGGTCAGTCTGGTTTACGACGCCTTGTCAGTCGGAAAAATGGACATCGTTCTCGGCTACTCCACAGATGGACGGATCGCCAGCTATGACCTCGTGATGTTAGAAGATGACTTACGCTTCTTCCCGCCTTACGATGCTGCGCCGATCGTTTCCAATAAACTGCTGAAAACTGATCCAGAGGTCAAAGATGCTTTGGAACGTTTGGCTGGAAAAATCTCTACTGAAGAGATGCAAAAGCTCAACTATCGAGCAGACAATGACCTGGTCGAACCGCAAATCGTCGCCGAAGATTTTCTAAAAGAACATAACTATTTCGAAGGGAAGTGAGCGTAATGGAAAATCTAAATACTTTTCAACAATTCATTCAATATTATCAAACGAATGGCAGTATTATTTTCGCACAATTCGTTCGCCACTTCTTGATCTCGATCTATGGGGTGATCTTTGCTGCGATCGTCGGGATTCCATTGGGGATCTTCATTGCTCGCCATACGAAGTTAGCCAACTGGGTGATTCGTTTAGCCAATGTGATCCAGACAATTCCATCGCTGGCGATGATTTCGGTTTTGATGATCGGAATGGGTCTCGGCGTCAATGTTGTCATTTTGACTGTATTTCTATACTCACTATTGCCAATCATCAAAAACACCTATACTGGCATGCGGCAAGTCGATAAAAATGCCTTAGATGTCGGAACTGGTATGGGAATGACCAACTGGCAGCGATTGTACATGATCGAGCTGCCCTTATCTGTCTCGGTAATCATGGCAGGTATTCGAAATGCCTTAGTTGTTGCCATCGGGATCACGGCCATCGGCGTATTCGTTGGTGCCGGCGGTCTGGGGGATATCATTATCCGCGGAACGAACGCAACAGACGGAACTGCGATTATCTTAGCCGGAGCATTACCGACCGCCTTAATGGCAATCATGACTGACTGGATCTTAGGAATCGTTGAACGCAAACTAGATCCGGCAACGAAAACAAGTAGATAAATTTTAAACAAAGAATCCTCCAATCATGTAGTTACGATTGGAGGATTTTTTCTTATTTAAAATCTTTTTCATCTTCAATGATGAGCTGCCGATCATCTACTAACGAACGATACCAATAGGCGGATTTCTTCAACGATCTAGTTCTCTGTTCATCTAATTCGATGCGGACCAGACCATAGCGGTTTTTAAAAGCATTCATTGGCGAAACGCAATCCGTAAACGCCCAAAGCATATAGCCTTCACAGGTCGATCCGTCCTTAATTCCTCTCAATAATTGATAGAGGTGTTGAGAAATGAAGTCGATGCGATAATCATCCTGCACGATGCCGTCCTCGTTCTTATACAGTTCCTCTTGTTCTCGACCCATTCCATTTTCAGTGATCAACCAAGGAATTGATCGATAATTATTTTTAAGATACATCGATATATCGTACATAATTTCTGGGTAGATCTCCCAACCACGAGAGTTATTCATACGTTTTCCAGGAAGCTCGAAGGGTTCATAATAGGCTTCCGGATGGAACGGCGTTTGCTCGTTCCAAGCATATCTTGGCGCACGAACTCTTTTTGGATAGTATTGATTGATTCCCAGAAAATCAACAGGATTATTTTTGATCGTTTCAAGCTCTTCGTCAGTCGGTTCAAAATAAATGGCGTGCTGCTTACATAGATCGATCAGCTCTTCCGAGTATTCTCCATTTATCATCGGATCAAAGAAAACACGATTAAAAAACAGGTCATACATTTTTGCCGCATGAATATCTTCAGCTGAGCTGGATCTAGGATAGACCATTTCCGGATTCAAAATACACCCAATTCGCCCACCTTTTTGTGTACGGTGATAGATTTCAACCGCTCTTGCTGTTGCCAATGCCTTATGAAAATTCCACAGCATCCATTTCTTTGTATTCTGTTCATGGGGCCAGCGAACAGCATCCAAGTAACATCTTGTTTGGACGACGATCGGTTCATTAAATGTGAACCACTGCTTCACTCGATCACCATACCGCTCAAAAGCAATTTGAGCGTACTTTACGTATAGCTCCAGAACATGCTTGGAAGACCAGCCATCATACTTGTCCATCAAGTATGATGGCACTTCATAATGCTCCAAACAGATCATCGGCTCAACGCCTGCTTCAATCTGGCCATCAATGACCTCATCAATATGCTTTGCATACTCTTCATCCACGACCAAATTTTCATAATCTGTAAAGAAACGTGCCCAATTGATAGAGGTTCGATAATGGGTCAAATGAATCTCCTTCATTAGCGCAATATCTTTCTCATAGTTTTCCATGAAATTTGTCGCTACAGCTGGACCATATCCTTCGTGCCAAACAAATTGTTCATTTTTATACCAGCTATCAATAAAAGAGTCTTGACCTTCCTTCTTTCCTTTCCAGCCTTCTGTTTGCCATGCTGAAGCCGCTGCTCCAATCACAAAATCTTTCGGTATTGAAATTTCCATTGGTTTCCTCCTACTATTAAGCAGTTTCTATGTTTGCTTTATTTGAAATTTTTACAAATGGTAGATAGATCAAGATGGACACGATAATACAAATTATCTGAGTGATTACCGCTCCGATATCTCCTGCTGTCGCTAGGTAGGCGTTCACAATTGGCGGCATCGGCCAAGGAACCATCACGACCGCCTTTGCAGCAAAACCTAAGGATGTCGCTATATAACCAATTGTTCCAGTAACCAAAGGTGTTACGATAAACGGAATTGCTAAAATAGGATTTAGCATGATAGGCATTCCAAATATCACTGGTTCATTGATATTAAAAATACCGGGAGCTAAAGACAGTTTGGTGATTTCCCGCATGTCATCACGTTTACTCACAAGGATAATTGCGATCAATAGACCAATTGTCACGCCTGAGCCGCCCATACTCATGTACATGTCCCAAAAAGGCATCGTGATAATATTAGGAATTTCCTTTCCTGCTTCAAATGCCTCCGTATTAACAGCAATAGCAGCCAGCAGCAACGGTTCACGCACAGGCTTCACCATCTGATTCCCATGGATTCCGATTACCCAGAACACTTGAGCGATGAACATTAGTAATAAAATACCAGGTAGTCCCTGAACAATTCCTTCCAACGGTCGCTGAACGATATTATAAATAATGTCATACGCGTACATTCCCGTCGCTGCTTTTACCACAAATCCTGCTGTTGCAATGATTGAAACTGTCAGGATCGTTGGAAACAGAGCTGAGAAACTCTTGGAGACATTTGTAGGAACCGTGTCTGGCATTTTGAGCTTGAGTCGTTCTTGTCTGCCTAACCAGCAATACAATTCGATCGAAGCGATCGCTACAAACATTCCTAGAAATAAGCCCTTCGTATCTGTATACTGTTTGGCTAAGACATTCTCTGCGATAACAGTGACATTCTCTGCATTGACAAATTCATAAACAAACGGATTGACCGATAGATAACTCATCACTGCGATGATTCCCGGAAAAATCCCCCTTACATTATTCAGTTTTGCCAGCTCGATACCTATAAGAAAAACCGCGTAGATGGTTAAAAAACTCAATGTTACATAACTCACGGCAGATGATATCGGTTTCAATTCTGCTAAAAAGCTTAATGCTTTGATTCTAGCCAAACCATTCTCATTGTCGAAAACCATCGCTGAGAATAACGTACCAAAGGCACCAGTAATAATGACAGGGATCAATGAAGCAAAAGCATTCTTGATCACCATAATATATCGAAGCGAATTTACTTTCGTCGCGAAATTTCCAAGAACTTCAGTAAGCTTTCCCATGAATCCATTTTCCATAATACTCCTCCTCGTGACTGGCTCTTGCTTTTCAAATTTTCAAATGTGGTATACTCTCCTTACAACTTATGAAATTACAGTGTAAAAAAAGTAAATTACCTTGTTTAGTAATCGATTACATTGCCAATCTAATACAGGATCAAAAATTTGTAAACTCAAATTATCTTTTTCAAAAAAGTTGTAAACCTTAACCTTTTCAACCTATATTTTTATTAGCTAGAGGAGAAGAATATGGCCTTTTACCAAGACATCGCGATCGATCTAAGAAAGAAAATCATTGATGGCATTTATCAAAAAGACTCAAGGTTGCCTAACCAAGCAGAATTAGCAAAGCATTACAAAACAAGCCGCGTAACAATTCAAAAAGCTTTGAAAAGCTTGCAGGTCGAAGGGTTAATTGAGGGAAAGCAAGGGTCCGGCTCTTATGTGAAAGGACCTGAATCTGTCTATGATTACGACGCAAGCATCTATGGCGGTATGACGAAAAAATTAGGTCACCTTGGAAAGTTGGATAGCAAAATCATTTCCTTCGGTGTAACCTTCCCAAGCGAAAAGGATCAAGAAAAATTGAAAATTAATAAAAACGATCCTATCTATGATATTATTCGTCTTCGGATGCTGGATGGCGAGCCGTTAGCAATTGAGTATACAGTAATGCCTGTTTTATTGATTCCAGGCATTACTGAAGAAATTTTGAAAGGTTCAATCTACCAGTATATCCAGGAAAGCTTGCATTTTAAATTTGGTCAATCCCATCGCAGAATTAAAGCAGATAAACCTGATCAGTACGATATCGAGTACCTCCATTGCCAATCAGACGATCCTGTCTTGGAAATCGAACAAACTGTTTACTTAGAAAATGACCAACCCTTTGAATATTCTCAAACACGACATCGCTATGACAAAGGGGATATCACTATCGTAAATAAATCAAGCAGACACATCTATCAGTTGTAAACCTTTTGTTTAGCAAATCTTCAGCAAAGCAAAAAATCCTTTTCCTTTTAAAGGAAGAGGATTTTACTTTTTAATCACCGAATGTCTATACTCAAATGATTTAGTTATTCAATAACTCATACCCGACTTCTTCATCGCAAATCAAAACATTGATCAGCTTGCCATTGATCGCGCCTAGTGTTGCTGTTGCTCGTTTCTTCGAGCAGACGGCACCGATGCTGATCGGTGCTAAACGCAAGGAATCCAAACCGCTGGAAATTGGAAATTGATTGCGGTACTGGATTTCTTTTCCATTGATATCAAACGCTCGACCAATCATCGTTCCTACCGCGCCTTCAGCCACGAGATCGTTTAAATCACGATTATCTAAGATTCCCGAAGAAACCAACGTATTACGTGTGGTTTCAATATTTCCGATACCGCTAAAGGCTACGTCAATCTTACGCCCTAGTGAGATGTTCAAATCGATTTGCGGCTGCGCCAATAGTTCTTCCTGCAGCTTGCGGGAATTAACGAAGGCTGGCGCGTTGAAAAATTCATGCCGGCCATTCAATTTCTGCGCTAAACGGAAAACCAGCTCGTTTCCATCCATCACGGTTCGATTCGGGCCCAAACTTCCCGTCAATTGAACCACATGAACATTTTTCATTTCATGCTCAGGAAAGTTTTTCACCATTTTTTCCACCGTCGCGCCCCAAGAGATCCCCAGCAGTTTGTCATCAGATAATGCGCTGCTGATATAATCCGCCGAAGCCTTGCCTACATTGTCCAAGTCAAAATCATAATCGCCTAATCCTTTTACTACGATGACCTCTAATAGATCGAACTTTTCCTTTAGTTTCATCATCAACGCATTATTGCGTTCAAAAGGTGCTTCGATCGAGATTTTGACGATTTGCTTCTCGCGCGCTTCCTCCAGCATTCTGGAAATGGATGGACGTGATACCCCAATTATTTTCGCAATATCGTTTTGGTTCATCCTATCTAAGTAATACATTTCTGCTACTTTTAATAATGTAGAAATATCATTCGCCATATTATCCTCCTAGTTCAAATACTGGGTCAGCATCCGTTAATTATGCAATAAAGTCGTCAATCATTTCTAACGCTCTTACCACGCCGTCTTCATCATTGGTCGGGCAGTGCCATTTGGCCGCCTGTTTTAATTCATCCGTAGCATTTCCCATCGCGATCGATTGCGGAAATCGTTCAAATGAGGAGAGATCATTGCCATTATCGCCGACGACAAACACTTCGCTGTCGGATAATCCATAATAACTGGCTAATTTAGCCAAAGAGCTTCCTTTATTAACACCTTTCTTACTGAACTCGATCATGGTCGGATAGCCCTCGACACAAGTGTATCGCTGTGAAAAACGTTGTTCTATCCGGCTTTTATTCTGTTTAATTATATCGGGCTTATCACAAATAATCAATTTAGAATATTTCTCAGCTAGATCACATTCGCTGAGCGAGCAGACTCTCAAATCATTATTCGTCAAGAAGCAAAATTCTAACGTTCCAAGATTAATCGAAGGAAACGAAGTAACCACTTCATGATCATTGACTGCAATGCAGGTTAGCCCTCTTTCGCGGCAATAATCCGTCAGCTCTTGATAAGCTGAAAAATCCAGCAGCTCCTCGACTAATTTTTGACCATTCCCATTTTGTACCATTGCGCCATTCGCCAGCACGTGATAATCATCCGCTATCCCGACCGCTTGCGCATGAGGCAGTGCGCCAGACAGTGGGCGCCCAGAGCAAAAGGCAAATTTGTAGTTTGAGTTCTCTGCTCTTCGCCTAATAGTTTCCGTTACTCCCTTTGTTAACTTTCCAGTAGAATCCAGTGCAGTTCCGTCAAGATCTAATGCAATTAAATTCATAGGTTTTCCTTTCAAAAAGAAGACTGGATATTTTCTACCCAGCCTTCTACACTTCTATTTTCCCATCTCTTTTAAGGCTGCCAATGCTGCATCTAAAAATGTATCTTCATCTAATCCAGTCAATAATCCAACCGAATTGATTTGCGGAATTCCCTCTGCGTCTGCTGGATCGATTGGGCTGGTAAAGGCCACCAGGTCAATATCACCATTCGCGACAGCGCCTTTGACCATTCCAGGATTTACCTCTTGAATCTCTACCTCATAACCATGCTCCTCTAACAATTCCACGATTCGTTCGCCGACCATGGCCGAGCTGACCGTACCAGATCCGCATACAGATAAAACTTTGATTTCCGTCATCGCTAAACCTCCTATTTCACTAGTTTCTATCCATGTAAGTTCTTATCATCCATTATAGTATAACGCTTTCAACAAATGGCGCTTTTTTAAAATTTAATTTTGCTGGTAACTGCTAGAACTTCTTCCGGTGTTTTAGCAGTACTAATTGCATCCAGATCCTCTCTAGTTTTAAAAACATTCATCAATTGTCGTAAAAGGTCCAATTGCTTCTTTGGATGTTCCATCGCTAATGGGAAAAAGATCTTGCTTTGCAGCTTGATATCCGGACTGCCCATCATGGAAACTTCAATCGGTTCTTTCGTAACCACCACTCCCATCGCTGGCCGCAGAACATGTTCAGGGTCCGTATGAGGAATCGCGATGTTATGCCCGTCAGCCGCCAGCCCAGTCGGGAACACCTTCTCTCTGGCAATGACCGCATCTACATAAGTCGGCTTAACGATTCCAGCCTTTTCAAATTCTGCACCCATCAGTTGGATGACTTCTTCAAAGGAATGGACATCCTGATCAAGCAAAATACAATTTTTTTCAACGAGATTTTTTTCTTCCATAGCAAACCCTCACCTTATTGTTTGTTTGGCTGCAGAACAACCTTTATTTCATTGCCAGCCATGACCTGTTCTATGGCTTCTTCCCATTGCTCTAATGGATAAACCTTCGTGATCAAGCGCTCCGCATCGATCTTTCCTTGTTTCATCAGATCCAAGGTCAAATGCCAAGTAGACGGTTTTTGCGATCTTGAGCCGATCACATTCAGCTCTCTTTGCACGATTGAGTTCATGTCTAACTCATTTAAACTTTTAGCAAAGACACCCATTTGAATCAAGGTCCCTTTTTGTTTCAAATAATCAAAGACTCCTTTGATCGCCGGTGCAGCTCCGGAACATTCGAAACAATAGTCCGCACCTTTTCCATCCGTGAACGCTTGAATAATTGCCGCTGCGTCCTCTGTCTGTGAATCGATCACCCGATCAGCACCCAATTCCAGCGCTGTTTTTAACCGCTCAGCGTCTTGAGTGATTCCGACAACAATCACTTTGGCTTCCACACTTTTCAATACCTGACTCAAGCATAACCCAATCGGACCTGGTCCGACAATCACTGCCACATCATTTTTTTTAACTTGAACTTTTTCCATACTGGCATGGACCCCGCAAGCGATCGGCTCGGTAATCGAAGCCGCTAACAAACTAAGTTTTTCGTCCAGCACATGGACACTTTCTTCACGCGTTAGCACATACTCAGCAAAGCTGCCATTTACTTGACTGCCTAAGCCTTTGCGATTCAAGCAAAGATTGTATTCCTTGTTCAGACACGATTCGCATTCGCCGCAAGTCGCAAATGTCGTCTCGCTAGTTACTAAGTCACCTTTTTGAACATTGGTTACCTTTTCACCGACAGCTTCGACCACACCGGAAAATTCATGACCTAAGACTAACGGTGTCTTCAATCGATCATAAACTCCTTTGAAGCCATGGATATCTGTTCCGCAAATTCCGGTATAGATCACTTTAACTAAGACTTCTTTATCTTTTGGGACTGGTGTTTCAATTTCTAACAGTTTCATTTTGTTGTAGCCAGGTTCCGTTTTAACTAACGCCTTCATGCGACCACCTTTTCTTTTGGAGTATCATTTTTTTCACCTTCCAAGAAAGACCAAACGGCTTGTTTGTTTTTCTTGAATAAGAAATACATTGCAAAATAAAGTACGACCACGATTCCAATCAATAGATAGTTGCCTGATAAGAATGTCAGGAAAATCAAGGCCATTACTGGATTGTACAGAATTCCGAAGCTGGTAATCATCATGGCACCTTCGGGAATATTTACACCCACTTGAGCCGCCACTTCGGTAAAGTAAGGTGCAGTATACGTACAAACGTACAAACCAATCGTAAACCAAATCACACCTGAGATCACACCTTTGAAAATATTCCCTTTCGAAACACAGATGATCATTTCCACCATGTATGGCAAAGCGATCAAGTCAACCAAAGGTAAGGTTTCGTTACCTGGCAAGACCATCGCCAACAATACCATGATCGGGATCAAAATCAGCCCCGTCATCAACGTCGCTGGTTCACCATAACCAACTGCATCATTCACGGACAGCATCCATTCACGATTCTTTCCGCTGCCTTTCGCTGTCTTCTTACTAGCATTCGTCAAGCTGGTAAACGCCGAAGCAAAGATACTCGCAACCCGCGGGAAGACTGCCATCACAGCTGAAACTGCTAAGCCCATTGTGAACACACTGCCCCAACCATCCAAGGTATTCAGCGTGTTTAAGTTCCCCATAATCCCGATCAGCAAACCAAGAAATAGTCCCAACGTGATAGGTTCGCCCAAGAAACCTAATTTCTTTTTCAAGGTTGCCGGATCCCAATTAATTCTATCCGCGCCTAATTTACTTAAGAGCCAGTTCATCGCGATCGCATAGGGTACCGACGTAACATGGTGCGGCGCGGTCAAGGTTGTTCCCGGCAAGCTGTAATAATTCGCCCAGCGTTTAGCGATCACTTCCCCAAACAGCATGACATATAAGTTCTGAACGATCATACACGTCATCGCTAACACCATATTGCTGGTAATCAAATAGATCATCGAACCCCAAACCATAAATGAATAGTTATTCCACATATCACTCGGCATAAAGACATCGGTCCATTTTACTAAGAATAATGCCACTTGCAGGATCAATCCTACTACTAAGAAAATCACACCCACCTGAGTAGAATAGGCAATCACCGAAGTCGCCTGCCAGCCTGTGTCGAACACCGGCAGTTTTACGCCCGTTTGTTCAACCATATTATTGATGACTGGTGTAACGATTGGAACAAATGAGTTAACAATCAAGTTGAACCCTGTTAACCCGATCCCAGCGTTCAAAGCAGATTGAAAGGCTTTTTTAGGTTTGACCTTCAAAAATAATGCCACGATGAACAACATCACCGGTACAACGACGGCGGCACCAAATGAACTCAAGATATTTTGTAACAACTCCACAATAATTCCTCCTTTTTTTACTGAACTATTTTTCACGTTTTAGAACTTATGATAAGTATCACATGGAATTTTCGATCTGTCAACACTTTTATTGGAAACGATTACACGTGTACAAAAGTTACTATAATACTATTTAAAAACATTTTTCGAAAAAATACATATTGACATTTGTTCTACTTGATGAAATAATGTAAAAAACAACATTGGAGGTAATATCATGCTTGAACAATTGAAAGAGTCGGTCTGCAAAGACAATAAAGCGCTTCCTAAAAATGGATTGGTTTTATGGACGAGCGGAAATGTCAGTGCAAAAGATCCCGAAACAGAATATGTGGTCATTAAACCTAGCGGTATCCATTTCGAGGACTTGACCCCAGACAATATGATCGTTGTAGATTTGGCCGGCAACGTGATCGAAGGTGAACTGACACCTTCAGTAGATACTGAGTCTCATCTGTATGTATACAATCACTGCCCTGAAGTTCTCGGAATCACTCATACCCACTCGCCATACGCTACTGCTTTCTCGATTGCCGGAGAATCACTTCCTATCTATACGACGACTTCTGCAGCTGTTTTCGGAAAAGAAATCCCACTATCAGAAATCGCCGCTGTCGGTGAAAAAGCCATCGGCGCCGAGATCGTTCGCTGCTACCAAGAAACCAAGTGTCCCGCAATTCTATTGAAAAATCACGGCGTCTTCACTGTCGGCAAATCTGCTACCAACTCTCTAAAAAATGCCGTCATTCTCGAAGAAACCGCTCAAAGTGTTTATTACGCTCGAACCTTGAACGCAGCTCTCCAACCATTAGAAGATTCCTATATGGAAGAAGTATATGAGTTCTATCAAAATAATTACGGACAAAAATAATTTTAAAAAAAGGAGTTTTATCATGGCAATTAACTATACGATCGCTGATGTAGAAAAAGCGGCAACAAACATTCGCAAACATGTACTGAAACTAACACTCGAAAGAAACGGTTGTTACCTCTCGCAGGCCTGCTCTTCCGCGGAACTTTTCGCGACTATGTACTTACGTGTTCTAAATTTGAGTGAAAGCAAAGCGCCTCGCTTACCGAATAAATTCCCGGGAACACCGTCAAAAGATAATATGAATTACGTTCAAGGAGCGGAATACCATGGCTCACTAAAGGCCCCTTACGATCGCTTCTTCGTATCACCCGCGCATTATGCTGCTCCTGTCTATGCAGCTTTGATCGAAGCGGATCGCTTAGATGAAAAAGCATTGGAAATGTTCAATCGCGACGGCTATTCAATGGAAATGATCGGCGCCAATCACACGCCCGGATTTGAAAACGCTGCCGGAACACTGGACCAAGCAATCAGTGTTGCTGGCGGAACGGCTCATGCGCGAAAATTACGCGGGGAAGAAGGACGTGTCTTTGTGATGATGTCCGACGGGGAAATGGAAGAAGGCCAATTGTGGGAAGCCATTCAAGCTGCGGTCTTTTATGAACTGGACAATCTGGTTTTATTGGTCGATATCAACGGCCAGCAAGTCGAAGGGGAAACCAAGAAAGTCATGAATATCGAACCGTTGGAAGATCGTTTCACCGCATTTGGCGCTAAGGCAGTTTCGGTCAACGGACATGATATCGCAGCGATCGAAGAAGCCGCCAAACAAGGGGAAAAGAACAAACCATTAGTTATTCTTTGCTATACCGACCCAACTCAAGGGATCCCTTACTTAAACGAAAGAAGACCAATCCTGCATTTCGTTCGTTTAAAAGAAGGCGAAGAATTCGATAAATACACCCAGTTCTACAAAGAAATGTAAGCGAAAAGAGGAAGGAGTTTTATTATGAAAATAGAATCGGATGTACATTCAAAAAATATGATCAAATTTGCCCGGGAAAATGAGGATGTCTTAGTCTTATCAGCAGACTTAGGAACTTCTTGTGAAGTCAAAGAGTTTCCGAAAGTTTTTCCTGAAAAATATTTATCAATGGGGATCGCCGAACAAAACATGTTAAGCTGGGCGGCTGGTTTAGCTCGTGAAGGCTTCCGACCGTTCTTACACACTTTCGCGGTTTTCCTATACCGCAGACCGCTAGATCAATTAGAAATGTCGATCGCTTATCCAAATTTACCCGTTTCACTTTTAGGCTTCGTGCCAGGTATTACGACTCCCGGCGGTGTAACTCATCAATCAATTGAAGATGTTGGTATTCTCCGCACCATTCCGAATATGACGATCTTCGATTGCGGCGATGCGACCGATGTGGAATCTGCTCTAGAAATTTGTAAAGAAGTCAACGGACCGATCTATGTCAGAATGCTGCGGGGACAAATGCCAAGACTCTTCTCACCTGACATGCCAACGGAATTTAACAAAGGGCGGGTGATTTCTTCCGGTGATGATGTTGCTCTATTCTCCAGCAGTATCTGTACAGAAGAAGCAATGCGGGCAACCCAGTGGCTGGAAAAAAAAGGAGTCTCTGTTCAGCATGTTCACATCACAACCTTGAAACCATTTACTGATCCGTTAGTTGTTGAATCCATCAAAAAAGTAAAACATGGGGTGGTTACGATGGAAAACCATGTCAAGATCGGCGGATTAGGCACGGCGGTCGGTGAAGTGATGTTAGAACATCAACTGCATAAACCATTAATCAAAGTCGGCATTGATGATGAATGGACACACGGAGCCTCAAAACCTTACTTATTGAAAAAGTACGGCTTAGACGCCGCTTCCTTGATTCGAGCAGTGGAGAAGATTTTAGATAAAGACCTCGGCTTCAAGGAAGAAGAATTAGAAGACATTCGCTTAGAAGACTACGATCGAGTTTAAAATAAAAGCATTCCTGAGAGATTTTTCTCAGGAATGCTTTTTTAGAGAAGAAACTCGCTCTCCCCTTTTTTTAAATACTCATGCACCTTCTTAGCTAATAAAAATGGAGAGTTTGGAATCGCATCAACGGTATCTCCTGCAATGTGGGAAGTAATTACCAAATTATCCAATTTGAGTAAAAGATCATCCAGCTGGAGCGGCTCCTCCCAAACAACATCAATAGCCGCTCCAGCAATTTGTCGCTCTTTCAACACATTGATAAACGCTTCCTTAACAAGCAATCCCGGTCGCGCAGTATTAATCAAATAAGCACTAGGCTTCATCAATGCTAATAATTCCTCATCCACCAGCTTTTCTGTTTCTGACGTAACTCGCATATGCAGAGAAACGATATCTGATTTCGAAAACAACTCTTCCAAAGAAACAACTTCCACCTCAAGTCCTGAGCTCAACAATTTCTCCTGATCAACAAATGGGTCATAAGCGATTACCTTTACTCCAAGTCCCATAAGCCGCTGTGCCACTATTTTGCCAATATGCCCCAATCCAACTAGGCCAACTATTTGATCAGAAAGCGTAGTTCTATAAGCATCATTGGGGTAGCTTTTCTTCCAATCTCCTTGCATCACCGCTGCATGAGAAAGGGCAATATTTCTTGTTACTGTATAAATCAGACCAATCGTGTAGTCTGCAACCGGTTCGGCGTTCCGAATGACATGAATGATTGGAATCTTCTTTTCTCTAGCGGCCGCAAGATCGATATGCTCCACTCCGCCACGACAAGTACCGATCAGCTTCAAATTCTTAGCCTGCTCAATCAGCTTGCGGGGAACAGGCGCAAGATGTACAAACAAATAGTCGGCATCCCTTATCTCTTTCATGATCCCTACTGGAATAGCGAATGCTTCTGGCCCTTCCTTTTCAATCACTTTCAAGTTTCGCTGAAATTCTTCCTGCGAATCTTCTGTTCGCCATTCCAAAGTGACGATTTCTACCGGTTCTGGAATCCCCATTGAAGCCACAGCTTCATTCAGACTTTTAGCTGACACAAAAGTATCACCAACAACGATTACTTTACTCATCTTTTTAACCTCTCTCCTTATTTGTTGTTTTTCTTTACCGCAAACCATTCCGCCAAACGGTTACTGACATAGATTGATTGTACTTTGACGGCTGATCATCAAGCATCGCAATCTGCAAAAGGCAAAGCCAACACCCTTTACTAGTATTTCTTCTATTGACCATAACTCGGAAACCGTTCGAGTACTTCTTTCATATCTGTTTTGTCTAATATCACCGGATTGCCAAATAGAGAAGCCCCAACATGCAAGCCTGCCAAACGTTCAATCTCACTCGCAACAGAAAAAGCATCTTGCAAAGTCGGACCGCAAGTCAAGAGTCCATGATTCGCCAAAAAACAAGCATAGCGATCTGCCATCGCTTCAAACGCGTATTCCGCTAACTTTTCCGTACCAAAAGTCGCATAATCAGAGCAACGTACCTCATCGCCTCCTGCAACCGCTATCATATAATTGGTGGCTGGAAGATTTTTTCGACAAGTAGCTAAGATCGTGCTAAACGTCGAATGTGCATGTACCACTGCGTGGACTTCATCCCCACGTCGTTGATAATTAATTAAGTGCATTTGCCATTCACTTGAAGGCTTCCTTGTCCCTTCAACAATCTTTCCTTCAAGATTCATCACAACAATGTCCTCTACTGTCATCTCGAAATAATCGATCCCACTAGGTGTGATCGCCATCAGCTGTCCTGCTGGGTCATATACGCTGATGTTTCCGCCAGTTCCTGCAGTCAATCCCGTCGAAATCAATTTTTCGCCATATTCTACCAGCTGCGCCTTTTCTGTTTCCATCATAAGTACCACTCCTATCAAGAAATTATGTTCAATTATAAGAAAATATTTTCTATATTCAACCTAACACCTCTTTTTAAATAAGTCAACACAGAACGAATGATCACTAAAAAGAAATAATTATCTAGTTTTGCTTTCCTACAATATCTAAAACCTTTGAATCATCTCTTTTCGCGTATCCTCCCCCGTGGTATCATTTATGAACAGTTAGGGTTCTGGTAACAACGAAAACAAGGATATTTAACTAGAGAATTCGCATGAAAATGAAGGGGGTGGTGAAAAATGAAGGGATTGGTCTGCAACTATTGCGGTGGAAATCAATTCAAAAAAACGGAAACTGGCTATGAATGCAGCTATTGTCATGCGGTCTACGAACTTGATGCCCCACCTCTAGAAAAACGATCACTTCGAAAAAAGCCGCTGTCCATTATAGGAATCACACTGATCCTTATTGTTGGCATTCTTTTTATTAGCAGTATTCTCGTGCCAAATTCATTGAAGACAACTCCTTCAAAGATGGGACCGCGATTGACTACATTTACACCTGCCACCAGCGCTAAAAGCTCGACAGAGTCGACGACCTATTCGCCGAGCCAATTGAACAATCCGGAGCGAAACGTGAGAATAGCGGAGCTTTCATTGAACCAAGCAGAGATTGATTTAGCACTTGTATCCGCCGAGGAATACGGCGGCGACAAGACGCAAGACTTTAAAGATCGAGTGGCAGCTGCACAAAAGCAACGTGATTCTCTGGAAAAAAATCGGCTAAAAACACCACCGAAAGAAGACATGATCATCGAAAATCCTGCTAGTGATTTTGCGATAACAACTTACTATCGAGAAGCTGGATTTTTAGCTGCTTACGGACCAGATTTTGATCAATACTCTAGCTCAGATATTTTACGAATTTGGGGTCAGCCAGATGAGATCGTTACAGATACCGAACAGATTCAAAAAAAGCTGGCTCTTAAGTTTGATAAACAAAACAAGCCCGTTAATTATGAAGCGAAGATGCTTAGAGAGCAGTGGCAGCAAGGAAAACTAACTTGGCGGGAAGTTCGCGCCTTCATCGCCATAAACACCGATAATACTTATGGCGGCTTCAACAAACTATTTGTTTATGAAAAACAAGGAAAACCCAATGTGTATCTTAAAAATGATCAGGTAGGATATGTCACCCCAATTGTGCGTTACATTCACTTTAGTCGTCTACCAGAAAAGTATCCGCGTGCTGGGTTAGGCAAATATCCAGATGACTTTCCTGAAAACTATGAATCGGATGGACTCTATCATGAAAAGTAAAGAATGTGTGAATTGCGGAAGCACCCATTTCCATAAAGTAGAACAAGGCTGGAAATGTGATTATTGTGGAACGGTTTATTTGAAACCGCAAAAAGGGTCTTCACCGCAACAAAGTCAAAACCCAGATACCTATTCAAAAAAACGACCTCGTAAAGTGATAATTGCGATTTCTTTTGTCATTTTGCTCATCATCGGTTCTGTCATTTTTATACTTTCTAATACCACTTCTTATGAACCGATCGACACGCAACCAGCAAACTCCCAATCAAAAGGAGCATTTCCTGGAGAGTGGACATCAGAAATTTATGACAGTATAAAGGTCGCGACAAAGCATTACGATGCTGACAGCGAAAAATACTCCTTTGAAGGCGGGGCCAGTTATGAAGAATTAGAAAAGCTGGTTGGTCCGCCAGACAGAGTAACCAGCTGGGAAAAAGAAAAATACGGTATGCCCCCAAAATCGACAGCTACTTGGGACCAAACGAAAGACGGCGAATACGCCAACGGCTCTGTCACAATCACTTATGATAAACAAACAAAGATGATCACAGACAAGAGTCGCTACTAATAGACGATTATCTAAAAAAAGACCAATCATCCGAAATAAATGGATGATTGGTCTTTGGCTTATTCTGATAATTCTTCAAACTGTGAGTTGTACAAGGCGGCATAAAGTCCATTTTGAGCCAGTAGTTCTTCGTGGCTTCCTTGTTCTTTGATATCTCCACCCTGCATGTAAAGAATCTTATCCGCATCCTTGATCGTTGACAGACGGTGAGCGATAACAAATGACGTCCGCCCCTTCATCAGGTTGTTCATGGCTTCTTGAATTAATCCTTCTGTTCGAGTATCGACCGATGATGTCGCCTCGTCTAAGATTAGGATTGGTTTGTCCGCCAAAATTGCCCGGGCAATCGTCAGCAATTGTTTCTGGCCTTGAGAGATATTGGAAGATTCTTCATTCAATTCCATCTCGTAGCCACCAGGCAGTGTCTTGATAAAGTGATCGACATGAGCCGCTTTCGCTGCTGCGTATACTTCTTCATCTGTTGCATCTAGACGACCATACCGCAAGTTGTCCATGATCGTTCCTTTGAACAACCACGTATCCTGCAAGACCATACCGATGTTCTTACGTAAATCTGCACGATTGAAGTCTTTGATATTATGACCATCGATCTTGATCGCGCCAGAGTTGACATCGTAGAAACGCATTAGCAATTTAACCATCGTTGTTTTACCAGCACCGGTCGGTCCAACGATTGCGACTGTTTGACCAGGATCGACATGAGAAGTAAAGTCTTGGATAACGATCTTGTCTGGTGTATAACCAAATTGAACGTGATCAAAGTCGACCATACCTTCTGCTTTATCGATTTGAACAGGATTTTCAGCCAATTGATCTTCTTCCTCTTCACCTAAGAATTCAAAGACCCGTTCAGCTGCCGCCGCCATTGATTGCAGCATGTTTGATACTTGTGCCAGCTGTGCGATTGGTTGTGTCAAATTACGAACGTATTGAATGAACGCTTGGATATCCCCAACAGTGATCGTCCCATTATAGGCCATAATCCCGCCGGCAATCGCTACCCCAACATAGCCTAAGTTACCGACAAAGTTCATGATCGGCTGCATCAAGCCAGAAAGAAATTGTGATTTCCAGGCTGATTTGAATAGAATATCATTTTGTTCTTTAAATTCCTTCAATGAGTTTTCTTCTTCATTGAACAAACGCACGATCGTGTAACCGCCAATCGTTTCTTCAACTTTACCATTGATCACACCAAGGTATTCTTGTTGCGTCTTGAAGTATTTCTGCGAGTTCTTTACCACAACCATGATCAATAGTAATGAGATCGGCACGATCAAAATCGCGATACCGGTCATCTTCACTGAGATCGAAAGCATCATCACGATAACTCCGATGATGGTGAAGGTTGATGTAATTAATTGCGTCAAGCTTTGGTTCAGCGATTGTCCTAAGGTATCCACATCATTTGTGATACGCGATAACACTTCACCAGTCGTACGACTTTCAAAATAGTTCATTGGCATGCGGTTGATTTTTTCAGAAATCTCTTTCCGCATCCGATAAGTGATTCGTTGTGAGATCGTCGACATGATCCAGCCTTGGATGATCCCAAATAAGGAAGCAACTACATACAGCCCCAACATGAAGAGCAGGATGCCGCCGATTTTATCAAAGTTGATATCGCCGGTTCCCTGATACTTCTTGATCAGACCATTAAATAATTCAGTAATCGCTTTTGACAGAATCTTTGGTCCCCAAATATTGAAGATCGTTGAAGCTGCCGCAAAGATCATTACAAAGAAGACCGCGATCTTATATGCGCCAAGGTATGAGACTAACTTTTTAATTGTCCCCTTAAAGTCTTTGGCTTTTTCTACTGGCGCAGCCATTCCTCGGCCAGGTCCGCCACCATGAGGGCGATTTTGTTTTTGTTCTGCCATTCTTTTCGCTCCTCCTTAATCCGCTTCTTCTATGCCTAATTCAGCATTACTTAATTGTGACTGAGCAATTTCTTGATATACCGATGATGATTCCATCAATTCTTCGTGACGACCTTGGGCCACCACACGTCCTTCGTCTAATACGATGATATTATCCGCATGAAGGATCGTTGAGATTTTTTGTGCCACGATGATTTGCGTCACATCTTTGACGTTTTCTGCTAATGCTTTACGCAGCGCAACATCGGTCTTGTTATCAAGTGCTGAGAAGGAATCATCAAAGATCAAGATCTTAGGATTCTTCGCTAATGCACGTGCGATTGACAAACGTTGCTTTTGTCCGCCGGAAACATTGGTCCCACCTTGGGAGATAGCGCGATCGAAGCCTTGTTCATTAGAATTGATAAATTCATCTGCTTGGGCAATCGAAGCAGCTTTTCGCATTTGTTCATCTGAGATATCCGCATCACCGAATTTAATATTCGAAGCGATATCCCCAGAGAATAAGACCCCTTTTTGCGGTACAAAGCCCATAATCTCATGCAGTTTATGCATGCTCATCTCACGAATATCAATCCCATCAATCGTGATCCGTCCGCCCGTTACATCAAATAGAC
The DNA here is from genome assembly GCF_032555305.1 of Enterococcus sp. Lineage (GTDB taxonomy): Bacteria > Bacillota > Bacilli > Lactobacillales > Enterococcaceae > Enterococcus_A. The sequence continues at coordinate 109,207 of NZ_JAWGOQ010000004.1, forward strand.
GAGGGATCAAATTGACGATCGTTGATTTCCCTGATCCAGTTGAGCCGATCAAGGCTGTCGTTTCACCCGGTTTAGCGGTGAAATTAATATGATGCAAGACATCCGCGTCAGCGTCTCCGTAACGGAATTGAACCCCTTCAAATTTCACTTCGCCCTTGAAGTCATGGTCATCTTTTGGCTGTTCTGGATCTTTGATCGTAGGTTCTGTGTTCAACACTTCATCCACACGACCTGCAGCAACATTGGCACGAGGTAAAATAATCGATACCATCGACAACATCATGAAGGCCATAACAATCTGCATTGTGTACGTAATGAAGGCCATCATATCCCCAACCTGCAATTGACCATTATCCATATTATGTCCGCCGACCCACACGATCAACACAGAGATACCATTCATTAAAAGCATCATGATTGGCATCATTAATGACATTGCACGGTTTACAAACATTTGCGTTTTCATCAAGTTCGTATTGGCCACATCAAAACGTTCTTCTTCATATTTTTCACGAGAGAAGGCGCGAATAACTGGCAGACCCGTAATGATTTCACGAGAAACCAGGTTCACGCGGTCGACTAAGTTTTGCAGAGCCTTGAATTTAGGCATCGTTGTCGCAAGTAAGGTCAATACTAGAACCAACACACCTGCAACAGCCACGCCGACGATCCAGCCCATACCAGTACCGGTCCTATATACGCGATAAATACCGCCGATACCTAAGATCGGTGCATATAAAACGATCCGCATGATCATCACGATCCCCATTTGGATCTGTTGGATGTCATTTGTGTTCCGTGTGATTAATGAAGCTGGTGAGAATTTTTCCATTTCATTATTTGAAAATTCCAGTGTCCGTTCGTATTGTCCAACCCGTAAGTTTTTACCCACGGTAGCAGCGACTAATGAACCAATCAAACCAACGATGATCGCCGCAACAGCAGACAGCAGTGTTAAGCCGATCATTTTAGCACCAGTTTTGATCATGTAATCAGTTTGGATTTTTTTTGTGTTTACATTTAACGCTTTGTATTCAGCTAAGGTCATTTGAATTCCCACTGTTTTCAATGAGTCTTCACCGACATCGCCTAAGCTTTCTTTGGTTGCTTTACGGGCAGCGTCGACTTTTGCCGGCATGGCATCCGTTTTGGCCTTGATAGCATCGCCAAGCTTTTGAGCCTCCGCGCCTTTCGCTTGCGCTTCAGCGGCTAATTTCTGTGCTTCCGCACCTTTAGCAGCGGCAGTCGCGCCGTCTGTTGCAGTTGCAGCCGCTTGTCCGGCTGCTTGAGCCTGTTCACCAAGCGTTTTCGCTTCTTGTCCTAAGGCTTGCGCTTGTGCGCCCTCCTTAGCGATCGCCGAATAATCATTTAGAACTTCTTTGGCTTCTTTACCATTACTCGAATCTTCTCCTCGAGTGGAAGCGAGCATCATGATTGGCAAATTGAAGATTTTAGACAATTTCTCTTTCGTCATGCCTTTTTGCAAATCTAATTTGTAAATATCAACTTTTTTACCATCAACGGTTTGAGTTGCTTCTTTATAATTGTCTTCGATCGTTTGTTTCTCTTTATCAGTCATGAAAATCTCGAGTCCTTGAAGGGTTGATTTTCTGATTTTATCCGGAGTCGACTGTTCAAGTCCTCCTTGTTGAATACCGACATCGACGATATCCGATGTCAAACTCGGCAAGCTTAAATCACTAGATGCCTGCACGATTAAAAGTAAGAATACGGCAATGATTGCATACCAGTATTTACCAAGATATTTAAAAATCTTCACTATTGATCACTTTCCCCTTCCATGGTTAATTTTTGAGAGTAGTCGACAAACTTAGCAGTTAATTCAAGGTATTTTTTGGTGTCTTCTTCACCCATAAGTTCAAATACTCGAATAATTTTATTTCGCATCTCCTGTTTTTCAGCTTTTGCTACTTTTTTTCCGCATTCTGTTAAACTGACATTGATTCGACGGCGATCATCAGGGTCCATCGTACGAATAATCAAACCACGTTTTTCTAAGTTCCCCAACACAGCGGCAATCCTAGCAGTTGATAAATTCAGTGTCTCGGCCAAATTCTTTGGGTTGGTCGGTTCACCTAATCGAGCAAGTACTTTAATGACAATATTGGCACCTTTGCTGCTCTTCTCGATTTTGCTAAATGCACCATGGCGATTTTTGACCATCAGCTCCATCAGCTCACGTTCAGCGTCTTCTGCAAACGTCATCAGACTCCCCCTTCTTTCTAAAATAATTTTTCTTCCATTAATACCTAATAGTGTTAGTAATTAATGCTGTTTGATATTACCGCTAATAGGAAATAAAATCAACCTTTTTTGCTCAAAAAATAGATGAATACGTTTTAAAATGATAGACTTTGACCTTTTTCTTAAAAAATGACAATCAGGTCAATAAAAACCTAGCTTAACCCGATAAGTCAACTCGTTTTTTTCATCAAAAAGAACATCGAATAGTGGACAGACCTCCTCCATTCGATGTTCCTTTTATTGATTTTATTAGAGTATATTTTTGAGCACAGTAAAGAAGCTTATCCTCTCCGATTTTTTTCCACACCAAATAAACATAAGACTCATGCTTATTTTTACTCGTTTAAGGAACCTTCAAATCAACGCAAGACATCACTTCTTCCTTTTCCTTCTCTTGGCTATTTCCTTATCTATTCTCCGTTTCCTACTTCTAGCCTCACGGTTTTGTTTGATTTCTTCTTCGGTTTTTCCGTAGCGCAAATAGGAGGAATCTATCTTTTGAGGACTTGCGCTAGATTTCTTGGCAGGTGGTTTCTCTGTTGTTTCAGTATTTGGCGCGGCGGAACAACCCTTTGCCTCGATTGGCGGAGCCGCTTGCGACAGTTGGTACATCGCTTCATTTTTATCCATGAGCTTCTCATAGGACAGGGTGGTTTTGCCTGCCTTGCTTGTAGCGGACTTGGTTGGTTTTGGTGGTGTTTTACTACTATTAATAGAAGAAGCTGGTTTTTCTTGCTTTTGAGTGGTTTGTGGTTCATCTGTTTGTTTGATGTCTGAAGCTGGAACGGGCGCTTCTGTCTGTGGTACCTTGTAGCTCACGGTGATGCTGGCTTTGGGGGTATAATATTCTATTAATTCCGCAAAGCGCCTTACGCCTTTCGTGGACTTGAAGATTGTCAACGTCGTCAAAATTTGCAATACACCCGCCGTTTCAGCGATCTGACTTTCTGAATCAACGGGGATTTCTTTCGTATCCCGCAATGTCCACGTATATTTTTTCCCATCCGCACCCCTAAAAATGGCGACAGTATTGAATTTTTCACCGGATACTTGCGGTGTTCTACGGGTCTTTTTCTCTAGAAATTCATTATATAAACAAGCTTGCTTGGTAATTTCATGGTATTCTGCTTCATTAAGGAATAACCGATCAATGACCGTTTTCCAGTCTTCTTTCAGAAACTTTTTGAAGTAGACGACATGGCGGCGCAGGGTATCATTGGGTTCAGCGCTCAGGAAAATTTGACGGATAAGGTCTGTTAACGACTCCAGAGCATAGTCTCCAACACACAAAGCATCCCGTAAAAGAATCACCACAAGGTACTCGACGACTTCGGCGGCATTGTTGGTTTGTTCAAAGTATTGGCTCACGCGTTTCATAAGGTTGTCCTTCTTCATAAAGAACAACTGGCGGCCCTGTAATGCTTTTACTAATTTCATCCTGATTTCCTCCATTTATCTATAGTTTTTTACCTATTATCGTGTAATCGATTTCATAAAAATATTTTCAAGCAGTTGGATCGAAGTAATTGTATTCACAAATATGATAAACATAGATAACTGATTAGTACATAGAAAACTCTAAAATAAAGAACTCTATTTTCTCTATAAAACCATTGAATAGTGGGTATATCACACTTATTAATTAATAAATATGATAATTCATCATTTTTTAAATAACTGTCGATAATAAATGAGTTTAAACAGTTGATTGAATAACATTTATGATTTCAAATTAATCAGTACGCAAAAAAAGAATGCACCGATAAAGGTACATTCTCGTTCAAACGTTATTTCTTTAAATGGTAGTTATAGGTGCTAATGATAATATCATCACGATATGACAAGCGGAAGCGTAAGCGTAAAGCCGTCTGATTATGCAACGAACGTTTCCAAGTTCTGTTTGGAACGAATTCTGGAATTAAGACTGTCGTAGTATAGTTGTGCTGTCTTGCATTTTTACTTACGCGATCCACATATCGGCTGACTGGATTCACGATGGAACGATAAGGCGAACGAACGACTGAGAAACGAACATCTGGGAATTTCTCACGGAATTCACGGCGAATCTCCCGTTCCTTTTCTTCGTTCTCTTCTAACGAAACATGCATCGCGATCACGTAATCCCCGATTGATCGAGCATAATTGATCGCTCCGATATTCACTTGGGTAACATTCCCTACTAGTACGATGACTGTATTCCCAGCATATTCATGCAGCTCCACATCATCTGCCAAGCGTAATTGTTCAGCGACATTTTTATAATGTCGGTGTACCTTATAGAAGGCATAGATCAGGATTGGCATAATAATGAAAAATGGCCAAATATCTGGCAGACGGTAAACAAATAGAATCACGACGATCGCAAAAGAAATCAGAGCGCCAATAATATTAGCGATCGATTTTCTTAACCAATGTTCGCCTTCTTTACGCCATTTCAAGACCATTCCCGTTTGCGATAAGGTGAATGGAATGAACACGCCGACTGAATACAACGGAATCAATCGTTCTGTCGACCCTTGGAAAATCAGTAGCAGGACGATTGAGCCTAAAGCCAGTGTGATGATCCCGTTAGAGTAACCTAAACGGTCGCCACGGTCTTGGTAACGATGCGGCAAGAACTTATCCTTGGCTAAGTTGTAAGCTAGCACAGGAAAGGCAGAGAAGCCTGTATTTGCTGCTACTGCTAAAATCAACGCGGTGACAAACTGCAGCACATAGTACATGAAGCCTTTGCCAAAGACTGCTTCACCAACTTGGGATAGGACGGTAACTTCAGCGGTTGGAACAATTCCGAACCAATAGTTCAAAAAGGTGATTCCTGTAAAGAAGAAGCCTAAGATCAAGCCCATCATGGCTAACGTGCCAGCCGCATTTTTTGCTCGCGGTTTTTTGAAAAATGGTACGGCATTACTGATTGCTTCTACCCCAGTTAATGATGAAGAACCCGATGAGAAGGCCCGTAACAAGAGCGCGGTCGAAATACCTGGTACAACGGCTCCAACCTGAGCAGTCGAATGAAGCGGCGCCGCTCCAGTAACAATTTTTACTAAGCCGACGACGATCAAGATCGTTATCACTGCAATAAAGCTGTAAACAGGCGTCATCAAAAGACCCGCACTCTCACGTAAACCACGTAAATTCATCAGCATCAATAATAAAACAATAATGACAGAAATCAGGACACGATGATTGTACAAAGCTGGAATCGCAGAGGCGATAGCTTCAGCACCGGCTGATACAGACACGGCAACAGTCAGCATATAATCTACCAGAAGCGAACCCCCAGCGATCAAGCCGGCATTCTTCCCTAAGTTTTCACTGCTGACGACATAAGCTCCGCCACCATGAGGATAGGCATGAATAATTTGACGATAAGATAAAATCAATGATGCTAATAAAATCAATACCACGAACGCGATCGGCAATGAATACCAAATCGCTGCTGCTGATAAGGTCACCAGAACGACAACGATCTGTTCAGTCCCATACGCAACAGAGGACAACGCATCTGACGAAAGCATCGCTAAAGCCGCAAAACGCGACAGGTTCTGATCGTCATTTTCAGACGACTTCAGTGGTCGACCCACCAGCAAGCGTTTAAGATAATCCACTAGACTCACTCCTTGTTCCAAATAATGTACTCAATTTTTTATAGATAACGTTGTTTGTTTTTACCGATACAAATCGTATTTCCTATTTATAAAAATTCTTTGTAAAAAAAGCAAACAAGCGAAATATTACTCGTACTGAAACCAAAAGTCAATGATTTTTTCAACGACTTTTCATACCCTTAGTAAAACACGAAAACAGGTAAAACAACAGTAATACGCTGTTGGCCTGCCTGCTCGTTTTTTTCATGCTCAAAAAGGACCGATAGAAGAATTTTCTATCAGTCCTTTTTGACAAAGAGCCGTTTTTAATGGAAAATTTTACTTTCATGCGCGACTTTCGTCAGCTTCGTTAAGTGTGGTTGCAATACTGGATAAGCCCAGGTTCCCAGGATACCAAACACGATGAACAGTACGATCATGATAACGATATCGCCTGACGCATTTGGCCAGTAAATTCCACCGGCACTCTCACGTAACAGGTTCACGGCGTGAGTGAATGGCAGCCACGGATTGACCGCTTGGAAGAACTTACCTGAGACTTGGATCGGATAGTTCCCGCCCCCGCCGGAAATAGAGAGTACCAGAATGATGATCGCGATCCCTTTCCCGACCGTTCCAAAGAGAGCGACCAGCACATAAACAATCATCATAAAGGCCAGCGCGACTAGAACAGCGAAGAGTACGCTGTACACCGGATTTTTCACGTAAACACCTAATAAGAACATATTTCCTAGTGTTACGATCAGCGCTTGTCCGATACTAACAACTAAGTAAGTCAGCATCCGCGCACCAAATTGTTCACGTTTGGTGTATTTGCTACGATCTTTTTTATCTAGGAAGAACTCTGTCGTCGTGACGCTTGAGAACAATACTGCCCCTACCCACAGACACAAGGCGGTGTAGAATGGGGTGCTGGCTGAACCGTTATTGGCGATCGGATACATCGTATTGGTCTGCAAATCTACCGGAGTCGTGAAGAAATCACTTTCCTTTTGCGCATCTAGTTTCAATAATTTCAAGACTTGACCAAAGTCGATCGTTTTATCTCCTTGTTGAATCGCGTTTGCGGCTTTTTGGATACCAGCTCGCAAGGATGGATAATCATTTTTGATCAAATCCGTCGCAAGATTCAAGGCACTTTCTACTTCCGGCATCTTGTCGTTGGCGATCTTTAAGCCGCCAGTTAAATCCTTCTTAACACCTGCCCAATCATTTTGCATGAAGTTTGCGGCTAAGCCTAATTTTTGTTCAACTACGGGCAATTCATTATTGTAAAGATCCGCACCCGTGTTGATGCCATTGACGATGTCGTTCATATGGCCGTTCAATAAAACATTCGCATCATGAACTTCCTGACCGATCGCAGGCATTTGTTTTTGGTATTTCTCCAAGAAGGTGATCGCATTGCTGACGGTCCCTTCCGTTGAGTTCAATAATGAAGCAAAATCAATTTGCTGCGCTTGATTCAACACACCCTGCGCAGTCGTGATCGTATTGATGAGTTTATCAAGGATCGAGCTGACGGTTTGACCGACTTGTTCGGCGTTGATGCTGTTGGTGATATTGGCTACATTGCCAGCAGCGCTATTGATTTCACTTAAGAATGCTTTTGCATCCTTCGTGCTGCCGTTTTGAACCAAGTCATTCAAATGACCAAAACGATTGCTTAGATCGCCTAATGAATTCTTTACGTTAGTTAACTGACTCATAATAGCAGCCAAATTTTGACTCGCTTCAGTATTGCCATTATCATCAGCTGTCTTCTTCAAATCAGCTAAAAATTGATTTAGATTGTCGATCGCTGTTTGCTGATCGGCTAAATTGCTCTGGAAGTCACTGATGATCGCTCCAATATGTGCTTTCTCATCTGGCGTCAGTTCTTCCTTATCCAGTAGCGCAGACAGATCACTGGTAATTGACTGCGTGGTAGTCGCAACCTGACCGATTGATCGCAACGTTACTTGTACACTACTAGAAATATTCGGTACCGCTGTTTTTAACTTTTCAGCACCATCTTTCGTAGTCGAGGCGAAATCATTGGCTTGGTTGCCCAGTTTTTGAACATCTGGCAGGATCGTTTGAACTTGATGGATGATGTTCAAGCCTTGTTTTGCTTCATTAATTCCGTCATTCAAGGTCTTTTCAATCTCGGCAAAGTCATTATCGACTTGAGCCAGTTGATTTCCCGCTTGCTGAATCTCTGGAATCTTTTGCTGCAGGGTCAAGATGACACTGGCTTGCCGTTTGATTTCAGGCATTTTTTGATTCAAGGCAATTAATTTTTGCCCCATCTCATCAACTTGCGGTAGATACCCTTGAATTTCATTAGCCTTAGCTAATTTTTCTTTCAGCTCTGGCAACTTTCCTTGTACTTCGACGACTTCCTGCGTGTACTTATCGATTTCACCTAGATTATCATTCGTCGTTAGAATTAGATTTTTGACCTTATTGATACTAACTAAGTTGGCATCGATGTCGTAACCAATTTCATTAAACACCTTCAACAGTGTGGAGCTTGCTGTCTTAATGAACTCCTGACTGATCTCAGTTTGGATTGATCCAGCACCCTTATCGGTAATCTTTGGAGCAATGGCATTAATTTTTTGGTTTAGATAATACTCGATCTTCGGTTTTTGAATATCCCCTGAGGTAAAACTCAATAAATCTTTGGAAAACTCTTTTGGCAAATAGATCCCTGCGTAGTATTTTCCTGATCGAACACCATCAACAACTTGCTTCTTCGAATCGACAAAGCGCCAGCCGAGCTGTTTATTTTCGTGTAAATTTTTAATTACCTGGTCCCCGATTTCGACATCCTTGTCTTGAAATTTCGCACCAGTATCGGCACTATAGACCGCGATTGGCAATTCCCCAGTGTTTGCATACGGATCCCACAAAGCTTTGATATTGAACCAAGCATAAAGGGATGGGATGATGACTAATGCAGCCATCAGTAAAATGGCGATCGGATTTTTGAAAATGCGACGCCAATCTAATATGAACAGACTCCATGTGTGTTTAAGAGATTGTATAACTTTCATTGATTTCACCTACTATTTTTTCTCGCTGAACTAATGTAGCATGGAATTTCGGCTAATTTCAATTCTAGTGAGTCTCTGAAATCACCTTTTTTGACATTCCTTACGATTTGTCATAATTGTATCCCTTTTCACCTGCGAAATGCTAAAGAAATGCTTAAAGACTAAGTTTTTTGACTGCAATAAAGCGATTTAAAAGCTGCTCTGTCAGTGCCTCGATCTGATCCAAATCATCTTTTTCTGAGAGGTTCAAAATCGGGGTGGCTTCCATATCTCGCAGACGAATCGGCCGAACCTGATTTCCTTCCTGCCGCAGCGTGATCTCTGGATGCGGATTTTTATCGCCGCAGGGTCCAGCTACCAGATACGCAAGCTGATACCCACCCTCAATTTCCCGCAGACGATAATACCCGTCTGCCAAATCTTCGGTTCCTTCAAAATTTGCTTTTACTAATAACCATTTTTGTTGATCCATGTTAGTCCGCCTTTTTTATGATGATTTTCCCAGCTGAGGGGTGTCCTTCTAACAACTCATGCCCTTCAACGACACTGCGCAATTCAAATGGCAATACCTCTGCAATCGTCAACTGGATCTTGTCCGCTAATTCTGTCAAGGCCGTCAACGCTTCAAAATCAGAATAATCTTTAGAAGGTCCAAAAGAGAAGTAATTTCCGGCTTTCTTTTGTTCACTCGGCAAATTGTTCAAGGCAACAAAATTGCCGCCTGCCTTCATGATTTGCATGCCAGCTTCGCCAGCACGCCCGCCTTTTGTGGCGTCAATTACGGTATCCGCTTGATCGGCAAACGCTTCGCCGGCATCCACCTCGTCATAAGCAACAAACTGATCTGCTCCTAACTGACGAACCAGTGTCTCGTTACGTTTCGATGCAGAAGCCAAAACGGTTTTGCCCTGTTCCTTTAAATATTGCACTAGCAGCGAACCAACGGCGCCGGATGCCCCTTGTACCATCACCGTATCACCAATCGTGTCACCTAATAAATGAGTGACTAAATTATAGGTCGTCAGCCATGGCGTTACCGCACCAGCTGCAGCTTCCCAGGACATTGACGCTGGTTTCTTCACGATCTTTTTCCCGGGTACAACTACTTCTTCTCCGTAGGTTCCACCAACTGCATGAACGATCACTTCATCTCCCACCTTTACATGGGATACTTCCTTGCCGACTTCGGTCACGACACCAGCACCGTCATTGCCTAAGACATATGGAAATTTCAGTGTCCGAAAATCACGCATCGCTCCTTGACGTAAAGCCACATCATACGGATTGATAGCAAAAGCTGTTAGCTCCACCCGAACATGCGTGTCATCCACCGGACGAGGTTCTGCCTCGATCTCAATCAATACATCCTTCGCTTCTCCATAGTCTTTCATTGCAAAACGTTTCATCTTTCTACATCCTCTCTGATAAAAATCATTGGTTGAAAACGAATCCCTGAGACCGTTTCTTCTTCTCCATTCAGTTGAAAGCCCAATTTTTCATAAGCAGGCACCGCATAAGGCGAGGAATTAACGGTCAATTGCTTCGGGGTAAGCTCGGTAAGCATCGCCTGATACATCTGCTTAGCGATCCCTTGACGATGGTAGTTTTCATCAACAAAAAGCAACGCCACATGATTCGCCGAACGAACTGCCAACACACCGACAATTTGCTGATCGTACTTTCCGCACCAAAGCTGCAGCTGATTTGCCGAAAGCTCTTTTTCCAGCTCATCATCTAAATAAGCCATAAAATGAGCCACACCTTCAGCAGAATAATCCGGCGCCTCAAACTTCATGAATACTTTTTTGATCAGCTCGACAGCTGCTGGTAAATCTGATCCATCCATTCTTGAAACGTCAATCCCCATCACACCGCTTCCTCTCTAGAAAATCTTTAGTTTTATTGTAACGATTATCATCCATTTGTTCCAATTAAATCATTTCGCAGGAATTCTTCCTAGTCCAACCAAGCATACAGTAAAAGGCATGCCCCGCTTATGCAGAACACGCCTTTACAACTAATCTAATTCAACTTTTCCAGTATACAACTGATAATACATACCGCCTTCAGCTAACAGACTGTCATGGTCGCCCCGTTCAATGATCCGTCCATGGTCCATTACCATGATGACATCAGAGTTTTGAATGGTGGATAATCGATGGGCGATCACAAACACGGTACGCCCCTCCATCAAGCGATCCATACCCGACTGAACGATACTCTCTGTTCGCGTATCGATGCTGGAGGTCGCCTCGTCCATGATCATCACCGGCGGATCAGCGATCGCCGCGCGGGCGATTGCCAGTAATTGGCGCTGACCTTGCGAGAGTCCTTCTCCATCACCAGTAATCACCGTCTCGTATTTCTCCGGCAAATGCTGGATAAAGGTATCGGCATTCGATAGTTTTGCCGCCTGATAAACTTCCTCATCCGTCGCGCTCAAATTCCCGTAACGGATATTTTCCTTGACCGTCCCCGTGAATAAGTGGGTATCCTGCAAAACAATCCCTAGGGAAGAACGCAGGGAATTTTTTTTGATCTTCTTCACGTTTACTCCGTCATAGCGGATCTTGCCATCTTGGATATCATAGAAACGATTGATCAGATTCGTGATGGTCGTCTTGCCGGCACCCGTTGCGCCAACAAAGGCCACCTTTTGCCCCGGCTCCGCGTAAAGATTAATATCATGCAGCACCAGCTGATCATCGTTGTACCCGAAATTGACATCCTCAAAGCGCACATCGCCGGTTAAACGAACGTACGAGGTCGTACCATCTTCATGGGGATGTTTCCAAGCCCAGATACCGGTCCGTTCATTGGTCTCAATCAATTCGCCGTTGACTTCTTTGACGTTCACCAGCGTGACATAGCCGTCGTCAACTTCTGACTCTTCATCCAATAATTGGAAGATCCGATCGGCACCAGCTAAGGCCATAATGACGAAATTGATTTGCTGAGAAATTTGGCTGATTGGACCATTCAATGAACGACTCAATTGCAAGAAGGAAGCGATCATCCCAACTGTTAGCGCCGAAACACCATATACAGCGAATAATCCGCCAATAATCGCCACTAAAACGTATTGGATGTTCAAGAGATTCATCATGATCGGCATCAAGGTATTGGCAGTCGCGTTAGCTTTTGCCGCGCTTTCCTGCAGCTGATCATTGATCACATCAAACTCCTGCATCGCTGTTTCTTCATGGTTGAAGACCTTCACGACTTTTTGCCCATGCATCATCTCTTCGATGTAGCCGTTGACCTTTCCCAGCGAACGTTGCTGTTCACCAAAGTAGCGGCCACTGCGATTCGTAATAAAGCGCAGCATCACGAGCATCAGCGATACCGAAACAATCACAAAACAGGTCAGAGGAACACTCAATGAGAACATCGCAATAAACACGGAGACAAAAGTCACGAGTGCCATCATCAAGTTGGGAATACTTTGTGAGATCATTTGCCGCAGGGTATCCGTGTCATTGGTAAAATGACTCATGATATCGCCATCAGCATTTGAATCAAAGTAACGTAATGGCAGTGTTTCTAAATGACTAAACATCTGATCGCGAATTTTTTTCTGAGTGCCTTCAGAAACCTTCACCATGATCAAATTATAGGAAAGCGTGCCGATGATCCCCACAACATAAATCAATGCCATGGTCATGATCGCCTTTAACAAACCCGTAAAATTCGGATTGCTTTGTCCGATTAAAGGTGTGATATAGTCATCGATCACGACTTGCAAAAATAGCGAGCCGCGGACATTGGCAAACGCACTCAACAGGATCATTAAGAAAACGATCACCAGCTGAACTTTGTGTTCCTTCGCCATGATCTTCAACAGGCGCTTGATCGTTTTTACTGGACTGGATTTGGGCGCAGGTCGTTTATTCATCATGATCACCAAATCCTTTCTGTTGGGACTCAAAGACTTCCTGATAGATGACATTGCTTGCCAGCAATTCATCATGGGTTCCGATCCCATTTATTTTGCCGTCATCGAGTACAATGATCCGATCCGCATCTTCGATCGAACTGATTCGTTGAGAAATAATGAAGGTGGTTGTGCCGGGGATTTCCTTGGCTAAGCCTTCGCGAATCGCTCGATCCGTCTTGGTATCCACCGCACTGGTGGAATCATCCAGGATCAATATCTTCGGCTTCTTCAATAATGCCCGAGCAATAGTTAACCGTTGCTTTTGTCCGCCGGAAACATTATTCCCGCCTTCAGAGATCATCGTGTCGTACTTATTAGGAAACTCTTGGATAAAGGAGTCTGCCTGCGCGATGGTCGCTGCATGAATGACTTCCTCCTCTGTCGCGTTGGCATCACCCCAGCGTAAATTATCGGTGATTGTACCACTGAACAAGACATTGTTTTGCAGAACCATTCCGACTTGATCACGCAGCGTTTCCAAGTCATAGCTGCGAACATCATGTCCGCCAACTTTGACTTCACCATGGGTGACATCATACAATCGCGGAATCAGCTGGACTAAACTAGATTTCGAGCTCCCGGTTCCGCCGACGATCCCAATCACTTCACCAGAATCAATCTTCAAATCGATGTTTTCCAGAACTAATTTATCCATATCATCTTTATAGCTGAAGCAAACATTGTTAAATTCTACCGAGCCGTCAGGGACTTCGGTCAATGGGTTCTCGCCATTCTTCAGATCACTTTCTTCATTCAAGACTTCTGTGATCCGTTCCGCAGATGTACGAGCGATCATCAGCTGAACAAAGGTCATGGACAGCATCATCAAGCTCATCAGAATCTGCATGGTATAGTTGAACATGCTGACTAACTCACCCGTCGACAAGCTTCCCGTATTTACGATCAGCTCCGCTCCCAACCAAGAAAGCAGCAACATACAGGTGTAGACCGCCACTTGTAAGAGCGGCATATTGAAGGCCACAATCCGTTGCGCCTTCGTAAAATTATCAAACACCTTTTTAGAGACTCGACTGAATTTTTCTTCCTCATGTTCCTCTCGGACATAAGATTTCACCACTCGGATTCCCTGCAGATTTTCATGCACGACATTGTTCAAGCGGTCATAAGTTCGAAATACTTTTTCAAACAATGGATGAGCAAACCGAATGATCAGCCCTAATCCGACGATCATAATCGGTACGATCACCAAGTAGATCATCGATAAATCCCGATTGATATGGAACGTCATCACTAAAGAAAAAATCAAAATCAGCAGTGAACGAACCAAGATACGGATCACCATTTGATAGGCGTTTTGCACGTTGGTTGTATCCGTCGTCAAACGGGTAATCAAACTCGAGCTTGAGAAGCGGTCGATATTTGAGAACGAAAAGCTTTGGATGCGTTCGAATAAATTATGACGCAAATTCTTCGCAAATCCCGCCGACGCGATCGCAGCTGTTCGGCCGCCTAAAGTTCCCATCGCCAGTGCAAACAAGGCACACAAAAAGAGCAAACCGCCATAACGCAGAATCGTACTCGTATCGCTTTTTTCGATTCCATTATCGATCAGCCCAGCCATGATCAAGGGCATGATCACGTCCATCAAGACTTCGCCCATCGTAAATATGGGAGTCTGCAAGCTTTGCTTCTTATACTCACCGACATTCGCCAGTAATTTTTTTAACATGTATTCACGTCCTTCCATTTAATAAGTGCTCTTTCTAGTATAGAGAGTTTTACTCAAAAGTTCTAATAAATTCACCCATTTTTCATAAAAAAACGTATTATTATTCTCTTTGCGCATATCATCGAACGAAACAGCTTGGTCATTGAGGTGACTTGATTGTTCAGCTTGATCTCACGCTAAGAACAACTATGAAAATTCGACTGACAGCTTTTCAAAAAAGACAAAAAGAACCTTCCTGTAATCAGGACGATTCTTTCTCTGTGCTAAAATACGGTCTTTAATTATTCTCAATGATCGGCCAAGTCCGCTGTTCATCGAAATAACGAGCCTCTTTTTGCGCCTGCTCCACGATTTTTTCTGGGTAATCCATAACCTTTAATAAGGCTATCGCATTGCGCGTGACTGCGGGGCCTTGCTTCAGCTCATAATCAAAGCTGATCCCCTGCTCCTCTGTCACCGTTTCCTCAAAATGCACATTGTCGCAGTACTCCTTCAGCATCTCAGTCAGTTCGATATCATGGGTCGCAACAAAGCTCAGGCTTGGATAGTCTGCTAGCCAAGTGACGACACTAGAAGAAGCCGCGATCCGCTCGATCGTATTGGTCCCCTTCAATATTTCATCAATAAAACAATAGCAGCGTTCACCCTTTTCCACTTGGTTTAACAGTCGTTTGATCGACTTGATCTCTGCCACAAAATAGCTGTCACCAGCCATAATATCATCTTCAACAGCCATAGAGGTCAAAACGTGCCCTGGCTGCATCGTCAGTTTCTCAGCGATCGCCGTGTTGATCGTTTGGGCTAAGATCCCGCTGATGGCGATACTTTTAACATAGGTTGATTTTCCAGAGGCATTTGAGCCAGTGACTAGCGTATTCCGCTGCCAATCGACTGGGTTGACGACCGAATATTCAACCAACGGATGATAGATATCCTCAGCTTGAATCCCTCCTGCCGCAAACTCTGGCTGACAGCTGACTGGAAAATACGTCCTGAAGTTCAGAATCGCGGCTGCAACCTCCATTTCTCCCAAGACCTTCCATAAGTTGATCGCCTCTTGGCTGTATTTACTTAGTCGCGTGATTACAAAATTATACGCAATAAAAGGAATCATAAAGACTAAATTCAGGTATTCAAACATGATATCCGCTTCACTGGTACTCTTTACCCGAAAAGAGAAGCCCCATTTAGCAATCGATTTTAATGGGACAACATTTTTTCTGATCTCAGTTTGTCGCGGCGTAACGATTGTACTCAATTTGTTGGCTAGAGAAATTGACTGAACCAGATAACGCATACTTTCCAGTTCGGTCTCCAACTTCGCTTTTTTTGTCATATAAAAAATGACATTAAACAGAATCGAACCCAACAATAGAAAAATCCCGATCGGACCAGCCACCACAAGAACACCCAAGCTAACCAGCGGCAGTACCCCCAGCAGAACATACAGCCATAAATTCCCTAGTTTTTCCCTTTTGCCATTCGCGATATATTGCTTCGTAAAATTATTGTCGCGCTTGCCCAGACCGGCAAAATGAAATTGAACCTTCTCTCTGATCTCAGGATTTTCTTGATAAAACTGTATCAACTCCTCCAAATCATCCGCCTGATTAAAGTTATAATTGCGCAGCCGTTGATACAATGCCTCCGAACCAATACTGGAGTATGTTCCATTGATCAGCTCAAAAATCTCCTGCATATCCAGATCGTACCAGGTTAGATCATCGATCTCACTATCCCATTCATGAAACTCTTTTTCGATCTGCCACGCCGCCTTCAGACTGTCTTCTTTGTCCAAACGGCTCTGACGAGGAATCTTTCCCCATTGGGCACGGACAAGCTGGCGCAATTTGATTTGCGAAAATAGGTCGATGATCACAAAGAACACGGCTACGATTAAAATGATTCCGATCGCTAAGAATTGTGGCTTCATTAATTACTCCTTTATAAACATATTGTGATACCTAGTTTAGCGAAGTTTCTGCTGATTGGAAACCCTCCAGCTATCTCGAAGACCGCGAAAAATGAGGCTGATTGTCGTTCCCCATATCATTCTGCTAAACTTCATAATCGTATTTTTGCCATTAAAATGAAAACTGATTTCGACCCTAATATACTGCTAAATGCAGAACTGACTGCTATCTCCTACTATGGAATTCATTTTTCGAAGAACACGAAAAATGAATTTGATTGTCGCTTCGCCTATCATTCTGCTAAACTTCACAATCAAGTTCTTGCCAATAAAATGAAAAATGATTTCAACCCTAATACACTGCTAAAAGCAGAACTGACAAAAAAGAAGACCCGAGTGGAGTCTTCTAGCGGATTTCTTTGACGTAGGAACCAATTGAGGATAGGTCGCTTTCCGTCAAAAAATCATCTACGATTTTTAAATTACTATAGGAATAATTCTTAATCGGATAGTTTGCGATTACCAGGTCATAATCCATAAAGCTCTCATCGTGTTCAAAATCCAACGCTGAACCTTTGTGAGTCTCGATCACCACACGATAATAAAAGCGGCTTTGGATCAACTCCGCGATCATTTTCGCATGGCTTTCTCCTGAATCGCTTACGACAAAAATTTTCACCTTAGCGGAGTGTTCATCTAGCGAATGTGCAAGCCCTTCCCACTCTTTAAACAAAATTTGAACCACTGAGAAATAGAATTGACTGAACCAAGGATCTCCAGTCCTTCGTTCCAGTCGCAGCAATAATTGATGGACATATTTTGTAAAGTGCGGATACTGCAGCTTCGCATTTCTTGAAAAATATGCCGCTGAATCAAACAGAATTGATCGCGTATACGGCCATACTTGATAAGCCGTTTGCACCTGCAGCAACTTCTGCAAGATGATCTTCCTTCGTTTATCCGTTAATGGTAAATCGTAGGCCAGTTCCAACTCTCCTAAAAAGCTTTCTAAATAGCTCAGCGTGATCTGGCAACTCGGTTCGAAGCGCGTGATGAAACACGGACAAAATAAGCTGTTAGCAATATCATAATACCAATGCTCCGTCACCACATATTGAGTATCTTGAACAGCTCGATCCGCTGCCGGGCGCAAAGTCAAAATTTGATCAATCAAATCCTGATTCAAATCAAACTTCTCGTTTTCTGTAAGCAGGAAGCCCTGCGAGGTCCTGATGATGATGATCGCCAGCAGATAGCTGCTCTCCAGAATATCACGATCATTGTATGCAATATCAAAAGACTGATCGGCACTCTTGATAAAATCGATCATTCTTTCTCGCTCCAACTCAAAAGGCCATTCATTTAACCCATATTTTTCCAAGAACAATTGCACATAAAAAACCCGAACCCAACGTTCATTTTTAGCAGTAATTCGAAAAGGCCGGCGCTCAAGAACTAATCCTTTTTCCTTCAAAACCTTATCTAGCTGCTTGATCATCCGGTAAAAGGTTGCTTCGCTGATATAGAGATCGTTAATCCAGTAATCCATATCTTCATTAGGCTGAAAAAAGAGCCGCTCCAAGAACATAAATGCTTCAGACTCGTCCATTAAATTCCGTGCCAATTGCCGCGTCTTATTATGAAGTGCATCATTCAATCTCAAACCGTTCGTACGGGAATACTCTACGCCAACGTGTTCCCCCCATAGATCATTGATCGCCTCGACATCAGATAAAATGGTTTTCATCGAACAATCTAATAGATCTGCAATCATTTCTGGATTCTGCCACCCAATTAAATCCCGTAAAACACCGATGATGGCTAAACGTCGCTGTGTTGTATTTTTAAGTAATCTCCGCACAAAAGTACCCTCCTAACCCATTTGTCACTATTCTTCAAATCCGATATTCCTTTTTAAGTTTTTGGATTATAACATTCATTGGTCATTATATCATAAAATAACTCTGGGAAAGCGGGAAAATACTGATATTTATTTAACTAAAATCCGCAAATAACAATCAAACTTAACAATTATGTTATTTTTATTTCTTATTATTGTTTCCTGTTCTATCATTTAGGCAAATAAGAAAAAGGAGTGGTTTTCTTGAAATCATCAGGAGGAAAACGATTTATTTTTCCAGTTGTTATTGTATGTCTCCTGTTACTATTTGTTCCGATGATCTTTTCTTCCATTTCTGACGCTCAGATCCAACCCGAGAAAAATGTCCCACAAGAAGATCAAGTAAAGATCTATGGTGAAGACAAAATCACCATTACCGCGAACGACTCCTTCAATCCCAATCAATACTACAAAGCCGTTGGTGATGACTATCAGCCCGTCCAGTTGAACTACACCAATATCAATACAACTAAACCCGGCCGTTATGCCTTGATCCTAACAGCAAAAAATAAAGAGGACTACGATAAACGAACCGTCCTAATCATTGTTGAAAAAGAAAAACCAGCCTCAGCTGCTAAAGTCGAAAGTAAAGCTCAGACTAACCAAACTCCCACTCCTTCATCTTCTGAAGAAACGATTCCAGAACCCGTCGAAAGTTCCGTTACTCAAACACCAGTTGAACCAAGCTCATCCGCGGAAGCTCCGCAACCCCCATCAGAGAGTACTCAAGAAGTTGCTCCGCAACAAGAACCTGTCGCAGTTGCTCAAGAAGTCCAGCCCGCTCCCCAGCAAACGCCTGAAGCTCCAGAACCAGAACCGGTGAGTCAGCCTGCCACCTTCACGCCGAATCAAATTTCCTTCAATGGAGTTTCTATTCCCTACCAAAATGCCGGACAAGGCAGCGGGCAAGGGGTCATTAATGGCGGAGCTGTTGCGGCAACCTGGGGCGGTAGTTCCATACAATCTGGCACAGATGGACTAAATACTCATTTTATCGGACATAATCCGGGGGTATTTTCGCCAATTTGTTCTCTTGGCGCTGGAAGCAGTATTACAGTTACTGATAGTGCTGGTAACGCAACAACTTACATAGTAAATGGAATAATCCAAGTTGATGACAGCGGCCGCGATATCCATTCCGGCCAAGATCACTGGGCCCAGATCACGTCGACTGGCGGCGGCGAACGCATCACTCTACAAACCTGCTTAAGCGATACCGTCAATCTGATCGTTTACGCCCAAGCATAAAAAGAAACAGGCTGAAAAGTCAGCCTGTTTTTTCGAGTCTTTTTTCTAAAATGTAGCGGACGATATGGGCGATGATCATGGTGCCGAAAACTAGACCAGTAACAACTTTTATTCCGGTTGGAACATATCCGTTAGGAACACCACCAAGACCAACCATACCACCAATCATCATCAAGCAGAGACCGCCTAAGTTATAAGTGATCATAAGCAGCTTATTGATTTTATGAATCCTCTCCATGATTTTTCCTCTCCTCTGTAATACGCATCCCAAAGAATGCATTTTTATCTCTAATGTTCTGCGGGTCGGCTAAATAATCTAAAATACTAGGTTTGGCTTGGCCTAGTAAGGCATCAATGCTTTTATGATAAATCTGGCTAAGAGCGATCAGCTGATCATAATCAGGGGCGCTCTTATTCAATTCCCATTTGGAAACGGTTTGTGGCGTGACATGCAGAAGTTCCGCAAGCTGCTTTTGACTCATCTGCTTCCTTTGACGAAAATATCTAAGCTGTTCACCGATCTCCACCATCTGCTCTTACCTCCCTCTCTTAGTCTTCATACATATTATACAATGGAAAACTTCGAGTTTACTATGAATCATTGATAGACAATACGTTGAACTAGCAAAAAAAGGGCGCAACGAATTGTTGCGTCCCTTTAAACTGTAGATAAATTACCAATAAATTGCAGACTCATAAACGTAAACCCATTTTTTAAGATCACCACTAAAACTTTTGAAAAAAAAGTTTCCTATGATCCTCCTGCTTTTCGAATCATTTTTATGATCACAAACGTTAATAAAGCCGTGCCTTAACGACTCATCAAAAATGATGTTATGTAAGATTCGGTGCCACCGCAGACATCGTTTCGATGCCGACGCT
Organism: Enterococcus sp.; assembly: GCF_032555305.1. Classification (GTDB taxonomy): domain Bacteria; phylum Bacillota; class Bacilli; order Lactobacillales; family Enterococcaceae; genus Enterococcus_A. The sequence continues at coordinate 129,693 of NZ_JAWGOQ010000004.1, forward strand.
GATGCGCAAAGCAGCATCTACTTCTGCCATCAAGCAGCGATCCAAATGACAAACCTTTTCCTTCAAACGAGATTTGTCGATCGTACGGATCTGCTCCAGCAGAATCACTGAATCCCGTTCGATGCCGGTCCCATTTGATTTGATTCCGATATGTGTCGGTAGTTTTGGCTTCGCCATTTTTGCGGTGATCGCCGCGATGATGATCGTCGGGCTAAAATGATTGCCCAAGTTATTTTGGATTACCAGCACCGGGCGAATCCCGCCTTGTTCAGAACCAATAACTGGCGATAAATCTGCGAAATAGATATCACCACGCTTAACCATATTTTTCCTCCCAAAAATTCAGAATTTTGTTCATTTATTCTTGATAAATTCGCGGTACACGTTCTGAAAGCATACAACAAACTTCATAGTGGATCGTTCCTAAATGATCCGCTACGTCTTGCATCGTGATTTCTTGTCCTTTGCTTTTACCGATCAACGTGACTTTTGTTCCAGCCTTAAATTCTCGCGGCAGCCGGATCATCAATTGATCCATACAGACGCGTCCAACAATTTCGCAGAACTCACCCTCCACTAATAATGAAAAACCTTGCATTTTCCGCAGCCATCCGTCCGCGTATCCAATCGGCACCGTGCCGATCCATTCTTTTTCTGGCGTGTCATAGGTTTTCCCATAACCGACACCTTCCCCAGCCGCTAGTTCCTTGACCTGAATCAACTCGGAGACTAGTTCCATCGCTGGTTTTAATGGGTAGGCTTCTGGCAATTCATGACCAGACGGATTCAAGCCATACATCCCGACACCGTAACGAATCATATTCCCCGGCATCTCTCGATCATGCCACAAAGCGGTGGCACTGTTGCTTGAATGTACGTAACGCGGCAGATGATCCAATACGTTGATCACCTGATTAAAGCGATCCGCTTGTTCATGCCAGTACGTCGTGTCCTTTTCATCCGCAGTAGCAAAATGAGTAAAGAGACCCTCCCAAACCATATTCGGTGAAGCTTCGATGATCTCTGCGGCTTCTTTGACTTCTTCTGGTGTAAGAAAACCAAGGCGTCCCATACCAGTATCTGCTTTAATATGGATCTTTATCGGGGTGGTAGCTTCCTCTAAATCGCTTAATACTTCTTGTGCTTCCAGCAGCCAATCTTTTGTTGCTACAGTGATTGATAAATCATAATCCAGCACTAACGACAAATAACTTGGAAAAACAACACTCAATACTAAAATCGGTTCAGTAATCCCTGCTTCTCGTAACTCGATGGCTTCATCCAATGTTGCAACACAAAAACCGGTGGCTCCGACAGATAACGCGGTTTGCGCGGTAGCAATCGCTCCGTGTCCGTACCCGTCTGCTTTGACGACAGCAAATAATTCTACATCCTTTGGTAATCGATCAATTTCATTTTTAATATTCTCTCTCAATGCGTTCCTATGTATGATGGCTCTTGTTGGTCGATGATACGTTACAACCATAAACTTAGTGTCCTTCTTTCTATTCCTCCAGCAATACTTGTGCGATCGCTAGTTCCTCTGTATGGGTCAAGCTGACAAACACTTTTCCCTGATGAGGTGATTTTGTAAAGGCGGGTGCACCATTATCATCACGTAAAATCTCTAAATCTTGAAAACTGACTTTTCCGATGCCGGTTCCCCAGGCTTTAGAAAAAGCTTCTTTACATGCATACCGTCCTGCTAGAAATTCTACCTGACGATGGGGAGAATGGCTAGCAAAAAGGGTCTGTTCTGCCGGAGTTAAAATCCTTTCCACAAAATGCGGCCGACGTTCGATGATTTTAGCGACCCGTTCAAGCTCTGTCGCATCAATCCCGATTCCTTTGATCATGCTCTCAACCCTTTCACGTAATATCTTTATTTTACCAAAGACTTCTTTAAATGCTACGATTTTTTTTTAATAATCCATGAAAACTCCTTCATATCAAGCAAAAAGCCATCAATCAAAAAGATTGATGGCTTTGATAGTACAAAAAATTAATCGTTTGTGTTTGTACGGATCACAAAACCGCGTTTTTTATCATTGCTGCGGTTTGTATTTTTGTTGTTGCTGCGTTGTTTGTTCCCGCCGTAATTTTTGTTTTTGTTACGGTCACGATCACCACCACGATCTTTACGGTAGTTATCTTTGCCGCGGCCGCCGCCACGATTGTTTCCGCCACCACGATTGAAGCCGCCTTTTTTGTTAGAAGGCAATGGACGTTCTGGCGTGATTTTTACAGGAACGGCATCAGAAGGATCTTTTGCTGTCGTCTTCAATAATAAGGCAGCAAGTTCCTCTGGTGAGTAAGCCGCTAGTAATTCTTTTGCTGACTCATTGTATTTTTCGAGGCTATCAGAATTTTCTTCCATTTGGCTTTGAATTTGTTCCATCGCCGCACCTAGTTGACCCTTGAAGGCTTCTTTTTCGGTTGGCGGACGCATTGGGTTCATACGTTTTTTCGTCAAGTTTTCAATGACATGCAGGTAGCCCATTTCGTTCGGTGTTACGAAAGTCACGGACATACCGCCCTTACCAGCACGACCTGTACGGCCGATACGGTGAACATAGCTTTCTGGATCTTGAGGAATATCGTAGTTGTACACGTGAGTGACACCTGAAATATCCAAACCACGAGCAGCAACATCTGTCGCTACTAGAATGTCAAGATCACCGCGTTTGAATGAACGCAAAACGCTCATCCGTTTTTGCTGCGACAAGTCTCCATGGATGCCTTCAGCTTTGTAGCCGCGTGCTTCTAGTCCGCGAGCCAATTCGTCAACACGACGTTTGGTCCGACCAAAGACGATCGCCAAATCTGGCGTTTGAACATCAAACAAGCGCGTCATGATATCGAATTTTTCATAATCTTTCGCCCGAACGTAATACTGATCAATCAAATCAGCCGTCATTTCTTTGGCTTTGATTTTCACGTGTTCAGGGGCTTTCATAAATTTCACGCCGATTTTTTTAATTGCATCCGGCATCGTTGCTGAAAACAATAATGTTTGGCGTTGTTCAGGGACTTTACTGATAATTTTTTCGATATCTTCTAAGAAGCCCATGTTTAACATTTCGTCTGCTTCATCTAAGACAAGTGTTTCAACGGTTTCTAATTTCAAGGTGTGGCGGTTGATATGATCCAGCATCCGTCCAGGTGTACCTACAACGATATGTGGACGATCCTTCAAACCACGAATTTGACGACCGATGTCTGCGCCGCCATAGACTGCTTGCACGCGAATCTTTTTGTCGCGGCCTAAGCGATACAATTCTTCTTGTGTTTGGATCGCAAGCTCACGCGTTGGTGCGATGACTAAACCTTGTAAAGCATTATTAGTCGCGTCGATCTTATTTAACATTGGCAGACCGAATGCTGCTGTTTTACCTGTACCTGTTTGTGCTTGTCCAATTACGTCTTTTCCGTCTAATGCTAAAGGAATTGTTTGTTCTTGGATCGGTGTTGCTTCTTCAAAACCTGCGCGTTCAACCGCTAGCAATAGTTCTGGTGATAATTTTAATTCTTTGAATTTCAAATGATATCCTCCTAATGTCTGTTGACCTTATCATTTAGAGCGTATGGTTTGGTATCTGCGTTTGGTCTGCAACTGTCCCTTTAGTTGCCGTCCTTGGCGATACTACCGAAAAACCGCTCCGCGAAGTCAGGCGGAAGGATCATCTCTCACAAAAAGGGGCTGAACATCTTCATCTGAAAAATGCTCAACCGCTTCTCAAAATAATTGGTAAGCCGACGAAGCTCTCGTCAGCGAATCTTTAATTTATTGGATGACTCATTCAATCATTACTTCATTTCTCGGCAATGGCTCATTTTAGCACATCATTTCATTTTCTGCAAGTTTTCACTATTCCTGTAAATTTTCAACGACTTCGATCAAGCCCATCCCATTGCTGCCCTTCAAGACAATACTGTCAGCAGACTGCAGACTGTTTTTGATCGCTTCGATCATTTGCGGCTTCGCCTCTTTGCTGAAAAGGTGAACCGGCAGTGCCGGATAGCGATCCGCTAAAGCAATTTTCAATCCCTTCATCTCATCACCGTACAAGAAGATCTCGTGAAAATCCTGATCATTGATGTGATTCACCATACTGGTATGCAGTGAAAGCGAATCTTCGCCAAGCTCCAGCATATCCGCTAAAACGGCTAATCGGCGACCATCTGTCGGTAATTTTGCAAAGGTATCTAAGACTAAGCCCATCGCTGTTGGGTTGGCATTGTAGACGTCACTTAGAATGTCAGCGCCATTACTAGCCTTTAGCCATTGTGTTCGGTTCTGGGTAACTTGGACGTAAGCCAATCCTTGAAAGATCTCGTCGTTGGTTAAGCCGAACCAGCGGCCGATAGCCAGCGCGATCAAAGCATTTTGAACATTGTAGCTGCCAGGCAACGGAATCTGATAGCCCTTGTCATCGACAGAAAAGACCGTTGCACCTTTGTTTTCATTCAGAATCGTAGCCGAAAGCTCGCCCTTTTGGATACCAACTGTTTGAATGGTCTGGGAAGCTGAATGAGTTCGTTCTTCTAACAAAGGTTCGTCTGCCGGGATAATCAGTAACCCATCTGATGCTAAGCCTGTCGTAATCTCCATTTTCGCGTCAGCGATTTTTTCCCGTGAGCCTAAGTTTTCGATATGTGCCTCACCAATGATGGTGATCGCCGCCACATCCGGTTCGGCTAGTTCAGATAAGACGCTGATCTCGCCAGCGTGGTCCATTCCCATTTCCAGAATCAACTTTTCAGTTCCTTCTGGCATATGTAAAATCGTATACGGCAAACCAATGTCGTTATTATAGTTGCCTTGTGTTTTATAGGTCCGAAACTTTTGGCTAAGGACCGATTCAGTCATATCTTTTGTCGTTGTTTTCCCATTCGAGCCTGTAATTGCGATCACATCTGGATTTTCCTCCAGTAAATAATAGCTGGCTAATGCTTGAAAGGCCAACAGTGTATCTTTCACCAAAATAACTGCGATGCCTTCTGGTGCCGTTGCTGGATCTTGGCTCCATAGTGTCGCAGTTGCACCATTTTCAATCGCCTTCGCTACAAACTCATGGCCGTCATTCGTTCCCTTTAATGGGATGAACAAATCGCCGGCTTCAATTTTTCGTGAATCGAATTCGACACCAGTAACGGTCACCTCATTTTCCGCCAATACTTCACCTTGAACGGCCCTGCTGATGATTGTCGTTGTAAAATTCATGGTGTTCCTCCCAAATTTTCGTTTCTGACTACTGTAAAGGCTTCGCGAATCCGTTTTTCACATCAAACGATTTCGGTAAGCCAGACGTTAAAAGGAACTTGAGGCATCATTCCCTAAAGAATCATGTCTCAAGTCCTGCTTGTGACTAAACAGTTGCTTAATTATTCAAGGGCTGCTTGCTGCTCATAGCGCTTTGTCCCTAATTGAATCAGTTCTTCTATCAAGTCTCCATATTTCAAGCCCATATTTTCCCACAACAATGGGTACATACTGAATTCAGTAAAACCGGGCATCGTGTTCAACTCATTTAAGAATAATTCATTTTTATTGGTCAAGAAGAAGTCACAACGACTAAGTCCTGATCCGCCTAACATCGTGTAGGCTAATTTCGCAAAATCGCGGGCTTTTTGCATCACATCTTCTGGGATGTCTGCTGGAATCGCCATCTGGATCGTGTTATCGATGTATTTAGCATTGTAATCGTAGAAAGCTTCTTCTTTTACGACTTCACCAGGTAAGGTTGTTCGAACATCGTCATTGCCTAAGACGGCTACTTCGATCTCACGTGCATCAATCCCTTGCTCGACTAAAGCGCGTGAATCATAGCGGTATGCTTCCTGCAGTGCATTTTGTAGCTCTTCACGATTTTCTGCTCGGGTAATGCCGACACTGGAGCCCATGTTTGCTGGTTTGACAAACATCGGATACAGTAATGTTCCTTCACATTTATCAAAGATTTGTTTTGGATTTTCTTTCCATTGGTTCTTTAAAACAGGCACGTATGGAACTTGCGGAATACCTGCTGCCTGCAAGATATATTTCGTCATAATCTTGTCCATCGCGCAAGCACTAGTCATTACACCGGCGCCAACGTAAGGCATGTCCAGTATCTCCAAGAAACCTTGAATCGTTCCGTCTTCACCATTTGGCCCATGTAAGACTGGGAAAACGATCGCATTGTCTTCTTTGATATCGCCAGGAGCGATTACCTTGCCGCTGAAACCTTCAACTTCACTGCCGGTTGGGTCCCACGTCAAACGCAGGGTCTCATCTGTTTCTGGTGCTTCGGTTAATAACGGTCCTTTGACCCATTGACCTGATTTATCAATATAAACAAGCTGTACTTGATAATAGTCAAAATAGACCGCAGAAATAACTGAAAAAGCCGACAAAATCGCTACATCATGTTCTGGACTTTTCCCACCATAAAGTAAAATTATTTTCACCTGAGTATCCTCCATTACTTTCTGATCCCTAACATTTTAGCACAAAAATCAAAATCCCCAAAAAGAAATTTTACAAGTATTACAAAACCTGCCATTTATATTACATTAAAGACGGATGTACCAAGTCTTCCAGAACCTCTTTAAAATGCTCACGATCCTCGTTCGTAAAAGGTTTTGGTCCCTTCGTGCGCTGCTTCGCTTGACGCATCTTGCTACCAATAAATCGCTGCGTCAATAAAGCATCAATATTCATCTGCGTATATTCCAGCCCGGTCTGATGTAAAACATGAGCGGCTTTTGCCAATGTCAAAGAAGCTAATCCATAATCCTGGGTAATCAAAATATCCTCTGGACGAATGACCGATACGATCTTGAAATCAGCCGAGTCCGCGCCGCGATCGACGTAAATAAACTCTACAAAATCTGGATACTCCTTCTTTGAGTAGTGGTCAATACTAGTCACGATAATTACCGGCAGCTTATATTTTTCAGCAACCGCAATCGTAGTGTCCTTCACAGGCGAACCGTCGCCATCAATGATCAAACGCATACTTTCCAATCCTTCCAATCCAGCAAAGACCGATTAATAAAATAATGATCGAAGCAAATTTTACTATGTCCATTGTTGCAAGAATCTCCGGTGTATGCAAGCTGCGCAATAGAAAAACATCCTCGACTGGTAAATTTTTCAACTGCAACGTGATGACCAGCAACAGCATCAGAATAAATTGATGGGTAATGCTTCCTTTATTTGATGTCGAGTATTTCGCAGTAATACGCTGTTGCGCATCAATACTCTCTGTTTGATAATACAAACGATTCAACCAAGCACTCGTCCCCTTTTGGAAAAAGGTCAAGACAAAAATCGCAAATGGAAATAGAAAACGGACACTCAGCAGCACTAACCCCACTGCCAATCCTACAAGCTGAACGCTCAGATCATTTTTGAAATAGCTGCGCACTTTGCCAGCCAGGACTAGGGAACTGATAACGCCTAATAAATAAGGTAAGAACAAATAGAGTCCTTGCGCAGCTGCCCCTTCAGCTACAGCGACATAAAAAGCGCCAAAAAGAAAGATAAAATTGCCCAGCATCCCATTAATGAACGTCAACGCATTTTGCCAAAGTGGCAGCTTCCAGCGATCTTTCACCTGATGTACGACGACGATCGCTAGCATAAAAATACCAGCGAATAGGACGATCGCATGATCCAGCAGAGACTCGTTAAACAACAGACGCCCGCTGCGCAGCAAAAACAGCGCTGCAAAGAATAAAACGAACCAAATCAGTTCCGAAATCGAAAAAACATGCTTCGTTAATTCTTTAAAATCCATTTCATAATGGGGATAGTGCTTAACGGTGTGATAAGCGCAGACATAATACAAGGTCACAACACTTGGTACAATCACCCCTTGAATCGGAAATGCCAGTGTCAGTCCTAAAAATAAAGGAGCTAATACGATCAGTGCCGCTAAGTAATGACGACTGCTCATCGTTTGAACGCCTTTAGACTTTTCGAAAAAATTTACACTAGTATTTGCTGGTGGCAGCCAGGCTGCACTTAGTCCTAAAAAGATACTGCCAAACAAATAGAAAGTAAAATGTAATGCTCCAATCAAGGTCAGAAATGAACCGATACCACCAATCAGCAGCGAAACCATCAATAAGGTATACTGATCAATCGAGCGATACAAGCCCCGAATCAAAAAAATTCCCGTTACTCGAAAGGTATAAAATAAAACAAACGGCAGGACCGTTACAAATGTCCGCGCCTCAATAATATGCATGAATAACAAGTAAGGAATGACGATCATCGTATTCGATAGAACAAACGGTGTCGTCTGAGTAAACTGGCGAAAAAAGTTTTTCACTGCTTCCATAAAAAATATCCTTCCACTAATAAGAAATCAAGGTTATCGCTTTTCGAAATTCTTCGACTAAGTGTTCCTCTTTATAGGTCGCAAATTCTGCCTGATGTTTATTCAATAAGCTGCGCATTTTCATAGGAATAAAAAACTCTGCCAGCTGATTATCCAAAACAAAGTCCCGCGTAATCCCCCACTCATAATAGTAGCCTAAGGGACGACAGCTATATGTCGTTCCATGAATTTCCTGATCGCTAAAGCGTCGATGCGTATGCCCAAACACGACCTGTTGAACATTGGGGTACTGATCCAACAGCTTCCCTAAAGCCTGCGAACCAAGAAAGGCATTCAGCTTATTCCAAATTTGGTATTTCCCGTTTAGATGCACAATAAATTCTTCTTTTGGGACGAAATGAGTCGCCATAATAACTTGATAATTCTTTCGCTCCAAGTCATCTAAGACCACGCGCAGTTCTTCCAGAATCGCTTGATCCACTGTCTGATCATCTGAGAATCGTTCAATAATTCGATCAAACCAATAAATATTCTTGATCGAGCGGATTTGCTGCGGATCTTCAAGCTCAGAAAAACCATAATCATACCAGCCATTAAAGCCTAATAACACAGTTTGTTGATTAAGCGGCAGATAACGCAAATTTAAAAAATGGCTGTCAGGGTAATGCTCGATCATCTGCTCGCCCTTGATATTGCCCATCTCATGATTTCCAAAATTAAATGTTGTCGGCAGCCCACGCGAACGGAAAAATTGATTGACCGCCAGGGTCTGATCGATCTTGTTGGCTGTATCACCAGCAAAATGCAGACGCGTCACTTCCTGTTCCCGCAGCAGTTCAAAAAGTTTAGCCAATTCAGAGTCGCCCAAGTGATTAATATCGGCATGCAAATCTGTGATTACAGCTAAATTCCCCATCACGCTACCCCCTTCTTGGTCTACTTTACACAACTAGTCGCAATAATGCGAGTCAAAAGCTGAATTACTGATTTAGAGATTTTATGTCTGTGCTATACTTAAATAAGAGAGATTATTAAGGCTGTCAGTTCAATCATTCCCAATTCACATATGAAGGGAAGCGATTTTCTAAGATTGGACAAATTTTCATCTAGTACACTTTAGTTGTCGGACTAATTTTCTTTGAAAAATTAAGTCATTATAACGAATAAGGAGGGTATTTATATGGTTACTTATCACAATCTGCAAACCGATTTATTGCAAGCGCTTGATCTGCACATCGATATTTTAAAGGAAGTCGATGATATCGAAAGAGAAGAATTACCGGGTTTTTTATTTATGATGCGGAGTTTAGGATTCATGCTTGATCGCGCAGCCTTAGTGCTGGCCAGCGGCGATGACGAGGAAATGTATTACATGATGTTCCAGTATTACAGCTTACTGAAGGAGCTGAAATTCAATTTAGCCATGAACTTTCCTCATGCTAAGATTCAAGGCGAGCCATTGATTGACACCGTCAATCGCTTCCCCAACAATTACGAAAAAGAAATGAAAGCCTGGTGGGAAGAAAAGACCGGACTAATCGTTGAAGAAACCAAACAAACAATCGAACTGGATGAGAGTTAATTTTCAACAATCAAACGTATATTGAAAGCAAAAACGAAATAGGAGGCGAGCGAAATGCGCATCGCTGTATACTGCGGTGCTCACATCGGCACTGATCCTGCTTATCTGGAGGCCGCAAAAGAATTGGGACAGTGGATCGTCAAGAACAATCACGAACTCATCTACGGAGGCAGCAAACTCGGATTAATGGGCGCGGTCGCTGACAGCGTTTTGGCTGGTGACGGAACAGCGATTGGTATCATGCCGAAATTTTTACAGGATCGCGAACGCGTTCACACCGGGCTGACACAGATGATTACCGTGGAAGATTTAGATGAACGAAAAAAGACAATGATGAAATACAGCGATGTCTGTTTGGCTTTGCCAGGCGGAGTTGGTACGTTAGAAGAAATAAGTGAGGCTTATTCATGGGCGCGCGTTGGACAAAACAATAATCCCTGTGTTTTCTTTGATGTGAACCATTTTTATCAGCCTCTGCAAGATTTTTTTGATTCGATGGTTAAGCAAGGATTTCTATCCAAAGAAGACCGTCAGTTGGTTCTATTTTCCGATTCGTTATCAGAAATTGATGCATTCATTCAACACACAAAATAACTCCACGCTGCCAATCCAGCGTGGAGTTTCTATTTAGATATTCATTTCAGGATATAAGAATCGCAATACATCCATCGTTAAGCGACGGCTCTTACCCGCATAAGGATAAATATGCATGTGCATCATCGGATTGAAGTTGGCTTCGATGATCCCATAATCTTCATGTGTTTCATAGGGCTTGTCCTTATCAGGAATGATCAAATCGATTCCACTGATACTAGCGCCTAAAACCTCCACTGCGTCGATTGCCAGCTGTTTATAGCTCTCATGAATTTCATCCGTCACATCGATGGAGTCGCCGCCTGTCGATACATTTGAATTTTCCCGCAGGAAGACCTGTTGGTTCTTTTCAGGAATGCTGTCGATCCGTAAGCCTTGCTCCTTCAGCATCAACTGTTCGATATCACCTAATTGGATCTTTTCCAATGGTGAGCGATGGTTGGTGCCTCGTAAAGGATTCGCATTCTTTTCAGCAACTAGTTCTTCGATCGAGCGTTCGCCGTCACCGATCACGTTGGCAGGCGTCCGTAGCAAGACCGCCTTCACTTGATGGTCAATCACGAAGAAACGGTATTCCGTTCCCGGTAGGAACTCTTCAATAATAATCTCATCGTCTTCAGCAAAAGCCAGTGCCAATCCTGCATTGAAATCGGTCATTGACGTCTCACCTTTAAAAATCGTGATGCCTAAGCCGTAATTTGTTGATTTCGGCTTGATAACAAATGCTTTTTGGGCAAAGCGCGGATAAGCCTTTTTCGCAACTTCCATCGAACCAAATGTTTCGCCATCCGGTACCCGGAAACCTGCTCGCGCCAATACAATTTTTGTCACTGTTTTATTTGCCATCAGCAATGGCGCAATGTAGGTATCTTTACTGGTCATATTGCCGTTTTTTACTAATTCTTGATGGTCTTTGTGCTGCAGCTTAACGAATTGGTCCTGCCGATCCAGCACTTCCGTCTCGATACCTTTTTGAATCGCATCGAACAATAGGTTCTGAGTCGATAATTCCATCTCTTGGAAGCCTGCCAATTGATAAGGATGCGCCCAAGCCTGCTCATAAAACTTGCGACCTAATTCTGTTGCTACTTTCGCTTGGCCTTCTGCCTCATCTAGTGCAAGAATTCTTGCGGCTAACGTTTCATCCGGATGATCTAGCCAAACTTGATATTTTTCAAGCAGCTCAGCACCATCTAAATCTAACTCATTCACCATTTGCAGCATTTCAGTAAAGATCGCTTGACCTTCTGCCAGAAAAGCAGTCGGCTTTGCCGGATGCTCTAATGAGACTGCATCACTGATCCGATTGCCTTCTGCCACCCATTCGTCCGCCGACAACTTTTCATCTGTCCATAATAAATACAGCATGAACAAATGAATAAACTCAATCTCGTCTGCATCTATTCCGACACGGTCAAAAGGATTTAAGTCGATGTTACGCAGTTCTACATAGCGAATTCCTGTATGAAAAAGATCCGCAACCTTTTTCCCGCCTCGCATCCGAATCGGTGCGTAAAACTCTTTTTCTTCAGATAACCGTCCCAAGGCAACATTTTCAGCTAAATCATCACTGTAGCGTGCTAAGGTTTCATAAGAGACCTGTACATCCGGTTTGTTCACATAGCCGTAATGGCTCGTGCGAATACTGCGAACAGGCTCCTTTGGACGATCCTCATCATCAAAATAGCGATCTTCGCTTAGCGGGCTGGCCCCAAATAAATAGGTCAGCAACCAGCGGTAACGTAAGAAATTGCGGGCAATCTTCATATACAATCGAGTCTTGAAGTCCTCCATTGATACATCTTCATCGCTCACTAAATACAGTTGCTTAATCAAATCAAGACCGTATTCAAAATTAAAATGAATCCCACTCACCATTTGCTTGCGTTTACCGTATTCCCGTGCCAAATAACGACGGTATAAGACGTCCGCATGACGTTCTAATTTAGCAATCTGAATATCTTCCTCTTTTTCCGGAAGCATGGGTGGCATTGAAAATGGCCACATCATCTCATCCTTGGACATGCTTCGCTGTGCCACGTCATGGATCGCCTCTAAATAAGCCAACACTTCTTCAACTGATTCAGTGACTGGCGTGATCAATTCTAATTGTGTTTCAGAAAAATCAGTTTGGATATAAGGATGGAAGCTTCGATTTCCTACGGGGGCTGGATGATCTGTCTGCACTAAATCTCCCTCCAGTGTCACCCGCTGGCTTTCCTTCTCGATCCCATATCGTGCTTGCTGTAAAAAAGGCTTAACCTTTTCTTGTGCCATCATTTTTTTTGTATTCATTTGTCCATAGTCCTCCCATGCTTCACATTATATAGAAGTATTTCCAGAAACAGAACGGAAATGCTTGAAAAAGTTATAGCATTAAAAGTTAAAATATGATTAAATAATAATAACAATAAGATTAGCTGATAAATAATCAAGTTATGCATTTATTAATAAAAAAAGAATGGAGGCATCAATCATGGAGAAAGAAAAGCCATCAAGAATGAATGATACAGCCCATTTATGTCAAGAAACAGAAGCTAAAGAATTCGTGATGTTACATCCCCATCGCCAGCATCAGTTCCATTGCGACGATGTCCAACGGATAATGGATGCTAACGCAAGACAAACCAATATCAGCCTGCATGTGCCACCCTATTTTCAAGATACGCATTAGCTCATTTCGATACCCTCATTTTTCAAAAACTAGAATTAGACTAAACAGCTCGACTGTTTAGTCTTCAGCTAGAATTCAATAGAGTTTGATCGTTAATAACTGCAAAAAGCCTAACTGACAAAGAAGAACTGTTGAGGAAAAATCTCAACAGTTCTTCTTTTACTCTTCTTTCAATAGACCTTTGAATAATCCAACTGCGAAATCATTAGGGTTAAAGGCTTCAAGATCATCTAATCCTTCACCTAACCCAACCAATTTCACCGGCAAATGCAATTCATTACGGATCGCCAGAACGATCCCGCCCTTTGCAGTCCCATCAAGCTTGGTTAAGACCAGCCCAGTCACATCAGTGGTTTCTTTGAACTGACGTGCTTGGACTAAAGCGTTTTGTCCAGTTGTTGCATCAACAACTAACAGAACTTCATGTGGTGCCGTTGGAAATTCGCGTTGGATGACACGTTTGATTTTTTCCAACTCATTCATCAAGTTGACCTTGTTCTGCAGGCGTCCCGCCGTATCGATTAGCAGGATATCATAGTTCTCTTTCTTCGCTTTATCAACAGCATCAAAGACTACTGCGGCCGGATCACCGCCAGCATTGCCGCGAACAACCTCTACACCAGAACGTTGACCCCAAACAACTAGCTGGTCAATCGCACCGGCACGGAACGTATCAGCAGCAGCCAGTAGAACCTTCTTGCCTTCACTGCGATATTGGTTCGCCAATTTCCCGATACTGGTAGTTTTTCCAGTACCATTGACTCCAACAAATAAGATCACGCTCAATCCGTCAGGTTGCAGATTGATTTTATTATTTTCATTGATACCTTCTGCTTCGTAAATATCGACCAATTTTTCAATGATGACATTTTGGATTTGAGCAGGCTTCTTCGCATTTTTCAGCTTGACTTCCTGTCGCAGGGAATCTGTCAATTTGATCGCCGTATCAAAACCAACATCAGCGCCGATCAAGGTTTCTTCCAGTTCCTCAAAGAAGTCTTCATCTACGCGGCGGAAACGAGCAAACAATTCATTCATTCGATCGCCGAAAGATTTACGGGTCTTTTCTAGACCTTTATCGTATTTCTCCTGAACCGTTTCTTCTTTTGTCGCGGGCTCCGCTGGAACAACAATTTCTGGTTCTGGTTCCGGCTCCACTTCCGGGGTCTCGATCGTTTCTTCGACGGAAGTTTCTTCGACTGCTTCTGGTTCAGCAGGCTTTTCTTCACTCGTATCTGCTAACTCAATCGGCTCTTCTTTTTCTTCCGGTTCAGCTATCTCTGGTTCCTGTATTGGCATTTCTTGTGCGGGAGCATCCACTATCTCCTCAGCTTGTTCAAGTGACTCTTCAATCACTTCATCGCTCTGCTCTGCCGTTTCAGTCGCTTTCTCTTCGCTCTCCGGTGTTTCGCTTGATTCGGCTTGAGGTTCAACCTCTGAGGCTTCTTTTTCCTCGACGACTTCCTCTTGTTTTTCAGATTCCTCTTTTGTTTCACCACTAAAGGCTTTTTTTATGCGGTCAAATAATCCCATGTAAAATCCCCCCTTATATCTTCACTTAAGTCAAATCATCAAATACAAATTTTTGGATGGCATGGGCAACACCATCGGCCTGATTCGTTCTAGTTACGAAATTGGCTGCTGATTTTACACCATCAGTCGCATTTTCCATCGCTACACCCATCCCTGCATAATTAATCATGGACAAGTCGTTGGCTTCATCGCCTAACGCCATCATTTCATTCGCTGTGATTCCTAGATGGTCACCTAAAACTGAAAGTCCAAATGCTTTTGTCACACCTTTAGGCATAAACTCTAATAAATTTGGTCGTGTTTTGAATATTTCAAAACGCTCATATTCTTCATTTGGGATCAGCGCCATCTGTTGGTCTAAATAGTCAACGTCAATCGCTGCGACTACCTTATTGTACAATGCGTCAGCTTCTAGCGCATCAATAGTCTTCGAAACATAAGTCAATGCTTTGTTCATTGTGGGATAGATCGAAGGATGGTCTTTCGATGTCATCAGTTGAAAACACAAAGCATCTGACAATACATCCATTGGCAGATTTAACTTCGTCATCAATTGATAAATGTGCCGCACATCTGCTAATTCCATCGCTGTCTTGCCCAAAATCTCACCTGTGTTTGTTTGGATCAAACCACCGTTGAACGTGATCGAGTAATCATCTGCATCAAGCAAGTTCAGCTCTGCCAAATAATCTTTGATCGCAATTAATGGGCGACCAGTACAGATCACGATCTTTACTCCTCGATCCTTTGCTTTTGCCAATATTGCTTTGTTTGTATCAGAAATCGTCTTCGCATCCGTTAACAATGTACCGTCTAAATCAATCGCAATTAACTTTATCATTCTGGCGTCTTTCCTTCCTTCACTCGAAATTTTCCATCTTCTTTTACTTCTTCAAGTCGTACTGAAATAATTTTTGAAATACCAGATTCCTGCATCGTTACTCCATAGAGTACATCCGCTGCCTCCATCGTTCCCTTACGGTGAGTTACTACGATGAACTGTGTATCATTTTGGAAAGCACTTAAATAGCGTCCGAAACGAGCAACATTTGCTTCATCCAAAGCCGCTTCGACTTCATCCAAAACACAGAAAGGTACAGGACGTACTTGAATGATCGAGAATAATAACGCAATCGCCGTCAACGCACGTTCCCCACCGGAAAGCAGTGACAAGCTTTGTAATTTTTTACCTGGCGGCTGTGCCTCGATCTCAATTCCCGTGTTCAATAGATCATCGGGATCTGTCAGAACTAGTTCTGCCCGACCGCCGCCAAACATATTCGGAAAGACGACATTGAATTTTTCGCGAATCGCTTGGAAGGTCGTATAGAAGCGGGTTTTGACTTCATCATCCATCTCATCCATCGTTTCAAACAGCTGCTCTTTCGCCGAAAGCAAGTCATCTCGCTGTGTCGTTAGAAAATCATAGCGTTCTTCGACCTGCTGATACTGTTCGATCGCATTCAGGTTGACTGGTCCGAGGCGCTCGATCGCTTGCTTCAGCCGACTGACTTCAGACTGTGCGACCTGCTGATCAATTTCAGGATCGGCTTGGGCTTCTGCTGCCTCAAAGGTCAGACTATATTCTTCCTGCAAGTAAGCCAATGCGTTATCCAGCTTCAGTTCATAACGATTTTTTTGGACATCCGCCTGCGATTGCCGCGCCAATAATTGCTTTTGCTCCCGATTCGCTTCAGTCAATCCGCTATCTGCCTGATCCACCTGCTGCTGCAAGCTTTGACGGTTTTCTTTCCAAATCGTCAGCTGCTCCTGCAGATGTTCTCGCGCTGTAGCCAATTCCGTCAATCGCTGGTTCAGACTTTCTTCGGATTCTTCATGATCGGAGGAATCACTGGAAAGTGCCAATAATTGGTTTTCCAAGTTTGCAATCTGCTCATTAAGCTCACTGATCTGCTCTTTAAAGCCCTTGGCTTGTCGGTCTAAATAAAGCAGTCGTTCATCTAATACCGCATAATCCGCTTGTAAGCGACTTAATTCAGCATTGATGTTAGCACGTTTTTCTTCCAGCTGATCGCTCTCTTCATTCAACTGTTGAATCTCTTGATTGATCTGATCTTGCTGCGTCTTTAATTCAACCTGTTGAAACTCTAATGTTTCTTTTTGTGCCTGATAATCATTCAAGAAGCTTTCCAGCTCTTTAGCTTCATAAGAAAACAGCGTTTGTTCTTTTTGCAAACGGGTAAATTCCGTATCGACCCGTTCTTCATTGCTTTGAGCTTCCTGATAAGACAAACGCGTTTGCTCACCTTGTGTTCGCAAGGTTTCCAACATTTCCGTTTGTTCGGCAACTTTTTCCTGCAGGTCGCGAACAAGTTTTTCTTTTACTTGCAACGCTTGATTGATTTCCTCATAGCGTTTGGTCCATTCAGCCAGTTCATGTCCTTGATTGAATAAATTCCCGCGATTTCCCTGTTTCGTGGCCCCACCAGTCATTGACCCGCCGGCGTTCATTACATCACCGTCTAAAGAAACCACTCGAACCTGATAACGAACTAGACGGGCAAGCCGATTGGCACTATCCAGATCACGAGCGATCAAAATCGCTCCCAACAGATTCTCCATAACAGGAGCAACATTTTCTGAAAAGGAAACTAAGTCACTAGCAATACCTAAAAATCCGTCTTCATCTTTGATAGCTTGATAATGATGAGCACCTAAGCTACGCGGCTTGATCGTTGTCAACGGCAAAAAAGTCCCACGACCGCTGCGTTGCTTTTTCAAGAAAGTGATCCCTTGGCGCGCATCTTTTTCATTTTCCACGATAATGTGCTGAGCTGAAGCGCCAAGCGCGGTCTCAATCGCCAAGGTATATTCCTGCGGCACCTGAATCAATTCTGCCACCGCACCGACGATCCCGCTCAATTGGTCCTTATGCTGCAAGACACTGCGGACACCTTGGTAAAAGCCGCTGTAATTCTCTTGAATCTCCTGTAAACTTTTCTGACGAGCGCGAGCCTGTTGGACTTGACTCATCATGTCATACATCAACTGCTGCTCTTTTTGCAATTGTTGTTGCGCAGCATTTTTTTCTTCAGCTAAACGGCGATAATTTTCTTGTTCTTCTGTTAATTGTGCCTCAAGTGTTTCTGTCTTGGCTTTGGCAGCTGATTGTTGCGCCGTCAAATTTTCCAGCTGTTCCCTTAAACTTTCAAAGCGTGTCATGCTTTGCTGGTTCTTAGCTGTTTCCTGTGTATATTGACGTTCTAAGTATTTCAATTCATTGCTGACATTCGCCGATTCCTGCATCAGTTCTACATAAGTTCCCCGCAGATCTTCCAGCAATTCCTTCGGCGATTTTTTGTATTTCTCTGCTTCAATTGTCAGCCGTTGAATTTTACCCTCCAACGCAGCTTTTTCTGCTTGTTTGTCTGCTTGCTGTGTTTGAACCTCTCGTAGATTAGCTTGAGCATCAGTATTTTTCCTACGCTGGTCGTTTACCGTTTCTCGATATTCGGCACTGGTCTTTTGCGTATTTTTTGACCTTTCGCTTAATAATGCTTTTTGACCTTCCGCCTGCTTCAGCGCTTCAGATAGTTGTAATAGCTGCTGTTGCCCAGTCTCCAATTGCTCATCCAGCGACCCGCGTTTTTCCCGCAATATTCCTAATTGCTGCTCTGTCTGCTGAATGAATCGGCTCTTTTCTTCCACTGTTTTGGACAGCTCATCAAAATCAGCCTTCGCAGATTCCCAAGAATCGCGCGTTTGCTTGATCTTCGCTACCGTCAAGCTGACATCCGTCGCCGTCAATTCCTTTTTAAGCGCCAAAAACTCCTTGGCTGCTTCGCTTTGAGCAGCTAAAGGAGTCAGCTGATCTTCTAGTTCATAAATAATATCTTGGACACGGCTCAAATTATCTTCCGTCTCAAAAAGCTTCTGCTCAGCTTTACGTTTTCTTTGCTTATATTTTAAGACTCCGGCTGCTTCTTCAAAAATCCCGCGTCGATCCTCTGGTTTGCTGGCGAAGATTGCTTCAACCTTCCCTTGAGAAATGATCGAGAATGATTCTTTTCCTAGGCCGGAATCCATAAATAAATCTTGGATATCCTTCAGACGACAGGCTTTTTTATTAATGAAAAAATCACTCTCACCCGTACGGCGATAGCGTCGTGTCACACTGACTTCACTAAAGCCCAGCGGCAAATAATTATCGGTGTTGTCCAATACTACCGTTACTTCCGCGATATTCAGCTGTTTCCGAGATTCCGAGCCTGCAAAGATAATATCCGGCATCTTGCCGCCTCGTAAACTTTTCGCCGACTGCTCGCCTAGAACCCAGCGAATCGCTTCAGTTATATTACTTTTACCGCTACCGTTTGGTCCAATGACCGCTGTCACGCCTTGCTCAAATTCGATCTTCGTGCGGTCAGCAAAAGACTTGAAACCAGCGATCTCAATTCGTTTTAAATACAAAATGTTCCTCCTAAAAATTTCACCAGGAAATGTAAACTACTTTGCCGCGATTTTAGCCAATGCCTTTTCCGCAGCATCTTGTTCTGCTAATTTCTTTGATTTTCCCTGACCTGAACCTATTAATCGATCATCGGCATACACATCGATTGTAAAGATTCGTTCGTGGGCAGGCCCTTCTTCATTAACTAAACGATAATCGATTGATACATCACCGCTTTTTTGTAAGACCTCCTGCAGACGAGTCTTATGATCCATTTCTCGTGTAAAGACACCCGCTTCGATTTTTGGAAAAACGACGGTCTGGATAAAGCGCAATGCTACATCATAACCTTGATCCAAATATAAGGCGCCCAGGAAAGCCTCGAAAAGATCACACAATAAAGCTGCACGATCACGGCCGCCAGAATTTTCTTCTCCCTTGCCCAGCATAATGTAATGATCAAAACGACATTCTTTCGCAAATTTTGATAAACTTTCTTCTCGTACGATTGCCGAACGCAGACGAGTCAAACGTCCTTCCGGCAAGTTTGGGTAGTGATGATACAAATAGTCCGATACTTGAATTTCTAAGACAGCGTCCCCTAAAAATTCTAACCGTTCATTATCTGAAATATTCATATTACGGTGTTCATTCACATAAGATGAGTGGGTAAACGCCTGTTCTAATAAGTTCACATCGTGGAAGACGATGTCGTAGTTTTCTTTCAATTCATTGACCAACTGTGTATCCATGGGCTCATTCCTTTTTTTGAGATTTCCATCACGCTTTATTATACTGTTTTTTCTATTAATTTTAAATCAGAAGTCGTGATAGTAAGAAATTTTCAAAGAATCATCGAACTTTTTCTCCTCGCTCCAAAAAAATGCTACAGTAGAAAAAACGACCGGAGGAATTTTGATGGAGAAACTATCTGACGCATTAGTGATTATCGATCTACAAAAGGGTGTCTGCTTTGATGGAGAAACGATCGACCATTTCTCCGAGTTGGTTACCCTTGTCAATCATCGGATCGCGCTTTATAGAAGTCAGGAGAAGCCGATACTGTTCATTCAACATCGTGATGAAGACTTAATCCCAAATTCAACAGCGTGGGAACTCATAGATGAACTGGCTCGTGAAGAGCACGATCTCACTGTTCAAAAGACGCATGCAAACTCGTTTTATCAGACCAATCTGCAAGAAATCTTGCAGAAAAAGCAAATCAATAGTCTAGAGATCTGCGGTGCTCAGACACAATATTGCATCGACACGACCGTAAAATTTGCTCACGGATTGGGCTACCAATTGACTATGCTGAAAAATGGTTCCACTACCTATGACAATGATTTTCTTTCAGCCGCTGACACGATTGCTTTTTACGAAAATATTTGGGATAAACGATTCTTACGGCTCATTAAATAAAATCAGAACCATCCAATAACAAAAAAAATTATTTCCGATAGGAGGAGTTTTAATGATCAAAAATATTGTGTTTGATTTAGGAAATGTTTTAGTAGATTTTGATCCAGCGCGTTTCGTTATGGAGAAAACAGAGGATCCCCAACAGCAGATACTACTCATGTCCGAAATTTTCGGCTCTGTGGACTGGCTACGTTTCGACAAAGGGTTAATGAACAGAGCGGAACTTTTAGTTTCAGTAAACTCAAGACTCCCAGAAGAATTACATGCTGTCGCCGAAGATTTACTGGCTACTTGGTATAATGGCCTGAATTCCATTCCACAAATGGCTGAGCTTCCTCAACGACTAAAAGAAAAGGGATTGTCTCTTTATATCCTGTCAAACGCACCAAAAGATTACTATTTATATGAAGATAAAGTACCTAGTCATAATGCTTTTGACGGTATCTTCATCTCCGCAGATTGGAAATTGTCTAAGCCAGAACACGAGATTTTTCGAACCTTTTACAGTCACTTCCGGTTGAATCCGGCTGAATGCTATTTTATTGATGATTCAGCTGCAAATATCTTAGCCGCAGAAGAGACCGGCATGTACGGTTTTCACTTTAAAAGAAACTTTTCAATATTGGAAAAAGAACTGGCTCGACTGGGCCTTTTATAGCCAAAAAAGGTGCATCAGCAGATTGCTGATGCACCTTTTTCTGTTAAGCTTCGTTGTTTTCCATAATGTAATCAACTGCAGCTCCAACTGTTTCAATTTTTTCAGCATCTTCATCAGAAATTTCTGTTCCGAATTCATCTTCCAATTCTAAAACAAATTCCATAATACTGATTGAATCTGCATTTAAGTCGTCTTTGATACTCAATTCAACAGTCACCTTGTCTTTATCAATTTCAAAGTGATTTGAAATTATTTCAGCAACTTTGCTAAATACTTCTTCACGAGTCAACAACATTCACCTCCGCCTGATCTACTAATATTCGTCTATGTTCTACCAGAAGGTCACAGTTCATTTTACTGATGTTTGATTGCTTTGTCTACCTTTTTCGGCAAATTGGCGTGGTTCTTATTCTGCTTTAGGCGCTTCAAAAAACTGGACCAATTGCCCAACCACATTTGTATCCAACATCGTATAGATTTGATCAATCGTGTTTGCTACTGCCTCAGGTCCTGTAGAACCATGTGTTTTAATCACAGGGGCCTTAAGACCGAATAGCACGGCACCACCATGGGAAGAATAGTCCAATTTATCTTTTAGTCCGTACAACGTGTCCTTCAACATTGCCGCACCAAGTTTTCCTTTGACACCTGCGTCATTGATACTACCCTTCAATAAACCCATCAAGCCCATCGCTGTTCCTTCGATCGTTTTTAGAACCGCATTGCCAGTGAAGCCATCTGTTACGACAACATCAGCAGCACCGTTTAGCAGTTCGCGTGCTTCCACATTGCCGATAAAGTTGATGCTTTCTTCCGCCTGCAAAAGTTTGAAGGCTTCTTTCGTCAACTCACTACCTTTAGTTTCTTCTGTCCCATTGTTCAACAGTCCCACGCGGGGATTATCAATCCCACGAACGTGCTTGGCATAGAATGAACCCAAAATCGCATATTGATGAATATGCTCTGGTTTATTTTCTGCATTCGCACCTAGATCCAGCATATCAAATCCTTGATCGCTATTTAAAACAGGCAAGGTCGACATTAGGCCTGGCCGTTCAATCCCTTTGATCCGTCCGACAACAAACAGACCCGCGGCTAATAACGCGCCAGTATTTCCTGCTGAAAAAATCGCATCAGCTTTGCCTTCCTTAACTGCTTGGGCAGCTAGAACCATTGAGGCGTTTTTCTTGCGACGGATCGCCTTTACAGGTTCATCATCACTATTGATTTTTTCATCCGTATGAATGATCGTAATATTTTTTTCGTTCGTCACATATTGGCGAATAGCATCTTCTTTTCCGTATAATTGAAACTCGATCTCTGGGTGATTTTTTTGCGCTAGCATTACACCTTCCACGATCGCTTTTGGTGCAAAATCCCCACCCATTGCGTCTACAGCAATTTTCATGAGAAAAATCTCTCCTTTATAATGAATTCATTTTTCAAGCCGGATCCCCTTTCGCTAATAAAAGGGGCTGGCTGCTCTAATTTTTCTACAGTATAGCACACACTAATCGAAATATGTTTCGCCAGTTTCAGTTGGTTTTAACGATTGAGCTAAGGGGGCAAAGGCCGGTTGATCTCGCCAGTTTTCCACCTGCCAAATTTGATTCGCTTCGTCTCTGGCAACTTCTAAAACATTTGCGTCATTCACTAAATCCGCAATCAAAAATTGCGGCAATCCCGATTGACGGAAACCAAAGACTTCACCAGGACCACGCGATTCCAAATCCTTCTCACTCAACACAAAACCATTGTTGGTTTCAGTCATGATCTTCATGCGCTCTTTACCCATTTCATTTTTCGGACTGGCTACTAAGATACAGTATGACGCATCCGAACCACGACCGACCCGTCCACGCAATTGGTGCAGTTGCGCTAGACCAAAACGATCCGCATCCATGATAAACATCACGGTGGCATTCGGAACATTGACGCCAACTTCGATAACGGTAGTGGAAACCAAAATTTGACTTTGATTGTCTTTGAATTCTTCCATGATCGTTTCTTTTTCAGCGTTCTTCATTTTTCCATGCAAAAGACTAACTTGGTAACTCGGAGCATAGTATTCTTTCAAATGCTCGTAAATCTCGGTCGCATTTTTTACGTCTAGCGCTTCAGACTCCTCGATCAATGGACAGATCACATAGAGCTGATGACCCAACTGTAATTCCTGCTTAGTCCAATCCAATGTATGTTCCAACTGCTTTGGCTTGATCCAACTGGTTTTGACTGGAATCCGACCGGCCGGCATTTGGTCAATAATGGAAACATCCATCTCTCCGTATGCCGTGATTGCCAGTGTCCGCGGAATCGGAGTTGCTGTCATGAAGAGAACATCTGGATGCAATCCTTTTTCCCGCAAAACGCGCCGTTGATTCACTCCGAAACGATGCTGTTCATCGGTGATAACTAGACCAAGATTGGCAAATTGCACATCATCTTGGATCAACGCGTGTGTTCCGATCACAACATCAATCTCACCGTTTTGCAATCCAGCCAAAATCGCGCGTCGCTCTTTGGTCTTGGTAGAACCAGTCAACAATGCTGTTGTGAGTTCCAACGGATCAAACAATTGATTCAAACTCTCTAAATGCTGCTGTGCCAAAATTTCTGTCGGCACCATCAAGGCCCCTTGAAATCCAGCGGTCATCGTGGCGTACAAAGCAATCGCCGCAACGACTGTTTTTCCGCTCCCAACATCGCCCTGCAGTAACCGCTGCATGTGCTTCTTGCTCCGTAAGTCGTAGCAAATTTCATTGGTGACTCGTTTTTGAGCATCGGTTAATTCGAAGGGCAGCTTTTGTGTGAATTGCTTCAAGCGCTCCACATCGTAACGGATTGCGATTCCGTTTTTCTCGCTGCGTTCACTTTTCTTCAAGCCTTGCATCCGCATCTGAAATAGGAAAAACTCTTCAAAAACCACGCGACGTTTAGCTTGCTGGTTTTCTTTCGGATCTTTAGGAAAATGCATCGCCCGCATTGCTTGCTTCCGCGGCATCAAGCGATATTTTTCTAATAAATAATCCGGCAAATTTTCCGTTACCTGATCACCGAATTTTTCAAAGCCGACTTTGATTAAATCGACTAATGTACTTTGGCGGATTGACTTGGTCACATGATAAATCGGCGCATATTCTTCCGTCTGCTTACCGCCAAGAATCTTCATTCCAGTCAGCGATTTGCGCTTGTCATCCCATTTTCCGTAGACCGCCAACTCTTCGCCGACTTCAACTTTGTCTTTTAAATAAGGCTGATTAAAAAAGGAGACCATGAACACCGCGTGATCCTGCATCATTCGAAACTGCAGCCGACTCTTTTTGTAGCCAAAACGACTAACCACTGGCGCCGAAACGATGACCCCTTTTAAGGTAACTTTTTCTTGATCATTAATCTCTAAAAGATTCTTTTCTTGAATGTCTTCGTAACGGAAAGGATAATAGCTTAACAGCTCCTCGATTGTTGCAATTCCTAGTTCAGCTAAGGTTTGTGCTCTTTTAGGACCTACACCAGGCAGCACAGATACAGATTCTTGAATTGTCATAAGCAACCTCCTTCCATTTAAAATACGTTTCTTGTCATTCATATCATTGCACAAAGTATCTTTAACAAGAACTTGTTTAAATCATTGCTTTACCAAACAAATGAGGAGCGAGCCAGATATTCTTGGCTCGCTCCCTCCGACTTGTATAGATTATTCTGCTGAAAGCAAGTATGGGTAGACTGGTTGTTTTCCTTCGTGGATCTCAACTTCCAAGTCTGGATAGCTTGCTTCGATTGCTTCGCTTAATTTTTCAGCTTCGGCTTGCGTACCTTCTTCACCAACGATGATTGTAATGATCTCGATATCGTCACTGATCATTTTGTTCAAGGTATCGAAAGTCGCTTGATATCTATCGGCTTCAGAAAGAACGATCTTCCCATCGACCATACCTAAATAGTCACCTTCGTGAATTTCTACGCCATCGATTGCCGTATCACGGATCGCATTAGTGATTTGTCCACTGACAACAGAGTCTAACATTTCAGTCATTGCTGATTTGTTATCATCCAAACTTTGATCGCCATTGAAGGCTAACATCGCTGTCATACCTTGAGAGACGGTTTTACTTGGTACGACCGCGACAGGGATATCAGCAACTTCCGCCGCCTGATCAGCTGCCATGAAGATATTTTTATTATTCGGTAAAACGATCACTTGATCCGCATTGACCTCTTTGATCGCTTTCAAGATATCTTCTGTACTTGGGTTCATTGTTTGTCCACCGCTGATCACGTAAGACGCTCCAAGACTCTTGAATAATTCTTGCACACCTTCACCCGCTGCAATCGCAATTACTGCGTATGGTTGGTGCTCTACTGGAGCCGCCTCGAAAGCTGCGACTTCTTCATCATGTTCCAAGATTGTTTCATGCTGTTGACGCATATTGTCGACTTTGACCTTGATCAAAGCACCAAATTTTTGGCCATAATTCATGACTTCCCCTGGATGCTCAGTATGCACGTGAACTTTAACGATCTCATCATCGTTGACGACTAGTAATGAATCACCGATACCATCTAAATAGTTGCGGAATGTATCATAGTCAAAGTTGCTGTCAACAGTTGGTCCTTCGCCAAGACGAACCATAATCTCAGTACAATAACCAAACTTGATGTCCGCTGTTGCTAATTGACCTTGAACACTGCGATGATGTTCCGCATTAACCATTTCATCCATTTCAGCTGGACTTGGTTCATACGTGTCATCCGCTTGGAATTCACCATTCAACGCGCTTAAAAAGCCTTCATAAATGAACAATAATCCTTGACCGCCACTATCGACAACGCCGACTTCTTTCAAAACTGGCAGCATGTCTGGTGTTTTATCCAATGCTTTTTTTCCATATTTAACGACTGCTGTCATCACTTCGACCACATCATCCGTTTGTCTAGCTTTGCGTTCGCCGGCTTTCGCTGATTCACGTGCCACTGTCAAAATGGTTCCTTCAACAGGTTTCATAACCGCTTTATAAGCCGTTTCTACTCCGTGAACTAAGGCTTTCGCCAAATCCTCTGCATTTAATGTATCAACATCTAGAATTGCTTTAGAAAAACCGCGGAATAATTGTGACAAGATGACACCAGAGTTTCCGCGCGCACCCATCAACAGGCCTTTCGCCAAAACATTAGCTAATTCGCCGACTTTATCAGAAGCCGAATTGACGACAGCAGTCGCACCGCTGGTCATTGATAAATTCATATTCGTTCCAGTATCGCCATCAGGCACTGGAAAAACGTTTAATGAATTGACATATTCTGCATTGACTTGCAGACGTTTAGCGCCAGCCTCTACCATTTCTTGGAATTGACTCGCGCTGATTTCTGTTACCTTCACTTACTTAGTCCTCCTTAAGAACGCTGCCTGTTAGTCAGGCAGAACACGTACACCTTGAACATAGACATTCACTGAGTTTGCTGTAACCCCAAGCATCGTTTCCAAATTGTATTTCACTTTTTCTTGGACATTGCGCGATACTTCTGAGATTTTCGTGCCGTAGCTGACGATCGTATAGACGTCGACTGCGATCCCGTTCTCTTCTTGACGTACAACGACGCCGCGTGAATAATTTTCTTTTCTTAAAATCTCTGTGATATTGTCTTTGATTTGATTTTTGCTAGCCATACCGACGATACCAAACACGTCAGTAACTGCACCGCCGACAACCGTCGCGATGACTTCGTTTGAAATTTCGATCATACCAGTCTGTGTATTAATTTTCACAGCCATAGTTGTTAGCCTCCTTAAACAGGCCCACTCGCCCATTTTTTCTACTATAATAGTTTATCATAGCCCTATGACAAATAAAAGAAAGTTCCATTGCGATTCGCTGATAGGGCGCTCCCTGAATGCCGCAAACTTCAGTCAACTTTCCTGCATCAAAACTTTTGTTAAAAAATTTTACGCTAACCGAGTATAATTTACCTGCAAATCCTTAGAATGTCAATCTTTCTAAAAAAATTAACTTGCCAATCTTGTCAATTTGTGCTATTTTATTTTAGTATGAGCCAAAGAAGCGCTCCAATATCAAGGCTAAAGGAGGAAACTACACATGGCAAAAGTTTGCTATTTTACTGGTCGTAAAACAAGAAGTGCAAATAACCGTTCTCACGCTATGAACGCTACAAAACGTACTGTAAAACCTAATTTACAAAAAGTTCGCGTTTTAGTGGACGGAAAACCTAAAAAAGTTTGGGTCTCAACTCGTGCTTTGAAATCTGGAAAAGTTGAGCGCGTTTAGTATTATCCAATCAAACAACATCAAACCGTTCGATTACGAGCGGTTTTTTCTTTTGTCTTTTTCCCCCGCATATCAAATTTCATTTACACCAAACGGACAAACAGTTTTTCCTTATACTTATCACAGAACAACCGTAACGATTCTTCATTTATAATCAACTATTCTCACTTTTAAATTCTTAGCTCGGGTTTCACACCTCTTTCACATTATTTTCGTTACTTATATGGTAAAATTTGAATAGTCTGTTGAAAGAAGTTTGGTGATTTTTATATGAAGAACTATCTTAAAGAAAACCGTTGGTATTTATTGGCCAGCTTTTTCCTGCCGTTTTTACTAATGGTAATCGTTTATTTAACGATCGGTATTTATCCAGGATCAAGTCGTAGTGTTTTAGCCAGTGATGCCTTCTCGCAGTTTTCAAATTTCCACGCAAGTTTTCGCAATATGCTTTTAGGTAAGCAAGGCTTTTTATATAACTGGAATGCCTCCATGGGTCTGAATTATCTATCATTAGTATCTTATTATTTAGGCGGCTTTTTTACACCACTGGTGATTTTCTTCCCAAATCAGCTGATGCCTGATGCCTTATACTTCTTGACCCTGTTAAAGATCGGTTCAGCAGGATTGGCGTTTTGGTTCTATGCAAAGGGCAGCTTCAAACTGCCTAATTGGTCGCGCGTAGCATTAAGCGTTACTTATGCTTTAATGTCCTTCGCTATTGCTCATTCTGAGATCATCATGTGGCTGGACGCGTTTGTCTATCTGCCTTTGATTATCTGGGGCATCAACCGCGTGATGGATCAGAAAAAACCGACTGTCCTGTTTGTTTCCTATTTAATGCTGTTTCTGACCAGTTTTTATATGGGCTTCATGATCGGTGTTTTCTCGGTCTTATACTTTATCGCACGCCTGATCACAAATTGGAAAGTCTATAAAAAGAGTATCATTCCTTATGGTTTCACCTCATTATTAGCCGGTTTTGCTTCGATGATTATGATTTTGCCATCAATCCTTGATTTACGGGCAAATGGTGAAGAGCTATCGACCATTTCTACGTTTAGAACTGAAGCGACTAATTGGTGGGATTTTATCGCGAAAAACTTGATTGGTTCGTATGATACGACAAAATACGGTTCGATCCCATTTATTTATATTGGACTTTTACCATTAGCTTTCTGTCTCTTTTTCTTCATCTGTAAAAAGATTCCTTGGAAAAATAAAATTGCTTATGGCGCGGTTGCCGCGATTTTGGTCGCAAGCTTTTATATCCAGCCTATGAATTTGTTCTGGCATGGAATGCACGCACCTAACATGTTCTTGTTCCGCTATGCTTATTTACTTTCATTTTTAGTGATTACATTGGCTGCTTGGGGTTGGGAAAAATTAGATCGTGAGAATACTTTACAATTGGTCGCTGCCTGTCTGATGCTGATCGCACTCTTCGCGATTTTCTGGGGGATGAAGGGCAAAGACTATGATTATCTTAAAAATATCTCGTTGTATATTACACTTGGTTTTTTAGCTGTTTATGCACTAATCTTTACGGCACATCACTTCAACAAAATTCCGTTGAAAGTACTCAGCATTTTGCTTCTGCTTTTGATGTCTTCAGAAGCCTTTATCAATAGTAGTTTTATGACACGTGGCATTTTGAAGGATTGGAACTATGCTTCTCGTAGTCTTTATACCGAACCATATCCGTCAATCAAGTCTTTAGTGGATGAAACGAAAAATGAAAATAGTAGCTTTTATCGAATGGAAAATCTTGATCCCGTTTCTTCTAATGATGCCTTTAATTATGGCTATAGCGGCGTCAGCATGTTTTCTTCGATCCGTAATCGGCATTCTTCCGGTTATATGGATCAATTAGGGTTTCGTTCACGAGGAACTAGTCTGAATATCCGTTATCAGAACAACACCCTGCTGGCGGATGCCTTCACAGGGATCAAATACAATATTGCTAAGGCCAAGAACTTAAATAAATACGGCTTTACAAAAACAAAGAGCGTTGGCGAGTACAATCTTTTCGAGAATAATTATGCTCTGCCATTAGCTTTTACCGCACCACAAAGCATCGATAAGCTGCAGCCTTCACCAAACGACAATTTGGGTACGCAGACGCAACTATTCAATGCCTTGTCGCAGGAACAGTTTCAATACTTCCAATTTCTACCGATCACACAAATAGATACAAAAAATGCCAACGTCACTAATGCTGGCAATATCACGACCATTACCGAAAAACAAGGAAACGTTGCAAAAGACGTTACTTGGAAGGTTCAGGTTCCAGCGAATACACAGGCTTACTTAAGTCTCTATCCTTACGACTTTGCTGAATTAGAAAGCTCGACAGCAACGGTCACAACTAACGGACAAACACGGCAGGCTCAAATCGGGATTAGTGGTCAGTATTACGACTTAGGCTACTATCAAGAGCCAACGATGGTTACCTTTACTGCCAGCTTCTATGGTACAAAATCTATTAGCTTCCAAAATCCGCAAGTATTAGCTTTGGATACGGTAGCCTATCGCCTAGCCGTAGATAAGATCAAGGACAACGGTGTGGATATGAAAGTTGGCAAGCACAGCGCAGAAGGAACGGTCAATGCTAAAGAAGCACAAACATTGATCACGACAATCCCTTACGATGAAGGCTGGACGGCCAAAATCGATGGAAAGAAAGTCGACACGAAAGCCTTCCAAAACGCCTTTGTCAGCATCCATGTACCAAAAGGCAAGCACAAAGTAACCTTCAGTTATATGCCGAAAGGATTTATCGCCGGTGCCATCTCTTTCGTAGTCGCCATCGGAATGTTTATCCTTTATCTGCGAATGCTGAAACCGAAAAAAATACATCAGCACTAAAAAAGGTTCTTCGTCAACATGTGTCGACGGAGAACCTTTTTTAATACTTTACTTCGGCCAAATAAAGCCCTTCTGGATGAGCGGTTGGTCCCGCAGCATTACGATCCTCCGCTTCAATGATAGTGGGAATACTATCTGCTGGAATACGTCCATTGCCAATTTTCAACAATGTTCCAACTAAGATCCGAATCATCTTATATAAGAAACCATTGCCACGAAAAATGAAGGTCAACTCTGTCCCAGCGTCATTTACTTCCAGGTCCGCCTGATAGATCGTCCGAACCTTATCTTCGATCGAACCGCCAGTTGCACAAAAGGACGTGAAATCATGAGTTCCTAGCAGATCCGGCAAAGCCTGACGGATCAAATCCAAGTCTAATGGATAAGGATAATAAGCGGCATAGTATCGACGAAAAGGACTGCGTGGTTTAGCAATCTGAACCTTAAAATGATAGGTCTTCTCGGTTACATGATAGCGCGCATGAAACTCATCATCCACAATTTCAACGGAAGAGACCGCGATATCCTCTGGTGTCTGTGTATCTAAGGCAAAACGCATCCGTTCCAATGGTCGTTCTTGGGGATAATCGAAGTGGATCACCTGACCAATCGCATGAACCCCTGCATCTGTCCGTCCAGAACCAAAAATCGTTACCGGAGATCCATTGTTCATTTTTTGCAGCGTCTTCTCGACTTCCTCCTGTACCGTACGACCATTCGGCTGCCGTTGAAAACCATTAAAATTTGTACCGTCATAAGCAATCACTGCCTTGTATCTAACCATCGTTTCGCTCCTCAAAAAATAAATTCTAGTCATTATACCAGCTTTTTATTCGGAATCCAACGCGCTTAGATCCGCTGCCTGATATTTATTACTCCCTGGCTGTGCCTTT
The DNA here is from genome assembly GCF_032555305.1 of Enterococcus sp. Taxonomy (GTDB): domain Bacteria; phylum Bacillota; class Bacilli; order Lactobacillales; family Enterococcaceae; genus Enterococcus_A. The sequence continues at coordinate 160,936 of NZ_JAWGOQ010000004.1, forward strand.
TTATACTTCCAACAGGCGATAGCCTCTTGTAAAGAGCGTCCTTGATTGTCAGCAAAAAAATCACGAACATAAGTATTGTACTCAAATTGCGAATCAATTTTTTTCGACTTCTGGGCGGCAATTTCAGGATAGATTGCAATTGCTTCGCGATACGTTTTTCCAGCATTCACTTTCAGCCAGTTCTGAAAAGCAACTTTAAAAGTAAATGAATCTCCCAATTCCTGTTTGAAAAAAGCACGATGGACTTCTGAAAAAACAATATTCTCCTCGATTATGCTTTCTGAAGTCAATTCCTCAGTCCGAAGGGTTCTTTTCTTTTTCGTCGGTTTTACTAATTTTTCACCTGTTCGCAAAAAATGTTCAATTCGTTCATTTAGTTCAGCTTTACTTCCTGATTTAGCTAACCCCTGCTCCTGGCAAAAAGCTTGCAGTTCTTCCTTCAAGTAATAGTACTCTCTAAATGTTTCTGGTCTCAATCCAACATCTAAATCCGGTCGCTTCTCCGTCATTTTTCATCCTCCACTTAGTTACTCCATTTATCCTATCATAAGCACCAGCGACAGACGCACTCTTTTTTGAACTATTCAAAAATACAAAAAAGTAGACATCATCCAAACAAATGAATGGTGTCTACAATCTCTAACTTCTTAAAAAGACTAAAATAATGGTTGCAACAGCAAAAACACCAATGACGATCGTATCTCGTGATGCCCATTGTAATTTACGGTACTTACTACGTCCTTCACCACCACGATATCCGCGAGCTTCCATAGCTGTTGCTAAGTCTTCTGCACGGTTAAAACTGCTGACAAATAGCGGAATCAACAATGGGACAATCGCTTTGACCTTTTGAATCAAGTTACCATCATTAAAATCGACCCCACGAGCACGTTGAGCATTCATGATTTTTTCCGTTTCATCCATCAAAGTCGGTACAAACCGTAAAGCAATTGATAACATCAAAGCAATTTCATGTACAGGCAAATGAAATTTTTTCAACGGATTCAATAATGATTCAATCGCATCAGACATCGATAAAGGTGGTGTCGTCAATGTCAACAACGTCGACATGAAAATGATCAAGACAAAACGACAAAAGATAAATAAGCCGTTCTGGATCCCATAAGATGAAAGGCTGAATACGCCCCATGACCAATATAAAGTCCCGCCACGGGTAAACAGCATCTGCAATGCCACCGTAAAAATGATCAGCCAGATCAGCGGTCTGACACCTTTCAAGAAAAAATTCAAATTAATCTTAGATAAAAATACGGCGAATAGAGTAAAGACGCCTAAAAACAAATAGCTCTGCCAGTTATTCGCCAAAAAGATGATTCCAATAAAATAGAAACTAGCGACTAATTTTGCCCGCGGATCTAAGCGATGGATCAAAGAATCGCCTGGAATATAACGACCAAAAATCAATTTATTCATCATGGGCAGGACCTCCCGCAAACTTTACGATCCAGTCCGCCAACTCAATTTCTGTTAATGGCAGTTCGTCAAAGGTTGCCCCGCGAGCCTGCATTCTCTCAGCAAAAGCAGTTGCTTGCGGTACACCTAATTGCTTCTCTTTCAACCAGGCAACATCTTCAAATACAAACTGCGGCTCACCACGCTTCACCACGCGCCCTTTTTCCAAGACATAAACATAATCAGCAAAATTCGCTACATCATCCATTAAGTGAGTGACTAGAACAATCGTCATGTTTTTTTCTTGATGCAGACGCCAAAACATTTCCATCATTTCTTTACGACCCAGCGGATCTAAGCCCGCTGTTGGCTCGTCTAAGACCAAAATTTCTGGTTCCATAGCCAAGACCCCAGCAATCGCTACACGACGCATTTGCCCTCCTGAGAGCTCAAATGGTGAACGCTCCAGGTATTCCTCATCCATTCCCACTAATTTCAAGTTCTCTTTTGCTAAAAGCTGTGCATCTTCATCACTGACACCAAAATTCTTTGGACCAAATGCAATATCTTTCGCAACCGTTTCTTCAAATAATTGAGCTTCAGGAAATTGAAAGACAATCCCGACCTTTTTACGAACCGGTTTTAAATTTTTGTTATCTGTCATTGGTGTGATGGTTCGATCACCGATCACGACTTGCCCATCAGTTGGCTTCAACAAAGCATTCAAATGCTGCAATAAAGTCGATTTACCACTACCGGTATGTCCCACCAAAGCGGTATAAGAACCTTCCTTAATATTTAAATCAATATCGTAAAGTGCTCGTTGCTCAAAGGGAGTATTCGGTTGATAAACGTAGCTTACTTTTTCAAAACGGATGTCCATAACCAGTCCATCATCCCTTCCTCATCCAAATAGTTCGCCGGCACATTCACACCGCGAGCTTTTAATGCCGATTTTAATTTCTCAGGAAATGGCAAATCCAACCCCAGAGAAACTAACTCTGGACCAGCAGAAAAAATTTCATCTGGCGTTCCTTCTTGATACAGTTTGCCGTCTCTCATCACCAAGATTCGATTTGCACTGGCTGCTTCATCGATATCATGGGTGATTGAAATAACAGTCAAATCGCTTTCTTCTTTGATTTTATTGATTGTCGCGATCACATCATCACGACCTTCAGGGTCCAGCATACTGGTCGCCTCATCTAAAATGATAATATCTGGGCGCAAAGCAACCACACCCGCAATCGCTACCCGCTGTTTTTGTCCACCAGACAAACGAGCAGGCTCGCGAGTTGCGAAGTCCTGCATTTTGACTTTTTCCAAAGCATCTTTGACACGATGCTGCATTTCACTGCGTTCGATTCCTTGATTCTCCAAACCAAAGGCCACATCATCTTCCACTGTCGCTCCGACGAACTGGTTATCAGGATTTTGAAAAACCATTCCAACCATTCGACGAATGTCCCAGACAGTTTCCTCAGATAATTCCATCCCGCCTACTGTAACAGTTCCATTTTGCGGCAAATGAAGACCATTGATCGCTTTTGCTAACGTTGATTTTCCGGAGCCATTATGACCGACGATGGCGATCCATTCTCCTTTTTGAATCGAAAAGCTCACATCTTTTAAAGCTGGTGCTGCTTCTTCTTGATAACTAAATTCAATTTGATTGATTTCAATAATTGGCTTCATGGTTACACCTTTCCGCTTCCTTGCAAATATGTACTAAGACTAGCAAAAAAGCTTCACTTTATCAATCCTTGATACTCAATAAAATGCTTTTGTATACCTATCTGTCTTGACAGTATTTTTGGGTATAAAAAAACACTTTATGATGAGTGCCGGCTTCCCAGACAATCTGGGAAGCGGCGCTGAGCTAGACTCGGAGAAAATCTCCAACATCATAACACTCTAAAAGAATCATCTATAAAGTGAAGAGTGATTATTATACAAGTTCTAAAACGACCATAGGGGCGTTGTCGCCGCGACGAGGTTCAGTTTTCAAGATACGAGTGTATCCACCTTGACGTTCAGCATAACGAGGAGCGATGTCATTGAATAATTTTTGTAATGCAGATTCAACAACAACTTTCTCATTTTCTTCGCGAACATCAGCGACTTCATTACGTACAAAGCTAGCAGCTTGGCGACGTGCATGAAGATCCCCGCGTTTTCCTAAGGTAATCATCTTTTCAGCAGTTGAACGAACTTCTTTCGCACGAGCTTCAGTCGTTACGATACGTTCGTTGATAATTAAGTCAGTTGTTAAGTCACGCAACATTGCCTTACGTTGGCTAGATGTGCGTCCTAATTTACGGTAACTCACGTAGGTTTCCCTCCTTTGTCAACAATATTAATCGTCTTTACGTAGTCCTAAGCCAAGATCATGTAATTTAGCTTTCACTTCTTCAAGTGATTTACGACCTAAATTACGTACTTTGATCATTTCAGGTTCAGACTTATTCGTTAATTCTTGAACCGTATTAATTCCGGCACGTTTCAAGCAATTGTACGAACGTACAGACAAGTCTAGTTCTTCGATGGTCATTTCCAACATTTTTTCTTTTTGAGTTTCTTCTTTTTCTACCATGATTTCAGCATTTTTCGCTTCATCAGTAAGATTTACAAAAATATCTAAATGTTCAGTCAAAATTTTCGCCGCAAGACTCAATGCTTCTTGAGCAATGATCGATCCGTCAGTCCAAATTTCCATCGTTAATTTATCGAAGTCATCACGACGACCAACACGAGTGTTTTCAACTTGGTAGTTTACTTTGCGTACTGGTGTATAGATAGAATCGACTGGAAGGACACCGATTGGCATATCTTCCTTTTTGTTTTCGTCTGCTTGAACATAGCCTCGACCAGGTTTTACTGTTAGGCGAGCATGGAATGTCGCACCTTCAGCAACAGTACAAATGTACATATCTTTATTCAAGATTTCAACGTCGCTGTCAACGATAATATCGCCGGCAGTTACCGTAGCTGGTCCAGTAATATCGATCTCAAGGGTTTTTTCTTCTTCCGCGAATAATTTCAACGCTAAACCTTTGATATTCAAGATGATTTGTACAACGTCTTCTCTTACACCTTTGATGGTTGAAAATTCGTGTAACACCCCATCGATTTGAATATTAGTAATGGCAGCGCCCGGTAAAGAAGAAAGTAGAATACGACGTAGAGAATTACCTAAAGTAGTTCCATAACCTCTTTCCAAAGGTTCGACAACGAACTTGCCATAATCTCTGTCTTCATCAATTTTTGTGATTCTTGGTTTTTCGAATTCAATCATTCTTGTCTTTTACCCCTTTCAAAACGAAAAGTGTCTTGTTCAATGACGTTCCTGTAAAACTCATAGAGTTGGGCACTCATTAAACACGACGGCGTTTTGGAGGGCGGCATCCATTATGAGGTACTGGAGTCACGTCACGAATTGCAGTTACTTCTAAACCAGTTGCTTGCAATGAACGAATCGCTGCTTCACGACCAGAACCAGGTCCTTTAACAGTTACTTCAACACTTTTCAATCCATGTTCCATTGCAGCTTTTGTTGCAGTTTCAGCAGCCATTTGAGCAGCGAAAGGAGTTGATTTTTTACTACCTTTAAACCCTAATGAACCTGCAGATGACCATGCTACAGCGTTACCGCTGGCATCAGTAATCATGACGATTGTATTATTGAAAGTCGAATGAATATGAGCAATACCAGTTTCAATATTCTTCTTCACACGACGTTTACGATTGACTTTCTTTGCTACCATGAAGATTTATACCTCCTTCACTAATTATTTTTTCTTACCAGCAATAGCGCGAGCTGGGCCTTTACGAGTACGAGCATTGTTCTTAGTGTTTTGTCCACGTGTAGGCAAGCCGCGACGATGACGGATTCCACGGTATGAACCGATTTCCATCAAACGTTTGATGTTTAAGTTAGTTTCACGACGAAGATCGCCTTCAACTTTTAATTTATCAACTTCAGCACGGATAGCGTCTGTTTGTTCGTTAGTTAAGTCACGTACACGAACATCTTCAGAAACGCCTGCATCGGCCAAAATTTGTTTCGCTGTAGTATTTCCAATACCATAAATATAAGTAAGAGAAATTACCACGCGTTTATCACGAGGAATATCTACTCCTGCAATACGAGCCATACTTAATTACACCTCCAATTATCCTTGACGTTGTTTATGTTTTGGGTTTGCTGGGCAAATCACCATAACGCGTCCATTACGACGGATTACTTTACAATGTTCACACATTGGTTTTACTGATGGTCTTACTTTCATGATTATACCTCCTGAAGTTTTACGGAGTACAACTTACTTAAAGCGATAGGTAATGCGACCACGGCTCAAATCATATGGAGAAAGTTCTACTGTAACCTTATCTCCAGGCAAGATTCGAATATAATACATCCGGATTTTACCAGATACGTGTGCAAGAACTTCGTGTCCATTTTCCAATTCGACTTTAAACATTGCATTCGGCAAAGTTTCGACGACTGTTCCTTCGATTTCAATCATATCTTCTTTTGCCACGCAGAGTACCTCCTTGTAGTTGTTTCGCATTTTCACACGATAAAATGGCGGAAACTGCAGTTCCCACCGTAATTCTAAAGTTAAACTTCTAAAAGCTAGAAGTCGGACTGACAAATTCTATCATAAAACATCGAACTTGGCAAGATAAACTGCATCTCAAGTCGGCAGGCAAAATTATTTTTCGATAATCTTTTCTACATCCGCAAATACGGCATCAATTTCACGATCTCCATCAACTGGATATAACAGACCTTCTTCATCATAGTAAGCTAAAATTGGTTCGCTGTTTTTGATGTTCACAGACAAACGGTTTTTAACTGTTTCTGGCTTATCATCTTCACGTTGGTAAAACTCATGACCGCCACAACGATCGCAAGTACCTTCTACTTTTGTAGGATTGAAGATTTTATGATAAGTCGCACCACAGTTGCGGCACATGAAGCGTCCTGCCAAACGTTCAACTAACACTTCTTCTGCTACTTGAATTTCAATCACAGCATCAATCTTTTTATTCAAGTCCGCTAACATTTCAGCTAATGCTTTGGCTTGATCTAAAGTACGAGGGAAGCCGTCCAATAAGAACCCTTTATCTGTGTCCTTTTGAGCTAAGCGTTCCTTCACGATACCGTTAGTAACTTCGTCTGGGACCAAATCCCCTGCATCCATATAAGATTTTGCTTTCAATCCGAGTGTTGTCTCGTTTTTGATTGCTTCTCGGAACATATCCCCCGTGCTGATATGTGGAATATTGTACGTTGCAACGATTCTTTCTGCTTGTGTTCCTTTTCCTGCCCCCGGCAGTCCCATTAAGATCAGGTTCATTGTTTTCCCTCCTAAGTAATTGAAGCGAGAACGGCGTTGAGGAAGACCCTCAACACACGAATCTACTCTTCATCCATGAATCCGACATAACGTCGTTTCAACATGAGTCCTTCTAATTGTTTTGCAGTTTCTAATGCAACACCAACAACGATCAAAAGACTAGTACCGCCCAAACCGATTGATTGAGGCAGATTCCAAACCATTTGCGCGATGATTGGGATCAAGGCGATCAAACCTAAGAAAATAGCTCCGACCACACTTAAGCGCATCAAAATTGCAGAAACATATTCTTCAGTTCCTTTACCTGGTCTTACACGAGGAATATAACTTCCTTGTTTTTGTAAATTCTCTGCCAATTTTTCAGGATTAACCTGAACAAATGCATAGAAGAATGTAAAGGCAACGATCAGAACAGTATAAATCGCAGCACCTGGAACGGTATTGTAACTAAATAACTTAGTTAACATTTCGTACCAGCCTTCCGCTTGATATCTGCTAGCTAATGCTTGCAACACCGCATTTGGAGTAGCAATGAATGAGCTGGCAAAGATAACAGGGATAACTCCGGCAGCATTTACTTTTAATGGTAGATAACTGCTTGTTGGAGCGCCAACGACTTGTTTTGTATATTGAATCGGAATTTTTCTTTCCGCTTGCTGGAAGTACGTTACGAAAACGACGATCAACACGATAGCGACAAGTAAAATTACAACAAAAATGACTGATTTCCAAAGATCACTAGAATCGATGTTCACAAAATAATCGTCATAAATATCTTTGATACTCTCTGGTAATCGAGAAATGATCCCCGCAAAGATGATCATCGATACGCCATTGCCGATTCCTTTTTCAGTAATCTGTTCTCCCAGCCAAGTAACGAACATCGTACCAGCTGTAAGAATGATACCGATCGTAACGAACGTTTGAACGTTACGGTTTGGAACAAAACCAAATTGTGCAAAATAATCAAAACCTGCTGTAATACTGACAGACTGGATGAAAGCCAATACTAAAGTCAAATAGCGAGTAGCTTGATTCAACTTTTTACGACCGACTTCCCCTTGTTTTGACCACTCAACAAATTTAGGAATGATATCCATCTGCAACAACTGAATAACGATTGAAGCAGTGATATATGGGGAAACCCCCATTGAGAAGATCGAGAAGTTTTGCATGGCTGAGCCACTGACCATGTTCAGCATTCTGAAAAATGGCATTTCACTCAGACCTTGCAATCCATGCGCGTCAACTCCCGGTACAGTGATCTGTGCACCTAACCGGAAAACTAATAGCATTAAGACGGTAAACAATATCCGTGATCGGATGTTCTTAACTTTGAATGAATCCTTTAAAAGTTTGAACATTAAATCACCTCGATTGAACCACCAGCAGCTTCAATTGTTTCTTGAGCATGTTTAGAGAATTTTGCTGCTTTAACGGTTAGTTTTTTATCTAATGATCCGTTTCCTAAAACTTTGATTCCAGCTTTTTCGTTTTTCACGATTCCAGCTTCCACTAAAGCAACTGGTGTTACTTCAGCTCCATCTTCAAAACGATTTAAGACATCTAGATTGACTACAGCGTATTCTTTACGATTCACGTTAGTAAATCCGCGTTTTGGCAAACGACGGAATAAAGGAGTTTGACCACCTTCAAAACCTAAACGTACACCACCGCCTGAACGAGCCTTTTGACCTTTTTGACCACGTCCAGATGTTTTTCCGTTACCTGATGAAGTACCACGTCCAACGCGGTTGCGAACTTTACGTGAACCTTCGGCAGGTTGTAATTCATGAAGTTTCATTATATTGGGCACCTCCTTAGATTTTAATCATCATTGTCTATTAAACTTCTTCTACGTCCACTAAATGAGACACTGTGTTAACCATACCTTTGATTGCATCATTGGCAGGTTTAACAACTGTGCTGTTCATTTTTTTAAGACCCAACGCTTTAACAGTGTCACGTTGGTTTTGAGGACGTCCGATAATACTGCGTTTTAAAGTGATTTTTAATTCAGCCATGTCATTCGTCCTCCTTAATTAGCTAAGTTTTCAACAGAGATGCCACGTAATTGTGCCACTTCTTCTGCTTTTTTCAATTGAGTCAAGCCTTCAACAGTTGCACGAACAACGTTGATTGGTGTGTTTGAACCTAAAGATTTAGAAGTTACATCGGCAACCCCAGCTAATTCCAAGACGGCACGAACTGGTCCACCAGCGGCAACTCCAGAACCTTCAACGGCTGGTTTCATTAAGATACGTCCGCCGCCGAATACACCAATGACTTCGTGAGGAAGCGTAGTTCCTACCATTGGTACTTCGATTAGGTTTTTCTTAGCGTCTTCGATTGCTTTACGAATTGCTTCAGGTACTTCTTGAGCTTTACCAGTACCAAAGCCTACGTGACCGTTTTTGTCTCCGACAACAACTAATGCTGCGAAACGTAGACGACGTCCACCTTTAACAACTTTAGTAACACGGTTGATCGCTACAACGCGGTCTTCTAATTCCAAATGTTTTGGATCGATATAAACCATGAATGGTGTTCCTCCTTCTCCTAAAATTCTAGTCCATTTTCGCGAGCTGCTTCAGCTAAAGCTGCTACACGGCCATGGTAAAGGTATCCACCACGGTCAAAGACTACTTTCTTAATTCCTTTTTCTGATGCACGTTCTGCTACTAGTTTCCCAACAGCTTGTGCTTGTTCAGTTTTGTTTCCACCTGAAATTTCTTTATCCAAGGCAGAGGCACTTGCTAGCGTCACACCCGCTACGTCATCAATAATTTGCGCGTAGATGTTTTTGTTAGAACGAAAAACGTTCAAGCGTGGGCACTCAGCAGTACCAGAAATTTTTCCGCGAACGCGCATGTGGCGTTTTTGGCGTGTTTTATTCTTGTCTGGTTTTGTAATCACAATTGTCACCTCTTTAATTAAGCTGGCCTAAGCCGCGTGTAGGTTCGACCTACTATTTACCAGTTTTACCTTCTTTACGACGTACGTATTCGCCAACATAACGGATACCTTTGCCTTTATAAGGTTCTGGAGGACGAGTTCCGCGGATTTTCGCAGCTAATTCGCCTACTACTTCTTTGTTTGATCCCTTAACAATTACTTGAGTGTTAGAAGGAACTTCGATTGTAACGCCTTCTGGAGCTACCATCTCAACTGGATGTGAGTAACCAACGTTCAATACAAGTTTTGACCCTTGTAATTGTGCACGGTACCCAACCCCGATTAATTCTAATGCTTTTTGGAACCCTTCAGAAACACCAACAACCATGTTATTGAAGTTTGCACGAGTTGTTCCGTGGATTGTTTTCATTTCTTTGCTGTCATTTGGACGAGTAAATGTTACTTCATTTCCTTCGATGCTCATTTTGATATCAGAAGAAAAAGTACGCGTTAATTCACCTTTAGGTCCTTTAACAGTTACGTCGTTCCCGTTTTGAGTTACTTCAACTCCTGCAGGCAAAACGACTAATTTATTACCAATACGGCTCACTTAAAGACACCTCCTCATGGATTGTTTGTTCTTACCAAACGTAAGCTAGCACTTCGCCGCCGACGTTTTTGCCTCTTGCTTCTTTGTCGGTTACTAAACCTTCAGAAGTAGAGATGATTGCGATACCTAAACCGTTTAATACTTTTGGTACTTCGTCAGCTTTGACATAAGCACGCAAGCCTGGTTTAGAGATACGTTTCAAGTTCGTGATAACACGTTCGTCATTTTTACCGTATTTAAGGAAAACACGGATCATGCCTTGTTTGTCATCTTCGATATATTCAACATCACGTACGAAACCTTCACGTTTAAGGATTTCTGCGATGTCACGTTTGATTTTTGAAGCAGGTACTTCTACTGAGTCGTGTTTTACCATGTTGGCATTACGAATACGAGTTAGAAAATCTGCAATTGGATCTGTCATGACCATTGAACTGTTTACCTCCTTTATGCGAGTTTATTTTACCAGCTAGCTTTCTTCACGCCGGGAATTTGACCTTTGTAGGCAAGTTCGCGGAAGCAAATACGGCAAAGATGAAATTTACGATAAACTGAATGTGGACGTCCGCAACGTTCGCAGCGAGTATATTCTTGCGTTGAATGTTTTGCAGGGCGTTTGTTTTTAGCAATCATTGATTTTTTAGCCAATTTTTTCGCCTCCTTGATTATTTTTGGAATGGCATTCCAAGTTGTGTTAATAATTCGCGAGATTCTTCGTCTGTCTTAGCAGTTGTTACAACAACGATATCCATACCGCGGACTTTATCAACTAAATCATAATCTACTTCAGGGAAGATCAATTGTTCTTTGACACCTAAAGTAAAGTTACCACGGCCATCAAAGGATTTTTTGCTTACTCCGTGGAAGTCACGTACACGTGGAAGTGATACAGACACTAATTTGTCTAAGAACTCATACATTCTTTCTCCACGTAGTGTTACTTTCGCACCGATAGGCATTCCTTCACGTAAACGGAAACCAGCGATTGATTTTTTAGCTTTAGTGATAATTGGTTTTTGACCAGAAATCAATGCTAATTCTTCAACAGCTTTGTCTAAGTTTTTTGCGTTTGATACCGCATCACCAACACCCATGTTGATGACGATTTTCTCAACTTTAGGAACTTCCATAACTGAATCATAGTTAAATTTTTCCATCAAAGATGGTGTAATTTCACTTACAAATTTTTCTTTTAGGCGGTTCATCTATAAGATCCTCCTTCCTTGTTTAATTATTTATCTAGAGCTTCGCCGGTTTTTTTAGAAACACGGACTTTCTTACCGTCAACCACTTTGTAGCCAACGCGTGTCGCTTCTCCATTTGAAGGGTCGATCACCATAACATTAGATGCATGAATTGGTGCTTCTACCTCAACGATTCCGCCTTGAGGGGCTTCTTGAGAGGCTTTTTTGTGTTTTTTCACGACATTGACGCCTTCAACAACGACTTTGTCTTTTTTAGGAAGGGCTTCTAATACTACGCCTTCTTTATTTCTGTCTTTACCAGAGATAACTTTTACTTTATCGCCTTTTTTAACGAACATTACTGTTGCGCACCTCCTTTGGTTGAATCTTCCGATTATAATACTTCCGGTGCCAATGAAACGATCTTCATAAAGTTGCCTTCGCGTAGTTCACGAGCGACAGGTCCGAAGATACGTGTTCCTCTTGGGCTCTTGTCATCACGAATGATAACAGCTGCATTTTCATCAAATTTGATATAAGAACCGTCAGTACGACGAGCGCCTGATTTAGTTCGAACGATAACGGCTTTAACGACTTCACCTTTTTTGACAACACCACCTGGCGTTGCTTGTTTAACCGTAGCAACAATCACATCACCGATATTTGCAGTTTTGCGACCAGATCCGCCAAGAACTTTAATAGTTAAAATTTCACGAGCGCCTGAGTTGTCCGCAATTTTTAAACGACTTTCTGCTTGGATCACTTGTGTATCCTCCTTTCAGATTTAAGAAACATCTATATAGGAAAATCTCGTGTGATTAGATAATCACTGCTTTTTCAACAATTTCAACCAGACGGAAACGTTTGGTAGCTGATAATGGACGAGTTTCCATGATTTTCACGATATCGCCAATTTTTGCTTCATTGTTTTCATCGTGAGCTTTGTATTTTTTAGAATACTTCATACGTTTACCGTAGATTGGATGGTTCTTTTTGGTTTCAACGACAACAGTGATCGTCTTGTCCATTTTGTCAGATACCACGCGTCCTTGATAAACTTTACGTTGATTTCTTTCTTCAGTCATACTGGAAATGGCCTCCTTCCACTATTTGTCAGCTTGTTCGCGCAACACAGTTTTAATGCGTGCAATCGATTTACGTACTTCTTTAATACGTGCAGTGTTCTCTAATTGACCTGTTGCTAATTGGAATCTAAGATTAAACAATTCTTCTTTTAATTGTTTTTCTTGATCAATCATTTCGGCAGTGGTTAATTCTCTGATTTCTTTAACCTTCATTCGATTCACCACCCATTTCCTCACGTTTTACGATCTTCGTTTTCATAGGTAATTTGTGAGAAGCAAGACGTAATGCTTCACGAGCGACTTCTTCAGGTACGCCGGCGATTTCAAACATGATCTTGCCGCGTTTAACTGGTGAAACCCAACCTTCAGGAGCACCTTTACCTTTACCCATACGTACGCCGATAGCTTTAGATGTATATGATTTGTGAGGGAAAATTTTGATCCACACTTTCCCACCACGTTTCATGTAACGAGTCATGGCGATACGTGATGCTTCGATTTGGCGGTTAGTAATCCAATGTGATTCAACAGCTTGTAAGCCGAATTCACCAAATGCGATTTCTTTTCCACCTTTAGCTTCTCCACGCATTTTTCCGCGGAATTCACGACGGTGTTTTACACGTTTAGGTACTAACATGTCTATTTCCCTCCTTTCTCAGTGTTTTTCTTTGTAGGAAGAATTTCTCCACGATAAATCCACACTTTAACTCCTAGTTTTCCGTATGTTGTATTCGCTTCTTCCCAAGCGTAGTCGATGTCGGCACGCAATGTATGAAGAGGAACTGTCCCTTCAGAGTATCCTTCTGAACGAGCGATATCCGCACCATTCAAACGACCAGATACTTGAGTTTTGATTCCTTTAGCGCCAGAACGCATAGTGCGTTGGATCGCTTGTTTTTGTGCACGACGGAAAGCAACACGATTTTCTAATTGACGCGCGATTCCTTCTCCGACTAGTTTAGCATCTAAATCTGGTTTTTTGATTTCAACGATGTTGATGTGAACTCGTTTACCAGTTAATTTGTTCAATTCTTTTCTTAGGCTTTCGACTTCAGATCCGCCTTTACCGATAACCATACCAGGCTTAGCTGTGTGGATTGAAATGTTCACACGGTTTGCAGCGCGTTCGATTTCAACTTTTGACACAGCGGCATCAGCAAGTTTCGTTGCGATGAACTTACGGATTCTCAAATCTTCGTGTAGAAATTCAGCATACTCTTTTTCGGCATACCATTTAGCATCCCACTCACGGATGATGCCTACACGCATTCCAATAGGATTTACTTTTTGACCCACTGATTATCCCTCCTTATTTTTCTGATACCACAACGGTGATGTGACTTGTACGTTTGTTGATTGGTGAAGCTGAACCTTTTGCACGTGGACGGAAACGTTTCATTGTTGGTCCTTCGTTAACAAATGCTTCAGAAACTACCAAGTTCTCAACATCTAAGTCAAAGTTGTTCTCTGCGTTAGCAACTGCGGACATCATCACTTTTTCGATGATTCCAGCAGATTTGTTTGGTGTGAATTTCAAAATTGAAATTGCTTCTGCTACGCTTTTTCCTCTAATAAGATCGATTACTAAACGTGCTTTACGAGGAGAAGTGCGAACTGTTTTTGCAGTTGCCTTAGCTGATGTAATTTGTTCTGCCATGTTAATATCCTCCCCTCAAAATTAACGTCTTGTTTTCTTATCGTCGGCGGCATGTCCACGATAAGTTCTTGATGGTGCAAATTCACCTAATTTATGTCCTACCATGTCTTCTTGGATGTAAACTGGCACATGTTTGCGTCCGTCATAAACAGCAATAGTAAATCCTACAAAGTTAGGAAAAATTGTTGAGCGACGAGACCAAGTTTTGATAACTTTTTTCTTTTCAACACCTTGTTGCGCTTCGACCTTTTTCATCAAATGATCATCAGCGAAAGGTCCTTTTTTCAAACTACGACCCATGGTGTACCTCCTCTCAAAATATGCGACACATAGTCAATGATATTATTTAGTCTTACGACGTACGATAAGCTTGTCAGATGCAGCTTTCTTGTTACGCGTTTTGTAACCCAATGCAGGTTGTCCCCATGGAGATACTGGAGCTTTACGTCCAACTGGAGCTTTACCTTCACCACCACCGTGTGGGTGATCATTAGGGTTCATTACGCTACCACGTACAGTTGGGCGTTTGCGCATCCAACGAGAACGTCCAGCTTTACCGATGTTGATCAATTCGTGTTGTTCGTTACCAACAGAACCGATTGTTGCACGGCAAGTAGCTAAGATCATGCGAACTTCGCCAGAATTCAAACGTACTAATACGTATTTTCCTTCTTTACCAAGTACTTGTGCACTTGTACCAGCTGAACGGATCAATTGTCCGCCTTTACCAGGTTTCATTTCAATGTTGTGAACAACAGTACCAACTGGAATATTTTCTAGTGGTAGTGCATTCCCGATTTTAATATCTGCATCTGGTCCAGATACTACAGTCATGCCAACTTCTAAGCCTTTAGGGGCTAAGATGTATGCTTTCACTCCATCTGTATAATGAACTAATGCAATGTTTGCTGAACGGTTCGGATCGTATTCGATCGTTTGAACCTTAGCAACCACGTTATCTTTGTTACGTTTGAAGTCGATAACACGGTATTGACGTTTATGTCCGCCACCTTGATGGCGTACTGTAATGCGACCGTTGTTGTTACGACCGGCGTTGTTTTTCAATGGTTGTAATAACGTCTTTTCAGGCGTTGAAGTAGTGATTTCAGCGAAATCAGAACTTGTCATATTACGACGACCATTTGAGGTAGGTTTGTACTTTTTAATCGCCACGTCTAGTTTCCCTCCTATTTACTAGTGATTTTCTAACGCCTATTCAGCGTCGAAAAGTTGAATTTCTTTTGAGTCTTCAGTCAAAGTCACAACAGCTTTGCGACGTTTTTTCGTGAAGCCTTGGTATTTACCCATACGTTTTGCTTTTGGTTTAGCATTCATAATGTTTACATTTTTAACTTTAACGTCGAAAGCAGCTTCAACCGCTTGTTTGACTAAAGTTTTATTCGCACGAGTGTCTACTTCGAAAGTATATTTCTTTTCATCCATGTCTAACATAGATTTTTCAGTGATCACTGGGCGTTTGATTACGTCTAGTAAGTTCATTATGCAAGCACCTCCTCAATTTGAGTAAGAGCAGTTTGCGTTGCTAAGATTTTGTCATTAGCGACTACATCTAATACAGTAACGTTGTCTGAAGTAGTTACAGTTACGTTTGATAAGTTACGAGCAGCTAAGCCTGCAACTTCGTTTTCTGTTTCTAAAACAACCAATACTTTTGATTCGATAGACAAGCTAGTTAAAACTTGTTTGAATTCTTTTGTTTTAGGTGCGTCAAAGCTTAAAGCGTCAACAGCAACTAAGTTATTTCCAGCAACTTTTTCTGATAAAACAGATTTGATTGCTAA
The DNA here is from genome assembly GCF_032555305.1 of Enterococcus sp. Classification (GTDB taxonomy): domain Bacteria; phylum Bacillota; class Bacilli; order Lactobacillales; family Enterococcaceae; genus Enterococcus_A. The sequence goes on from NZ_JAWGOQ010000004.1 coordinate 176,945, forward strand.
GCGACGAACTTTTTTAGGAAGTTTGTAGCTGTATGAACGTGGTGTAGGTCCGAAGACGATACCACCTCCACGCCATTGTGGTGAACGGATAGAACCTTGACGAGCACGTCCAGTTCCTTTTTGACGCCATGGTTTGCGACCACCGCCACGAACTGCGCTACGATTTTTCACAGCGTGTGTTCCTTGTCTCAATGAAGCGCGTTGCATAACGATTGCATCGTAAACAACACTTTCATTTGGTTCAATTCCGAAGATTTCTTCATTTAAAGTGATGTCACCGTTTTGAGTTCCATCTTGTTTGAATAATGCTACAGTTGGCATTCCTTAGTTCCTCCTTTCCTATAACTAATTATTTAGCTTTCACAGCTGTTTTGATAGTGATTAAAGATTTTTTAGCTCCAGGAACATTCCCTTTTACTAAGATGACGTTGCGGTCAGCGTCAACACGAACAATTTCAAGGTTTTGAATTGTTACGCGGTTGCCACCCATGCGACCAGCAAGTTTTTTATTTTTAAATACGCGGTTCGGTGCAACAGGACCCATAGATCCAGGACGACGGTGGTAACGAGAACCGTGAGCCATTGGGCCGCGGCTTTGTCCGTGACGTTTGATAACGCCTTGGAATCCTTTACCTTTAGTCGTTCCGGTAACATCAATGATGTCTCCAGCTTGGAAAGTATCAACTTTCACTTCTTTACCTACTTCATAGTCTCCTAGCTCAACATCTTTGAATTCTCGAATGAAGCGCTTAGGAGCCGTGTTTGCTTTTGCAACATGACCTTTCGCAGGTTTGTTAGACAAAACTTCACGCATATCTTGGTAGCCTAATTGAACAGCTTCGTAGCCATCGTTTTCCATTGTTTTCACTTGTAAAACAACGTTTGGAGTAGCTTCGATTACAGTTACTGGAATTAGTTCGCCAGATTCTGTGAAGATTTGAGTCATTCCCACTTTTTTCCCTAAGATTCCTTTGGTCATGATTACACCTCCATCTTCTTATTATAGTTTGATTTCAATATTCACACCTGATGGTAAGTCAAGCTTCATTAAAGCATCGACTGTCTTCGGTGTTGGGTTCACAATGTCAATCAGACGTTTGTGAGTACGCATTTCGAATTGTTCGCGTGAATCTTTGTATTTATGAGTCGCACGGATTACAGTGTAAAGACTGCGTTCAGTTGGTAATGGAATTGGACCAGACACGCTAGCTCCAGTTCTTTTTGCAGTTTCCACGATTTTATCCGCTGATTGATCTAAAATACCATGTTCATACGCTTTTAAACGGATACGAATTTTTTGTTTTGCCATCTTGTTCCCTCCTTCGCCTATTTTAAAAAGTAGACATAGCTCCACGAAAATCTCCGTCACGCTCGTTCGTGGCAAAGCGTCCGGGCGTGTCGCAACCTCTCGTTTCAAAGCCGGCGGATTCTTTTCTGAACCCCCCAGTGATATTCGCACTTCTGCAAACAGCACCTTTATGATTATATTACATGAGACCACTGATTGCAAGGATTTTCTAAGAAACTTTCGATTTTCTGTATTGTTTTCTGAAAACACATTTGCAGAGAAAACTTTTGGCTTTACTTCTATATAATATAAATAGATTTATGACGTTATTTGTTTTTCATCAATCGCTGATAAAACTTTTTCGCAAACGTATACGCATCCCCTGGCCAACGGGCCGAAATGTAATTACGGTCTTGTAACACAAAGGCTGGTTTCTCATTATTCAATGAATCTCTACGCAACGAAAATCCTCCTGAATGAAATTGGCCCGAGTCTCTCAAAGCAAATTTCACTTCATCTTCAACTGTTATTTGGTAAGTACGATAATAATCTCTCAACCACATAGCTGTTAGATAATAAGCGCCCAACTCCTGCCCTTTCAATAAGGACGTTGTTTGATAGTCGTAAAGTACAGATTTTCTCGTTCGCGGATCGATTGACCTTGCCGCCAAAACTGTCCCATGGCAAATCGCACCAATTATTTTTTGATTAACAAAAAAATCTACAACCTTTTCTTGTAAAACATCGGATTCTAAATATGATTTCATCCCCTTATCATGCCCACCGGGTAATATAATTCCATCGTATTCAGATGTTTGAATTTCAGAATAGCTGATTGGATTTAGAAAAGCTTCACTTTCAACCATCTGTTGATAAGCTTCAATCGCTTCAGAATCAGCCATCAAGAATTTCGTGAAGACACCAAAACCTTTGCCTGTAATTAAACGGGCATCAGCTGCGGCGACTTGACCATCAGGTGTGGCAAAAATGATTTTCATACCTTTACTAGTTAAATACCACCACGGGACAGCGGCTTCCGTTGGGTCGAACCCATATCGCGGCAACGGGATAAGTATCATTTCAATCTTCCTCTCATAGCATCATGGGGCTATGATACTAAATTTCTCACCTAATAGGAACTAATCGTATTCGATCCCTTACAAGTTAACATTGTTAAATAAAACTTTGGCTACTAGTTTGTTTTCAAACTTTCATTATCATCTTAAAACGTAAAAAAGGCTCACCGAAAAATCGGTGAGCCTTTTACGTCCGAGCATAAATTTTAAGTGTAAAGTTGATTAAGCTTTGATTGTAGTTACAACGCCTGAACCAACAGTACGTCCGCCTTCACGAATAGAGAAACGAGTTCCGTCTTCGATCGCGATTGGGTGGATTAATTCAACTTCCATAGTTACGTTATCACCAGGCATTACCATTTCAGTACCTTCTGGTAGATCAACAACACCAGTTACGTCAGTTGTACGGAAGTAGAACTGAGGACGGTAGTTAGTGAAGAATGGAGTATGACGTCCACCTTCTTCTTTAGTTAAAACGTAAACTTCTGCAGAGAATTTTGTATGTGGAGTAATTGAAGCTGGTTTAGCCAATACTTGTCCACGTTGGATGTCTTCACGTGCAACACCACGTAATAATGCACCGATGTTATCGCCTGCTTCAGCGTAGTCTAACAATTTACGGAACATTTCAACACCTGTAACAGTTGTTTTAGCAGTTTCGTCAGCAATACCTACGATTTCAACTTCGTCACCAACGCGAACTTGTCCACGTTCAACACGACCAGTTGCAACAGTACCACGACCAGTGATTGAGAATACATCTTCGACTGGCATCATGAATGGTTTGTCAGTATCACGAACTGGTGTTGGGATGTATTCGTCAACAGCAGCCATTAATTCTAAGATTTTTTCTTCGTATGAAGCGTCGCCTTCTAAAGCTTTCAAAGCTGAACCTGCGATAACTGGAGTGTCGTCGCCTGGGAAGTCGTATTCTGTTAATAAGTCACGTACTTCCATTTCAACTAATTCAAGTAATTCTTCATCGTCAACCATATCCATTTTGTTTAAGAATACAACGATGTAAGGAACACCAACGTTACGAGATAACAAGATATGTTCACGAGTTTGAGGCATAGGGCCATCAGCAGCAGATACTACTAAGATAGCTCCGTCCATTTGAGCAGCACCAGTGATCATGTTTTTAACGTAGTCCGCGTGTCCTGGGCAGTCAACGTGAGCGTAGTGACGGTTTTCAGTTTCGTACTCAACGTGAGCAGTATTGATAGTGATTCCGCGTTCGCGTTCTTCAGGTGCTCCGTCGATTTGAGCGTAGTCCATTGCTTGCGCTCCGCCTTGTTTAGCAAGTACAGTTGTAATTGCAGCTGTTAAAGTAGTTTTACCATGGTCAACGTGTCCGATAGTACCAATGTTAACATGGGGTTTTGAACGGTCAAATTTTTCTTTAGCCATTTAAAATGTTCCTCCTAAGTAAATGAGATTAGTTTTTTATCTGATAGGTCCGCACCACACAAGCGATGCGAGCCCATATCATCAGTTAATTATTTTACATGAAACGTTGTTAAAAATACAGTTCTTTTGGAAAAAGCCGCCAAAAATCAATTGACTTTTAAGAATTATTCAGCTTTACCGCCGTTTTTCTTAATGATTTCTTCTTGAACTGATTTCGGTACATCTTCATAGTGGTCAAAGACCATCATGAATGTCCCGCGTCCTTGAGTAGAAGAACGAAGCGTAGTTGCGTAACCAAACATTTCAGCTAACGGTACAATTGCGTTAACGATTTGTGAGTTACCATGTGCTTCCATACCTTCAACACGACCACGACGAGCAGTCACGTGACCCATAACATCACCTAAGTAATCTTCTGGAACAGTAATCGTAACTTTCATCATTGGTTCAAGGATTGATGGGCTAGCTTTCTTCGCAGCAGCACGTAACGCCATAGAAGCAGCTACACGGAAGGCCGTTTCATTTGAATCGACATCATGGTATGAACCATCATAAAGCTTCGCTTTGATATCGACTAATGGATAACCAGCTAATACACCGTTCGCCATTGCGTCTTCTAATCCTTTTTCAACTGCTGGGATGTATTCACGAGGAACCACACCACCGACGATTGCGTTTTCGAATTCGAAGCCAGCACCTTCTTCGTTTGGTGTAAATTCGATCCATACGTGACCGTATTGACCTTTACCACCAGACTGACGTACAAACTTACCTTCTGCATTAGTAGCAGCACGGAATGTTTCACGATAAGATACTTGAGGCGCACCAACATTAGCGTCCACTTTAAACTCACGACGCATACGGTCAACCAATACGTCCAAGTGAAGTTCACCCATACCAGCGATTACAGTTTCGCCAGTTTCAACGTTTGTTTCAACGCGGAATGAAGGATCTTCTTCAGCAAGTTTTTGTAAAGCAATACCCATTTTATCTTGGTCAGCTTTTGATTTAGGTTCAACAGCAACTTCGATAACTGGATCAGGGAATTCGATTGATTCAAGGATAACTGGTGATTTTTCATCACACAAGGTATCCCCTGTTGTTGTATCTTTCAATCCAACAGCAGCAGCGATATCACCTGAATAAACCGTATCGATTTCTTTACGAGTATTCGCGTGCATTTGCAGGATACGTCCAATACGTTCACGTTTGCCTTTAGAGGCATTTAGCACGTACGAACCAGAGTTTAGAATACCTGAGTAAACACGGAAGAATGTCAGACGACCTACGAATGGGTCAGTCATAACTTTAAACGCAAGTGATGAGAATGGAGCTGAATCATCAGCTGGACGTTCAGTTTCTTCGTCTGTTTTAGGATCAAAACCTTTGATTGCAGGTACATCAGTTGGCGCTGGAAGATAGTCAATGACTGCATCCAACATCAATTGAACCCCTTTATTCTTGAAGGCTGAACCACATAGTACTGGGTAGAAGTCTACTGCTAGAGTTGCGTTACGGATACCTGCTTTCAATTCTTCTTCAGTGATTTCTTCACCTTCCAAGAATTTCATCATTAGGTCTTCATCAGTGTCAGCAACTGCTTCAACTAATTTTTCACGCCATTCTTCAGCTTGTTCTTGATATTCAGCAGGAATTTCAGTTTCTTGAATTTCCGTACCTAAATCGTTTGTATAGATTTCAGCTTTCATTTTGACTAAGTCAATGATTCCAGTGAAATCGTCTTCCGCACCAATTGGTAATTGGATTGGATGAGCATTCGCTTGCAAACGATCATGTAAAGTGCTTACTGAATAAAGGAAGTCTGCACCAATTTTGTCCATTTTGTTACAGAATACGATACGTGGAACACGGTATTCTGTTGCTTGACGCCAAACAGTTTCTGTTTGTGGTTCTACACCTGATTGTGAGTCCAAAACAGTTACTGCACCGTCAAGTACACGTAATGAACGTTGAACTTCGATTGTGAAATCCACGTGTCCTGGGGTATCAATGATGTTTACGCGGTGACCCTTCCATTGCGCTGTAGTAGCGGCAGAAGTGATCGTGATACCACGTTCTTGTTCTTGTTCCATCCAGTCCATTTGAGAAGCGCCTTCGTGGGTTTCTCCAATTTTATGGATTTTACCAGTGTAGTATAATACACGCTCTGTTGTTGTTGTTTTACCAGCGTCAACGTGAGCCATGATACCGATATTACGGGTGTTTTCTAGAGAAAATTCTCTTGCCATTTCTTAGTTTGCTCCTCTCTTAAATTAAATTTAGCGTTGTTTGGTCAGAATTCCGTTGAACTTCGTCAATAGAAAAAATCTTACCAACGATAATGAGCAAATGCACGGTTGGCTTCCGCCATTTTGTGTGTATCTTCGCGTTTTTTCACAGAAGCACCAGTGTTGTTAGCAGCATCCATGATTTCTTTCGCTAAGCGTTCTTCCATTGTATGTTCGCCGCGTAAACGAGCGAAGTTTACAACCCAACGCAATCCTAAAGTAGTACGACGTTCTGGACGTACTTCAACGGGTACTTGATAGTTAGAACCCCCAACACGGCGAGCTTTAACTTCTAATACAGGCATGATGTTTTCCATTGCTTGTTCAAAAACTTCCAATGGATCATTCCCTGTTGATTCTTTGATTGTGCTAAAAGCGTTGTATACGATATTTGAAGCAGTACCACGTTTGCCGTCAACCATTACACGGTTGATTAAACGAGTTACTAACTTAGAGTTATACATAGGATCTGGCAAAACATCACGTTTCGCAGTAGTTCCTTTACGAGTCATACGTAACTCCTCCTTCCGAAAATATGTCTTATCTATTCGTTTGATTAAGCTTTAGGTTTTTTAGTACCGTATTTAGAACGGCTTTGTTTACGATCGTTTACACCGGCAGTATCTAGTGCGCCACGAACGATATGGTAACGTACCCCTGGTAAGTCTTTTACACGACCACCACGTAATAGAACAACACTGTGTTCTTGTAGGTTATGGCCGATACCTGGAATATAAGCTGTTACTTCGATCAAGTTTGACAAACGAACACGAGCATATTTACGCAATGCTGAGTTGGGTTTCTTAGGTGTCATAGTCCCCACACGTGTACAAACTCCACGTTTTTGTGGTGAGTTCACGTTTGTTTGAGCTTTTTTAAAGCTATTATATCCTTTGTTCAATGCTGGTGAATTTGATTTTTCCACCTTTGATTTACGAGGTTTACGTACTAATTGATTAATTGTAGGCATTCCTTGTTTCCTCCTTCCTCGATTCACTGTCTAGTACCACACATCCTGGTGGTTCTTTTTCAGCGATAAAAAATAATGCATCCCTGCATTCTCTATCAAGCGTACTTCGACACAGTCAGCACGTCTCTGTCGAGAGACCTGTTCACAAAGCACCTTTGATAGCATACCATGATTGATTTTAGCTGTCAACAAACTATCTAGAGTTTTTTTCTGCTTTTATTTATAGGTCAGATTTTTTCAAAATCACTTAAAATAAAAAAATTCTTATTTCAAATAAAATCGTGATACTTTATTTAATCGGCAACCAATAAAACGCCTTCATCTTTTTGGTCTTTTTTACTTAAAAGGCTATCTTTTTTCTTTTATTGCGATTACAATGGACGTAACTTAGCAGAAGGTGGGAATTTTCAATGAATTTGAAAGAGTTAGTTGGGATCGAAGCAGCAAAATTTGTCAAGGACGGCATGGTCGTCGGATTAGGAACTGGATCAACAGCCTACTATTTAGTAAAGGAATTAGGTCGGCGCGTGAATGAAGAAGGTTTAAAGATTACAGGCGTCGTGACTTCTTCAAAAACCGAAGAACAAGCTAAAGAACTAGGGATTCCTTTGAAAGCAATCGACGATGTAGAATCGGTTGACCTTACTATTGATGGTGCTGATGAAATCAGCGATGATTTCCAAGGAATCAAGGGCGGAGGTGCTGCACTGCTTTTCGAGAAAGTGGTAGCTACCTATTCAAAAGATTGTATTTGGATCGTAGACGAAAGTAAAATGGTGAGTAAATTAGGTAAGTTCCCTTTGCCAGTTGAAGTCGTACCATTCGGCAGCCATAATGTTTTCCGTCTATTTGAAGCAAAAGGCTACAATCCAACATGGCGAATGACCGATTCAAATGAACTTTTAACGACAGACGGCGGGCATCACATCATCGATCTGCACTTGGAGGTCATCGAAGACCCCCGTGCATTAGCAGCAGAACTGGATACGTGTGTTGGTGTCGTCGAACACGGATTGTTCATCGATATGATTTCACGTGCAATCGTCGGTACTCCTGAAGGACCAAAAATCTTAGAGGTTCCAGCAAAATAATTTCATAAAAATCCCTTTAAAGCTTGTGTTTTGATAAAAAACACACTCAATTTAATGGAAATCACGGCAGAAACATTGTACAATGATTCAGGAATTGAAAATTTCAGAAATTTCAAAAGGAGAGAATGTTATGCCAAAATTAGTTTTTTCTCGTCACGGCTTAAGTGAATGGAACAAATTGAACCAATTTACAGGCTGGGCGGACGTTGATTTGGCTCCAGAAGGTGTCGAAGAAGCAAAAGAAGGCGGCCGTAAAATCAAAGAAGCAGGAATTGAATTTGATGTAGCTTACACATCTGTTTTAACTCGTGCGATCAAAACCTGTGACTATATCTTAGAGTATTCTGATCAACTTTGGGTGCCAACTGTAAAATCTTGGCGCTTAAACGAACGTCACTATGGTAAATTACAAGGATTGAACAAGAAAGAAACCGCTGAAAAATACGGTGACGAACAAGTTCACATCTGGCGCCGTTCATACGACGTTTTACCTCCATTAATGGAAGCAACTGACGAAGGCTCAGCAGCTCAAGATCGTCGTTACTCAATGTTAGACCCTCGCGACATTCCTGGGGGCGAAAACTTGAAGGTTACTTTAGAACGTGCATTACCTTTCTGGCAAGACGAAATCGCTCCTGCTTTGAAAGATGGCAAAACTGTTTTAGTAGCTGCTCATGGTAACTCACTACGTGCATTGGCTAAACACATCGAAGGTATTTCTGATGCAGATATCATGGACTTAGAAATCCCAACAGGTCAACCACTTGTTTATGACTTGAACGATGACTTAACAGTTGCTAAAAAATACTACTTATAAAATTGTAAAATTTTTCCCGGCTCAGTAATGAACCGGGATTTTTTTTGCTAGTACTACTTTGCCCTAAAGTACAAAGTAGTAGAATCGTTTGTGTAGCGAAATCGGGCTCATTTTTAACTCTTTGGAAAAATGATTCATAAAAAAAATCTGTCGACACATCCGGCGGTTTAATTGATGATCTTGTCATCACTGGTGTTGATATCCGCCAGACGTTTCTTCCAATCTGCTCGTTCTGCATCAGTCAAAGCTTTATAATCAGTTACGCGAGCAACGATCTTCAAAGGGTGAGTACTCCGGTAAGATTTTGTCGGATTTCCGGGAAATTTTTTATCCGTCACATTCGGATCATCTTCAAATTCCCCCGTAGGTTCAACTAGATAGACATACTCTTCGCCCTCTCCCTGCGCGAGAGCGGCTGCTAATCCAGCACCATCCTTCAAAGCGGTGAAATAGATATGATTCATTACCACATTCGGCCGATAATTTGAATGATGTCCAGCAGTAAGATAGTCTCCTACCTCCAGTTTGACTTTTGTTCCATGATAAAAAGGCCCGCTTGTATCTTCTTTATTCATATTTTCCACTCCTCAACAAAATCCTTAATTAGTGTTTACTCATAGTACAACTAATCTTTATGTATGAACAGAAAAAGACCAATCAGTCTTGTTTCAGCGAAAAACACAAAAAAAGCAGCCAGATTAAAAGTGCCTAAGCACTAATTCCAACTGCGTTTATTAATGATGCGGCCGAGAAGACTCGAACTTCCACGGTATTGCTACCACTAGCGCCTGAAGCTAGCGCGTCTGCCAATTCCGCCACGACCGCAAAAATAACTACTTTTCTATTCTAGCACAAAAAGAAAAAAATGGTGAAATAATCGTATAGCTTATACTAAAAAGAACCGGGGATGCTCTCACCCCCGTCCCTTTAATCATGATTTAAAAAGCTAGCTACCTTAGTGGCAATCAAATCGATTGCTACATGGTTCTCGCCGCCTTCCGGCACGATGATATCTGCATAACGCTTAGTCGGTTCGATAAACTGGTGGTACATCGGTTTTACTACCGTCAAATATTGGTCAATGATTGATTCCAAAGTACGACCGCGTTCATTCATATCACGTTTAATCCGGCGAATGATACGTGTATCATCATCAGTGTCTACATATATTTTGATATCCATCAAATCACGCAAGCGTTGATCTTCTAAAATCAAGATACCTTCCAAGATGATAACTTCTTTCGGCTCTTGTACATAAATTTCTTCACTGCGCGTATGAGCTACATAGTCATAGATAGGCACTTCTACTGATTGATAATGAACCAAATCCTTTAGATGTTCAATCAATAAATCCGTATCAAACGCAAAAGGATGGTCGTAATTCGTTTCTAATCGTTCTTCAAAGCTGATATTGCTTTGGTCCTTATAGTAAGAATCGTGTTCCAGCATCATGATCGAATGATCGGGAAACCGATTGTAGATCGCGCGGCTGACACTCGTTTTTCCACTTCCTGAACCGCCCGTTACACCAATAATGATCGGCTTGTTTTTCATGCAAATAAAACCTCTTTCGTTTTTCATTAGTCCTATTATAGCGAAACACTGTCAAATTGCTATAAAAAACTTATAATTCTTCTAAAATATGATAGAGGTCGGTTAATTCTTTAATCTGATATGTCGGTTTGATCTCTTTGGCTTCTTTTTCTTGCGGGTTCATCCAGATCGTATCAATACCAGCTATCTGCCCACCTTTGATGTCAGAAGTCAGCGAATCTCCAATAATCACTGTTTTCTCTTTATCCAAACGCGGGATTTCTGCAAAAACGATATCAAAAAATTCCTTCATCGGTTTATGGACACCCATTTCTTCGGAAATAAAGAATTTTTTGAAATAGGGCGCTAAGCCTGATTTTGTCAATCGTTGATGCTGGGTTGCGGACACCCCATTAGTCACTACATACAGATCGTTCTTTTGGCTTAGATTTTCGACGACTTCTAAGCTGTTCGAAATCAGCTGATGCCCTTGATTCAAATAGTGACGATAGCGTGCTTCTGTTTTTGGCCCGTCTACCTCTTGTTCATATTGTTCAAAAAACAAGCGGAAGCGATTGTCTAATAATTCTTGACGCGAAAGCAGGCCAGCTTCGTGATCACGCCAGAAACTCTGGTTCATTTTTTTATAATTATTTTTTACTGATAAAGAAGGCTCTACCCCCATGTCTTGAAATAACCAGCTCAAGGCTTGTTCTTCTGCTGCTTTAAAATCTAGCAGAGTATCGTCAATATCAAATAAAATCGTCTCGTATCCCATCTTCAAACCTTCTATCTAAAATATGATTTTAATCGTTGGAGTTCAGCAGGCGTCACCGACCGATACTCACCTTCTGCTAAATCCTCCGGCAATTCTAACGGTCCCATCGTGAGACGCGTCAACTTCGTTACTTTTTTACCGCAAGCCAAAAACATTTTTTTGACTTGATGGAATTTTCCTTCTTTGATCGTTAACAAAACTTCTGAGTATTTCGGCTCAGAGCTTACAATTTCCAGCTGAGCAGGCTGACAGCGAATCCCTCCGTGGAAAACGATTCCTTTTGCAAAAGCAGTGACATCATCATCCGTGACCCGTTCGTTGACTGTCACACGATAAGTCTTTGAAACCTTAGAACCCGGCTGCAAAAGATCGTAACCTAATTGTCCATTATCAGTCAATAACAACAAACCCGTTGTATCACGATCTAAACGACCAACCGGATACAAATGTGCCGGACGTTCATCAGCTGCTATCAAATCGGTTGCAGTCTGAAATTTTATATCTTTTTTCGCTGTTACGACCCCATTTGGTTTATTCAATAAGTAATACACATGATTCGTCTGCAATTTCTGCTCTTCCACTCGAATATCATGTAACTGGCTATCGACATTACGCTGTGGATTCAACTCGACTACACCATCAACGAAAACCTTCTTCATCAGAAATAAACGTTTCATCTCTTTTCGTGTTGTCTTCAAATTTTGTTCAATCACTTTGTCTAACCGCATCATGAAACTCCTTTAAAATCTGTCGGACTCATTATACCCAATTTCAAAAAAAGACAAAACCCTCAAGCTCCGTCTTTATCCTTTTATTCACCTTTGGAAGTAAAGGCAACATCATCAAGGCTGGTCATTGATGCAAATTTACTATCATAAAGTCTGATCGCCAATTTGAATTCTTGTTCATGATATAGTTTTCTGTACGACTATTTTCCATTTTAATAAATTATTGACTCCTGGTAGGATGGTACTACCCAGAACGTTTTTAACGGATAGTTTGTTCCCATCCAAATAGAAGTCGGCGTTTATACTTGCATTTTGATTAGATAAGTCCTAGAATTTAATTATACGAGTCAGAGATTCGTATGATTAAGTGAATCGACACTCCGGTGTCAAAGGTTTCTCATACACAGCGTTATGACCTGGTAGAGAAAGTTGAACGTAGACTTTTTTTGGACAGTTGTGTAGACGACTGTCTTTTTGCGTTTTTTCGCAAAGCCATTGTGCTGAGAATAACCCGTCACTTAAATAAAATCTGTCTGAAAACCACAGGCAGTCACATTTTAAGGAGGAATTTGGTTATGGCAGTATCATTGAAAGTAGAAGAAAGAGCAACACGTCCCCGTTCCATTCGCAACAAATTACGTCACGAAGGAAAAGTTCCAGCAGTCGTTAATGGGTATCAGGTTGAAAGCACACCTATCTCAATCGACGAACGTGAATTTTCAGCGTTACTGCGTGAAAATGGAGCGAATACCGTTTTTGCTATCGAAATCGGCGGTAAGAAAGTAAACACGTTATTGCGTGAAACACAGATGGATACCTTTACTCATCGTTTGACGCACATTGAATTATTATCTGTAAACATGTCTGAAGAAACAGAAGCTGAAACAGAAATCAACTTAGTTGGTGAATCTACTGGTGTGAAAGCTGGTGGTGTATTAACTCAAACACTTTATACAGCAACCGTTTCTGCAACACCTGAAAAATTACCAGAAGGTATTGATGTTGATATCTCTGGATTAGAAATTGGTCAGTCAATCTCAATCGGTGATCTTCCTAAGAACGATGATTATTCAATCGTTACTGATGCTGAAGAACAAATCGTCGCTGTCCAAGAAGCACAAGAACTTCCTGAAGAAGACGAAGTTACTGAAGGCGCAGAACCAGAAGTGATCGGCGAATCAACAGAAGAATAAAAATTTAACGAGGAGTGCCGCTTTTTGCGACACTTCTTTTTTCTTTTATATAGACCATCCCGACTTTAAATTCATAGATTTTTTACTTTTTCTTAGATAACAAGCGCTAAGAGTGGTTTTTTCTGTAAAAAAGAATTACAATTAGTCACTACAAAGCTTACTTGTACTTTAAGTAAGTGATTCCAACTAAAGGAGGAAAAATCTATGTTTGAAACATTTGATTCAAAAAAAAGTCGTTATGCCTCTGTCGGTGTGGTGTCCAGCTTGCCAGGCGAGCTGATTGATAGTATCTGGTATATCATTGACCTAGACTTAAAGGGATTAGTCCCATTAGACAATATCTTAAGTTTTGATTTGATCAATAATGATGGTCGTGTCACGATGCACTTCTCTCAAGAAGGCAGCGAAGTTGAAATGGGGATCGATTTGCCATTCGGATTTTCTTACGATTTTCCGCAAGAAGTCTACGCTTATGATGATGGAAATCGTCAAACCATTTTATTACCAAATGAGATTCGTCAACGCTAATCCCAAACTCACGAGACAACCTTTCTTAAGGGTTGTCTTTTTTTCTTAACTTTTTGTCCAAGACACTTGCTTTCAGAAAATATTGTGGTAATATCAATCAGAAAATTTTATTAGAAAGCAGGAAAAAGATGAAAGAACTGACTCGAGGAAATCCGGCAAAGCTGATTATTTTATTCGCCTTGCCTTTGTTTGTAGGAAATGTTTTTCAGCAATTTTACAGTATGGTTGATATGTTAGTCGTTGGTCAGACATTAGGAAAAGATGCTCTGGCAGCTGTTGGGGCTACTAGCAGTGTCAGCTTTTTAATTATTGGTTTTGCACAGGGGTTAACTTCTGGGCTCTCGATTATTACTGCTCAGCGCTTTGGTGCCAAAGATGCTCAAGGTGTGCGAAAAAGTTTCGCCACTTCGATTATCATCAGCCTTGGTGTCACGATTGTCTTAACGGCTTTGAGCTTGTTATTCTTACGTCCGTTACTATTGCTTATGCAGACGCCTCCCGAATTATTAGATCAAGCACAAGAATTCATCTCGATTCTTTTAGGCGGGATTTTCGCTTCGATGGCTTTTAATCTTTTATCCAACATGGTCCGTGCGCTAGGCGATAGCCGTACCCCACTATTCTTTCTAGCTTTTGCTGTGGTTATCAATGTTGTCTTAGATCTAGTCTTTATCATTTATTTTCATATGGGGGTTGCTGGTGCGGGATTTGCGACAGTCATCGCTCAAGTTGCTGCAAGTTTGATGTGTGTTTGGTTTATCCGGAAAAAAATTCCTTTATTGCAGATCAGCCGCAAGCATTTTTCTTTGGATAAAGAGGATTTACGCGTTCATTTGAATTCGGCATTGCCTATTGGTTTTCAATCATCAATCATCGCCATCGGTGCTGTAATTTTACAGTCGGCATTGAATACCTTAGGAACAGATGTTGTTGCCGCCCAGACCACTGCAAGCCGAATTGATCAGTTGGCGATTTTACCAATGATGTCGTTTGGGATCACAATGGCGACCTTTACTGCCCAGAATTTCGGCGCAAAAGAATATGGTCGAATCTTGCTTGGCGTGAAGCAATGTTTGATGATGAGTGGTGCCTTCAGTATTTTTGTAGGACTTTTAGTAATTACATGCGGTCATTATTTCGTAGCTCTTTTTGTAAATCCTAGTGAAGTACAAGTGTTTCAATTAACTCAAACGTATTTTGTGATTAACGGTTCCTTGTATTGGGTTCTAGCGATATTATTTATCCTTCGCTATACCCTGCAGGGATTAGGGCAAGCAAAAATCCCGACGATCGCCGGGATTATGGAACTCGTTATGCGCTCATTCGCTGCTATCATTTTGACTCATGCCTTTGGCTTTGCTGGAGCGGCTTTTGCCTCACCTCTGGCATGGATGGGATCAACAGCAGTCTTACTGACTTCATATTTCAAAGCCATGCGTCACTTAAAAAAATTAGATCAGGAACAACAAGTACAATTGGAATTAAAGAGTGAGGCCTAGGCCTCACTCTTTTGCTAACTGATAGTACACATCAAACATATCCTGTGAAAATCCTGAAGTAAATTCTCTTGTTGTATCAACGATCTGATTGCATCTGGAAAAATAGAGGTGAAAATAAATCTGCGAATCATCCTCTAGTATCCGTGCAACCGCCGAAGCATAATTCGTAATCATCATTTCTTTAATCGTTTCATCTGACTCGCCAAAAATACCTACAAAATCCAATCCGCATTCAACAAAATAGAGCTCTACATCAATCAGCGCTCGCTGATTTTGACAAGTTCTGCGAAATTTCCGCAATAACTCTTTCGCCTTTACTAAAGTACGATCAACCTCTCCATGCGGAAAAAAGGCTTTTTCCAATTTTTGGTTTGTAGCTTGTGCTAGCTGCATCCCGTAATCATCACCTAAAAATCGTGTATCTACGATTTGTTGAGCAACTTCTGAGTGTTTATACAGCTCACAAATTAAATTCCTCAATTGTTCTTCATCCGCTTCACCCAGCTTTTCTCGTAATCCCGAAATTGTCATCTCCATTTCGCAACCCTCACCTTCGCTGTTTTTTAATCTTAATTTAACTTATTTCCAATAAAAAAGAAAGAGCTTTTGGCATTTCTTTCCGCCAAAAACTCCTTCAATGAATAAATTATTTGGTAAAGGCTGGATAAAATTATCCTCTTCGCTCTTTAAGCCATGTTTTCCTTGTTTCGCCAACGATCAATGGAACCGTCTCATAAGTTACTTCACTATATTCGATTCCGAACCAGCGTTCCGGAGTTACAGTATGATGCTTGATCGCAAGGCGTGCCTGCATAACTTGCCGATCCCATTTGTCCAATTTCGTCATATTCGATAACACTTCTTGGATCATCACAAAACGGAAATCACCAACCTGTCGCCCAGGCGTTAACGAATAGTGCTGCGGTTGTTTTGGCAATCGTCCCTGTTTCATTAAATCATGGATGATTTGTCGCAAATAAACATTTACGTCTTGAGAGATTCGGAAGCCCAGATAAAGTTTTACTTTTACAATAAAGTCTGTACCCATCATATCAATACTATATTCCTCAGTGTAGGGTTCATCGGTTACTTCCACATTCACGAACCAATAAACTTTTGCCCGTTTCAAACGCTTATCCAAAATCGAATAAATAAATTGTTGCGGGATTGCGTCTCCATCTAAACGCGGAACCAAGAAAACGACATTGGTTTGATAATAAGGAATCTTGTCATCGTCGTGCAACTCTTGCAATTGCGGCAGATAGTCTTTGAAATTCACATCTTGACTTGTATTTTCCTGCACTCGATTACTGCGATACCAAATATACATGACACTTAAGATTAAGAGTGCCATCGCCACCGCAACAAAGCCGCCGTGGAAAAATTTCGTAACACTCGAAATAAAGAAGAAGCCTTCCAACGTTCCAAAGAAAACGAGCATAAGAGCAGCTAAAAATCGCGATGTCCCATTTTGCAATAAATAATGATACAAAAGGAACGTTGTCATCAACATCGTTACGGTAATCGACAGCCCGTAAGCTGCTTCCATATGGCTAGACGTGCGGAAGGTCAAAACGATCAATGAACATGCTGCCCATAAAATCATATTGATTGCCGGAATATACATTTGCCCGATGCTTTTCCCAGGGTAGATAATCCGCATTCTTGGCAGCAATTTCAGTTTGATCGCCTCTGAAACTAACGTAAACGAACCGGAAATCAATGCCTGTGATGCAATCACCGCAGCGATCGTCGCAAACACCACACCGAAAATCATCCAGCCATCAGGTAAAATCTGGAAGAAAGGATTCAAGTTTTCGATCCCTTCGATCGAAGCATTTCCTTTAACATGTAAGATCCATGCCGCTTGACCAGCATAATTCAACATTAAGCAAAGCAGTACATATGGCCAACTGATATGGATATTTTTCTTTCCTACATGCCCCATGTCAGAATACAAGGCTTCTGCACCAGTCGTCGCTAGGAAAATACTGCCTAAGATAAAGATCCCCATCTTGTTATCTGGATTAAATAATAAATGAATCGCGTAATAAGGATTCAAGGCTCTGATCACACTGAAATCATAAGGAATGTTCAGTAGACCCATCAATCCTAAAAATGTGAACCATAAAAACATGATCGGACCAAAAGCCTTACCGACAAAATCCGTTCCAAAGCGTTGAATTAAAAATAAAAATAGCAGAATCACTAGAGTTATCATCACAATGACGTTTTGATTGTTGCCAAATTTTTGATAAAAATCTGGAATTCCTCTTAGCCCTTCAATTGCGGTCGTGACTGTTACCGCTGGCGTAAGCACTCCATCGGCCAGCAGGGCGGCTCCGCCGATCATCGCTGGTACGATCAAATATTTTCCACCTTTACGGACCAACGTATATAAAGAGAAAATCCCTCCCTCACCGTGATTATCAGCCCTTAACGCAATCAATACATATTTGACTGTCGTTAAAAGCATAACGGTCCAAAAAACCAACGAGACTGCGCCAAGCACAAAATCTTGAGTAACGGTACTCAGTCCGCCGTTTTCTTCTAAAATAGCCTTCATTACATACAACGGGCTTGTTCCGATATCGCCATAAACAACGCCCATTGCAATCAACAGCCCTGCTGCTGAAAGCTTTTTAGTATGATCTTTTTTCTTTTCCATCTCGCACACTCCTGTTACAGCATCTGCTGAATCGGTATTGATTATTTATTTAAAAAGTTTTAGGCAGCTTCATTTAATAAGCCATTTTCGTACACATACGATTTCTCTAATCACGCTGAAGCGCGAAGAGAAACTCGCAATCGACTTAAGGTATTAATGATTATAAATTTTTTACAAAATTTATACCTATCTTCGTCGATATATCATTCTGCTATACAGCTGGTTCGATAAAATCTCCTAAGAAATAATATGTTAAACACAAACTAAACAAACTGCAAAAAGCAGAACTGACAGTTAGCTCAATCTAGATGACCTTATTTTTCCAAAAACAGGAAAAATAATACTATTTTCGTACACATACGATTTCTCTAATCGCGCTGAGACGCGAAGAGAAACTCGCAAAAAAGACCTAAACAACAGTTTTCACTATTGTTTAGGTCTGGCAAATTATCTCTTAGACCAGCGCTGCGCACTAGTTGTTGATCTAAAAGCATAGAGACTGCTCTATGTCGCTACTCCCCTAAAACTTACTCGTATTATCTAGTTTACGGAGAGAATTGTCAAAGAATACCCTCACGGATCAACTATTTTTCTTCTTTTTTGCTTTCTTCATCTTTCAACATTGCTTTACGAGAAGCATTCACACGACCTTGACGATCGATTTCTGTTACTTTAACTAGAACTTCATCGCCTAATTTTAAGATGTCTTCAACTTTGTTGACACGTTCTTTAGCAAGCTGTGAAATGTGGACCAAAGCATCTTTGCCCTTGATCAAATTCACGAAAGCACCAAATTTTTCAATACGAACGACTTTACCTAAGTAAACTTCGCCGACTTTGACTTCTTTAGTCAATTCTTCGATGATCTTGATCGCTTTCTTAATCATATCTGCATCAGATGAAGCGATGCTAACGTTACCTTCTTGATCAATGTCGATCTTCACGCCAGTCTCTTCAATGATTCCGTTGATTGTGTCGCCTCCTTTACCGATGACTGTTTTGATCTTATCTGGATCGATTTGAATCATTTCAATCTTCGGTGCATATGGGCTTAATTCTTCACGTGGTGCAGCGATTGTGTCCGTTAAGACTTCCAAGATTTCCATTCGTGCTTGTTTCGCTTGCGTCAACGCTTCAGAAAGGATTTGTTCAGTGATTCCTTGGATCTTGATATCCATTTGCAAAGCAGTGATTCCGTCTTTTGTTCCGGCAACCTTAAAGTCCATGTCACCAAGGTGATCTTCCAAGCCTTGGATATCCGTTAAGATGGTGTAGTTTTCGCCATCAGATACAAGACCCATAGCAATCCCAGCTACTGGTGCTTTGATTGGTACACCAGCATCCATCAATGCCAAAGTACCAGCACAGATACTTGCTTGCGAAGAAGATCCATTTGATTCCAATACTTCCGCAACTAAACGAATTGTATAAGGGAAGTCTTCTTCACTTGGGATGATTTGTGCTAGTGCACGTTCACCCAATGCTCCATGTCCAATTTCACGACGACCTGGAGAACCAGCGCGTCCTGTAGAACCAACAGAGAATTGCGGGAAGTTGTAATGATGGATGAATCGTTTGCTTTCAACTGATCCTAACCCATCAATAATTTGATGTTCCCCTAAAGGTGCTAATGTACAAGCTGATAATGCTTGTGTTTGTCCTCGTGTAAACAGACCTGAACCGTGAACACGCGGTAAGACACCAGTTTCAGCATCTAACGGACGAATCTCGTCTAATTTACGACCATCAGGACGAATTTTATCAATTGTAATCAATTCGCGAACGACGTCTTTTTCAAGATCTTCGGCGATTTGTTTTACTTCCTTCGTTAGTTGCGCTTCCTCTTCATGATCCGCAAACTTTTCAGCGTAGACTTCTTTAACTGTTTCTTTGACTTTTTCGATCTCGTCTTCACGAGCCAATTTATCCATCGTCATTACGGCTGTTTTCATTGTTTCGTAGTAGCCGTCGAAGATTTCTTTTTTCAAGTCTGCATCCACTTGTAATAAAGAAACTTCCATTTTTTCTTTGCCGACTGCAGCAACAATCTCAGATTGGAAAGCAACCATTTCCTTAATTGCGTCGAAACCGAATAATAACGCGCCTAGCATATCTTCTTCTGAAACTTCTTTTGCCCCAGATTCAACCATGTTGATGGCTTGTTTTGTACCGGCAACTGTTAAGTCAATGTCTGAAGCTTCATGTTGTTCCACTGTTGGGTTCAACACGTATTCTCCGTTTACACGACCTACATCAACACCTGCGATTGGTCCATCAAATGGAATATCGGAAATTGCTAACGCTAATGAAGAACCAAACATTGCTGCCATTGCTGGTGAGCAATCTTGTTCCACACTCATGACGAAGTTCGTTACTTGAACTTCATTACGGAAACCTTCAGCAAACATTGGACGAATTGGGCGGTCAATCAAGCGAGCTGTAAGAGTCGCTTCTGTACTTGGACGGCCTTCACGTTTAATGAAGCCACCAGGGATTTTCCCTACCGCATACATTTTTTCTTCATAGTTGATGGTTAATGGGAAAAAGTCGGTATCTTTTGCTTCTTTTGAGGCAACTGCTGCACTCAATACAACAGTATCGCCATAACGAACTAAAACTGCGCCATTGGCTTGTTTCGCAAGCTGACCGATTTCAACTTGCAGAGGGCGCCCGCCCCAAGTGGTTTTAAAAACTTGTTTTTCTGACATAACTTCTCCTTTTCCCTTTGACCAGTGCGACGCTACTAAACAAATGGAAACAGCGAAATACTTCGCTTCTTGCATTTGGTTAGTAGAGTGACAACACGCTAATCAAAGGTCTTTTATTTTTCCGAGAAAACCTCGGTGTAAGATTAACTTAGAAAACTATGCAAATTCACTAGTTAAAAAGCTAACCCTTTTTTAGATTTATACTACAATGCAGTAGCTAGCTCATTTTTAGTGAAATCATTTTTCTAATTACGCTAAAGCGTAAAGAAAAACTGGCAACTAGCAAAAAAGTGAGATTCCTAGGAACCTCACTTTCAATAGTAGTACGAATTAACGACGTAGTCCTAGACGTTGGATTAATTCACGGTAACGTTGTACTTCGTTCTTACGTAGGTAAGCTAACAAGTTACGACGATGACCAACTTTTTTCATTAGACCGCGGTATGAATGGTGGTCTTTTTTGTGGACACGTGCATGCTCATTTAGTTGATTGATTTCTTCCGTCAATACAGCGATTTGTACTTCTGGAGAACCAGTATCTCCTTCATGGCGAGCAAATTCATTGATGATTTCGTTCTTACGTTCTTTTGATAATGCCATGGTTTTCACCTCTTCCTTTTTTCTTCCTATGACTGAGTAAAGCGTTGGTGAATCGCCCAACCAAGTGATAGGTGGTGCGCTCTGCACACTCTAACACTTTACTCGATTTATACTAAAAAATCAAGCTGTACAGCAATTTAAAGCTGACTTTTAGAATCATTACAATTTTTTTAAAGAACAGAATGAATGAAAACAGTTTTTTTACCTTACTTACTTTTTGTGTTAAACTAACGTGATGAAATCATGTCTTGAGAGGAGATTTTTTAATGATCACAATGGATGATATTATTCGGGAAGGTCATCCCACTCTACGGGAAGTTGCCAAAGAAGTCCCGATCCCTCCAACTGCTGAAGATGTGGAGCTTGGAAAAGAGATGCTGCAATTTCTTAAAAACAGCCAAGATCCCGTAAAAGCAGAAGAATTAAACCTACGTGGCGGTGTCGGTTTAGCCGCGCCCCAATTAGATATTTCCAAACGGATCATCGCCGTTCATGTTCCAAGTGTTGATCCAGAAAAGCCAGAGAACGGTATCAGTACGGTGATGTACAATCCCAAAATTTTGAGCCACTCTGTTCAAGAAGCCTGCTTAGGCGAGGGTGAAGGCTGTCTATCTGTTGACCGCGAAGTCCCTGGTTATGTTGTTCGTGCCGCACGCATTACTGTTTCTTATTTTGACGCAGAAGGCGAAAAACACAAGATTCGCTTGAAAAACTATAATGCGATCGTCGTCCAGCATGAGATTGATCATATCAACGGCATCATGTTCTACGACCACATCGATGAAAAAAATCCACTACACTTGAAAGATGGCGTTTTAGTTATCGAGTAGCGGCTAGTTCGTTTTTCAGACAAAAACCGTCACGTTTAAGCGTGACGGTTTTCTTCATATAATATGCCTTTTTCCGAAAGTGCTTGTTTGATCTCCGTTAAATCCTCCAGTGTTTCATACGCAATCGTATGTAAATGAATACCCGCAGTCAGTTCAGACAAAAGTGTGACTTTTAAACTTCCAGCCTTTTCTAAGAAAGCATCAACATCTTGCTGTGTTGATAAGTGCAATCCGCCGACTAACTCCCCATATAAAGGATGCTCTACCACGACATCAATTACTTCACCGCCGTGTTCAATAATCGTACGCAGCTCTTTTTCAGTCTCCTCAGGGGCATGCTGTACTGCAATCTTACTGATCATTTTTTCTGACTCACGATCCAATAAGTATCCTCGAGCAGTTGCGATAATGTTCTCACCTGCTGCCCGTAATAAAGCCACATCACCTACTACAATTTGACGACTCACTCCGAATTCTTTTGCAAAGCTAGTCGCACTAATCGGTTTTTCTGCTTGCTGCAGCGCTGCTAAAATCTCAGCTTTACGTTTATCGCCATCAATCATACTATTTCAACCGCCTTTCTTGATAGTTCCGCGATTGTTTCATAATATCCTTAAACGTCTCAACGATCGTCTCGCGATAATTTTCATCCTTCACTAAATCTGCAATCTTTTCCAACACTGCTTCTTCTCGATTAGTGTCTAGAATAGCTTTCTTCGTTTGCGCTTTATAAGCAGTAACTTCGCTAACAGCTGACATTCTTTTTTCTAGCAAACCTACGATTTCTTGATCGATCTGATCGATTTTTTTCCGTGCCTGTGTCAGCGCGTCCTCGTTGTTTTCTTCTTCGATCGTCTTAATGATCCGAGCTGGATTTCCGCCAACAACAACATTGTCTGGAAATGATTTTGTCACAACCGCTCCGGCGGCTACCACGACGTTATCACCTAGAGTTACTCCAGGAACCACTACGGCTGACCCGCCAATCCAGACATTGTCTCCGATCGTGATTGGTTTTCCCAGCTCTTGTCCGCTATTACGTTTTTTTGGCTCCAACGGATGACTCGCTGTATATAATTGAACATTTGGGCCAAACAAACAATTGTCTCCGATGGTAATTGGACAAATATCTAAGAAGACATTATGGAAATTACAGTAGAAATTCTCTCCGACAAAAATGTTATACCCATAATCAAAGGAAATAGTTGGTTCCACATAGACGTGATTCTTAGTTCCACCAAAAGCTTCTTTTACAAACTCTTCCCGTTTTTCTTTATCTGTTTCCTGATTGATCGCACGTAACTTTTCTCGAGCATCTTTTCGATCTGCCACTAATTCGGCATCACCTGCAAAATATAGTTTTCCGGCGATCATTTTTTCCTTTTCAGTTAACTCCACGCATTTCCCTCCTACAACTTTTCAAATACTTCGACCCCGTTCGCTTGAACAAAACTATAGATCCCAGCTATGTGGATCGGTGTCTGATTGACTACCAGCACTTTCGCGTCCGTGCTTTTTTCATAAATTAAATCACAAAATGGATGAACTTGGAAGCTCGTTCCAACGATCACTATAAGATCAGCATTTCTAACAGCCGCGATGGCTTGCTGAATCACTGTTTCTTCAAACCCTTCCCCGTACAAAATAATGTTGGGGCGAATTTGACCACCGCAATCTTCATGACGGTCATTTTGCAAATAATCGGACCACTCCACCGATTGATGACATTTGCGACAGTAACAATCATAAAGGGAGCCGTGAAAATTTACTAGATGCTGGCTTCCTGCTGATGCATGCAAACCGTCAATATTTTGTGAGACAACCCACGTATCTTTCGTTTTTTCCAACTGCGCCATCACCTGATGAATCACATTGGGTTTCGCTTCCTCATGGTATAAATGTTTGACAAACTTGTAAAATTTCTCGGGTTCACGATTTAGACAGTCGCTGCTCAACAAATATTCCGGGGCTTCAAGTCCATGATACACCCCCTGCAACGAACGATAATCTGGTACCCCAGAAGGAGTAGACACTCCAGCACCTGTCAAAAACGTAATTTTTTTGCTTTGGTTAATCATATTTACCGCTTGATCGATCGTGATTTCCATCTCTGTCACCTCATAAATCAGTATAGTATAAATCCACGGTAAAATAAAAAGAGTTCCTCCAACTAAATAGCCGAAGGAATTCTTTTTTATAAACTTTTTAATTGTGCCAGAATCTTCTCAGTCGTCAAACCAAACTCTTCCTGTAAGAAGCTTGGCGTTCCAACTTGACCGAAGCGCTCATCCACACCGATTCGTGTTAATGGAACTGCCAGTCCTTTGTCTGCTAAAACTTCAGCAACAGCACTGCCTAATCCACCTGTGATCGAGTGATTTTCGATTGTCACTACAGCTTTTTTCCCAACTATTCGTTCCACTAATAATGCTTTGTCCAATGGTTTGATGGTGAACATATCAATCACATCGACTGACATGTCTTCCTCTTCTAATGACGCCGCCACTTCTAATGCCTCTGAAACAAGCTGTCCGGCAGCAACGATTAAATAATCTTGACCTTCGCGCAATAAATTACCTTTACCGATTTCAAAGGTTGACTCAGGTGCATAAATATTTTTTACACCTTTACGATTGCCACGAACGTAATGAACCCCGTTTAATTGTGCAAATGTTTTGATAATCCAATCCATCTGGACCTCATCTGCTGCATCACAGATCACGACCTCTGGGATCGAACGTAATAATGCGATATCTTCCCAAGTAGTGTGCGTTCCACCGTTATGTCCCGCAGTGAATCCTGGATCAGAATCATAAATATTGAGTGTGTTTCCGCCATAAGCCCCGGAAAGATAGATTTGATCCAGTACCCGTCGTGTCGCAAATGGGCCAAAAGTATGAATGAATGGGGTATAGCCAGTTAAACTCAGACCGGCGGCTACACCCACCATATTCGCCTCCGCGATCCCTACGTTAATGAAGCGCTCCGGAAAACTTTCCGCGATATCTGTCCATTTGCTAGCGCCGCCTAGGTCAGCATCTAAAGCAACGATTGTTTCATCATTTGTCATTGTTTCTTTTAATGCGTCAACGACTGTCCCTCGTAATTCTTTTCCAACTTCATGATTATCTGCCAAGGTAAACATCTTAGGCACGCCCCTTTCTTAATTCTGCTAGGGCTTCATCTGTTGCTTCTTGGACTGCTTCGTTAGCAAATTTCACTGAATGATTGGCATCCATTTCTTCAAAGAATTTCACACCTTGACCTTTGATAGTGTCTAAGACAATACAAACCGCTTGATCTGTCACTTTCTTACAATTTTCAATCGCTTGATCGATTGCTACTAGGTCATTGCCTTTGACTTTCTGTGTCGAAAATCCAAAGGCCCGCATTTTTTCTGCGATATCAAATGGATTCAAGATATCTTGTGTTAATCCATCTAATTGTTTCTTATTTTCATCAATGAACACGATACAGCGATTTAATTTGTTATGAGCAAGGTATTGAAATGCTTCCCAACACTGCCCTTCATTTAATTCGCCATCGCCGACAATCAGGTATACATAGCTCTTACTGCCTTGCATCCGCAAACCTGTCGCGATCCCAGCTGCTAGTGAGGTTCCCTGCCCTAAGGAACCCGTCGTTGCATCTACTCCCGGAGTTTTTATGCGATCTGGATGTGACGGTAACTTTGTGCCGCCGTCATTCAGCGTCCACAGCCACTCTTCAGGGAAAAATCCCACTGCTGATAGCGCACTGTACCAAGCTGGGCCTGCGTGTCCTTTCGATAATACTAAACGATCACGTTTTTCCCATTGTGGATTTTTTGGATCGTAAACCATTTGTTTACCATATAAAACCGCAAGCAAATCGGCGATAGAAAGTGAACCACCAATATGTCCAGCTCCGACTTTACGGATCGCTTCGATACTATTGATACGAATTTTTGTTGCAAGAGCTTCTAACTCTGTTACTAACTCTTTCTCCATTCACTGCCTCCTCTTATTCTGAAACGGCGCTAGCTTTTTTATTTTTGAAAAAGACTGTTAGTCCGATTAATACTGCTAACACAGCGACAATCCCTGAGATTACCGCTATCTGTCCACCAGCATTGGCTAGGTTACCTAAGAAGATTCCTACGACCCCATAATCAGTGTCAGAGAATGTTGAGCCTTGGAAGCCTAGATCACCCATAACAGGCATCAAAAGAATCGGCATAAAGCTGATGATGACTCCATGAACGAAAGATCCGATAACTGCACCACGCAAACCGCCTGTGGCATTCCCATATACACCAGCCGTTGCGCCGCAGAAAAAGTGAGGAACCACACCTGGAATAATAACTGTCGTTCCAGTAAGTACCATGATTACCAGACTAACAATTCCCCCTACAAAACTTGTCAAGAAACCAATCAATACCGCATTTGGAGCATAAGGAAAAACAATCGGACAATCCAATGCTGGAACTGAGTTTGGAACTAATTTTTCTGATATCCCTTTAAACGCTGGTACAATTTCCGCTAAAATCAAACGCACCCCAGCTAGGATGACAAATACTCCAGCAGCAAATGAACCTGCTTGTTGCAAGGAATAAATAATGTAATTTGTGCCGCCACTTAGATTTTCTGTAATAAAATCATTGCCTGCAAACAAGGCCACAATCACATAAACAACTGCCATGGTGATTGTGATACTGACCGTTGAATCACGTAGGAAAGAAAGTCCCTTTGGAAAGTTGATATCTTCTGTTGATTTTTCTTTATTGCCGACATATTTACCAATCAAGCCACTCAAGGCATAGCCAAAATTCCCCGTATGTCCTAACGCAACTGTATTATTTTTAGTGATTTGCTTCGTAAATGGCTGCGCAATCGCCGGAAAAATCGTATTGGCAATCCCTAATGCTAATCCTCCGAATAATACTAACGGCACTGTTCCCATCTTCGTTACGCTCAAGATTACACCGATCATACACGACATATACAAGGTCGCATGACCTGTTAAATAAATGTATTTAAACCGAGTAAAACGAGCGATCAAAATATTAAAGGCCATTCCAACTAACATAATAAGTGCTGTAT
Organism: Enterococcus sp.; assembly: GCF_032555305.1. Lineage (GTDB taxonomy): Bacteria > Bacillota > Bacilli > Lactobacillales > Enterococcaceae > Enterococcus_A. Next base: position 204,031 of record NZ_JAWGOQ010000004.1, read on the forward strand.
ACGTTCCATATTTTGTTAAGGCTAAGGCAACAATCGCTTCATTATTAGGCACGACACCTTGCATATTAAAGGCAGCTTGGAACATTTCACCAAATGGTGCTAATGAGCCTTCAACGACACCAGCTCCTGCTGTTACTACTAGGAAGCCAACAAATGTCTTGATCCCCCCTTTTACAATCGCAGCAGTATCTTTCTTCTGAAGAACATTCCCTAAAATCGCAATCAACGCAACTAATAGTGCCGGTGTACTGGCGATATCGATTAATATATCTAAAATCCCGTTCATTTGTATTCCCCCGTTTAGTTAATTATAGTAAGTTTTTTTCTTCGCAAATTGCCTGAACCTTTGTTTTAAGTTCATCCATATCAATAATACTGTCTAAGACGACAACCTCTCCAAGGTGTTGAGCACTATCTGCTAAGTCGGTTCCAACAAAGAAGACATCCGCCAAATCTGGTGTCGCACTTCCCATATCGTAATGAGCCACTTCTACATCACTTACGCCTAATTCTTGTAAAACACTATTGATATTCATTTCCACCATAAAGCTTGATCCCAAGCCTGATCCACATACTGCTGCAAATTTCATTAGTTATTCTCTCCTCTAGCTAAAATAGTTGTGATTTCTTCTTTAGTTGTTGCCGCTAATAAATCGTCCAAGTTTTTCCGATTGGATAATAGTTTTGTTAGGCTGGACAGCGCACGTAAATGGGCTTCATTGTCGACTGCCGCTAGACAGACAAATAGTTGAATATCGTGCTTTTCATCATCCAGTAATAATACCGGTTTTTCTATCTTTAATAACGACATGCCTAACGCCTTTACACCATCTTCTGGCCGGGCATGCGGCAGAGCGATTCCTTTACCGATATGGATAAAGGGGCCATATTGTTTTACTTTATCGATCATTGCTTCCGAATAACGGTTCTCAATTTTTTGGCTATCTACCAAAGGCTGTGCCGCTAAACGAATGGCAGTTTCCCAATCAGCCACTTGTTCACTGATTTGGATCATTTCTGGAGTAATAAGTTCTGTTAGCATTGGACGATTGTCCTCCTTTTGCTCAATTAAACGGTTCATTTTTTTATTTAATACTTTGTACAATTTTTCATCCGTTACACCTTTTTTCAATTCGATATAAGGGGATAAAGCCTTAATAATCTCTTCGGCGCTCGGCATTGAAAAACCGGGAACGAGCAGCTCTTCCTGAACCTGATTGATTAATTGATTTTTTTCTAGTTGCGACATTAGTGGTTTAACGAGATAAACACGTTTCTTACTATCCAAGGGTATCGTTGAGAAAACCACATCATAGTTTTCTTCCGAGACACTTTGCAATTGATCTACCGAACTGGCTTCTTGAAAATGGATCGTCGAGAACATTTTTTTCAACTCAGTCTGTAAGATCAACGAAGAACTGATTCCACTTGGACAAACGATCATCGCTCGTACTTCCTTTTCTACCGCTTCAGCTTTTTGATTTGTGATAGCGCCACCAAATAAAATTGAAAAGAACCCGACTTCTTCAATGGGAATTTTCTGTTCCACAACTTTCTCTAGCGGATCCAAAGCCTTTTTCGTAAATTCAAAAATTTCTGGATAGTCCATTTGGATATTTTCAATCAAGACATTTGGCAGGTAAAACCTAAAACGAATACGAAAATAGGCGGGAACAAGGTGATAGAATACATTCATCAATAATTCGCGGAAACTTGAAAATTGGATCGCCGAATAATTCTCCATTTGATGGATAATCTCGGCTGAACAACTCAATAAAAAATCCAATTGCAGATCACGAATCTCCCCTTGTACAATCGTCATCAACACGATTGTCATATAGCCTATTTCATGTGAACTGCTTCCATTAAAAAAGATTTGAAAGAATTTTTCGCTCGCTTGATAGACCGTCAATGATTGTAAAATATTCAGATCGGTTAATTTTGTTAATCGTTCTTCGTGAATTCGTTTGTAAGATAGTCCAATCAGTAAACTGACTTCATCGATCCTGCTGGGGACAATCGTCAGTCCCAACGCATTTGTCTGCTCTTGAATAACATCCCTGATCTGCGCATATAACGTCAGATCATATTGATTTAACCAATAGAACAAACCAAACTTGCCAATAGAATCTTGCACTAAGAGCGCGACAAAATTCTGTGCGACTCGCCGAATTTCCAGCTCATCACCAGAAAGATAAAAACCATCCTTTCTGGAGTAGACCAATTCGACTTTTTGTGAGCTTAAATAGGTGCGCAGTTTTTTTACATCGGCGATCGCCGTTCCTTTTGAGATTTCCAAAAAATCTTGGAAATGAAAGAGTGACAATTCTTCAAAAGCAGAATAACTGAGTAAATAAATCAATGCCTGTCGTTGCTCTTCAGAGTAAATAAAATAGTCTTTTGTTTCATTCACAAGTTTTCGCGTCCACAGCTCAATCGATATCGGAGCAATGAACACCCGTTGTTCTTCAGTGTCAACAGTTGTCTCTACAATCAAGTCCAATTCTGCTAATTGAGTCGCGAGCTCTTTCGCAGATAACCCAGTTTGTTGTGTCGCTTCTTTTAATGTTACGTAACAATTATGATTGTTGGATAGGAGATAGCTCATCTTGTAATTCACTTTCTCCTCACCTCCTGACTAAAGTATAGGATGTAACCGATTTATTTTCGATCATTCTTCAGTACAATTTACGTTGTAAAAATGCAAACGATTGTACCGAAGTCATTTTTTTGTTGTATTCGTGGTAATACTTTATCGTATCATTTCTATTTCATTATTTCAGTTGAATTCTGTTTGTCGGTATGAAAAAAAGCTGCTGTTTTATTGAATAACGAACGAATTTATGCTTTTTTTGTCTTTTTGACAAATCATTCCCTATATTTTAATAAGTTCAAACATTTTTTTGTTCGTTCCAAATGATTTCCATTGACTTTTTCATTTCTAGCCTTTAGACTGTGAAACATAATAACTGAATACGAGATGCCTCAGAACAATGAGGTAGAGGTCGCGAACCTTATTAACCCTATGGAGTGTAGAGACACGTTGAAATAGGTCTAGGAAGTTTCGCCGAAATGTACAAAATTCTCTTTATTTTGTATGTTGGGACGCAAGCGAATAACTTGCGGACTGTCTTAGCAGTGATGCTAAGTTGCGCTATGTTTTTGTGAGAGGGAACATCATCTTCTTATTATCTGCAAGCGGCCTTATCGACAAATCGGCGGCTTTTTTTGTTGCAGATTTTCAAAGACAGCCCTACCCAATCTCGTGATTTCAAGAAAGGGAGAAATTATGAATAGAAGAAAATTTTCAGTTATCGCACTTATTGCATTGTTCATTTCATTTTTAGGAGCGCCGTTACTTACACATGCAGATAGCAAAACACCTGAAGGAGAGTTACGCGTCGGCATGGAAGCCGGCTATGCGCCTTTCAACTGGACACAAAAGGATGATCGGAATGGCGCCGTACAGATTCAAGGCGACCAAGCCTACGCTGGCGGCTATGACGTACAAATGGCAAAAAAAATCGCAGATAAAATGAATCGTAAATTAGTTATTGTCAAAACTGAATGGGATGGTCTCTTGCCCGCCCTTCAATCAGGGAAAATCGACGCAATCATCGCCGGCATGTCGCCAACGGCTGAGCGCCGTAAAGAAGTCGACTTTTCAGATCCTTATTACGAATCCCAGTTAGTTATCGTCACACGCAAAGACACAAAATATGCTAAAGCCACGTCAATTAAAGATTTTGCTGGTGCGAAAATCACTGCCCAGCTAAGCACATTCCATTATGATGTCATTCCTCAGATTCCTGACGTGAATAAACAGGAAGCCATGGATAATTTCCCCGCTATGCGTGTCGCGTTGGAATCAGGAACAATCGATGGGTATGTCAGTGAACGCCCTGAAGGTGTCACTGCTGAAAGTGTCAACCCAGATCTAAAAATGGTGGAATTTGACAAAGCAAGTGGATTCCAAACAAATCCTGAAGATGTTCAAGTATCAGTGGGTATGCGCAAAGGTGACTCCGATATGACTCAGGTCAATCAGATTCTATCAAGCATTTCGCAGGATGAACGAGTACAAATTATGGATCAGGCTATCAAAGATCAACCTGCTACCGATGAAACACAAAGCGACTCAGGGAAAAAAGAAAATGTATTTGTTCGTATCTTAAAGCAAAACGGATCGATGTTTTTACGTGGAACAGGAATGACCTTGCTACTTGCGATTGTGGGTACAACCGTCGGTACTTTGATTGGTTTGCTAATCGGAGTCTTCCGGACAATTCCTGAATCAGACAACTCCGCAAAGCGCGGATTGCAGAAAGTTTTCGGCTGGCTACTAAACGCCTATATCGAAATTTTCCGTGGCACACCAATGATCGTTCAATCGGCCGTAATCTACTACGGAATCGCCATGGCCTTCGGAATTGACTTAAATCGGACCGCGGCAGCTTTATTCATTGTTTCGATTAACACCGGTGCTTACATGTCAGAAATCGTTCGTGGCGGAATCTATGCTGTTGATCAAGGACAGTTTGAAGCGGCACATGCTATCGGGATGACTCATGGACAAACGATGCGCAAAGTAGTCTTACCTCAGGTACTACGAAATATTTTGCCAGCGACAGGGAATGAGTTGGTTATCAACATCAAAGATACCTCTGTTTTAAGTATTATTTCTGTTTCCGAATTGTTCTTCCAAGGGAAATCAGCTGCTGGAACGAACTACATGTTCTTCCAGACCTACTTCATCATTTGTGTGATTTACTTCGTATTGACCTTTACAGCGACTCGAATTTTACGAGTAGTTGAGAAGAAAATGGACGGCCCTTCTGCTTATGTCCGTTTAGATGATGTTGATGTAGCCGTTGGCGAAGATAAATAGTTTAAAGGAGGATCATTATGAGTAGTATCATTGAAATCGAACATTTGAAAAAAAGCTTCGGCGATAATCTCGTCTTAAAAGATATCAGTATGAATGTCAACAAAGGAGAAGTCGTAACAATTATCGGCGCATCTGGTTCAGGGAAATCGACCTTCCTGCGCTGCATTAATTTATTAGAAACACCTACAGATGGAAAAATTGTCTACCAAGGAGAGAATGTCTTAGCTCCTGGTTACAACCTTCCAAAATACCGAACGCATCTAGGGATGGTTTTCCAATCCTTTAATCTTTTTAATAATATGAACGTGTTGCAAAATTGTATGAGCGGTCAAGTGACTGTTCTAGGCCGTAAAGAAGAGGAAGCCAAAAAAATTGCCCTGGAAAACTTAGAAAAAGTGGGTATGGATCGGTTTATCGATGCAAAACCTGCGCAATTATCCGGCGGACAAAAACAACGGGTGGCGATTGCTCGCGCCTTGTCAATGAATCCCGAGGTAATGTTGTTCGACGAGCCAACCTCGGCTCTTGATCCAGAAATGGTCGGTGACGTTTTACAGATCATGAAAAAATTAGCAGAGAGTGGTTTGACGATGGTTATCGTTACCCATGAGATGGCCTTTGCCAAAGAAGTTTCTGATCGAGTCATCTTTATGGATCAGGGAGTGATCGCTGAACAAGGAGCTCCCGAAGACATTTTCGGCAATCCGAAAGAAGCGCGTACCAAAGAATTCTTGCATCGCGTCTTACATCCACAAGTATAAAAAATCGCGACAGAAGGTTTCAGCTTCTGTCGCGATTTCTTTGTCTAAACAACTTCTGATAGTATTCATCTGCCTTGCGATAGGAAACAATCCAAATTCCAGAAACTAGAAAACGGCCAAAGATCCCAATTGGCGGAAAAATAAAAACACCTGCTAAAACAGCCAAATTGATCACCATTGATAATTTGCTCCGCTGATCCCGCTTTAAAACGATCGCCACATGACTGTTAGGATCATTCGCTTGAATCAATTGCCTCGAAAGAACGCCATAGGAAAAGCTCCACATCGTGAAGACCGCAACATATGAAAACTCCGGCCAAAAATGGTCAGGATTGCGCCCCACCCAGCTCGTGACGGCCGGGCATAAAGTTAGCCAAAATAACCAAAAAATATTTGCCCAAATCACCCGATAATTAATTTTTTCAGCCATCTGCATCATACGATGATGATTCACCCAAATCACTGCAACAAAAATAAAGCTAACAATATAAGCAAATAATATATTCGTAATACTTAGTAATGAGGTCAGTGATGGCGCGTCAGGTATTTGAATATTTAATACAAGAACCGTCAGAACAATCGCGACTACCCCATCAGTAAATGCTTCTAAACGTGATTTAGTCATTTTTTTCACCTTCTTTCTTAGAATAGCATGATAATTGTTTTTCCCTATATAATTTTACTCACTTTTTACTGGTTAATAACTGACAGGTTTATGTAAATAAAGTACAATATAGTAGAAATATGCTTAAAAAAATTCAGATTAATGGCCTAATTTAATGAAGGAGGAAAACAGATGTTATACGAGGAACTTATGTTTGATGCGTCGCTCCTCTTACGTTTTAATATCTTTAAATACTTAAACCAATCTACCAAAAAAGTTCTAGCAATCAGTCAATTGTCAGAAGATTTAGATTTAAACTACCAACAAAGTGTCATTGAGTTAAATGAAATAGACCAAGAATTGGCAGAAATTCGTCCGAACCATGAAACCATCATGATGCGTGCGGGTAAGGTTAACTTAGAAAATCTCAACGCGACCGTTGATGAATATCGTTACCACCTATTGCAGCAGGCTGTACCGTTCCAGTTCATGCTATACTTTTTAAATGAAGAAAAACCAACAATTGAACAATTTTGTGAAAAATATTTTGTGAGTCGTTCCACAGTTTCCCGTAAGATTGATCGGCTTAAAAAGCATTTGAAACGCTTCAATATTCGCTTTACATATACAGAAGCCGGTATGTCCGGCGACGAACGTTTAATCCGTTTGGCTCTATTTGATTTGTTATGGCTGGGAACCCGCGGAATCGAATGTCCACTTAATGTCGACCAGCATCAGTTGAATCAAATCGTCGACACGTACAAAGATTATTTCCCGTTATCACGAACATACTTTGGGACCCAAGAGATCAAGTTGTTCACCAGTATTAACATGATCCGCGTCAATAATAAAAAATTCGTTAAATACGATCCACGTTACAATTTCCTAATGAAGGACAATCCTTATTACGATTTTACTTCATTACGTGACTTAGTGGATGTTCCGATGACTACTCGTCAATTGAAGGGTGAATCTAGTTTTATTTATTTCTTAGCTCACTATTCACCATTCTACACGATCCGTGATGATCAAAGCATGAAGCAAACAATCCATGATTTTGATGCGCGACCAAATCCAGTCAATGATTTTGTTACAGAGTTCCGCAACTTTTCTAAAAAGGCGTTATTTCCTGATCGTCCGGAGATAATGGATGATCCTTTAGTCGTTGCAAATATGCTGAACATTACCTTTGGCTACTTCATTTTCCGTCAACCCTTCCCAAGCATGATTGAATTGGTGATGGATCCAAATGAAAAACAAACACGAGGCGAATATATTTTATTCCAAAACATCCAAAACTTTATGCAAATGGCAAAAGACAATCCGTCATACGGCTTTATCAGCTCTGTTCATCCAATGATTACCCGAGCATTCAAGCGATTGTTACTACCATACTTTAATCAATTTCCATATGCCCATAACTTAAAGGTTGGAATTGCTTTAGAGCACAATGCCATCTTTGTTCGTGACTTGTATCGTTTCTTGGAAGATTTGCGTTTCATCGATGCAGAGCCATATGACGTATCCTTGAAGGACGATTATGATTTGATCATCAGCTCGTCTTCACTGCTGAAAAAAGAAAAACCAAATATCCAATTGTATCAATTGGACTTCCCATATACAAAGAACGAACTCGTTCCGCTATATTTGGAACTTCGTAATATTTACGATAAGAAAAATCGTGTGTATGAATAAAAAAATGACCGAAGCCTTTTGCTTCGGTCATTTTTTTATTCAAGGTGATGTTTTCAGCAATCAAAATCATGCAGTATTATTAAGTTATTAGGAATTTGTATTTAAACTATTTTGAATTGATTTATATAAAAGAACGGTCTTTTCCAAGAGAAAAGTAAATGTTTTTGTGTTTATAATTATCAATGAGCTTTATTTTTTATAAAATTAATGGTTTCGCTAGTCTTTCATCACAATTTTTTCATAACTCGTTGCTATTATATAAGCATACCAACAAACAACCCTAACACTTTTTCATTTTTTAACTCCTTTGCTCATCGGCCACCCACCGATGAGCTCCTTTTTTTGTCAAAGAGTAAGCCATATTTATTTGTCAAGTTATTTATGTTCCAGTTTCTTTATGGAATTTTTAATTTTCGAACAAGCATCGTTCACACTTTTTTCACAACTCCTTGCTATTATAAATGTATACCAACAAACAACCCTAACACTTTTTCATTTTTTAACTCCTTTGCTCATCGGCCACCCACCGGTGAGCTCCTTTTTTTGTAAGCTTTAAAATATTTATTTACAACTTAATAAATTAAATGATGTAGTAAAAATAGTAACAGCTCGCTAGCTTTTTTTAATGTTACGCCAAGCTTCGTTCACAAATAATTCACAACTCGTTGCTATTATATAAGCATACCAACAAACAACCCTAACACTTTTTCATTTTTTAACTCCTTTGCTCATCGGCCACCCACCGATGAGCTCTTTTTTTGTCAGCTCTATTACTTGTTTCAGCAGTTTAGGAGAATGATAGACCTGTCGAAGAAAGAATGCTTTTAGACTTTTCTTTTATCTAAATCCATCTAACTTCGTTTTGTAGCAAATCAGTAGAAGCTTGGAAATGAATTTATTAAGCAAACTATTTAATCGACTTTTTTTCGACCTACTTTTTTTACTTTTATGCCAAGCTTCATTCATAAATAATTCACAACTCGTTGCTATTATATAAGCATACCAACAAACAACCCTAACACTTTTTCATTTTTTAACTCCTTTTGCTCGTCGGCTACCCACCGATGAGCTCTTTTTTTGTGTTTTTGAAAAAATGAGTTCCGCTGTGCTAACTGTCACTGGGGTTTTCCACACATAATAGAATCAAACAAAAAAAGCGCCCGATTTTCGGTACGCTCCTTATTTTGGTATTCTCTTTAGACTTCCAGCATTTTTTCAGCGATCTTGGCCTCTGAGCCGACAATATTGATCAGGCGATCATAGATTTGTCCATCTTTCAAAAATATGACATCCTTCGCTGTTTGAGCAACCTTGCTATCATGAGTAATCATGACAATCGTGATCCCTAATTCTCGATTAATACGCTGAAAAATATTGATTACTTCTGCGCCAGCGTTGCTGTCTAAATTTCCTGTAGGCTCATCCGCTAAAATGATCTCCGGTTCATTCATCAGCGCTCGGCAAATCGCCGCTCGCTGCTTCTCCCCAACAGACAATTCATGCGGCAATTTATCCAATAAATGCTCAATTCGCAATACTTGGAAAAATTGCACCATCCGTTCCTCTGCTTCTGTCGTATCTTGTTTATCCAGAATTGCCGGCAATAGAATATTTTCCCGTACAGTAATACTCTCCATCAAGTTGAAATCTTGAAAGACAAAACCGATTTTCCGCCTGCGAATATCAGAGATCTCATCTGGAAAAAGTTCAGAAGTTAATCGTTCTTTAAAGAAAACATCTCCTTCAGTTGGCGGATGCATGAGGCCAAGAATTTTCAGCAGGGTCGTCTTTCCGCAACCTGAGCGACCCATAATACAAGTAAAATCGCCTGCTTCTATCTGTAAATCAATGCCCTTCAATACTTCCTGCTGCCCGTAATTTTTTGTAATGCTCGTGACTTTGATGATCGGCTCCATTTGCTTACCTCCACTTTTCAATTCTGCGATAGATCAAACTCGCGATGATTCCCCAAGCTGCTAAATAAATGCCATAATCGAATAAAAAGATACGGCTGAATTGCAGCCATTCTGGTATCGAAAAGAAACGCAGTGTCCCCATGATTCCGATAAAGCCAAGACTTAACAGCAAACCTGCAACTAAAGGCAAAGTGACAAAGAAGCCGGCTTGTCGTTTTAGCATACTGCGTTGTTCCTTTTCTCGCATCCCCAGCTGATCCAACAATCTTCTTCGTTCAATCAAACTGGTTTGTTCGCTTTCAAATTTTGCTACTAATATTCCTACACACATAAAGATACAGACAGCTAGGGTAAAGATCAGCAGCAGGACCTGTAGATAATTTTCAGTGACAACATTATTTTTACGCTGTTTCTTCTCATAAATAGGCTCAATCGTATCATCCCAACGCTTGTCATCCGCGTAGGTTTCTTTTAAGAAGCTTAAAGATCGCGCGGCTTTTTTTCCATCTTCAACCAAAAATAATTGATTAGGCTGATCTTTTTTCGCCAGGGTCGCAAATTCCTCATCCTCTAACACGAGAATATTTTCCTGCAGCCCTCGTTGAAACATTCCAGTCAAAATCAAACGTTCTTGACTCTTGATGTGACGCATCGGGAAAATTAAATCAACATTCGTCGTATTGTAGCTCTCTAAAGGAGTTCCGATCCGCAAGCGCGGCCGTACACTTTGGGGATCCCAATCAATCGGCTGTCCACGGATACTGATCGCCTGTTGATAAACCACGTGCCACTGTCCTTTTTTTAATTGCAGAGGCTGTTTATCCAGATTATTGGCTTGACGTAATTGTTGATACGTTGATTCAGAGATCCCGATATGCTGTCCCTGAATAAACATGATTGGGCGGACTGTGCCGTAGACTTCCCATTCTGGATCACCGTCCACGGAGGTTACCGGAAGGAACGGATATTTTTTCCAAGTCGCCTTCTCTTTGTCTAAAGTATGTTCAACTTGGCTAACTTCTGGCTGCTTGACTTTCACCACGACTTCATATGGAAACAGGTCACAGACTGCGGTTTGTTGAAAAGTGACCAAGCGTGGTAAAAAGATTCCTACCGCTAGTACCTGCAAAAATGTTGCTAGCATCAAGACATTGATGCTTTTATGGAAGCGATAGAATAGATCATTGCGAGATAAAAGCAGTTTAGGTTTCCCTTTTGCATACTTGACATAAAGACCGCCGACACCGCGGAATAGTCCCCACAAAGCAACGATGAATGCTCCGACCACTAATAAAGTCTCAGCTGATTTTCGACGATGGAACCACCAAAACATGATTGCTAACGCAAGCAAGCCAAGCAATAAAAACAACGTTGTCCAGCGCTGATTGGGACGATCCGGCTTGCCCTGCTCCCGCGGTCTAAATTGAATTAAACGCAATATTTTTTCTTGATGAAAAGCCATTGCCACAATTACTAGTCCCACGTAAAGCAATAATGCCCACCCAATATTAGTAAACTCTCTAGCGATCAGCAGACTTGCTACCCCACCAATTAGAATGCCTGCCAAAGCACAAAAGCTGAATTCCTCCAGCAGCATGATTAGAAACGTCCGTTTGCGAATTCCTAACTGGATGAACAGTTCCATGTGCTTCGCCTTAAAATCAATGTACAAACCATCCACAAATGTTAAAAACAGAAGCAGCAGCAGTAACAGCACACCGCCCGATTCGATAAATATCCGCAAGAGACCCGTCTTATCAAAAATAGAATTCTGGGTATGCGTCCCGCTAAATTCGCGATACGTAAACAGCAATACAGCTAATACAAAGAAAACCAATGCATTCGCAAAAATTAACAATAGATAATTTTTTTGATGATAGCGAAAATTTTTACGTATAACCTGATGAAACGCAGGTGGATATTTCCCCGGAAAAGCTAAACGTCGTTTGCGGTCTTCGTTATACGCTTTTTCAATTTTTTGCGACTCGGCATATTTTCGATCTCGTTCGATCTTGTCATCAAAATAGCGATTCAGAATAAATTCCAAACCTCCTATAATTAGAATCAGTCCTAACCAAATACTATTAGAGAAGAATTGGATAAACACGAAATAGAAAAAAGTCGTGAAATAGAGCCAGCTAATTTTTACGGATTCTAGAACTGGCATTTTCCGCTGGAGCGTCAGCAGTATAGCATCAGAAAGATAGAGCAAAACCAGCAGAATAAAAGGAGCGGCCCCTACCATAACCCCGATTCCTTCCGAAAATTCGCTTTGCCAAAAATGGAGAAAATTCCCGCTAAACAGACTGCGGAGCCAGACTTCAATCAAACTGAACCGCTGATTGATCCCAGCGATGATTCTAAAAAATAAAGCAATCAAAAAAATCCCATAGCCGGCAACCATGGAGATACGATTCATTCTTTTTTGCATGACGACCTCCTCTGAACGTTTCTTCTACCTATTATCATATCAGAAGGAGTATCTCTTGGAAGCGTTTGTTCAAATTTCTTTCAGAAATAAGAAAGGCTTCGCGAACTTGCTCAGCTTTTGAGCACCAAGTAGGTACTGTTCCACATCAGCTCCAAAGACCGATCGCTGTGTCTCACAGCAATAAGACCAAAATATTTCTAAATTGCC